>JAFWMN010000006.1 GCA_017513865.1 Bacilli bacterium | reverse complement strand
CATCCTGAGCCAGGATCAAACTCTCATAAAAAAAATAACTTTACAAAAATTTATCTCCTAGCTAATTCAATGAATTGACATTTTGCTCAGTTTTCAAAGATCATTCATACCACTTTTCCAAGCGGTACTTCTAATATAACAAATGTACAAATTGAAGTCAATAGTTTTTTTATTTTTTTTAAAACTATTGTCAAATAAGGTTTTTCCTTCAAAAGTACTCACCTAATATAACAGAACATTTTGAAGAAGTCAACATTTTTTTCGTTTTTTTTTAGTTTTTTTGTCGAATTCCGTCAAATGCACCAATACAATACCATTTTTTTCAAATAAAGTCAAATTGAAAAAAATGTTTTCCTTCCTTATAATATATGTACAAATATAAAAAAGATGACAGTTAATTGCCATCTTTTATTTTTTGATATTCTGAAGCATATTTCATATTGACATCAATATCAAACATACTAATACCTTTTTGATATTCTGTAATGAGTTCTGAAAGAGCGTGCCTTATAACTATATCTAAATCATCAGAATAATTCATTTTCTTCTTATGATACTTATATTCCTGTCTATCTAATATTTTAAAACTTCCATTAGGAAAAATTCTTAAATCCAAGTCATAATCAATATATTTAATAGTATCTTCTTCAACAATAAATGGTGAAGCAATATTACAATAATATGTAACACCTTCTTTTTTCAGTTGAACAATTATGTTATACCATTTATTTTTAAAAAAATACATAACCGCTGGCTCTTTCGTTCTCCAAGTATTTCCTCCAGCCTCAGTAACAAGCGTTTTTTCATTTCCAAAAACAATATAATCTCTTTTAACATCGAGCACTACTGCCTCGTCCCAACAGCGATGAATTTTACCATCGTGTTTATAACACTGTATTTGAAGCCGATCTCCTTTATTAAGTTTATTCATAAAATCGCTCCTTACTTACATTATATATCTTTTTAGAAAAAAAGAAAAGGATATCATTTTGATATCACTTTAAAATACATTCTATAGCTTTTTGAAGTTGGCTATCGTTAGCCATTGTTGGATCAGAATTATATTTCTCATCAAGTGAAACTTCAACATCAGGCATAATCCCTTTTCCATTGACTTCTTTACCCTTAGAAGTTAACCAAGTTTTAGTTGTAAGCTTATATTGCTCTCCACTACTTAAAGTTTGAAGTTCTTGGACAGTTCCTTTTCCAAAAGTCTTTTGTCCAACAATAGTTGCTCCATATTGTTCACTTAATGCTGAAGTAACCACTTCAGAAGCAGAAGCACTATCACCATTTACTAAAATAACTATTTTGTATTTTTTAGTAGCTTTTCCTTTAGAAAAATATTTGTTAATCCCAGTTTTAGATTTAATCTGATAAATAGGATGAGATGAATCTAAAAACAATGAAAGAATATTCTCGGCTGCCGTTAAATGTCCGCCCGAATTATCTCTTAAATCTATTATTAAACTATTGACATTACCATCTTCAAGTTTTTCAAGCTGTTTTTTTAATTGACTATCTGTATTATTCGCAAATATAGAAATTTTGACATAACCTATTTTTTTGTCACCTTTAGTAATAACTTCTGAGCTCACAGATTGTAAAGAAATGTCTGAAACTTTAATTTTAAATACTTTCTCTTCCTCTCCTCTTTTTACTGTAATACTAAATTCTTCCTTTTGCTTTTTTATTAATTTAGAAACTTTATCGGTTGTTTTTCCAAGGACACTTTTATTATTTATTTTTAAAATAATGTCCCCAGTTTCAAGACCCGCAGCTTTAGCCGGAGAATTATCAATAACATTATATATAACAACATTCATTTTTTCATCATTATATACTTGAAGACCAACGCCTTTATAATTACCTTCTAAAAATATATTAAAATTACTATCAGTAGAACCTACATAGCTAGAGTTTTTATCTAAAGTTTCAAGCATTCCCGCAATTGCTGAATCAATTAATTTAGATTTATCAACTTTACCATAATAATTATTCGTAATATATTCATAATTTTTAATAAATTCACGAAGAGAATTATCAATAAGCTTTCCACTACTATAATTAAGCTTATACATTACAAGGCCACCCATTAACAAACTAACTACTGCTGTCAAAAGTAAAAGTATAACAACTTCGCTAGTTCTAAAATAGGAATTACTTGTTTTCGGAACAGCTTTAACTTCATTTTCTTCTTTAAACAAGTCAAAATCACCTAAAGAAGCTGATAACTTTTCCAATTTCTTTTTAGTTTCTTCAGCCTTTTTCATAATATCAACCCTCTAACGTTACAATAAAAGTATACCATAAATATTCAATATTAAAACATAAATAAATAAAAAAGATACAATTTTACATTGTACCTTTATTGAAGTTTATCTAATTCACCCTTAATATCGTCATAAGCATCATAAGTTTTTTCAATTTTATGATCACTTACTTTAATTAAAGTTGTTCCTTTTACTTTAAATTTTGACAAGTCAGAATTATAGTCACTTTCTTTTGCTAAATAAGACTTATTAAAACTATTAGATAAATTAGCCCTATAAATTTTAGGTGCCTCATCATTTGCTTTAATTGTTTGAACAGCAGTTCTATATTCGTCAATTTTTTCATCATCATTATTTTCAATTAAAACATAATAATTACCATCAATCTTTAACATTGAACCAATAATTATACTTTCATACTGAATTTCAGCTTTATTATCTGTTTTTAATTTTTTAACAGTGTTTATTGCATTAGCTTTTCGAGTGACAAACGTTGTTATAAAATAAAATACAATAATAATTGCTGTTACAATAAAGACTATTTTAGCAAGCTTTGAAAGCTCATCACCACTATCATTCTTTTCAAAATGCAAATCTCTACGTACTTTTTCAATAGTTTGTTTCTTTTCTTCTCTTACCTCTTCTGAAATATCATTAGAAACAACTTCTTCAATAACTTTTGGTGTTTCTTCTTTAAAGTGTTTTTCATTATTTATTTTTTTCTTTTTATTCTTTTTTGTGTTATTTCCTTTTGTCATTATATCACCTGCGTTAATTATAACACATTTAGCTTTATTTTAAAAGTTTTATTTGCTAGCTGGTAAAACTGAAATAGAATTTGCCACACTAATAAGTTCTTCATCACTCATATTATCAGATACCACATAATATTCAATACCACCACTGATAAAAGATACCATATTATCACTAATCATTCCTACACCCATAGCCATCTGATAAGGTTCTCCATCAACTGAAACTACCGACTCATCTGAAGAAATAGAAGCGGTTTGCTCTATAAGCATAAATGGGCTAGCACCTTCAAAAGTCATTATTACACGTTCCCCGTCACCTAAGCTAATTTTTTCTTTGTTAGTAAGCTTTGTGTCTTGTGGTATATACATAGGATATATTTCCTCATCTATTTTACTAACCATTTCAGTATTATCAACACTCTTTGAAACTTCCATATTCTCATCTAACATAAAATAATTGTCACTAAATTTTGGTTTTAAATTAATTTTATCAAAATTCATTTTAATTAAAACATCCTCTTCGTTATTTAAAACTTCAACTTTTAAAGGATTTAATTTTTTATCAAAATAAATCTTTTGACTAACTAAATCACTATTATTAGGATAATTTACTTTTGTTTTAAAAATATAATTCTTACTTGTGTTTTTAAACTCTTTTTTGCTGTCATTTTGAATATCGGACAAAAGTGTTTGTAATAAATATACTTGTGAATTATTGTATGGCCAATCACTTTGAAATTTAAAACTTTTCCCAAGTGTTGGAGTCAAAACATAAACACCATCAGAATTTCTCAAAATTATTTGCTCGTGATTATTAGTTTTATTTTTAAGAGAAACTCTATATTTATCTCCCTTCTTATAAGAAACATCAACATCATATTTATATACATCATCGTTATTTATTATTTCCATTTTACCAGACAAGTTATAACTATTTATTTTGCCTATCTTTTTTTCTAAATCCTTTTCTACATCTTTTACTGTATAATTACCACATCCAGAAATGCACAGACAAAAACACAAAATAATTAAAATTTTTTTCATCAATTCACCATCTTTCAATTTCTGATTAATTATATTAATTGTTTTTTGAAAATATGAATGAATAATTTAAATGTTTTTGGATATGCTAGTTATAGAAAAAGGAAGGTGGAAAAATGGAAATTTTACAAAAAATATGTCTCGTATTAACAATTGTTGGAGCATTAAACTGGGGATTAATTGGTTTACTTGACTTTAATCTAGTATCTACTATATTTGGTAATGGAACAATTCTTGAAAAATTAATATATATTTTAGTAGGTATTGCCGGTCTTATTAATATAGGCATATTATTTAATCATATTGAAGATCATTAAAAAACTTCCTAGATCAGGAAGTTTTATTTTACTATAACTTTTGAATAACTATATATAGTAAATATATTTGACAAAGCATCTATCATCAATATTGCACCAATAATACGTATTGTGACTGTAATAACTTCAAACGGATTAAAAACTAGTATTAGTCCTAAAACTAAAATAATAAATGAAGTTATAAGCATATGCCACCAATTAATATATTCTTGCTTTTTTAGATCAAGAGCCATTGACAATTTACTAACCGCATCTGCTAGTAAAAATATTCCAACTACAAGAGGAATGAACGAAGCAAAAGCTTTAGGATTTAAAAATATATAAATTCCAAATGCTCCCAAAATAATTGCTAGAACGAGTGTTGAACTAGAATAAGGCGTTTTAACTTCGGTCTTCGCATACATTACTATTCCAGCAACCCCAAAAAACAAAAACATAAACCCCACTAAATAACAAATAAAATCACTAACTACTACTGGAAATAAAAGCATAAAAATCCCAATAATTAAATAAAATACTGACGTAGTAATTAATGTATTTTTTAACTTTTTAACCATGCTATCACACCCTTCAATATAATAATAATATTTTTTTATTTTAAAGTCAATAAACAAAAAAAGTAGCCAAAGACTACTTTTCGACTACTTTAATTTTAACCTTAGTTTTCTTAGAAACATACTGAACACGAGAGTCGGTACCTTCTACTTTAACAGGCACATCATAAACTTCGCCAGGTTTATAGTTCTTAAGATCAATATATGCTTTAATATCTTCACTAGTAAGAGCTTTAATTACACTATCGACACCCTTAACGCTAACTGAAACCTTAGTATCATCTTCTGAAATACCTTGAACAGCATATTTCTCATTTAAATTACGCACATCAATATTAACATTATCAATATCTCTATATGATGCTTCACCTAAAGATACAGAAACTGTTATGTTTGAAAGCGACATGGATTTAACACCTTTTGGTTTCTTCAATTCTAATTTATAAACCTTATCAGAACCAAGTTTATCGACATCTATAGTTACCGGAACATTTTGTAAATTGTCTAAAACACTTTGTTTTCCATAAACAACCACATTAGAAGCATTGTTACCTATTTGAATTGAACTAATAGCTTTTCCATTTTCAAGTTCACCTTTAGGAACGACCCTTATTGGTACAACTTTACTAGGTGAAGATATTTCTAAATCAACACTGATTTTTTCCGGAACAATTTCAACATTTAAAATATTTCCATCCTTATCATACGCTTTTAAAGGGATATTTTTAACATTAATTGTTCCAGCATCATTTAATGTTAAACTTTGAACATCAACTAATGCTTTTATTGTTGCTACTTTTTTCAAACTATTTATAGCATTTTCATCATCGGTTCCTTTAACAACAACCGTATCAACTGAAGGACTAACATCTTCAATTACAAGTTTTGGATCTAAACTGTCTTGATTTAATAAATCTGCTGTAACAGTTTTAGATTCTGAAACTTTACGGTAAATATTAACATTAGCAACCGAAGGGTTAACGCTATAATCAATCGAACCAGTTGGTGCCGCATATTCGATATTAACTTTATGAGTTCCTGGTTTTAAACCAGTAAGATCAACTGTAACTTTAGCGGCCGATTGCTTAGCTATAAATAAATCAGATCGGCTTCCCATTAATGTTACATCTACTTTATCTGGAAGCCCTTCAATAACATAAGCCTCTTCATTATATATAGCATTTATTTCCCTATCTTTTAAAACTTCAGCACTAGTGTTTGTAAACAAAGTCATTTTTTGATCAATAACGATGAATATTAACACTGCCAAAAATAATGAAATAAATAAGAGGGTATTACTTCTTGAAAGCCAAGTTTCTAAAGTTTTATTCGAATTACTAAACCATCTAACTATTTTCATTAAAAATCTAGTAACCGGAACAACTATTTTTCTATCGATAAATCTAAAAATTTTGCCAAATAATCCTAATTTTTTATTCATTGTTAGCACCTTCTCTCATATTACTTAAAATCTGTCCAGAAGGAGCTAAAGCATCTATTAATCGTAGTTTAACTTCATCTAATGAAAGATTATAAACAAGCTCTCCATTCATGGCAAGTGACATACGACCTGTTTCCTCAGAAACGATTAACGCTACACAGTCAGTTCGTTCAGCAATTCCTAAAGCTGCTCTATGACGAGTACCTAAACGCTTACTAATTGCCATACTATCACTGGTTGGGAACACTGCCCCTGCACATACTATTTTATCTCCTTGAATAATTACCCCACCATCATGAAGAGGATTATTTTTAAAGAAAATTGAAGCAAGTAAAGGACCAGATATATCAGCATAAATCTTTTGTGCTTTTTCAACATAATTAGCTAAAGTATTATCCCTTTCAATAACAATTAACGCTCCCATACGCATTTTTCTAATATAGTCTGCTGCATTAGCAATTTCATTAACTGATCGTTCAAGTTCAGAAAGAGATAAAGACTTCTTTTTTCTAAAAAATTGGGCTCTACCAAGTTGCTCGAGCGCATCTCTAATTTCTGGCTGAAAAATAACAATTAATGCAAGAGGAGCCCACTCAATAACATAATCTATAAAATAACCAATAGTAACTAAATCTAACCATGTTGATAATACTTTTGTAAGGGCAATAACTAAAATACCCTTAAATAGCATCACCATTTTCATATTTTTTCTTAAACTTTTTAATATAAAGTAAAATAAAGCCCAGACTAAAAGGACATCGACAAGTTTTCGAATAATTTCACTTAAAGATTCAATCGTCATAACTTACCTCCCTATACTATTAAATTATACCATATTTAAAAAACATATAAAAGAATAATTGAAAAATTAATATATTTTTTTCAAAAAAAAAGATGAAATCATCTTTTATTTCCATATGTCTGTGTCACTTTGTTCTGTAGGTGCAGCTTCCACTACTGGAGCCTCAGATGCTGGTTCTACTACTGGGGTAGCTTCTACCACTGGAGTTTCAACTACTGGCTCTGCTACTGGTGCAGGTTCTACTGCTGGAGTTTCAACCACTGGCTCTGCTACTGGTGCAGGTTCTACTGCTGGAGTTTCAACTACTGGCTCTGCCACTGGTGCAGGTTCTACCACTGGAGTTTCAACTACTGGCTCTGCTACTGGTGCAGGTTCTACTGCTGGAGTTTCAACTACTGGCTCTGCTACTGGTGCAGGTTCTACTACTGGAGTCTCAGACGCTGGAAAAGGAACACCAGACTGAGAAGCATCCATATTTTGAACATTAGAATTACTAACTTCTGGCATAACAGACCAATCATCCGCAAGTCCACTTTGTACAGCTACATTTTCTACAGGTTGATTATTATTCCAAGTACCATTATCCAAATTTAATACTGCTCCCGAATCAACAGGGGATAAAACATTACTATTATCTACAGGTGGTGTTGGGGCAGCTGCTGGTATTGCCTCTGTTTTTAATTCAACAGGGGCCTTTTTTTCTTTTTTCCTACTTTCAGTTATATAACCGATTACAGCTAAAATAAAAATTATAGCAAATATTACAACCCAAAAAACCCAATTACTTAAAATGCTCATATTACTCCTCCTTATTCTAAAAATATAATAACATTTTAAAAACAAAAATGCAATTAAAAATTCAAATAATCCTCACCTTTAAATGGTTCATATCTAAGTAAATCATTATAGTTTTGCTGTCTAAGCACCTCATAAACCATAATAGCTACACAATTAGATAAATTTAAAGCCCTAACTTTATCAGTCATTGGAAGTCTAGTGCAATTATCTAAATTATCTTTTAAAATTTCTTTTGGTATTCCTGTACTTTCTTTGCCAAAAATTAAATAAATATTCTTATTGCTATCACTATAATCAAATTCTGTAGGAGGCTTAGTTCCATATCTGGTAAAATAATAAAATTCACCTTTATTCTGTTTTAAGAAATCATTATAATCCTCATATAATTTATAATCACACACATCTATATAATTAGCCCCACTACGTTTAATAGATTTCTCATCTAAGTTAAAACCTAAAGGTTTAATTAAATGTAATTTAGTATTAGTGGCAGCGCAAGTTCTCATTATATTCCCAGTATTTTGGGGTATCTCTGGTTCATATAAAACAACATTAATCATTATCAAAGCCCCATTTTTGGAATAATCTTTTAATATGTTCAATATTAAATGAATCAACATTATTTAATAAAGAAACAATTTTACCGTTTTCAAAAACATAAAACGAAGCGGTTGAATCATCAGAAATTCTTGATTTTATTCTTTCACTATCAGCAAAAACATTTCTTAATCGCACATTAAAATCACTAATATTAACATTGTCTAAATTTAAATAAAGAACATCTTCTGCAATATCCAACCTAAGAATAAGCTTCTTTAAATCATTTTCAAATTCCTTTATCGATATATCACTGCCTGAAGAAACATATAAAATAAATTTTTGACTTTCCAAAGTGTAATTAGAAATCTCTTCAGCATTTATTTCTCTAGCAACATTCTTTATAACCGAGTTTCTAGAGTAATATACTTTTGATGTATTATACCAACCTCTAATATAAAAAACTAAAAGTACTACTGAAAGCATTATTACTGCAAGTATTATATAATTTTTTAGTGGTTTTTCTTGCATAAACTACCTCCTATTTAATAATATGAAAAAACTTAAATAATTTCATCAGTTTGAATATCTTCTATATTAACAACTGGAAGTTCAATACCAGCGTCAGCACAAATTCTGGCAAATTTTTCACGGAAATTAGCACATTCTTTTACACGACTATCTGGATAAATTCTTTTACTGTCCCTAATGGCTATATATACATCTTTTATGCCAACTTCAGTTTTATTTTCAAATAAAGCATTTGAAAAAGCCCCGGATAAAACAGATAAAGAAACATCTGGATACATTGCCGATAATCCATATACTCTTTTATAAGTAGATGTGGCATCAACAATAGATTCCATAAGTAAATTCCTTAAAAAACTATTATTAACCATTTTAATACCTGTTTTATGTTCAATTCTTGGAATAGTTCCAAGTAAAATTTGAATTGTCGCCGCCTTGTCTGGTTCTTCAACATCAACCCTATCAAAACGTCTTAAAAAAGCTCTATCTTTAACAATATACGTCTCATATTCAATTGTTGTGGTAGCTCCTATTGCTTTAATATCCCCACGGTCTAATGCTGGTTTTAAAATATTAGCCAAATCCATAGGTCCATCAGCAGCACCACCAATTAAAGTATGTACTTCATCGATAAACAGTACCGTTTTAGGTGCCCTTTTAAGTTCATTAACAACAAGATTAGTTACAGTTTCGGTTTTCCCATTAACAACCATTGTTCCTAACATTGATGAAGAATTAATTTTCAAAATATTAAATCCTTTCAAACTGTTTGGAACATCACCCTTTTGAATTTTATAAGCAATTCCCTCAACAATAGCTGTTTTACCAATACCAGCAGCCCCTACTAATAAAGCTGACTTATCTGGAGTAAGTAAAATAAGCATTGTTTTTTTTATTTCTTCTTCTCTAGCAATTGCTGGATTAGTAACATATTCCTTTGTAGTTAAATTCTCACAGTAATTAGTAATTATTGGAAATTCTTCTGGATTAATTGGTTCGATCATATTTTCATTCATCATATCATCCCTTTATATATTTATTTTCTTTTAATTTATTTATAACTTTACTATATTTCACACTACCATCAATTCTATTATATGTGTCCTCTTCAACACCTTTTTCTATAAAAATAGTTGTTGGCGTTCCTGTAATTGGAAATTTTGAAATAAGTTCACTTTCCTCTTTTTTAGACAATTTAGATAAATCAATATATTTAATATCGAGATTATATTTAGAAATAACATCGTTTATTGTCCCTTTATATGAATCGCAAGCTGAACAATCGGTAGAACCTATAAATAAAATGAAATTTTCTTTATTATTAAGCATTTTTTTTAATTTGTTAAAACTTATTTCATCATAAGTTTTAATAGTGGAGCAAGCTCCTAATAAAAATATAATTAACAGAAGCAGTATCTTCCTCATGAAATATCACCTTTTAATCATTATATAACAAATTTCATTAAAAAAAAAGACGATAAAAAAATAAAGACTACAAAATCTTTATTTTCTGTAAACAATGAGTTGATCATTAGCTAAATATATAGTTCTGTTTTGATTAGCAATATCAGAAACATTAACGCCAAAAAAACTAATTAAATCATTTAAAGTGTCATCATTAGAAGTAATATAAAAAGAAACTCCTTCTTTAGGAATAAAAATCATCTCCCCTGGATAAATTATATCACCAGTATTAAGTCCATTTAATCTAAGTAAATGACTAGGACTAATCTCATATCTTTGAGCAATAGAATAAATAGTATCGCCTTTTTGAATCATATATTTATCAAAATATAAATTTTCGCTCTCCATTTTAGGAACAATAATATAATCACCCTTATTCAAAACAGTACCCATCATAATACCATTTAAACTGGCTAAATCATTAGCAGTCATACCAAATTTATTTGCAATAGAAGCAAGAGTTTCCCCATTTTGTACTTGATATATACTATACACATCATCACCTCTAAAGTAGTATATGTATAGCAAACAAAAAAGTTAAGTTTTTTACTTAACTTTCTTTTCTCTTTTAATAATAAAATCAGATATAATTCCCATACTCATTACTAGGGTAACTATAAAAACTAAAGAGTTAACACCTGGAATTAATTCTAAAATTAAAAGTATTGTAAAACCTATAATTCCAACAAGTAAAAGATTAATATCCTTTTTAAAAGATTTTTGCCATATTTTATAACCCAATAAATAAGCTGCAAAAACTTTAGAAATATATATTAGTATAAAATATAAAATAAGTGAAATAAGTGAAAGTGGTAAAGCAAATGGTACAACTAATAAAAATACTGCTAATATTGGAACCATTAATAAAAATACAAGGCCCTTAGAAAATGTTTCCATTCCTTTTGTAAAATTAAACACTTCATAATCTTTATTAATCCTATCAAATAAATTTGGTGCAAGTAATGTAAGAACGGCAAAAATGACCACCAAAGACAAAAATGACCATATTTTATCCTTTACAAAAGTAATAAAATCGTTTGATACCTCTTTCTTTATAGCACCTGTTTTCTTTACATTATTTACATTTTTACCAATAGATACCTTAGCATCTTTTGGATAAGATAACATTCCTTGAATTATTGTATCATCATCAACCGTAATTTCTTCTGCATAAATTTTGACGTTTCCATTAACTGTTGTCCCTATTAAAGAAACCTTATTACCAAACAAACTGACATTACGCCCTAAATTACCTTTAACAGTAATATCAGAACCTAAAATAATAACATCCCTTTGTAAAACTGCACTTTTATCAACTTTAATAACATTGCCGGCAATAATCGATTCATTATTTACTGTTCCCGAAACAGTAATTGAATTACCAGCAGCCACTAAATAATCACTCTGCCCACTGCTTTCGATCTTATTAGCTGCCAAAAAACTAACACCTTGAATATTACCAGTAGTTTCAACACTTTGACCAGCAAGCGCTGAAGAACCATTAACTTCATCACTAAATGTTACATTTTCATCTGCTTCCGCATAAAAATGATTAATTGTTTTAGCCTGAACACTTGGAACTAAAAACATACATAAAAGTAAAACTAATAAAATTTTCTTTTTCATAAAACTCCTCCTAAAAATATTTTATCACAGAAACAACTTAATTAATATGAAATTTCTTCAAAATCATTGCTTATTTCAAATATTTTTAAAGAAAAATCTTTTTTCATATAATTAAACTTTAAAAACACATTCTTTTGAATTCCTTCATATTTAACATAAATAAGTTTTTTCCCCTTAAAATAATAAGTAGTATCGCCTATATCACTAGAAAACTTCTCATAAATATATTTCTTGCCATATATTTTCTCTTCACCTGTTTTATATCCTTGCTTTTTTAATTTATCCATATCATTAGGTAAAATACCTAAAGCAAAATCTTCTACATCTTTATCCTCTAGAGAGTATTCCTTTCTATCAGGATAAACATTATATCTTTTCCCTTCTTTTTGGATAATTATATTTCTTTGATAACCGTCAAATTCATAATAGTATTTATCCCCACTTCTAGCAAGAATAATTTTACTATCGTCATTAATTGATGTGTTTCTATCCCAAAAACTTACATAATAATTACTAACATCAAACTTTTTAAAAAACAAATAAGTTTTAGAATCTCCATTTGCTTTTTTTATTGTAGCAATTTTATTACCGCAACCAATTAGTAATAAGCTTAAACAAATAACTAATAATTTTTTCATTTCTTTAACACCCTCAAGAATTCCGCAAATCCCAGCAATAATTTTTTATTATTTGATGAGATTTTTAAATCAAGTATTTCTTCAAAACTCTCTTTAAACAATTTATCCATCTTAGTTAAACAATATTCTTTAGCCCCGCTTTTTTCAAAAATAACTTTAATCTTATTAAATTCTTTTTCACTCAAATTATCCTTGCCATATAGTTTTAAAAGATCATCTTTATATTTAGTATTTAATGTATAAGAATATAAAAGCGTTTGTTTAAATTCTTTAACATCAGAAAACGAAGCTTTTCCCATCTCTTTTTCGCTGCCAAATATATTAAGCAAATCATCTTTTATTTGAAAAGAAACACCCAAATTAATTAAGGCATCTTCAAATTTATGAACTTCCTCATCTCTAGCTCCACCTAATAATGCTCCTAAAACAAAAGGGCTTATTACTGAATACCAAGCGGTTTTAAGCTTATATATTTCTGTAATATGGTCTTCCAAATCATCTTCCACTCCATAAAATTCTTCATAAAATGGAAGCATCACATCAATCATTTCTCCTTTGCAAGTCTTAATTGCCATATCATTATAATATTCTAAAACTCTAGACAAATTAGGATTATCAAAATAATTTTTAACCATAATTTGATTGGCAAAATAAAATCCAATATCCCCTAAACATAAAGCCATAGATGAAGACATCTGCTTTCTTTTATCTAAAAATGTTTCTCTATTTTTAATAGGACTTTCGTATATCTTTTCATACCTTATAGGTATAGTATCCATACCCCTTCTTAAAGTAGCCATATCTATAATATCATCATGAATTAAAATAGATGTTTGAAAAACTTCTAAAGCTATAGCTAAAGGAATATACTTATCATCATCTTTAAAACAGTTATATCCTAAACCAGCTAAAGTCGCTCTCAAATATTTCCCTCCACTATTTGATGAAGCAAATAGTTCTAAAGCTTCCTTTAAAAACTTGTTATCATCTAAAACAAAAAGATTATTATATTCATTCATTTTTTTCTCACAGTTTTCTTTAACAGTAAAATAATATTTTAAAAATTCATACATTGTTTCCATTTTTTTTACATCTTTACTTTCACCCAAAAAAGATATTTCCTTGAGTGAAGGTTTTTCTTTAAAAAACCACTCTAAAAATTCTTCACTATTTTTTAAAATAACATCAGCATTTTTATCACTATCAGATACTACCATAAAGTCCTCCTAAAACAATTATACAAAAAAAGAAAATATATTTCTATACTTTCTTTCACCTCCAAGGATTAGCTGGGTCTGGGTCTGTTGGATCCCATCCTCTTCTAGGATCACTATCACTTATCTTTTGTGCTGAAGGTTTACCTACTCCACCCAAATCATTACTACTATAGATTTCAACCTTAGTACCGATTGGACAATTATCATATATCCATTTTGCATCTTCTACAGTAAGTCTAATACATCCAAGTGAATCATTGTTGCCAAGTCTATTATAAAGCCAATATTTAAGAGAATCTTTAGACTGTTTCTGATAAGGAACTGAATGGAATAAATAATGACCTGTTATTCTTGTCGCATACTGGGCATAACTATCTCCGACCATAAGCCTCCAAACATATTTGTTTTGCGTTGAATAAACACCAGTTGGAGTATTAGCTCCTGCTGAGCAAACAAAAACTTTAACTAATTTTTTATATTCTCCATCTTCTATACCATATACATAGACAACGTTTAACCTTTTGTTAACTTTAATATAATATGGATACCCTTGCCTTATTATTTTGCTTTCACCACTAAATGATGTTTGTGTCTGTGGAATAATTTTTTTCTTAACTATCAAAACAAATTCTTTTTCACTTTTATTATGTGATGAATCTTCAGCTACATATTTCAAGTTATAATTCCCTGCTTTATTTATATCATATTCACCTTGAACAGAAGCAGTTATATTTTCATTTGAATTATCAACAATTTTAACATCTTTAAGCAAATTAACCTCACTACCTGCTGTGATCGTAATATCTGTAGGTCCAACTATTTCAGGGGCAACGGTATCTTTAATTAAAATTTTTATTTTTTTCGAATAAGTTTTTCCAACAATGTTTTTTGTCTTAATATTATATGTTTGATAACCTAATTTAGAGGTATCGATTTTCTCGTTTTTAGTAATTAAAAGCCCCTTACGAACCCCTAATACATAATTATATAGTTTTCTATCTGTATTTATTTCCACTGTTAAATCATTCTTTAATTTAATAACCGGTTTTTGAAAATAAAAATACAAATATGAACCAACCAGTATAAGTAAAACTATTATACTAGTGATAATCAGCTTTTTCTTCACATTACCACCCACTAATATAAGGAAACTTATTCTTTTATTATCTTTTCGATTATCTCCCTATTATTAAGTATAACAAATATAAATTAAGTTGTAAATTAATTAATTTTTATAATATAATATAGGTGGTGATTTTATGAACGACATTGTAATTATTGGTGGTGGTGCATCTGGCATGACAGCGGCAATTATAGCTGCTAGAAAAAACAAAAAAGTAACTATATTAGAAAAAAATGATAAATTGGGTAAAAAAATATTAGTAACCGGGAATGGTAGATGTAATTACTTTAACGAAGAAATTAATATATCTCACTACCACTCAGATAATGAAGAAGATTTGAAAAATATAATAACAAAAGAAAACAAAGAAAAAGTAATATCTTTCTTTGATTCTTTAGGAATAATCCCCAAAATAAAAAATGGTTATTACTACCCTATAACTAAAGAAGCAACCACTATATTAAATGCTTTAACTTATGAGATAAAAAGATTAAATATTAAAGTAATCACAAATACTGAAGTAACCGAAATAAAAAAAGAAGATTATTTTATAATAAATCCCAATAAGGAAAATATAAAAGCTAAAAAAATAATCATCACAACCGGCTCAAAAGCCGCACCAAAAACCGGGTCTGATGGTATGGGTTATTCACTAGCAAAATCACTTAATCATACAATAATAGACCCTAAACCAGCTTTAGTTCAGTTAAAAGGTAAAGGCGATTACTTTAATAAATGGAACGGCATTAGGGTGGAAGCCACTTTATCCCTACATGAAGATGATAAATTTATCAAAGAAGAAACCGGTGAACTTCAATTAACTGATTATGGCATAAGCGGAATTGTCACCTTTAATCTAAGTAGATATATTGCTAGAAACATAAATAACCATAAAGAAACAATTAATATTAATTTCATGCCATGGTTAAATGAAGATCCTCATAAATGGCTTAAAAAACAAATTATAAATTTAAATTTGCCAATAACTGAAACATTAGAAAGATTTTTAAATTATAAATTAGTTAATATAATCCTAAAAAAATCAAATATCAAAACTAATGATTGGAACAAAATAAATGATAAAGAATTTAGTAACATAATAAAAAATTTAACTAAATTTGAAATAGAAATAGAAAGTGTTAATTCATTTGATAAATCCCAAATTTGCAGTGGGGGAATCCCTCTGCCAGAAATTAATTTAAAAACAATGGAATCCCTTAAAACAAAAGATTTATATTTCGCTGGCGAAATCATCGATATTGATGGAGATTGTGGTGGATATAACTTAGGTTTTGCCTGGATAAGTGGAATTATATCAGGAGAAAATATATGATTAGAATTAGACAAATAAAATTACCTATAAATCATAATGAAAATGATTTAAAAGAAAAAATAATAACCAGATTAAAAATAAACAAAAATGATTTAATAAATTTTAAAATAAATAAAAAATCTATCGATGCCAGAAAAGAAATAAATTATATTTATGAAATCGATGCGAAAATAAATAACGAAGAAAAAGTATTAAATAAAAATATTAAAGATATAATTAAAACGCCAGATGAAACATATAAATTCAAAACAAATGGAACAAAAAAACTAAATCATAACCCAATTATTATAGGGTCAGGTCCTGCCGGCTTATTTGCGGGCTATATGCTGGCTAAAAATGGCTATAAACCTATAATTATTGAACGCGGAGAAAATATTGATAGTAGAGTAAAAAGCGTTAATACTTTTTGGAAAAAAGGTATATTAAATAAGAATTCTAATGTCCAATTTGGTGAAGGTGGTGCCGGAACATTTTCTGATGGTAAATTAAATACTACTATTAAAGATAAAGAACATAGAGGTAAAGAAATATTAAATATATTTGTAAAAAATGGTGCTCCAGAAGAAATACTATATATAAATAAACCCCATATTGGAACAGATCTATTAAGAGGAGTAATTAAAAATATTAGAAATGAAATAATAAAACACGGTGGTAAAATAGAATATAACTCACTTTTAAATGATATTGAAATAAAAAACAAAACTATAACTAGCATTAAAGTAAATAATAAAACTATAAAGACTGACGTTTTAGTCCTTGCTATAGGTCATAGTGCAAGAGACACATTTGAAATGCTTCTTGAAAAAAACATAAATATAAAACCTAAGCCATTTGCCATAGGTATCCGTATCCAACACCCCCAAACATTAATAAATAAAAACCAGTATGGCAAAGAACACACAAATTTACCTAATGCCGATTACAAATTAACCTATAAAGCTAAAAATGGGAGGGGTGTATATTCATTTTGCATGTGCCCAGGTGGTTTTGTGGTAAATTCTTCATCAGAAGAAGGTATGCTTTCCATAAATGGAATGAGTAACCATAAAAGGGATGAAGAAAATGCCAACAGCGCAATTATCGTAACTATCACGCCTGATGATTTCGGTTATAATCCACTAGATGGTGCAAAATTTCAAAGAAAATTAGAAAAAGCAACGTATAATGAGGGAAAAGGGAAAATACCAACACAGTTATTTAAAGATTTTATAGATAATAAAATAAGTAACAAATTGGGAAATATAGCTCCTATATTTAAAGGAAATTATACTTTCGCTAATTTAAATAATATATTTCCAAAATATATAAACACATCGTTAAAAGAAGCTATATTACACTTCGATAAAAAAATAAATGGTTTTGCTTCAGATGATGCCATATTATCAGCTGTTGAAAGCAGAACGTCATCACCTATAAAAATAATAAGAGACGATAATTTAATAAGTAATATTAAAGGCATATACCCTTGCGGTGAAGGAGCCGGATATGCTGGCGGAATTATGAGTGCTGCCATGGATGGTATAAAAGTTGCCGAAGCTATCGCTAAAATATATAAACCATTTGAGTAAAATATGTTATACTTATAAAGAGGTGTTTTTATGAAAACTGCTATAATTTCAATTATGAATAAATTTGGCTATTTGGGCGTTTTTTCTTTAATAGCAATTGAAAATATATTCCCACCAATCCCATCAGAAGTTATTTTACTATTCGGTGGATTTATGACTACTTATTCTAAATTAAATATTATTGGTGTTATAATTGCCTCTACTTTAGGATCTTTAATAGGAGCTTTAATCTTATACTATATTGGAAAAATATTAAACAAAGAAAGATTAAAAAAACTAGTTAAAGGAAAAATAGGAAAAATATTAAGATTAAAAGAAAAAGATATTGATAAAGCTGATGAATGGTTTGATACCAAAGGAAATAAAACAGTGTTTTTCTGCAGATTTGTGCCAATATTAAGAAGTTTAATTTCCATCCCAGCCGGTATGAGTGAAATGGAAATGCCGAAATTCCTTTTATACACCATTGTTGGTTCAGCAATATGGAATTCTGTGCTTTCTATATCCGGAAGCATTGTCGGTAAAAAATGGGAAAAGATATTAGCAGTCTTCGATACTTATGCTCATTTAACACTAGTAGTTCTAATTATTTTATTTATTATAACTGTTATAATATATTTTAAAAAAAGAAAAAAAGTGAAACGCTCTTAAAAGCGTTTTCTTAAAATAGAGGTGATTCCATGAAAATAATGACATTTAATCTAAAAAATGATGGACTATTTATTTTTGGTAAATGGAAAAAAAGATTGAAAGGCTTTGTAAATTTAATAAAAGAAGAAAAACCAGATATAATCGGCACTCAAGAAATGACTTATAAAGCTAAAAAAAGATTAGAAAAATTATTAAAAGAAAACAATTTACAATATAATTTCTATGGTGAAAGCCGAAATAGAAATCATAGAACTTTTGATGAATATAACTGTATATTAGTAAATTCAAAAATAAAAGTGTTAAAAACTAATACATTTTCACTATCAGAAACTCCATTAATACCAAAAACTAAGTTTAAAAATGATAAATTCCCAAGAATAATAACTGAAATTGAAACAAAAGAATTTTATCTTTATAATACTCATTTATCTAACAAAGTAGATAAAAATAAAATGCTTCAGTTAAAATGTATTACAAATTTATTAAAAAAAGATAAACCAATTATTATGA
Organism: Bacilli bacterium; assembly: GCA_017513865.1. Taxonomy (GTDB): domain Bacteria; phylum Bacillota_I; class Bacilli_A; order RF39; family UBA660; genus Coprosoma. The sequence continues at coordinate 169,326 of JAFWMN010000006.1, read as the reverse complement.
CCGGTGATTTCAACCTAGGCATAAAAAGAATTAAAAACTTCTGTGAAAAAAACAATTTCATCGATACCACTAAAAATATTGGAAAAACCTTTACAACAAAAAAAGAAATATATCACTTAGATCACATACTAATCGATAAAAATTTGAAATTTGAAAATCCTATAAAACACGATTATAAATATAAAAATAAATATATAAGTGATCACTATCCCGTAAGTGTTGAAATAAAAAAATAGTATTTAATACTATTTTTTTAATCTCTATCATTTCGCCTAAACATAAATATTAATCTAAGTATTTGAATTAATGTTGAAGCTACACTAGCAACATAAGTTAAAGCTGCTGCCTTTAAAACTGTCTTTCCTTTTTCATGCTCGCTGCTACTCAAAAGGTTGTATTTTTCTACTTCCTTTAAAGCTCGACTACTCGCATCAATTTCAACCGGTAAAGTAACTACCTGGAAAAGTAAAATTACACATTCCAGTAATATTCCTATTTTAACTATACCAATTAACCCCGTTAAACAACCAATCGTAATAGCTAAATAACCAGCATAAGAGGAAAAATTTACAAGGGGAACTAAAGAAGCTCTAAGCCTTAAAAAAGTATAATTTTCCTTATCTTGAATGGCATGACCACATTCATGAGCCGCCACACTAAGTCCAGCAATAGACTTTCCATTAAAATTACTACTAGAAAGCCTAATTTCTTTAGCTGAAGGATCATAATGATCAGACAAATAACCGCTAACCTCCGTAACTTTAACATTAGATAAACCATTTTCATCTAAAATTTTTCTAGCTGCTGTAGCTCCTGACATACCTTTGGTATTTGCTACTTCACTATATTTTTTATAGGCAGAAGTAATAAAAGCTTGAGCTGCCCCAGTTATTATAACCGCTAAAAATGTTAAACCATATATTATTAAATCATTCATGTTCATTCTCCTTAATTAATTTCTATATTACTAATATTAATTACTTTTTTATTATCAAATTCTACTTTATATATATCAGGATTTTTAGGATTTCCATCCAAAATAATATTACCATTATATTTAATTAAAAACTTTTTCCCGTCAGCATTAAAATCACAACTATTTTGCAAAAATGAAAGTAGGATAATTCCATGAATAACTAAAGCTACATTATCATAATCACTATTTAAAATATCATCAATAAATAAGTTAAATCTACTATCAAGCTCATTTAAAGATTCGCCATTTTCCATCTTAAAATCTTTATCATTAAAAGATCTAACACTATAATCTTCTGGTAACTCTTTTATATAATTAACTCCAAAACTACGTTCATTTATTCTATCATCAAGCATCAAAGGAATATTATTTGCTTCTGAAATATATTTGGCTGTACCTATTGCTCTAGCTGAATTACTAGCATAAACTGCATCCAAAGATTTTAAACAAGGAACATCACATAATTTTTTAGCGTTTTCTTCCCCCTCTACCGATAAAATCATATTTTTATTAAATTCATCCCACAAAACAGTATTTTCAAAATCTTTGTAATTTAAAATATCCACAAATGGTGCCGAATGCCTAATTAAATAAATTTCTTTCATATTATCACCAATTAAATTATATAACAAACTAACTTGTTTTTGCAAATAAAAAAGCTAAACAAAGTTAGCTTTCTATTCACTTGCTAGATTATCAAAATAGCCTTGAATAAATACAACTGGTGTTCCTTTATCACCACTACCACTAGTTAAATCACATAATGATCCTATTAAATCAGTAAGTCGTCTAGGGGTAGTCCCTTGAGTTATCATTTTTCCTTTTAAATTATCTTCTTTTTGTCTAATTTCTTCTTTTATAGCTTCTTTTAATTCATCGCCCTCTAAGTCAGCATACTTATTATCCGAAACATATTTTAATTTTATTTCATTAGGCGTTCCTTCTAAACCTTTAGTATAAGCTGGTGAAACAACTGGATCAGCAAGTTCCCAAATCTTCCCTACGGGATCTTTAAATGCTCCATCCCCATATACCATTACTTCAATCATTTTACCAGTCTTTTCTTTTAGCTCCTTTTGAATTTTTTCAACTAATTCTTGACCAGTTCTCGGAAATAATTTCAATCTTTCTTCAGTTGATTTATTAGAACCAAGCATCCCATACTCTTTATTAAAACCACTACCATTAATTGGTTCAGTCATTATTTCAAATAAACCAATAACATTAGCTCCGCCATCTTTTAAAATTTCTTTAGTCCTATATCTTGTGTGAATATCGCAGTTAATAACATTTTTGGTATATTTTAAAATATCTAAAACATTATTTGATAAAACAAATTCAGCTTCACAGCCTTCTTTTTCAATTAATTCTTTATAAAAATCAATCATATTAATTCCTGTAAAAGGGTGAAGAAAGTCACCAAAATGCTTTCTATATTCTTCTTCTGTAATAACGCTACCTAAAGTATAATCACTTCTATATAATTTTTCTTCATCCAAAATTCCATTACCAACCTCATCACTTGGAAAAGATAACTGTACATATAATTTCTTAGTGCTTCTAGCAATAGCTTTTAAAATTAAAGAAAATCTATTTCTACTTAAAATTGGAAAAACGATACCTAATACTTCTGGATTTTTAAATTTTCTTTTAATATCCTCTGACACTTCAGAAACTGTAACATAATTTCCTTCACTAATTCCTACCACAGCTTCTGTAATAGCGATTACATCCCTATCATTAAATTCAAAATCATTATTTCTACTAGCCTCCATGATTGAATCAACAACTATATTAGCTAAATCGTCTCCTTCTTTAATTATTGGTGTGCGCACACCTCTTACAACTGTACCTAAATCACGCATCTTATACCTCCTACAATATAATTTTAGCACAATCTTAATATACATACAACAAATTATACATAGTATAAATTACAATTATGATATAATATATATAGGTGATATTCGTGAAAAAAGAATTAAAAAACTTTATTATTGAAAGTGATTTTCCACATACTTATTTTAATGATATCATTGACTACATTATTAGTAATGAAAAAAGAATATTAAATTTCTTCAATTTAGAAAAATTGCCAAATAAAGTAAGAATAATATTACTTAGTTATGAGCCTTTTAAAAATTTTATCATTTCTAAATACGGAGAAATTTTAAATTATATATCCGCTGATTCTGATTCCCCGACTAATACTATTAGAATATTAAATGTTGAAGATCAAATAAAACACACTACTCATAAAGATGCAAATGTAGATAAAATTAAAAAAACCGTCCTACATGAAATTGTCCATCAATGCCATCACACATATCACATGGATTATAATCAAATAACTTGGTTTGCTGAAGGCTTGGCTACGAATCTTTCAAACCAAGATTACACTCTTCAAAACTTAGATAAATGTGATTTTGATAAACTTAAAAAAGATTTCAGACATTATAAAGGTGGATATAAATTTTCATATACGATTATTAACTATATCCTATCCAACTATTCTGATGAAGAAATATACAAATTATACTCTAATCCTAATTACCTAAGAGAAAAAGCCGATTTTATCTTTGAAGAAGCGAAAAAATGGACCAAAGAAAAACACTAACTTATTTGTTAGTGTTTTAATATTCTAAATGGCAGGGGAAGCAGGATTTGAACCCACGACATTCGGTTTTGGAGACCGACGTTCTACCAGCTGAACTATTCCCCTAAAAGGACACAATAATTATACCATATCATTAAATATTATTCAACTTCTTTAAATTTCAAACATATAATGTAGTGGTGATTTATCTATGATTTTACAGGCATCAACAAAAGAAAAAGAATTGCTAGCTAGAATAATGCGAGCCGAAGCTCTTGGTGAAGGTGATTTAGGTATGTTAATGGTAGGCAATGTCGTTGTCAATAGAGCCCTAGCAAACTGCCTAACTTTCACTAATACAAAAACAATAACTGATGTTATTTATCAAAACCCTGGTGGTTTTTCAGGAATTAATAACCCTCTTTTTTTTAGTAATCCAACAACTACTGAACAAAATCTGGCTGAAAGAGTATTAAAAGGAGAATACTACTATCCAGCAACCAATGCTTTATGGTTTTATGCCCCTAAAAATAATGAGAATTGCGCTAAAACATGGTGGGATCAATATAATAGTGGAAGATATAAAAATCATTGTTTCTACATTCCAAGTATAGGAACTTGTCCGGAAATAAGATAAAGGAGACTAATTTTAGTCTCCTATTTTATGTGTTAGTTTTAAAGTAAGTTCTTTTTCTTTGTTTTCTCTATAAACAGTTAATTTAACAATATCTCCTATTTCATGCTTATAAAGTAAATATTTTAAATGAGCGGAACTTTTAACTTCTTTACCATCAACTTTAGTAATTATATCATTTTTTAAAATTCCTGCTTCAGCTGCATCTGAACCCTCTTCAACAGAATTTACAATAACTCCATTTTTAATATTAGAATTTATATCTGTTCTACCAAGATATACTGCCATTGATAAATCATAAGAAGAGATTCCTATTAAAGGTCTATCAATTTTTTCACCCTTTTCGAGTTTAGAAACTTGTGACATAGCTACTTCAATTGGAATAGCAAAGCCCATACCTTCAATAGAGTTTTCTACAAGTTTAACAGAATTAACACCAATAACTTCTCCATTAATGTTAGCGAGAGGTCCACCACTATTCCCTGGATTAATAGAAGCATCAATTTGAATTGCCTCCATTACATAGGATGTTCCTTTATTAGTAACAGTAATTTCTCTGTTTTCACCAGAAATAATTCCTTTAGTAACTGTACCTGAATAATCAGTACTTATTGGAGTTCCTACAGTAAAAATAGTATCACCTAACTTAGATTTAGAACTATCACCTATCTCTGCAACATTCATTACCTTGTCAGCATCGATAGATACAATAGCGATATCCATATAACTATCGGTTCCTAAAACTTTGGCTTCTACTTCTTCACCAGAGTTTAAAGTAACTTTAATCTCACTAGCTCCTTCGACAACATGGTTGTTAGTCATTATATAACCATTTTTATTATCTTTCTTATACACAAAACCTGAGCCATAACCAGCTAATCTGCCATTTCGATAATTACTAATCACAACTACTGAATCATAAATTTTTTGAATAGATTCATTAATTGAATCATTAGAGGTAATTGTAACTTTTTTATTTATTGTTGGGCCATTAGAACTAGGTGTACTATTGTCCATAAAAAAGTAAGCCACACAAGCACCTAAACAAAATACTATTATTAAAATTATTAAATTTCTACCTTTTTCTCTCATACTACTCCTCCTAATCAAGATCCTTTATATCATACCAATTACTAGGAAAACCAATTTTGTTTAAAATATGGTCTAAAGGAACAATGTCAACATTTTCATCTAAAAGATCAACTTCTCTTTTAATCTCATCTATCATTTCATAAAATTCTTCATCTCTAAGCATATATTTAAGAATAATTACCAAACTAAATAAATCATTTTTACCGTATATATAACCATCCTCATTTTTTTCAATGCCTAATGCCTCATGATATTTTGTATCAGGAATAGATCTTTGAGTTCTATGATCATAAAGCATATCCTCATGCGCACAAACATTTCTAAAATTAGAAAGCAAAGCTAAAAATACAACCATTGTTTCAACATCAATTTGATATGGTTTTATAATTTCTTCTTTATCTTCTAGTTTTAAAATATCAAAAAACTCCGACATAATTCCAAATGATAAAACTTTAACTAAAATCCATAAAGGAATATATCCATAATTATTTATATAATGATAAGTAGCTGTATGCTTATTACCATTAACTCTAATTTGCCTTTTAACTTTATTTAAAACATCGTAAACTTGCCTTGATCTAATCGCATCATCAGAAAAATTTGTTGGTTCCAAATAGTCTTTTTCTTTAATACCATATTTCTTAGACAATTGATAACTCATAATTGATTTTAAATTATTTTCAACAATTAAAATATTCTTAAAAAAGGTATTTCTAATTCTTCTATCAAAAACAAAAGTCGCATAAAGTTCATCAAAAGTGGTTCCCTTTATATAATTATCTTTTTCTCCTTTAAGCGTAAATAAATGCCTATATCCACTTATAAAAAAGTAATTTTCTCTATATAAAACTTTTCTAGCATTTTCTTCGTCATTAACAGTAAGTCCCTTGCTTCTTAAAATACCAATTTGTTCATCTAAAGTTCGAAATGTTTTCGTTGTCATATTATCACCTATTATTCATTATAACACAAAAAAAGGTATTATAGACATTTTTTTCCTATGCACATTAACTATCAAAATATCTAATAATACCAGTTTTTATAACATTAGCTATTTTATTTTGATAAGTCGCATCTATTAATAAAGCCCTATCGCTAGCATTAGATAAAAAGCCAACCTCTAATAAAACACCTGGTCTATTAACTCTTCTTTGTAAATATTTAGTACTGTTTTCCTTAAAACTCCTATTTGAATTCAAATGTCTTCTGAATTCATCTTGAAAAATATAAGCAATTTTTTCATTTTCAGCATTTATCGTATCATAATAAACTTCAGCTCCTCTAAATAAACCACTATCCTCAGCATTTAAATGAATAGATAAATATAAATCACATTTAGATTTATTTATAATATTAGCTCTTCTAGACAAATCACTACGTTTTCTATTCCAAGCATTAGAAATAGATAAATCATAATCATCATACCTTGTCAAATAAACTATAGCCCCTTCTTTTTTTAAAATATCCATAAGTTTTTTACTTATTTGGAGATTAATGTCAGCTTCTCTATAATTCTTATAATAAGCCCCACTATCTGCCCCTCCATGTCCAGGATCTAAATATATTACTTTTGAAAACAAATTCATTTTTTTATCACTAGCCCAAACTACATTAAAAAACGATAAAAATATTAAAAAAACCACAAATATAACTATACGAGTTTTCCTCATTCAATCACCTATATAAATATATTCATATTACTAATAAAAAAAGACATTTCGTCTTTTTAAGTTAAATAGCCAATAACAACTAATTGCTTGTCTTTTTCCTTACAAGTTATTAACGTTATTGAATTTTTGTTTTTATCCCTTTTAATTGATACTTTACCTGTTTTAATTACCTCATATTTTTTATCCACAGCATAAATATATTTATGATTATTATATTTTATTATTACCTCATCACCGATATCAAGTTTATATAAATTATGAAAATAAGAAACAGAACTATTCCCACTATGTGCGGCTAATACAAAATTACCGTTTTCTTTATCCGGCATATCAGAATTTTTTAATATTTGAATATTCTTATTAACTGTATTAAGTTTAGAATTAATGCTATATAAATTTTTCTCTAAATTAATTTTAGGAATATAAATACTTTGATTAGATCTTAAAGTAATCGGTTTAGATGGCTCTGCTGAAACTTTTTCGTTTAAATAATTGTGACTTATATATTCATCTACTTTATTATTTAATCTGTTTTCATTATAATTACATAGACTAAATGAAAAAAACAAAAATACAAATGATAAAAATTTAATTAATTTTAAAAACACTAATAATCATTCCTAAGCCTAAGACAGTCATAAATATTGACTCCCCTAAATTAATATCAATCCCAGTATCAGGAACTTCTATAATTTCTTCTGGTTCTTCTTTATTTCCAATAGTGAAACTAGATCTTCTATCCATTGTAATTCTAAGAGCAGCTAATTTTTGTGAATTTCCTCTACTATAAACTAATAATGGTTCCTTATCATAATATTTTCGGGTCAAAAATATTTCTTCATCATCTACTTTTTTTTCGTTGAGCTTTATTTTTAACACATTACCATCTCTAATAATTGCATGATTGTTACTATCAGAAACTTCATAATAATCTAGAACATTATTTTCATCTTTTAAAATTATTTCTTTGCCCGTATAATCAATAAACATTTGATCTGCAAAACTTGGAACTAAAGAATGATTATTAACTAAATCCATTATTTCATTTTTCTCTTTACTGATATCAATAATTGACCCACCTAAATTTTTTTCAGTAGTCCATGTCACTTCGATATCTGGTCTTACAGCTTTCCAAATCAACTCTTGAGCTGCAATATAATAATAACTATTATTATGCCCGGGATATTCATAGCCATAATATCCTATTTTTTCTATTTCTTCTTTCAATTCACTAGACAAATTAGTCACATTCCAATCATAGCCAATATCATAATACCTTTCATTTATTTCCACACCTGGCTCAATACAGTAAGCAATTCGATTTTTCATTTGGAAAAAAGTTACTATATTCGATTTTAATTCGTTGCCTATTTTCTGGTTATAAGCAATTCCTTGCAACTTATTATACGTTATTGTTGTTTCTTCAGCTAAAACGGGCTTTGTAAAAACAAAAAGGGATAATAGTACTGCAAAAACAATTTTTTTCATGCCTCTCCTTTCTGCCCCTCTACTATATATATACTGAAAAAAAATATCATTTCCTTTTTTTAATAAAAAAAATTATAAGTTATACCTTATAATTTTCTCTACTTATCCAGTCTTCAAAAGGAAACATGTGCTTATAATTATTTAAATTTTTATCATGATATGTTTTAATTAAAACATTTATTTTGTCTTTAATTAAATCTCCTTTCAATGTTGTCACTTTATCTAATTTAATTAATTCCTTTTTATTATAATAATTCCCAAAATAATATAAATTATAAATATCTAAATTAGAAACAATTTCACTAATTTGTTTATGTTCTAAATTACCAGTTTCACCATCAGGATTATGCGTAACAACTAACTCCCAAGTTTTATAATTGAGAATTTTTTTTATGCGTTTTTTAACGCCTCTATAATGTCTACGCACTAAAAATTTGTCGGAATAACCTAATTTTACTAACCTATCTTTAGTGATTTCCAATACTTTTTCCATTTTTTTTTCCTTTTTACTATCAAAACCACATGATACACAAACAACTAAATAATTATCAGAAAGGAGATGAACTCCACCCCAAACAGTTTCATCTTCTGGATGAGCTACTATCATAAGCTTATTAAAACCACTTAAATCCAGATCATTAAGCTGAGCATTAACTGGTTTTAAATTGGCTTTATTTAAAAAAGAAAAACTAATACAATAACATATTAACAAAAATATTAAAACATAAATTAATCTTTTTAATAATTTCATAAAATCACCTAATCTTTAAATATATTAAAAGGATATCTTTGAGGTTTTGATAAAGAAAATTTAATTAACTCATTAGTTACAGGATGATAAAATTCTACTTCTTTAGCAAATAAAGCAATATTATCTTTTTTAGAATTTACATTATATTTTTGATCACCATATAAAGGAAAACCTCTAGAAGAAAATTGAACCCTTATTTGATGGCTTCTTCCTGTTTTTAAATATATTTCAACCAAAGACAAGCCATCTTTATAATCAAGCAAATTAAAACTAAGAATAGCCTCTTTACCATTAGCAGAAACTTTTGTAATATTATTTTTTTTATCTTTCTCTAGCTTGTCAGTAAAAGTTCCAAATTTCATAACTTTGCCTTCACATACAGCTAAATAAGTCTTTCTAAATTCATGACTAGCAATTTGCTTAGAAAGTCTACTGGCTGCTTTACTAGTTTTAGCAAAAACCATAATCCCGGATACTGGTCTATCAAGCCTGTGGACTAATCCAAGATATACATTGCCTGGTTTATTATATTTTTCTTTTAGATATTTTTTCAACATCGAAAGTAAATCTTCATCGCCACTACTATCAGCTTGAACCGGAATGTTTACAGGTTTTTCAACTATCAACAAATGATTATCCTCATAAATTATATTAATCATTTTCTTCCCATCTTCCATATATTCCGCAAGGAAGAACTAAATTGTTTTTACTAATTTTAAGTCCAACCTCACCAGCATCAATCTTTCCGTTAGGATAAAGTGGAAGCATCATTGTCTTAAGCATATTGGCAAGAACAATGCTTGAGATACCAGTAGTATAGGCATTAATAAGTAAAAATAATGGCTTATCACTCATAATTTTTAAACATTCTTCAAGTAAAAAAGTCATGTTCTTTTCAAATTTCCACACTTCTTTATTTGGCCCTCTACCATAACTAGGTGGATCCATCACAATCGCATCATACTTATTACCACGTCTATATTCTCTTTGAACAAATTTTACCACATCGTCAACAATAAATCTTATATTAGCATCATCAAGCCCACATAAATGCTTATTTTCTTTAGCCCATTCCGTCATTCCTTTTGACGCATCAACTTGAACAACTGAAGCCCCAGCTTTCGCACAAGCCATACTAGCCGCACCTGTATAAGCAAACAAATTAAGAACTTTAACTTCTCTTCCCGCCTTCTTAATCTTATCCATCATAAAATCCCAATTAATTGCTTGTTCTGGGAATAATCCTGTGTGCTTAAAATTAGTAGGTGTTACTTTAAAGGTTAAATCTTTATAAGATACAGTCCAAAATAAAGGAAGTTCATTTTTAAAATCCCAATAACCACCACCTTTATCTGATCGATGATAAAATCCATCTATCTTGTTCCAATCATCATCAAAAGATATTCCCCACATCGCTTGTGGTTCTGGTCTCCTTAAAATTATATTTCCCCATCTTTCTAATTTTTCACCATTGCCAGCTTCGATACATTCATACTCTTCCCATTCACTAATTCTAAGCATAAAATCACCTATTAACATTATATCATTATAAACAAAAAAGTCCAATAAACTTGGACTTTTGTAAAGGAAGAAGATGTCTTAAATTGAATTTAGCGCTATAGCAAGCCCCACTTTAACATCCTCCCTTATGATACAATTATATGCACACTTTTTCAAAATAACAATATTTTTGAAACAAAAAAATGGCACTTTACACCATTTTTTACACAAATTTATTTATAAGCATAGTTTTTTGAATCATCAGCCCATAAAACAGGATTATAAACAGTACCCATAAACAAAATATCGTTTTTATTCTTTTCTCTTATAACAAACATAAATGGTTTGTTTATTTCAATAATTAGTCTTTCATTTGGATCGAAATAAGCACCTTCAAATAATAATACTACTGTTGCACTTGCGGCTTTTAAACCAACCTCAGAAAAATCGATATTAGTTTTATGAAGAACATCTAAATTAAGTGTTGGAAGATCTCCAATTTTGCCAAAATGGGCATTTTCAAAAACATTTTCTAAACCCATATTTTTAAAAGTACTTAAACAATTCAAACTATAATTAAAAGAAAATTTAGGAATACTTATATCTACATTTCTTGGTTCGTCTAACAAAGATTTCAAATTTGCAAGAATATTATTTACTTTATTGTCACTTAAATTATTTATATACTCACTAAGTTCAACACCTTTAGGTTGAATAGCCACAAATTCATAATCATTATCATCATATTTTTTTAAATTAAGACCTAAAGATAAAACCTCGTCATTCTCATAATAAGAAGCCATATTCTTTGTAAAACCATAAATATAACTTGCCTCTACTTCTGAACCATTGTTAAATATTCCGCCATTAACAGAACTACCATTTATTTCTGCTTGCCATTCCATATCGATCGCCGTAGTATTAATTAAGAATAAATTATTATTTAAAAGAGCATCTTTAGTAACAATATTTTTTATCTGCCCGAAAGTTTTATTGTTAATCCAATTATTCATAACAAACTCATCGCTAAAATCATTAATTTCAATTTCAGCATTATACTTGTCACTTAAAACATTTTTATAAGATTCGTTTATATCTTTCGCTATATCATCTTTAATATACATTTTATTAGCTACTGACAAAACATTTTCAATATTATTATATTTATTTATAGGAATATTTCCTAAAAACAAATCTAAACTTTCTTTAGTAGCCTCCGTAGCTCCTTCATCAAGCATTGATAAAGCCACTAATATTGAATAAGGTCCATACACCATATTCTTTTTTTCATTATTAAATTTTAAAATATCAATTTTATTCATATGTCCTCCTCATTAAAAATTGTTTTCATGTTTTCTATGTTACTTTTTGGTTCTTTTAAATGAATAATTTTAGATTGGGGAAATTTCTGAGACAATTTTTCATTTACTTTGGGCGCCTCGCCAGAACCACTATATAATATAAAAGTTAATCTTTTGTTGTTTAAATCAAGATTATCTAATACTGAATTAATAGGACAAGAAAGTCTACCATTCCAAATAGGTGAACCAATTATTATCTCATCATAATCCCTTATATCATTATCAAAATTAATTAGTTTTGATTTATGACCAATTCCTGCCAAAAAACCACCAGTCATAATTCTTAAAAAAGTATTCTGGGGCATCTTATCACTAGATATTACTTTTCTAATATCAAAGCCTTTTTCTTTTAAGTAGGAAGCAACAAAATCACCATTACCACTTAAACTATAATATATAAATATCTTTTTCATAACGTCTCAAACCTCTATAAAAAATCCTACTATAAATAATATAAATGGAACTAAACTAGCTATCATTGTCCATTTGCCAATATTTTCTAATTCACTTTTAGTCGCATTTTTATTATATCCTTTCCATATTAATAGTTCGCTATTATGACCGGTATAAATATAAAGGCCAGCTATAAATACTAAAACAGCAAATATTAACATTAAACAAGAAAATCCATTCATAATTATACTCAACTTTCTAAATTATTTTTTCCTAACATCATATGAACTTCTTTCAATTTTTAAATCAAATTCCGTTTTCTCACCACTTGGTGATTCAAGATTCCAGTTTTCTTAAATTCAGCATTTATCATATAATCTTCAATATTTTTTTCATAAACAATATATAATTTCCCATATTTCTCATCTTTCAAAGAAACTTTATAAGTATCATCAAAAACTATTCAAGATTCTCCACCACTCAAAAGAAATAGATATATCAGCAAAAGAAGTATCTTTTGTTATAGGAAGCATTGCCACTATACCGGTATATACTCCAATCACAACAGAAAATATAATCAACTTCTTCCATGTTAAATTAATTTCCCCAAATAGCTTTTTTACCATATCTATCATCCTACACCTTAATTATATCATGAAATATAAAATTTGTGTGCCTCCACAAAAAAATCATTTTATAATCAATAATTAAAATCCTGCTTTTTCGTAAAAAACAATAAACAACTATTGTTTTTTTCAAACCTTGTTATTTCTCTTTCATCTATTTTTAACACTTTAAATATATTTAAATATTTCTTTAAATCATCTACATCAAATAATCTAATGTGTTTTACTCTATTTAAATAAAAATGATAATCAAGCACTTCTGCAGTATCTTTAATACTTTGAAAATTTTTTATACCATTAACACTACCAATAAATAATCCACCATTTTTTAAAATTCTTTTAACCTCATTAATAAGCTTTTTTGTATCATCATCTGAAAAATAATGAATAGATAAATTAGCAAACACTAAATCAAACGTCTCATCATGAAAAGGTAAAGAATGTCGCATATCAGCTTTTAAAATATTACTGTTAAACTCTTGCACTTTATTAAGAGCTATTTCAGAAATATCTAACGGGATAACTTCATATCCGTATTCCATAAGCCTTTTTGTAAATTGACCCATACCGCAACCTAAATCTAAACATAATCCGCCAGTATTAAAATAACTTTTATATTCATCAATCCACATGTCTGCTTCTAAACTTTCATTCATATGTTCTTTCCAATATTCATCATGACCAAAGTAATCATTCATATCATCACCCTTATATAATTATAGCATATGACCTCATCAATAACAGCTTATCATGTTCTTCAAGATACCATTTTTCATTGTTTATTGCAAGAAATAATATATCTCTTATTTATAATTACTTTATTTAAACCTTGTTTATATCTGGTAATATTATCTCCAAAAATTCCTTTTTGAAAATTAAGCATTAAATATGAAATATCTACATTAATTAATTCTATCAAATCACCATTTTCAGATGATAAAGTACCAATATACTCTAGCAAATTATCCCCTCTTGAAGAAACAACAATTATAACTTTTTCACCAATAAAATCCTTATACATATCTATGCTCCTTTCAATTATAATTATACCACACTAATCTTAATCTGTTTCTCTGATTTATATTACCAACATAAATAAAAGTTTTTAAAACCTTGTAATATACTTGTAGCCTGCATCCCATAAAAAATACTATTTTTTATAATTAAACATTGAAAAAAGCCCGTAAATACGGACTTTTCAAAATTATCTCTTACTAAATTGTGGAGCTCTACGTGCACCTTTAAGTCCAGGTTTCTTTCTTTCCTTAACTCTAGGATCACGAGTAACAAAACCAGCTCTTTTTAAAGTTTTACGATAACTGTCTTCCTTTGCTTCGTTATCTTTATCATATTCAAGTAAAGCTCTAGTTATTCCTAAACGAATAGCACCGGTTTGGCCAGTAAATCCTCCACCATTAACCTTAACTTCTACATCAAATGTTTTTTCGTTATTTGTCGCAACTAAAGGTTGCATTAAATCCATAACATTAGTTTCATATGGCATAAATTCTCTAACATCTCTACCATTAACAGTAATTTTTCCAGTTCCTGGAGCAACTAATGTAACTTTAGCGATAGAAGCTTTTCTTCTACCAGTTCCATAAAATTTTCTAACTTCTGCCATTTAAACCTCCTATTTAACCTCTAATGCACTTGGTTTTTGTGCACTATGTGGATGATTCCCTTCTGCATATACAAATAACTTTTTATACATTTGTCTTCCAAGTCTTCCTTTTGGAAGCATTCCTTTAACTGCTCTTTCAATCATTTCAACCGGATAATTTTCAACCATTTCTTTGGCAGTTCTTTCTCTAAGACCACCAGTATATCTACTATGGTTGTAATAAATTTTATCATTTAATTTGTTTCCAGTTAAAACTACTTTGCTAGCATTAATAACAATAACAAAATCTCCGCCATCGACATGTGGTGTATAAGTAGGTTTATGTTTTCCTCTTAAAACATTAGCTACTTTTGTTGCTAGACGACCTAAAGTTTGTCCTTCAGCGTCAACAACATACCAATTTCTTTGGACGTCTTCTTTCCTTTGCATGTATGTTTTCATAATTTTTTCCTTTCTCCTTTACATTAGTAAGCCTTCCCAGGGGCTCACTCATGTGGGATAAATAAATGTACCAGTATTAATTATATTAAAAACCCCTTAAAAAGTCAACAAATATAATAAATTTTATGCATTTTTATCACTAATATTTACAAAAATAAAAAAGTACAATACATGTACTTTAATATAAAACATCTTTAAGATATAATCCTTCAGGATTGGCAGCTATTCCAGCCTTAGTTCTATCTCTAGCCGCTAATATTTCAATGATTTCTTCACTTTTTCTTTTGCCTTCACCAATTTCAAGTAAAATTCCCATCATATTTCTTATTTGATGACGCAAAAAACCAGTTCCTAAAAAGCTAATTGTTAATTTATTTACATTTTTTAAATCTCTAAGCAAATGAGTTTGAACTATTGTCCTTGTATAATCCTCTCTTTCATCATCAGCTTTTGCGAATGATTTAAAATCATGTGTGCCTTCTAAATACTTTAAAGCTCTTTCCATCTCAACAACATCTAATTGCTTATTATACTGAAAAACATAGTCTTTTTCAATTGGATTATACTCACCCATATTTATTACATAAATATATTCCTTAGCTTTAACATTGTATCTGGCGTGAAACTCATCAGAGACAATTTCTATATTTTTAATATAAATATCTTTTGGAAGCAAACTATTTAATGAATCTTTTATTTTATCTGGAGTAAGTTGCTTATTTTCTAAATCAAAATGTGCTTTTTGATTATAAGCATGAACTCCCGCATCCGTTCTTCCAGAGGCATAAATAGTAACGGGCACATTACTATTTATAGTTTCCAAAGCTTTTTCTATTTCTCCTTGAATCGTTTTTTCTTCAGGTTGTTTTTGATAACCTTTATATCTAGATCCATCATAAGAAAATGTCATTAAATATCTCATAATATTCTCCTTCCATTAGCTATATTGTAACACAAATTACCTTAAATTTCGATATATATCTTTAGCTAAATCATTTATATCATCACGATATCCAATATTGATTCCCTTTTTATCTCGAACCAAATTAGAAAAACCTATAATATCAGGAACCGACAAATTACACTTATTTAAAAGCTTATTGTCAGATAAAACTTCATATTTGTCGCCTGTTTTTATAACTCTACCTTCATTTAATAAAATAACACTATCCGCAAAACTATGAATAATATTTGTATCCCTGCTAGCAACAACAATAGTTTTACCATATCTTATTTTCATCATTCTTATAAGATTTATAAAACACATCTTGTCTTTATAATCAAGCCCTAAAAATGGTTCATCCAAAACAATAACTTTAGGATTAAAAGAAAGAATTAAGGCTAAAGAAACCTTCTTTTGCTCACTATGACTGAGTTCAAATGGTGAAAGATATAAATAAGAACTGTCTAACCCTACCATTTTTAAAGAATCAACCATTTTCTTCTCTGCATTTTTTATATGATGTCTTTTTAAAATTAAGTAAAAATCTTTAATAATACTATCGTAGAAAAATTGATCATTAATATCTTGAAATAATACCCCAATATTATCTGTCCTCACATCATCATATATTATTGAATCATCCTCAGGATATATTAAACCACTTATTAAATCAACTATTGTACTTTTGCCAGAATTACTACTACCAACAATACCGGTTATTTTACCACTTTCTATATTAAAAGAAGCATCATATATTTCATCATAATATGTAACATCGTCAAATACTATTGCCATAAAACATCGACCAACTTATCTATATCCAAATAATTCTTATCAAGTAAATTATAAAATTTTAATTTGTTAGATAAAGAAATTATAAAAGGAACATCTAAATCATTATTTAAAAAATCTTCTTCTAAAATATCTTTAGTCTTAAAATATAAAACTGAATCATTCAAAATAATAATATCTTTACCAAACAGACATTCCTCGGGGTTATTTGTTATATTTACTATTGTAGTTCCTTTTCTATTTAATCTTATAAGTTCTTTCCAAATAGTTTTCTTTTCATTATCTAAATAATCAAAAACATTATCTATTATTATGATTTTCGGCTTATTAATAATTTGAATAGCCACCATTAATAAATTTTTTTCTTTAACATTTAAATCACTTATTTTAAAATCTAATATATTTTGAAGACAAACCTTTTTAGAAATTCTTTTTAATTCAGCATCAATCTTTGAAAAAGCTATACCTTTATTTTCTAAACAATATAAGATTTCGTCTTTAACTATTCTTTTTTTAAAACTATATGAATCAGTCGATATGAATCCCAAATATCCTTTTTCTAAATTGTATTTAATAGATTTATTTAAAACTAAAATATTGCCATCATATTTTAAATCACCACATAATATTTTAAATAAAGTACTTTTGCCAATGGAACCTTTGCCTAAAATAGTAGTGATAGATTTTTCATCAATACTTAAGCTTAAATCATTAAACACTAAAGTATCATTATAACTAAAATTTAAATTTTCAATATCAACTGCATTCATATAATCACACCTTGATTTATTATTATAATAAAATTATTAGTTTTTTACAAGAAAAAAACACCTTATTTAAGATGTTTTATTAATTTCTAACATATAAGGAATTGTTTCAATAATGGCTTTGGCATTATCGTTAATTACCTTGGAATAAATATTTTTAAAACCATCACCACTTCCAGGTATATCTAAATCCATAAATTGTGACAGTGGAGTTGCCCTTACACCTCCAAGTTCAACAAGCAAAGTAACTGGGAAAAATGTTTTTAATTTTGTATCCATTGTTGTATAAGGTTCTGTTCCGTCTAATTTATAATTAGTAATTTCCGCATATTTTGAAGCCACATATAAAGTATTTTCAATTTCTTTTTTACCATAATTTTCATTCCATGGATTTTTCTTGTTTTCATCACCCAAATAATAAACTAAATTACCGCAGCTATGATAAATAAAAGAACCTATTAAATTATGATTATCATTAATTTCATTATAAAACTTAAATAACGCCTCATTTTCTGGTTCAATATCGCCTTTCACTTCATAAAATGGCCTTCCTTTTGGACCAGGCAAATCACGTCTTAAGGTATTCATATGCAAAGTGTCATATATTACTTCACCATTAGAAACCTGATCTACAAATTCACCAAGTTCAATATTACTATTTAAATCTACTCCTCTACCATTGCTAGACCAGTTTATCATCACGCCTTTAGGTAAGTTATATTTGTTAATTATATTAAAAACACTTTTACCTAGTTCACCACCTATTAAATCAGGCGTAGCATGTCTGAACATCCATTGGTGCAGTTTAATATCTTTATCTCCTTGTTTAGAATACTCCCCTTCAATATAAGCATTTCTATAATAAGCTAAACAGTATGTTTGTTCTTGATCTTCACTGATATCTCTTGGAATTAAACTTCGTATAGCTGTCGTTACAATCTTTGTTCCTTCAGGATTTACAAAAGGAACAAAGTGGATTGTATAAAGATCAGAATCAATATTAATTTCCTTTTTAGAAAGCATTTCCATAAATCTAACAACAAAAACATTCGTTATTAATTCTGCCCCATGAGTACCTGCTGTAATAATAACGTGATTATCCCCATGACCATATTTATAATGATCAATTGGATAACCAAAATTACTATATCCAATAGGCTCACATTTTTCTATTATACTTTTATCTAAAGATAAAAGTAAATCATTCATCTCTTCATAATCTAATATCTTTTTCATAAACACCTCAAAATATTATATTTATTTTGTCTTCTTTTCTTGAATCTTATAAGTCATTTTAAGTAAACTTTTTCTAGACATAAACTTACTAAAAAACAAAGCCGCTTTCATTCCAAAACCAGGAACTATTATTAATTTTTCATCAAACATTTTTTTAATGGCATATCTTGCGACTTTATTACTTTCCATAGCCTTAACTGCAAATTTAACTCTAGCTACTTTATTAAATTCAGTATCAACTGGTCCAGGGCATAGACAGCTAATAGACACATTACTACCAAGTCTTCTAAGTTCCTCATATAAAGCTGATGTAAAGCTAACAACATAGTTTTTAGTAGAATAATAAGTAGTCATTAAAGGTCCAGGCATAAACCCTGCACTACTACCTACATTTAAAATATAGCCTTGATCCTTTTTTACAAAATCTTTTAAAAATAATTTGGTTAAAGTATGAAGTGATTTAATATTTAAATCAATCATATCTAGTTCCTTATCTAAATTAGTTTCATTAAAAAATCCGCATAATCCAAAACCAGCATTATTAATTAAAATATCGATATCTTCATTCTTAACTTCATTATAAAGTTCCACACAGTTATAAGTACTAGAAATATCTTTAACAATTATTTTAGCATTGTCGCCAAGTTCTTTAGCTAACTTTTCCAATTTCCCTTTTCTTCTAGCAACTAGTATTACTTCATAGCCTTCTTCGACTAATACTCTAGCCATATCTGCTCCAAGTCCACTACTCGCACCTGTTATTAAAGCTTTCATAAAATCACCTTACCCCATTAACTATTATATATTATGTATTAATAAAAGTAAATTGAATAAAGAAAAAAGATGTATAAAACATCTTTTAAGCAATTGGCATAAAAACTTCCGTATTAGCAATTTGATACATTTTTGAAATTGTTCCCTCACCTTTTAATAAAACACCCTCATACAAATAAAGAACCGGACGAACACTATATGCGTTGGAAGCATTGAAAAAACTTAGATTTGATGAATTAGTTGCCCATGGACGATGTATAGCTCCAGAAAGGGGCGCTATTGTCCACTGGGTTGTCGATTTCATTAAATAGTTATGTGAAGAACTATTATTATAACATGATGAATTATTTGCATAAGCATAAACACCAGTACAAGCGGAATTAGAACTGGCCCTTACATAATCAGAAGCATTCATAAGACCTACAATTCCCCACCAAGTATAAGTATGTTCTTGAACTATATCTGTGGCTGTAAGTTGCCCACTCGTATTTGAAACCAAACCAACATTGTGTAGATGAATTGATATATAACTTTTAACAACATTACTCAAACTATTAGACCAAGTGCTATACCATCCAGGGACTGTAACACCAGCATAAGTTCCACCATTTAAGTAAACATTTACATAAGCTTCATCATCCGGAAGATTATATGTAACTGTATCAGTTACACTCCTTTTAATCTTGGCACCACCTTGAGTATTACGCAATAATGACCCACCAGAATCTGCCATTGTGTCTTTACTGCCCCATACATTACATCCCAAGTTAAATGAGGAAGCATAACAATAATCAGAGGAAGAAGATGAATACCTTGTTCCCACGTCTGAATTACTTGCCGTTATGCCGGATATTACAGAAGCTCTTCCTGGATCAAAAAGAACGTTTCCAACTGAATTTTCTCTTATTATTTTTAAAGTATCATCTGATTCAATACTCATTATCCTCCATGTTTCTCCATTTAAAGATAAATAATTATTAGGACTTGCTCCTTTATAAACATATCTACCTTGCTCATCAGAATCCGTATATAGTCCATCACCAGTAACTGTAACAAGCTCTTTTAAATCATCTACTGTATACGTTGCGGTTGGTGATACATTACCTTTAGCCGTTAGACTAATATTAGTTTGAAAAGCTGCATAGCCAACCGTAAATACAGAAAAAAGACCTAATACAGCAATTATTAATATATTTTTTTGATTTTTAAATCTATTTCGTTTAAGTCTTCTCACATAAACACCTCGTAATTATCATTATTATCATCTAAATTATAGCACATTCCAAAGCAAAAAACAATGTGTCTTGATAGCAGAAACGTTTTAAAACAAAAAAAGATGCTTATTTAGCATCTCCTTCTACTAATTCTAAAATAACAACTAAAGCATCATCGCCCCTACGTTCATCTAGTTTTAAAATTCTAGTATAACCGCCTTCTCTTTTGGCATAACGAACAGCTAAATCATTAAATATTTTATCAACTGTTTTCTTATCATTATGTAAGAAAGCTAAAGCTCTTCTTCTAGCACCTACTGAACCATCTTTTCCATAAGTAATCATCTTGTCGACAAACTTACGTACTTCTTTAGCTCTAGTTTCAGTAGTTTTAATACTTTCATTATTTATGACATCTTTAGTTAGATTGGCAAGCATTGCTCTTCTATGTTTATTGTCACGACCTAATTTTCTATAAGCCATTATTATTCCTCCTAACTATTAATCTTCATCACGGAATTTAAGACCTAAATCTTTAATTTTGTCAATAACTTCTTTTAAAGATTTTTTCCCTAAATTACGTATTTTCATCATTTCAAGTTCTGACTTTTGTGTTAAATCACCAAGGGTATTGATGTTTGCTCTTTTTAAACAGTTATAAGCTCTTACTGAGAAATCTAAATCATCAATTGAAGTTTCTAATTTCTTAAGCTTGCTGTCCTCTTGTTTAGCATTCATAATACCTGTAGCATCAGCTATTTCTGATAAATTAGTTATTATGTTCAAGTGCTCAATAAGGATCTTTGCCCCTAAAGCCATTGCTTCTTCAGGTCTAATAGATCCATTTGTTTGAACCTCCATAATTAATTTATCATATGAAGCATCTTGTCCAACACGAGTTTTTTCAACATAAGGAACCACAAGTTCAATTGGTGAATAATTAGCATCAACAGGAATATATCCTAAGCTAGCATCTTCAATATACTTTTTGTTTTCTGAAGAAAGAGCAGAGCCTCTACCGTTAGCAATAATAAATTCCATATCGATTTTACCACCCTTAGCAAGTGTTGCGATAACATGATCTTTATTAATAATTTCAATATCCGCATCACATACTATATCAGCGGCTGTAACTTCTCTCTCACCTTTAACTGATAAACGAGCAGTTTTAACTTCATCAGAATGATTTCTAATAACGACACCTTTTAAATTAAGAATAATAGCAGTTACATCTTCAATAACTCCTTCAATAGTTTGGAATTCATGCATAACCCCATCTATTTTAACAGCAACTATTGCTGAACCAGGCATTGAAGATAGCATTACTCTTCTAAGAGCATTTGACAAAGTAAGACCAAATCCTCTTTCTAAAGGTTCTAATTCAAATTTTCCATAAAAATTATTTTCAACATATTCTGTTATTTTATAATCTGGTTTTTCAAAGTTCATAAAGAGCTCCTTTCTTATCCACGAGGTCTTTTAGGTGGACGACAACCATTGTGTGGAATAGGTGTTACATCAGAAATAGATGTAATCTCTAAACCAGCAGTTTGAAGTGATCTAATAGCTGTTTCACGTCCAGATCCTAAACCTTTAGCATATACTTCTACTTTTTTCATTCCCATTTCTGCAGCTGCTTTTCCTGCAGCTTCAGCAGCCATACCAGCAGCAAATGGCGTAGATTTTTTACTACCTTTAAATCCAAGTGTACCAGCAGAGGCCCAACTAATCGCATTACCGTCTTTATCAGTAAGAGTTACGATAGTATTATTAAAGGTTGAATGAACAAAAGCTTTACCCTCTGGGACATTCTTTTTAACTTTACGTTTTCTTGCTTTATAAGCCATAATATCCTCCTTAAATTATTTTTTCTTATTAGCTATTGTTTTTGGTTTACCCTTACGAGTTCTGGCATTACTACGAGTTCTTTGACCATGTACTGGTAACCCTTTTTTATGACGAGTTCCTTGATAAGAATTAATTTCCATCTTAGTTTTAATACTCATATTAACTTCACGTCTTAAATCACCTTCAGTTAAATATTTATTAACTTCGTCACGAATTCTAGCTAGTTCATCATTATCTAAACTTCCAGCTTTTTTATTCTTATCTACTTTAGCATCAGCTAAGATTTTATTAGACAAACTTCTTCCAATACCATAAATATAAGTTAAAGCAACCTCTGCTCTCTTATTATTAGGTACATCAACACCTTTAATACGTGCCATAAAAACCTCCTTAACCTTGTCTTTGTTTGTGCTTAGGATTTGCACAAATTACCATTGTTTTTCCGTTACGTTTGATAATTTTACATTTATCACATATCTTTTTTACAGATGGTCTAACTTTCATAAATATTCCTCCTACCTTGTTACTCTATAGGTTATACGCCCACATGTTAAATCATAAGGTGATAATTCTACTTTTACTTTGTCGCCTAGTAAAATACGAATGCGATTAACACGCATTTTACCAGAAATGTGGGCCTTAATAACTTGATTATTATCTAATCTAACTTTAAATCCGCCTCCCGGCAAAATTTCTTCTACTATTCCTTCAAGTTCAATGACTGCTTCTTTAGCCATATTATCACCTCCTTGTTAATATTTCATATCCATCTTTAGTAATTAGAACAGTGTGTTCAAAATGAGCAGACGGTTTATTATCAGCTGTTACAATTGTCCAACCATTATCTAAAATATAAACTTTCCTAGACCCTAAATTAAGCATAGGTTCAACAGCAATAACCATTCCTTCTTTTAAAACTGGTCCTACACCACGAGCTCCATAATTTGGAACATCGGGTTCCTCATGGACATCAGTCCCTACACCATGACCAACAAGCTCTCTAACTACACCAAGGTTATGTTCTTTCGCATATTTTGAAACTGCATAACCAATATCACCAACATGACATCCATCATGTATAGCTTCTAATCCTTTAAACAAGGATTTTTCTGTATGCGTAAGTAAATACTGTTTCTCATCACTAATTTTTCCAACAGAATAAGTCCAAGCTGAATCACCATGGTACCCTTCATAGCACGCTCCAATATCAAGAGAAATAATATCTCCCTCTTTTAAAACTCTATTGTCTGGAATACCGTGAACAACTTCGTTATTTACTGAGGCACAAATAGTACCCGGAAAACCATCATAACCTTTAAAAGATGGCGTAGCTCCCCTGCTTAAAATATATTCTTCAGCAATTTTATCAAGTTCTTTAGTAGTAACCCCTGGCTTTATATATTTTTTTAAATGATTATGTGTACTACCAGTTATTTCACCAGCTATTCTAAGTTTTTCGATTTCATCTTTATTTTTAATACTAATCATAAATTTTCCTTTATAATTTCGTCAATTGAGCTAAAAACTTCACCAACTGATTTAGTACCATCTACATGATACAAATTACTACTAGAAGAAAAATGATTTAATATAGGAGCCGTTTCATTTTCATAAACTTCAAATCTATGATCATAAGTTTCTAAGTTATCATCAGATCGCTTTTCTAACTCATGACCACAGTCATCGCATATATTTTTAACTTTAGGTTTACTATCATCAATATTGACATTGTAAACACTTGAACAATTTGGACATACTCTTCTTCCAGTAATTCTAAGTTCACCGACTTCTTTAGGTATATCCACAACAATAATAATATTTTTTAAATCATTTTTATGACAAAGATCATTATATATATCAACTTGTGATTCATTGCGCGGAAAGCCATCTAAAATAAACCCTTCCTTGCAATCATCCTTTTTAATTCGATCATATAAAAGTTTTGCCACAATTTTATTATCTACAAAAGCACCTTCCTCAAGCTCTTTTTTAATTTCAGGATCTTCTACATTACGTAAAAGACCACCAATTGAAATATGAGGAAAACCATACTTTTCATAAATCATATTTGAAAGTGCCCCTTTACCAGCCGCTGGAGGAGCGATAAACGTTATATTCACTTATATCATCTCCTCTTATAACTTTGACTGATTAAACTACTTTCAATTTGCTTATAAGTGTCTAAAATAACACCAATAACGATTATAAGCCCTGTTCCTCCAATAGAAACTGTGGTAGGTAAACTAGTTACCATACTAAGCACATAAGGAAGACCAGCCACTAGCGCTAAAGCAAGTGATCCAACAACCGTTAATCTTATTAACACTTTATTAACATATTTTATAGTTTCATCCCCTGGTCTAATACCTGGAATGTATCCACCTGATTTTTGTAAATCCTCAGCCATTTCCTTAGGTTTAATAACAATAAATGTATAAAAGTAAGAAAATGCCAAGATAAATAATACAAATAAGGCAAATCCTGTTCCTGAAGAAAGACTAAGCCACTTCTGAACAAATTTCATCATACTCTCATTTTTAGAAAATTGAGCAATAAGTGCTGGTACAGAAATAAGTGCAGATGCAAATATTACTGGTACAACTCCAGCTGAATTTAATTTAAATGGAATGTAAGTTTTCTTACTTCCAAACACATTATTTGTTTTATTTGCATATTGAATAGGTATTCTTCTTGCAGCAAGTTCAACAAATAATACTCCAAGAACAACAATTAAATAAACAACAACAAATAAAGCAAATAATAATGCACCAATAGCTGTATTAGAAGCTCCTCCAACTAAACTTGACCACGCAACTGTGAACATATGTGGAGTAGTTGCTAAAATACCAGCCATAATTATCATTGAGGTACCATTTCCTAAACCTTTTTTAGTGATTTCATCACCGATCCAAAGCAGTAAACATGTACCTGCAGTCAGAACTAAAGATACTTGCATATATTCAGACACTGTTCCTCCTTTTATAAAAGCAAAAGAGAACATATACCCTTGGACAAACGCCAAAACTATACCAAGTATTCTAGTTATTTGATTTAATTTGTTTCTGCCAGTTTGACCTTGTTTAGCTAAATCTGAAAAATAAGGAATTATATCCATTTGCAAAAGCTGCATAATGATTGAAGCTGTAATATAAGGCATAACACCAAGCGCAAAAATAGAAAAATTTTGCATAGCTCCGCCACCCATGATATTAAGTAGCTCCAAAAACCCCATATTTAAATTAGAATTAACTCCTGGTACAACGATTGCTGTACCTAATTTAAATACAAACAAACAGAAAAATGTAAATAATAATTTTTTTCTAAGTTCTTTGTTTGAAGAACTAAAGAATTGTTTTATTTTTTTCATAGGCTAAATCACCTCAGCTTTTCCACCTAAATCTTCAATTTGTTTTTTGGCAGAAACAGAGAATTTATTTGCCTGAACATTCAATTTTTTCTTCAATGTACCATTACCTAGTACTTTAATCCCATCTGTCGCCTTTTTAACTAATCCCATTTCTTTTAAAATTGTAGGATTTACTAAAGCACCATCATCAAATCTATTTAAATCATCTAAATTAATAACTACATACACTTTTTTAAATCTAGCATTAGAGAAACCTCTTTTAGGTAGTCTTCTAAATAAAGGAGTTTGACCACCTTCGAAGCCTACTCTTACGCCTCCACCGCTTCTAGAATTTTGTCCATTCTCACCACGGCCTGCTGTTTTACCAGTTCCACTTCCAGGTCCTCTACCAACTCTTTTACGATTTTTAGTAGCACCTTCTGCTGGTGTAATAGTATGTAACTTCATTATAATTCCTCCACTTTTTTACCACGTAACTTAGCAACTTGTTCCGCAGTTTTTTGTTGTTTAAGTGCATCTAGTGTGGCATAAGCCATATTAATTTTAGTGCTTGAACCTAAAGATTTAGACAAAATATCTTTAACCCCAGCAAGTTCTAATACAGTTCTAACAGGTCCTCCCGCTTTAACTCCTGTACCTTTTACAGCTGGTCTTAATAATACCTTACTAGCTCCTCTTGTTCCAATAGCTTCATGTGGGATTGTATTTCCATCGACAATAGCAACTCTTGTAACATTTTTAGTGGCTGCAGCAACTGCTTTTTTAATAGCTGTTGGTACTTCAGCGGCTTTTCCTGAACCAATACCAACACGACCTTTACGATCGCCAACAACAGCTGTAGCTGCAAAACGTAATTGACGTCCACCTTTAGTTACTTTAGTTACACGGCCGATACTAATAACTTCTTCGTCAAATATTTTTGGACGGGCTTCTCTTCTTTGTTTTTCCACTATTTTCCCTCCTCTAGAAATTTAATCCATTTTCACGTGCCGCTTCAGCTAAAGCTTTAACACGACCATGATATAAGTATCCACCTCTATCGAATACTACATTTTTAATTTTTGCTTTTTTCGCTCTTTCAGCAATTAATTTACCAACTTTAATAGCTGCTTCTACATTTCCACCATTTTCTAATTTTAATTCTTTATCAATTGAAGAAGCGCTCACTAAAGTTTCGCCTTTAGTATCATCGATTATTTGTGCAAAAATATTACTATTAGATCTAAACACATTAAGTCTAGGAATATCTTTAGTACCAGACATTTTATTTCTAACTCTTGTATGTCTAGCCCTACGCACATCGTTACGACTTTCTTTTTTAATCATATTCTTCTTCCTTTCTATTAAGCAGCTTTCTTACCAACTTTACGAATAATATGTTCGTCTTGGTAACGAATTCCTTTACCTTTATAAGGCTCAGGTTTTCTGATTTTTCTAATATTAGCAGCAAATTCGCCAACTAACTGTTTGTCAACGCCTTTAATAACAAGTTCTGTATTACTTGGAGCTTCTGCGGTTAATCCTTCTGGAATATCAACCATAACTGGATGAGAATAACCAGCAGTAACTTTAATTTTCTTTCCTTGTACATCAAAACGGTAACCAACACCAACTGTTTCTAATCTTTTTTCAAAACCTTTAGTTACACCAGTAATCATATTACTAATGTTAGCATTAGCAGTTCCATGAAAGCTTTTAAACTCATCACTTTTTCTTGAAGTAGTAAGTTCTGTTCCTTCCACCTTAACAGTAATATTTTTATTTATTTCAGTAGAAAGTTCACCTTTAGGACCCTTAACTGTAACAATATTACCATTAGTCTCAACTGTAACACCGGCAGGTACTGTTAATACTCTGTTTCCTATACGACTCATTAAAATCTTTCCTTTCTACCAAATATAAGCTAAAACTTCTCCACCTAATGATTTTTTCTTAGCATCTCTACCAGTCATAACACCTTCTGATGTTGACACGATAGCAATACCTAAACCGTTAAGTACACTAGGTATTTCTGCGGCTTTAGCATATACACGTAATCCTGGTTTAGAAATTTTCTTAAGACCAGTAATAACACGTGTTTTATTATCATATTTTAAAGATAATACTAATTTATTTTGTGGTTTTTCTTCTACTATTTTATATTCAGAAATAAAACCTTCTTCTTTTAAAATTCTAGCAATTTCTTCTTTCATCTTTGAAGTTGGCATTTCAACTTCTTGATATCTTAATTGATTTGCATTACGGATTCTCGTAAGCATATCAGCAATTGGATCTGATACTACCATAATTAATCCTCCCTTCTTACCAACTTGATTTTGTAAATCCAGGTATTTGTCCTTTGTAAGCTAATTCTCTAAAACAAATACGGCATATTCCATATTTTTTAAGTACTGAATGTGGTCTGCCACAAATTTGGCAACGTGTATATTCACGTACTTTATATTTTGGTTTACGATTAGCTTTAACAATCATACTCTTTCTTGCCATAAATTCCTCCTAAATAATTATTTTCTAAACGGCATACCGAAACCTTTAAGTAAGTCTAAAGCTTCTTCGTTAGTTTTTGCTGTGGTAACAAATACAATATCCATTCCACGAACTTTAACAACTTTATCATAATCTATTTCAGAAAAGATTAATTGTTCAGTAAGACCTAAAGTGTAATTACCTCTACCATCGAATGATTTTGGACTAATACCTCTAAAGTCTCTTACACGTGGAAGTGTAATACTAATTAACTTATCTAAAAAGTTATACATATTCTCGCCTCTAAGCGTAGCTTTGCAGCCAATTGGTTGACCTTCTCTAACTTTAAAACCAGCCACCGCTTTTTTAGCTTTAGTGATAATTGGTTGTTGACCAGTAATAACTTTTAAATCTTCTACTGCGGCATCAATTAATTTACTATTAGTTGTTGCATCACCAACACCCATATTAACAACAATTTTTTCAAGCTTAGGCGCAGCCATATGACTTTTATAATTATATTTTTCACATAAACTTGGTACGATTTTTTCTTTATACTCTTTTTCTAGGCGGTTCATAAATGCCCTCCTTTCAAGTCTAGTTAAATTTCTTGTCAGATTTTTTTGACACTCTTATTTTTTTACCATCTTTTATTTCATAGCCTACTCTAGTTCCCTTTTTAGCTTTATCATCATAAAGCATAACATTTGAAACATGTAAAGGTGCTTCTACTTCAGCTATTCTTCCATCTTCTCCACCGTTTGGTTTAATATGTTTTTTAACAATATTAACGCCTTCAACGATAACCTTTGAAGAAGATGCAAATGTTTTTAAAACTTTGCCTTCTTTGCCTTTATCTTTACCAGCAATGATGACAACTTTATCTCCTTGTTTAATTTTCATATTATTCCTCCAAACGATTTATAAAACTTCCTTAGCAAGTGACACAATTTTCATGAAGTCTTTGTCACGAAGTTCACGAGCTACTGGTCCAAATACACGAGTTCCGATTGGGCTTTTATCTTCTTTAATAAGAACACAAGCATTCTCATCAAATTTAATATAAGACCCGTCTTCTCTTCTAAGACCAAATTTAGTTCTAACAACAACTGCTTTAACAACTTGCCCAGCACGAATTGTACCGTTAGGCATAGCTTTTTTAACAGTTCCTACAACGATATCTCCAATATTGCCAGTTTTTACTTTGCTGCCACCTAATACTCTAATAACTAGAAGCTCACGAGCACCAGAGTTGTCAGCTACTTTTAAACGGCTTTCTTGTTGAATCATATATAATTCCTCCTTCTAAAAGTTATAAAATAACTGCTTTCTCAACTACTTTAACCAAACGATAATGTTTAGTTTTAGATAGTGGTCTTGTCTCAGCGATTCTTACTGTATCGCCAACTTTAGCCTCATTATTTTCATCATGTGCAGCATATTTTTTAGAGTATTTAACTCTTTTGCCGTATTTTTTATCTGTTCTGTAAGTTTCTACTAAAACTGTAATAGTTTTATCAGTTTTATCACTAACTACTTTTCCAACTAATTCTTGTTTAATATTTTCCATTACTATTCCTCCTAGCCTTGTAATTCACGTTCGCGAAGAATTGTCTTCATACGTGCGACAGCCTTTCTAAGTTCATTTATTCTAGCTGGTTTTTCAAGACTACCAGTAGCTTGGCTAAAACGCAAATTAAATAATTCAGCTTTGCATTCAGAAATTTTAGCTTTTAATTCTTTATCGCTAAGTTCACGAAGTTCATTAATTTTCATTACGCCTCACCACTCTCTTTCTTTACAAATTTACATTTTATTGGAAGTTTGTGCATAGCTAGTCTCAATGCTTCTCTAGCAATTTCTTCACTTACACCGGCAACTTCAAACATGATTTTTCCTTCTTTAACAACCGCAACCCATTTTTCAGGTGATCCTTTACCTTTTCCTTGACGAACACCAATTCCTTTAGCTGTTAATGATAAATGTGGGAAAATATTTATCCATATTTTTCCTCCACGTTTCATATAACGAGTCATAGCTACACGGGCAGCTTCTATCTGTTGTTGGCTTATCCAAGCACCTTCTTGTGCTTGAAGACCAAATTCACCAAATGATAAGGTTCTATTACCTTTACTTCTTCCTGTATATTTTAGACGGTGAGGTCTACGATATTTAGTTCTTTTTGGAATGACTGCCATTTTTCTTGCCCTCCTTACCATCTTTTTCAGGTAGGATTTCTCCTTTATATATCCATACTTTAACACCGATTTTACCGTATATAGTATCAGCTTCTTTATGAGCATAATCAATATCAGCTCTTAAAGTATGACGTGGTACTTTACCTTCAGTGTAATGTTCACTTCTAGCAATTTCATTACCATTTAAACGGCCTGAAACTTCAGTTTTAATACCCTTAGCCCCAGCTTTCATTGTGTTTCTAATTGCTTTCTTTTGAGCCACTTTATAAGAAGCACGACCTTCTATTTGATGAGCTATAGTTTCAGCAACTAAAGCCGCAACTAAATTAGGGTTTTTAATTTCTTTAATAGAAATGTGAATTTCTTCTTTAGTTAATTTTGCAAGTTCTTTTCTTAGTTTTTCTATTTCGTCACCGCCATGCCCAATAACAACACCAGGTTTAGCAGTATTGATAATAACTTCGGTCTTTTCGCCGTTTCTTTCAATTTCAATGTTAGAAACAGCAGCTCCAGATAATTTTTTTTCTAAGAATTTACGAATTTTATAATCATTACCTAAGAATTTAGCAAAATCTTTATTTCCTGCATACCATTTAGATTCCCAAGTTTTATTAATTCCAATTCTAAGTCCAACTGGACTAACTTTTTGACCCATTAGTATTACCCTCCTTTACTTTATTTTTCACCTACAACCACAGTAATGTGGCTTGATCTTTTTAATATTGGTTTTGGACTACCTTTAGCCCCAGCACGTCCTCTTTTAAGAGTTCTGCCTTCATTTATATAAGCTTCTTTAACATAAAGATTTTCTTTCTTAAGTTCTAAATTGTTCTCTGCGTTCGCTACTGCAGAAGTTAAAACTTTACGAATTAATCTTGAAGCTTCTTTATTTATGTTTGCTAAAATCGTATCGGCCTCAACAACATCTTTGCCACGTATAAGGTCGATAACTAAGCGCGCTTTTCTTGGAGCAATTCTAACGCCTTTTGCAATTGCTTTAGCTTCCATTTATATCATTCCTTTCAGCTTATTTTTTCTTTTTATCATCGCCGTGACCGCCAAATTTACGTGTCAAAGAAAATTCTCCTAATTTATGACCAACCATATCTTCTGTTACATAAACAGGAATAAACTCTTTACCATTATGAACAGCAAATGTGTGTCCAACAAATTCAGGATAAATTGTAGAACGGCGAGACCAAGTTTTAATTACTTCTTTTTTACCAGATTCGTTCATCTCTTTAACCTTTTTCATTAAACTTTTATCAACAAAAGGTCCTTTTTTCAAACTTCTAGCCATTTATAAATCATCCTTTCCTTATTTTCCTCGGCGAACAATTAACTTGTTTGAAGCCTTTTTCTTATTACGTGTCTTGTATCCAAGAGCAGGTTTACCCCAAGGAGTAACAGGCCCTTTTCTACCAACTGGAGCTCTACCTTCACCACCACCGTGTGGGTGATCATTAGGGTTCATAACAGATCCACGAACTGTAGGTCTAATACCCATATGTCTTTTTCTACCAGCTTTTCCTAAATTAACAAGCTCATAATCAGCATTTCCAACTTCACCAATTGTAGCTCTACAAACGCTTAATACTTTTCTTACTTCACCGCTTGTTAAACGAAGTAATGTGTAATTATCTTCTCTACCAAGAATTTGTGCACTTGAACCAGCACTTCTAGCCATTTGGCCACCTTTACCAGGCATTAATTCAACATTGTGAACTAAAGTACCTTCTGGAATATAGGCAAGTGGTAAGTTGTTGCCAATTTTAATATCTGCTTTTTCTCCACTTTCTATTTTCATTCCAACTTTTAAACCATTTGGAGCAATAATATATCTTTTTTCTCCATCGGCATAATTTATTAAAGCAATGTTAGCACTTCTATTTGGATCGTATTCAATTGAAGCAACTGTTCCAACGATACCATCTTTATTTCTTTTAAAATCGATGATTCTGTATTTTCTTTTAGCTCCACCACCGTGATGTCTCACTGTAATTTTACCTTGATTATTACGACCACCAGATTTTTTTATTGTTACAACAAGTGACTTTTCTGGAGTAGTTTTAGTAACTTCATCATTGATTAAAGTTGTCATACCACGTCTTCCATTAGTCACCGGTCTATATGATCTAATTGCCATTTTTCGTTCCTCCCTTATTAACTAAGTTCGATTGAACTTCCTTCTTTTAATTTAACAATTGCTTTTTTTACTTTATTGGCTCTACCAACATATCTTCCAACTCTTTTTTTCTTAGGATATGTGTTTAATGTATTAACATTTAAAACTTCTACATTGAAAAGTTTTTCAATAGCCTCTTTAATTTCTATTTTTGTTGCTTTAGGATCTACACTAAATACAAATGTGTTGTGTTCCCTAGCAAGCTCTGAACTTTTTTCAGTTATAATTGGAGCTTTTATAATGTCTCTAAATCTATCCATTAAGAAAGCACCTCCTCTATAGCACTTACTGCATCCTTAGTAATAACTAAATAATCAGCAGCTATAATATCCAAAGTGTTAATTTCATCATTTTGAAGAAGTTCCACTTTTGGAATATTTCTTGTTGCTAAAATTAAATTGTCAGTTAATTCTTTAACAACGATTAAAATATTTTTAGAAACTTTTAATTCATTTAAGATTTTAATCATGTCTTTTGTTTTGTTTGTTTTAAGAGTTAAGTCATCTACAACAATTAAAGCATTGTCTTGCACTTTATAACTAAGTGCAGATTTAAGGGCTAAAACTCTTTCCTTTTTATTCATTTTTTTACCATAAGTACGTGGATGTGGTCCAAATACTACACCACCATGATACCAATGAGGAGCTCTTGTACTACCTTGTCTTGCGTGACCAGTACCTTTTTGTCTCCATGGTTTTCTTCCACCACCACTTACATCACTGCGTGTTTTAGTACTTGCTGTACCTTGTCTTTGAGCACTTTGAGCTGTTGTTATTGCATCATAAAGTACTGCATCATTTGGAGTAATACCCCAAACTTTTTCGTTTAAAGTGATATCACTAACTTTTTCGCCTTTAAGGTTAACTATTTGATTCTTTTTCATAATTTGCCTCCTAGTTTTGACCTTCTGCATCTGTTTCAGTTTTTTCTGAAGCAGCTTCTTCTACTTCTTTTTCTTCAGCAACTTCTGGAGCAACCTCTTCAGTAGCTTCTTCTACATTTTCAACTGGAACTTCAGTAGTAGTTTCCTCTACTTCTGGAGCAACTTCTTCTTTATTCCAATTTACAAGTTCAGACGTCTTGTTAATTTTACCAGGATTTTTAACAGCACTTTTAATAACAACTAATGACTTTTTAGGTCCAGGAATATTTCCTTTAACTAAAATTACATTATTTTCAACATCAACAGCAACAATTTCTAAATTTTGAATAGTTACTGTAAGTACTCCCATATGACTTGGTAAACCTCTACCTTTAAACACACGCATTGGTCTCATAGTACCAAGTGAACCAGGTCCTCTATGATAATGTGACCCATGTCCCATTGGTCCTCTATGTTGGTTATATTTTTTGATTGATCCTTGGAACCCTTTACCTTTAGAAGTTCCAGTTACGTCAACGACTTCACCTACTTCAAAAATGTCAGCTTTAATTTCTTGACCTAAAGTATAATCGTTAACATTTACACCTCTGATTTCTTTAAAGAAGCGCTTAGGTGTAGTTTTTGCTTTGCTAGTAATTCCAGCAGAAGCTTTTGTCGCAAGTTTTTCTCTTTTTGTATCAAAACCAAGTTGAATAGCTTCATAACCATCGTTTTCTTTAGTCTTAATTTGTGTTACTACATTAGGAGTAACTTCAACAACAGTTACCGGAATAAGTTTTCCATCTTGATTAAATACTTGAGTCATTCCGATTTTACGACCTAAGATTCCTTTCATAATTTTTTCCTCCTATTTTAATTTTGTTTAATTTGAATATCAACGCCACTTGGAATATCTAGATGCGATAAAGCATCGATAGTCTCCTTACTTGGATTATTGACATCAATAAGTCTTTTATGTGTTCTTTTTTCAAATTGTTCACGTGAATCTTTATACTTATGAACAGCTCTTAAAATTGTTATTTTTTCGACTTCAGTTGGTAGTGGCACAGGCCCACTAACTTCTCCGCCAGTTCTTTTAACTGTATCAACAATTTTAGCACAAGCAGCATCAAGATTTTTATGTTCAAAAGATTTTAATTTGATTCGAACTTTAGCACTTGACATATTGTATCCTCCTTTCGCCTATATCGAAGTATAGACTTGCTCCGTGTAAAAACCCGACAGACAAGTTAAAATGATTTGCAACTTAACCTGGCGTATCGACAACCTCACACATCTAAGCACGTCACACATACACGATTATACACAATAATTATATGAAAATCAAGGGTTTTTTTGACTTTTTTTATTTATTTTTACAAATTAAAAAGTTAGCAAATCTAACTTTTCAAAATTTCTAAAATATAATGATATACATCATCAATAAATGTATCAATCATCTCACTAGTCACGAAAAAGCACTTCTCTTTATCATACTCCGAATATTTAAAACGATTAAAATCTAAATTACAAATATCATTAGTTGGAATCTCATTAATTATTGGTTTGATTTTTAATCCTTTAAGCTTTTTAAAATCTAAATCATATTTTTTTATAATTAGCAAATCCAAATTATTATAATCCTCATACATGTACTTCATAAACCTTTTATAAGTACAATACATTTTTTTACCATTGCGAAAACGGGCCATTTTTCCGTTAAAGATTTTAGGTATAAATTTTTTCTCCCAATAATAATCTGTAAGCAAATGAACATAATAACCAAATACAAAATCGTCATCTAAATTTTTACCATATTTTTCTAAAAACAAATCGATATTAGGCGCAAACTTGTCAGTAACAAAATGTCCTTTCTTACGAGAAACACCAAATTCTTTAGCAAGATCCGGAGCTAATGCCCCTAATAAATATTTTTTTTCATCTTTTAATATCTGTTTATTAACTTCTTTTGCTACCGCCATATGTACAATTAATGATGCCATATATACACCTCTACTATAAAAATTATAACATTTGAAATTAACTTAAGCAACCATAATAAAATTTGTGATATAATTAAGATGGTGATTAAATGAAAGTAATGATATTGGGCGCAGGAGCCTATGGTTGTGCACTCGCAACAGTTTTAAATGAAAATAATCATTCTGTAACTTTATGGGCTCACTTTGAAAAAGATGCCAAGGACCTTTCAGAAAAAAGGGAAAGCCCAAGACTTCCAGGAATTAAACTTCCGAAAGAACTAAAGTTTACAACTAATATGGAAGAAGTAAAAAAAGCCGATCTCATAATTATTGCTATTCCTACTGCTTATTTAAATGAGGTGGCCCAAAAATTAAAAAAATACTACAATAATACACCTATATGTATTGCCACCAAAGGAATAGAGCAAGGTAGCTGCCGTTTTGTTTATGACATTTTAAAAGAAAATTTAGACACTGAAAAATTAGCTGTTATATCAGGCCCTTCTTTTGCGATTGATATAGCTAATAATTTCCCAGTTGGCTTAGCCTTAGCTTCACAAGATAAAGAAACAATTGATTTAGTTATAAAAGCTTTAGCAAATAAAAGATTTAAATTAAGAAAAACAAATGACATAGTTGGGGTTGAAATATGTGGCGCCATAAAAAATGTCATAGCTATTGCTGCTGGTATAATTGCTGGAATGAAAGTTTCTGATTCAACTAAAGCGATGTTTATAACTGAATCTCTCCATGACATAAAATCACTCATCAAAGGTTTAGGTAGTGATGGAGATACAGTTTTAACATATGCCGGCTTTGGTGACTTACTATTAACAGCAACATCAGAAAAAAGCCGAAACTATTCCCTTGGCTATTTAATAGGTAGCGGAAATCCAAAAGAAGTTGTTGATGAATATATAAAAAACACGACAATAGAAGGCTTATATACGTTAAAATCTATAAATGATTTAGTTAAAGACAAAGATGTTGAAATGCCAATGATAAACTTAATAGAAAGAATAATTTATGAAAATGAAAAACCGACAAAACTAATTGACTTCTTAATCGAAAAATAAAAGATTCCATTTTAGGAATCTTTTTTATTATTTAAAAATTTTTTAATGCTTTCATCTTTTGATAAAACTTTTGCTCTACTCTTATTTATATGTTCAATATGCAGCGTTCCATCATTAACCAATATATAATGCTCAAGATTGTCATCCTTAAAAAACAT
Source organism: Bacilli bacterium (assembly GCA_017513865.1). Lineage (GTDB taxonomy): Bacteria > Bacillota_I > Bacilli_A > RF39 > UBA660 > Coprosoma. The sequence goes on along the minus strand of JAFWMN010000006.1, from coordinate 132,306 downwards.
AACAGAATTACCAGAAACAAAAACTTCTCCTTCAACAAGAAAAAATTCTGTATTTTCGCCTCTAACAACACTAATAAGATAATAATTATCTAAAATTAATCCTTTTTTATTTAAAGATTTTTTCTTATCTATAGCAAACTTTTTCTGCTTCAAATAATCGCTAATTTCATATAAAGCATCCCACAACATATATATCCCTCATTACTAAAAAGAAGCCTATTTAGCCTCTTTATCAAAACCATATTTTTTGTTGAATTTTTCAACTCTACCAGCTTTTTTTACTGCTCCTTGTTTTCCAGTAAAGAATGGGTGACATTTATCACAAACTTCCACTTCTAATTCTGGCTTGTTAGATTTTACTGTAAAAGTATTTCCACAAGCACAAGTAACTTTTGTTTCCATATATTCTGGATGAATACCTTTTTTCATATTATCTCTCCTTCCGCCATGACTTAAAAATCAAGCCATAGAAATTCATAAGCGAATATATTGTAGCAAACATTTTTTTAAAAATCAAGACTTAGACATATTTTTATTGATCAAATGAATAATCTTATTAGCAATCACTTCATCACTTATAAAATTAACTTCATCAAAATCTATAAACATAATATCATACTTTTCACACATTTTCTTATAAGACCTATTTAAATAATCAAAAACATCTTTTACATCATCATTATTTATATTACTACAATTTCCTATAAAAATTATTTTTTCTTTAGAATATTGTCTAAGCAAACTAAATAATTTATCAATATCTTTTAGTAAATCATCAATATAATCATATATATAGTTATAATCTATACCTTCTCTATTTATTCTATCATATATATCTTGAACACTTATATTTAAAGTTATTAAATCTGCTTTTATTAAGGCGTTTTTTAAAGTTATATTCTTTGTTTTCTTATTATTCTCAATACTATTTATTATATCAGCTATTCTAACATCTTCCTTAGAATAAATATTAACGAATTTTTCTAAAATATCTTCTTTTTTTAAATAATCTTTTACATAAAGAAAATAACTCCTATTAGAATTTTTATTATATTTAACATTACCTAAAGCTAAATAATACACTTTATTGTCGACATTAACTAAATATATAATAAAAGTTATAACTGTAATAAAACCCAAAAACAAATATTTTTTCATTTCACACCTCAAAAAAAAGTAGATTATATCTACTTAATTTTACTCAAAATATTTTTTTCTATTCTTCCTCAAGCCATATTTTAGCTCCAACATTAGTTAATTTTTGAATTAAGTTACTATATCCTCTTAAAAGATGTTTTATATCAGTAATCGTCGTTTCCCCGTGAGCTGATAAAGCGGCTAGAATAAGCGCAGCCCCAGCTCTTAAATCACTAGTCTTAACAACTTTGCCATTTAATTTTGTTGGACCATAAACTGTTATAGTATCTCCAGTAATTTCAATGTGTGCGCCCATTTCATTTAAATATTTTGTATTTTGAAATCTGTTTTCATATATTGTTTCTTTTAAGGTACTAACACCATCAGCCATAAGTAAGAGAGTTGTTATTGGTTGCTGCAAATCAGTTGCAAAACCTGGATAAGCAGCTGTTTCAATATTTACTGGTTTTAAATGGGCTACTTTATTAGTAATGACTGTGTCTCCTTTTATTTCAAAGTCAGCACCCATCTCTTTTAATTTTTCAAAAAAACTTGTTAAATGCTCTGGGCAAATATCACATATTTCTAAATTTTTGCCATTCATAACCCCAGCTAAAATATAAGTTCCAGCTTCTATTCTATCTGGAATCACCCTAATATTTCCACCACTTAGTTCTTTAACACCAGTAATTGTAAGCTTTGAAGTGTCTTTTCCTACAATATTAGCACCAGCACTGTTCAAAAAATCAATAACATTACCAATTTCTGGTTCGAAAGCGGCATTATCAATTGTAGTAACCCCTTCAGCAAATATTGCTGCCAACATAATATTAACTGTCGCTCCCACACTTGGAAAAGGCAAATGAATATCCGCCCCAACCAGTTTATCAGCTTCAATTGTATAAATATCTTCGTTAACCGTGACTTTTGCTCCTAATTTTTCAAACCCATTTAAATGAAAATCAAAAGATCTTTTGCCAATTGAACAACCACCTGGTAAGCTTATAACAACTTTTTTAAATTTTGCTAACAAAGCTCCCATAAAATAATATGAGGCGCGAAGTTTTGTAGAATATTCTTTAGTAATATCTCTATTTTCTATATTTGTAGCATCAACAAACATTTTTCCATCACTAACTCTTGTTTCAACACCCAAATACTCCATAATTTCTCTTAAACTTTTAACATCAGAAATATTTGGAACTCTATCAATAACCGCTTTGTCAGAAAGTATAGCCGCAGGTATCAAAGCTACCGCACTATTTTTAGCACCACTAATATAAATTTTGCCAGACAAAGTTTGCTCCCCTATAACTTTTATTTTATCCATATAATCACCTCCATATATAGATAAATCACCTAATAATATTATATCACTTAATTATAAATAAGTTCATTTTTTATTAAAAGGTTTACATTAAAAGATATAGGTTATTCCTACCCCAATCAAAATAATACCTCCTATGATTGGGGCTATTTTGCCAAGTAATCTCGCAATTTTATTACCTATAAATAAACCAATATAGGTAAATAGAAAGCTAACAAAAGAAAATATAACCGGTGAAAAAAAGACCCCGGCAATACTTTTTGTCAAGGTAATGCCAACAGAAAAACTATCTATACTAACTGCCAAAGCAAAAAGAAAAAATTCTGAAAATTTCATTAATTTTATTTCTTTTTCTTTAAAAGAAGAAATAATCATTTCTAAACCAATAAATAACAAAATAATAAAAACTAAAATATCTGAATTAATTTTAATAAAATTAAAAATTATATTGCCAGTGGCCATACCCAATAACGGCATAAAAAAATGAAATGTTCCAGTTATTAATGAAAGTAAAAACTTATCTTTTTTATTAATACTCAAAGTTCCATAAGCAAGTGATAATGAAAAAGCATCCATACTTAAACCAACCGCCATCAAAACTACTAAAACAAAGTCCATAAAAAGCCTCCTATAAAATAATATGGGAAGCACTTATATTTAAGACAAATATTTTTCTAACAACTCTTTCACCATAGATTTATATTCAATTTCTGTATTTTCTTCAGCCTCAATTAAACAAAGAGGCGGAAACAAAACACACCACCAATTATCCCCTTCACCCTTTCCTAAGGTAACAAGTAAAGACTCATAATAACCTTCTTCATATTTTATTCCTTTATATCTTTTCATTGGAAAATAATTATAACCATATTTAATCTTATAACCATAATTTTCACCAGACAATATTTTGGAAACATCTTTATCAACCAAATCAAGATTATTAATTATAATTTTTCGGGCTTCTGCACTACTAGAAGCATTTCTAAGTAAATCATAGAGAGTAACTTCTAACTTATCTTTAACTTTTCCTTTAACTAATTGATCATAGTTAGAATTACTATTAGGAATTATTCTTATCCTTAAAGCATCGCTAGGTACCGCAAGTTTCTTAGAAAAAAAGCTAGATATAGATATATAAAACAAACTAATAATTATTAATAATATTACACATTTTTTCATAAATTCACCTCTAATTAATAATGAATAAATTTATAAAAAAATATACAAAAAAATAAAAAACATAAGTTTTTTATTTTTCAACAACTTTCAAAACCAATCTGTCCTCATCACCATCTAGTATTTCCAACACTGCATTTTCATAAACATCTATACTTGTTGGTATATTAGTTATCTTATATTCTTTACCATTTACTATAAGCTTGTACTCTAACTTCTCGTTAAAAGAACAAATGCTGTCATCACAAGTATCAGTTATTGAAATCAGTTTAATATTAGTATAATCTCTATTAGCAACTTTAACTAATTGATTTTTTTCTAAACTAAATTCACTATTTAGTTGAACTAATTTATTTCTATCAAAAAATTTTAGTGAAACCAGTATCGCAAATACTAAAGTAAATAATATAACAAAAAGTAACATGCCCTTTTTTTTCATTTAATCACCTCTCAAATCTTTTAATGATTACCTTTTCTGTCTTGCAATAAATATTTCTCGGTCTTTTTTATCTATCATAAATTCCTTATCATTAATTCTAATATATACACTACCAATATTAGAAAAAATATAAGGAATAATATCCGGATCATAATTACATATTGTGTTTACTGCAAAAATATGAGCATTATTAGGATCATTCATATATTCATCGTCTTCGTTGCCAGCCAAAAATCGCCAACCACTATCTGGTCTTCCCTCATCGGGTTTTTCTCTATACATATATCCAACTTTGTAACCTTCTTTTGTTATTCTATCAGAAACAATACATCCCTCACCATATCCTCCATGCCAATCAACCAAATCTTTAACATCAATTTTTATAAAGTCTTTATTCACAACATCACAGACTCCTCTCTTAAATTATATTATAATTACAGGCATCATTTATGATAACTTTCATTGTTGTTGATTTTATATGCCCGGTAAATCTGTTCTAAAAGAATTACTCTAAACATTTGATGTGGAAAAGTCATTTTAGAAAATGAAAGTAAATAGTTGCTTCGTTCCTTTACTTCTCCTGAAAGACCATACGAACCACCGATTACAAAAGTAAGCTTAGAATTAGTATTAAATATCTTATCTATTTTTGCAGCAAATTCTAAAGAAGAAAGACTCTTTCCAGAAATATCCAATGCAATAACATATTCATCATCTTTAATTTTTGAAAGAATCTTCTCTCCTTCCGCTTTTACAGCTTTTTCTACATTAGATTCGTCAGGAATCTCTAGCATTTCAATTTTTACATATTTATAAAGCCTTTTCAAATATTCATTTATAGCTAATGAAAAATATTTTTCTTTTAATTTTCCTACACAAATTATTTTTATCATACTTCCATCAACTCCGTACATTCCTTCTGTTTAGCAATTATAATTTCTGGGCGCTTCTTTTTCTTGCTTTTTAAAGTTTGTTTCAAAGTCTCCAAAGCAATTTCTGGAGTATTATTTTCTTCACTCAGATGAATCAAAACAATCCTTTTAGTATTCTTATCGATAAATTCTGATAAATAATATGAACTATCTTTATTTGACAAATGACCTTTATCACTTAATATTCTTTGCTGAAGATGATATGGATATTTCCCTTCTCTAAGCATTCTTATATCATGGTTACTTTCAAATATATATAAACTTTTTCCCCTTAATTTATCAAAATTACGCATATTTATGTATCCTGTATCAGTAATATAAACAATTGATTTTTTATTGCAAGTAAACACAAAACCATGAGAATCAGAAGTATCATGCGATGTTTTTATAGTAATAATATTTAAATCTTCTATAGATGTTTCCTTATTTATATAAATATATTTATCAATTTTCAAACCCAATTCTTCGTGCATTTTAGATGATAAATAAACTACCGGATTATACTTTTTCAAAAATACTCTAAGACCAGCTACATGATCAACATGAGCATGAGTTAAGAATATTATTTTAATATCGTTAGGATTAACACCTATACTTTTTAATGATCTTTCGATATATGCGCAACTAGGTCCTATATCAACCAAAAATTTAAGCTTTTCAGTCTCAATATATGTTGAATTGCCTTTACTACCACTAGCTAATACCGAAACTCTCATCGATACATTGTCATTGGATTTATTCGGCAATAATTACATCCTCGCCATATTTCATAATGAAGATGTGGCCCCGTAGCAACTCCGGTCATTCCAACATATCCAATAACTTGTCCTCTTGATACAACATCACCTTTTTTAACAGCAATTCTCGACATATGCGCATATACTGTAAGATATCCGTTATTATGATTAATAATTACATGATTACCAAAACTATAATGATATTCTGCTTTCTCTACACGTCCATTATTAGAAGCATATATTCTAGAACCATAACCAGTACCACTTATATCAAGACCACCATGTAATTCACGTCTATGAGTAACCGGATTAGTACGCCATACAAATCCACTACTTATCGTATATCCACTATCTGTTGGCCAACCCCAACTTGAAGTACTACCAACATCAGGTACAATTTTATTACCTTTAACAATTATTCTACTTACAGGATCCTTAAGAACCACTTTCCCTCTAGGGTCAACATAAACTATCGTTCCATTTATTTTTTTAACCTTTTGCGAAACTCGGTCAAGGCCTTTAACCCCTTCTTGTATAACTCTGTCCTGCCCTACCACGAGATTATTGTCATAACGCTCTTCTGTTGTAAATTGGCTATCAATATCTTTAACAACATAAGATTCTTCAACAATTCCAATTTGCGGATTTGTTTCTGATATTTTTAATTTTTGTCCTGGATAAAGTAAATTGTTTTTACTATTTAAATCCACATTAGAAATTAACACTTCTTCTGGGCTGATTTTGTTATTAAAAGCAACGCTCTCAACCGTATCGCCAGCTCTTACTTCATATATCATTTCCTTGTTATTTTTACCATAAAGTAAAAAATGAGCAAGATCGTTATAATCTGTATAAATAACTTCAGTAACTGGTATATTTGTTTTTCTAACTGTAATATCTTCATTAATATAAACACTTTGGATGTTCTCCCCAGTAGATTCTATATTAACTTGAGTATCATCGACATAAGCTGTATATCTATCATCACCAATAAAAGTTGTAATTAAAGCATTAACCGCATCACTAAAAGTTTTCTTTTTTAACACATATACACTTTGTACTTCTATTTTATCTTTATCAGCATGTTTCTTTATTTTAAATTCATATCCTAAAATAGTAAAATCTGCCTTTTTACTTATTTTTTTATATATTGATGAAACAGAATCAACTTTATTATTATAAGTATTTATTTTTTTTACAATTAACCCTTTAGGTGAATATATTTTTGAAACGCCAAATTTTCTTTTATAATATTCACCATTTTTATCAATATAATCTTCCAAAGCCTTTTTAGATTTTACTACTCCAAGAAGGTCTTCATTTAAATAAATTTGATAAAACGTGTTTGGTGTTGTATTTTTACTGTACCCAAAGCCACAAGTAAAAACACTTATAAAAACAACAAATATAACTATGACTTTTTTCATCACACCACCTGCTCACTATTTTCCATATTGAAAAATGAACTAGTATTTCGCTTAAATACTAAATTAACAGTAGCTGTTGGTCCATTACGATGTTTCGCGATTATAAATTCACTTTTGCTAGTATTCTCATCAATCGCCGCTTCTTTATTATAATAATCATCACGATAAAGGAAAGCAACAATATCAGCATCCTGTTCTATCGAACCAGATTCTCTTAAATCTGAAAGTAACGGTCTTTTTTCTTCCCTACCTTCAACACTACGTGAAAGCTGCGCTAAAGCGATAACTGGAATATTAAGCTCCATCGCCATCGTTTTTAAAGATCTTGAAATTTCTGACACTTCTTGCTGCCTTTGCCCAACATATTTTGACGAACCACTAATTAATTGTAAATAGTCAATAATTACAACATCAAGTCCATCTTCAGAATTTGCAAGTCTCCTACACTTAGCACGCATTTCGCTCACAGTAATACCTGGAGTGTCATCAATATACATCTTTGTATCAGCTAGTCTACTAATAGCTTCATTAATTCGCTTCCAATCATGATGTTCAAGCCTACCAGTTCTAAGTTTCGAACCTTCTATTTGACCAACCGAAGAAAGCATTCTCGATGTTAACTGTTCAGCCCCCATTTCCATATTAAACAAAGCTACACTTTTTTTAGCATTTAAAGCCATATTAACAGCCATATTTAAAGCAAAAGCTGTTTTACCCATGGCAGGACGCGCAGCCAAAATAATAAGTTCATTTTCATGGAAACCAGAAGTTAACTTGTCTATATCATAATATCCACTTGGAACTCCAGTAATATCACCTTTTAAAGAAGCTAATTTTTCTAAATCGGCCTGTGTTTTAAATAGGACATCCTGAATAGTTTTAAATTCGCTTCCTCTTCTATTTCTTATTACATCAAATATCTTCTTTTCAGCCTCATCTAATATGTCGCCAATATCTTCCGTTGAAGAAAACCCGCTATTGGCAATATCTGTTCCCGCTTCAATTAAGTTTCTTCGCAAAAACTTTTCTTCGACAATTTTCATATATTCATCAGCATTAGCAGCGGTTGGAACAGAACTAATAATTTGCGTTAAATATTCAACGCCGCCAACTTGATTTAAAAGTTTTTTTCGGTCAAGTTCTGCTGTAACTGTTGTAATATCAATGGGGGATTTATTATCAGCCAAATTTTTAATGGTTTCAAATATTTTTTTGTGAGAATCTAAATAAAACATATCTTTATTTAAAGTCTCTATTATTTTTTCTAATGCTCGTTCACTTAAAAACATTGAACCAAGGATTGATTGCTCCGCATCAATTTTTTGTGGCATAGATTTTTCATTCATTTGTATCACCTACTTATGTAATTCGATTTTTAAAGTTGCCTCCACTTTTTTGTGTAAATTTATTTTTACATTGGTCGTTCCTAAATTGTTTATAGGAACAGCAATCTTAATTTTTTTCTTATCTATTTTTATTCCTTTATTATTAAGTTCTTCAGCGATTTGTTTAGAGCTTATTTTACCAAAAACTTGATCATTAGATCCTGTTTTAACTTTGAATTTTAATACCATTTTTTCAAGTTTTTTCTTAAGTTCTTCGCAATCTCTTATAAGTAAATTTTCTTCTAAAGCTCTCGTTTCCGTTTGCTTCTGTAATACTTTTGCACTACCTTTAGTTTCCAAAATTGCTTTTTTATTGTTGATAAGGTATGTTCCATATCCATCTTTAACTGTTATAATATCATCTTTTTTTCCTTGCTTCTTCACATCTTCAAGTAAAATTACACGCATATTATTCCCCCTTAATAATATTTTTTAATTTTTCAATAACTTCTTCAAAATTGTTAGATTCTACTAAAGCAGCTGCCGCGGCCAAATGACCCCCACCACCAAGTTTTCTCATATATTCACATACATCAACTTCGCCAAGAGATCTTGCACTTACAAGAATTTCTTCATCATTTTTCTTTCCTATAGCTAAAGCTACTTTTACCTCAAAGAATTTAAGCATTTCATCAGCCAACTTAGCCACATCGACATTTGTACATAATTTATCATCAATAATGCTTAGATAAACCTTTTCGTCTATCTTAATCATTTTTTCAATATAAGAATAACGCTCCAAAACATCATTTAAATTTTCTTTAAGAATCTGTTGTTTTACATTTAAATTCGCACCTCTTTCAAGTAAATAACTAGCTGTTTCAAACGTTTTTGGCGTCGTTTTTAAATTAAAATAATTCGTGTCTATAAATATACCAGTTAATAATATTGTATAAAAAATTTTATCAACATTAAATTCTAAATATTTTATATAATTAGTAATAACTTCGACAATGCTAGACATTTCATCATTTAAGTATAAAAGATCTGCATCGCGAATAGTTCTTTCATTTAACGAATGATGATCAATTATAACCGTATCATACCCTCTTTTAATAAGTTCTTCACACTCTAAAAGCTCTGGTTCTGAAACATCTAAAATAATTAGTAAAGCCTTGTCAAAATTTATATATTTTTCATGTTTAAAAGGAATTAGATAACCTTCATCGTTCACATATTTAATAGCTTTATTAAGTGAATTTCTTATCATTTTTTTAGGGGCAACAATATAGCTCTCTTTGTTAAATTTATTTAAAATTTCATTTAAAACAATTGCACTACCCATACCATCCAAATCAGGTATAGAATGTGTCATAATAATAATTTGTTCATGTTTTTTTATCAATTTTGTAAAATCTTCAAAGAATTTTTGCACGATTATCACCCTTTATAACATTATACTATATTTTATTAAACTTGTCCTCATCTAAAAAGAAAAAAACAGGAAAACCTGTTTATTTTTTATTCTTAGATGATTTTATTATTCCTTCTTGATAAAGGAATATTGTTCCGGCAACAACTACAAATATAATGCCGCCTGCTGCTAAAATAAGCGAAATATTTTTAGCAGTTGATGGAACCTTAACTTTTATTGGTTCGTTTTTCATAACTACTTCTTTTGTAGAACCATCAGAATATATTACAAATTCTACCGTTGTTTCTGTTTTTTCATAACCGGCAGGAGCAATTGTTTCTTTTAAATAATAGTGTCCTGCTTTAAGCCCTTCAACGCGGTGTGGAGTATCTGTAGAAGTCCACTCTTCTACCACATTGCCATCAGCATCTAAAATTTGTAATTTTGCTCCTGGAAGTTCTTTTCCTGTAGTCGCGTCTTGCTTACTAATATCAACTTTAGTTAATTTATTCTTAACAATTACAATTGAATCGTCTGATAAATCTTCTTCTTTAGAAGTTACAACTGATCCATCTTCATTTATTGTAAACTCTACTTGATTTTGCATAAGTTCGTAGCCATCTGGGGCTTCTAGCTCTTTTATATAATATGTTCCAACTGGAATTCCAAAGAACGATACATAATCGTCGTCAGAAGTCCAAGAACATTCTTCATCGTTAATTGTACTAACAACTTCACCATCTTCATCAACTATTACTAGTTTAGCCCCTTCTAAAGCTTCTTTTGTGTTTTCGTCAATCTTTTTGATTTTAATTGAAGTTAAATCATCAAAAATAGTAATTGTCGCATTAAGATTAGAACTAGAAAGAGTAACACATTTCTTTTCTTTAGCATTAACATAACCTTCTGGTGCTTCTTTTTCTTCCATACAATAAGTTCCAAAAGCTAAATCTTGATAAGTTTTATTCCCTACAGTAATAGTTTCAACTACCGTATTATTTTTAGTAAATTCGAATGAACCACCAGTAAGCACTTCGTTAGTGTCAGCTGCTTTTTTATTAAATATTATTTTAGATCTTTCAATATCTTTTGTTGCTGATGCATTTTTAGAAGTACTATATCCTTCAGTTCCTAAAGGTGTGATTGTTTGAACGTTTTCACCACAGTTGTAGTTACGAGCTATTCTAGCTGTTAAAGTGTCAGTAGCTGTTACCGTAAATGTTGTTTTAGCACCAGCTGTAATACCACTTGCTGGAACAGTTAAAGTATAACTTCCATTACCATTACTACCACTTGTATGAGATAATGTTCCTTTATTACTAGGACTTACTGCAACTTCACAACTTTCACAACCAGAAACAGTTATAGTTGAAGTATAGTTATTATTAGAAAGGGTAAAAGCTGTCATTGTTATAGTTGGTGCCGCAAAATTCTTAACCCTATTATACTCAGTATTCATAAGATCCATAAAATTATCATAAGTAGATGTTGGTCCAGCACCATTTGTAGAGTTGTCATTATCTCCCTCACCTTTATTTTTAATGAATTGGTTTGTAGCGATTTCAAAATAATATAAATTCTCATCTGTTTTATGTTCAGAAACATATTGAACTAATTTACCAATAGCTGCTGCCATTGGATGAGACCAATGACCATCACCAGGATTACTATCATTTAAAGACATTTTAGAACAATTTCTATCCCATGGTTCAGTTAAATGAAGATGTGAACAAAAATAATCTGTACCGCCAATAGTAAAAATTACCGGTCTATTAGATCCGTTCGCAAAACTTTCAGTTTCCATAATATATCTATAATTCTCATAATTAGGAACATGAACAGAATCACTTAACGCACTTCCATTATAAATTCCCACAATCATCAAAAATATAAATATAAATATAAATTTAACATATTTTTTCATACTATCACCTATTATAAGGATAACATAAATGCCACTTTTTAACAATAAAAAAAACAAAATTATTTCATTTTGTTTTTAATTCTCACAGCGAATTTTTTAATCTTATTAAATCTATGATATAAACCAGACTTGGTAATTTTATTACCTGTTTCCAAACTTATTATCTGACTAAGTTCTAATAATGATGCGTCGGGGTATTTTTTTCTATAAATTGCCACTTCTTTTTCTTTATCACTTAAAAGATCAAAAGCGTCATTTTTTTCTAAAAAGACTATATCTTTTACTTGTGAATTTGCTGTTTCAATTATTCTATCGACATTAGCTTGTTCGCAATTGTTTAATCTATTTGTCATATTTTTATGATCACGATAAATTCTAATATCTTCATAATATAATACAGCCTTAACTGCCCCTATTACTCTAAGTAAATCGCTTATTTTTTCGGCTTCTTTAATATAAACCATAAATCTATTATCACGGTGTAAAACCTTACTATTCAAATTAAAACCATTTAATAATTTTTGAACAAATTTAGCATATTTTAAATCATTTAAATTAAATTCTAAATGATACCTTGATTTTTTTGGATCATTCACACTCGCACACACCAAAAACAACCCTCGTAAATAAGCTCTAACAAGATCTTCATCAGACCAAATAAAATTTTCTGGCAAAGATTTTGTAATACCCAAAGATTTTAAAATACGGTCAACATTATTTTTTACTTCAACAATATATAAAAGTTTACGACTATAATTATACCCTTTTCTAACCGAAACACTAGGATATACATGATAAATTTCTTTAAAAAGTGAATATACTCTACGGGCAACACTATTGTTTTCAGTAATTATTTTAATTTGCCCTGAAAAATCATAAAAAGAATTTACAATAGCTGAAAGTTCAGAAATATTCTCCGCTTCCATAAATTCTAATTTGCTTACTTCATCTTTAACTTCTCCCGTAAATGACATGTAATCACCCTCTAATCTAACAAATATGAAATAACATCAATAGCAACCCTTAATGCATTGTGTCTAATAATTTCGTTTTCAATTAAAATATAATCATTTTCAATAATATCAACATTCATTTTATTTATTTTTTCACGGTCTACTTTAACTAAATCTTTTTGTTCCGTTGTTTCATATTTTTTTATAATTTCTGGTGAAATACTACCGTTATTTAAAACAACCGCATCAACTTTCCTTTTTCCTAAATACTTGTTTATTAGTTTTACATGATCTGTAACCGAAAAATCATCTGTTTCTCCCGGCTGCGTCATAATATTACAAACATATATTATTTTTGCAGTCGATTTATCTATTTCTTTAACTACATCTTTACAAATCAAATTTGGAATAATACTAGTAAATAAACTTCCCATGCTAAGGATAATAGCATCTGCTTCTTTAATTGCTTCTAAAACTTCCTCGTTTGCTTTAGGCATTTTTTTATAAAAAACATCTTTTATTTTTTCTTTAGATTCTGTTATGTTATGTTCACCAACAACAGTTTTTCCCCCATACATTTTGCCTACCAAGGTAACATTTTCCTCAGTTAACGGGATCACTTTACCTTTTAAATTAAGTAAAGAATTAATCAGCTCAATAGCACCTGACATATTTCCAGCAACATGATCTGCTCCAGTTAATAATAAATTCCCAAGCGCATGTCCATCCAAATCACTAGAAGTATCAAAACGATAATCAAGTAATTTTTTAACAGTTTCTTCATTTTCTGACAAACTTATAAGAACTTTTCTAATATCCCCAACAGCTGGCGTATTAAATTCTTTTCTAAGTCTTCCGGTACTACTACCATCATCACAAACAGAAACAATCGCAGAAATATCAAAAGGAAGTTTTTTTAGACCTCTAAGTAATATACTAAGACCTGTTCCTCCCCCTAAAACTGCAAGTTTAGTCATTTTTATCATTCCTTTCAAGTTTTTTATTATAGTTTGAAGAATTAATAAAACTATATATAAATATAACAATACCACATATAAACATAATAATAGAGATTATTTGCGCGATTTTAAATAAACCTAACATTAAACTATCTGTACGCATTCCTTCAACAAAAAATCTTTCTAAAGAATACCAAATAAAATAAAAACCAGTTAAATATCCTATTTTTATATTCTTTTTATGTCTTACTAAAATCATTATTATAAACCCTAGTAAACACCATAAAGACTCATATAAAAAGGTTGGGATATAATAAACTCCATCAATTTTCATTCCTTTAATAATAAAACTAGGTAAATTCATTCCTTTTAAATGAGACAATGTCGTAAGTGACCCATGAGCCTCACCATTAAAGAAATTTCCCCATCTACCAATAGCTTGAGCAATTATTAAACCAACTACTATAAAATCTAAAAGCCAAAGAACGTTTAATTTATGTCTTTTGGCATATACAAAAATAGTAATTAATCCAGCAATAATCCCTCCATGTATAGCTAATCCCCCTTCCCATATTTTCAAAACAGAAAAAGGATTAGATAAATAATAATCTAAATTAAATAAACAATAATATAATCTCGCACCTATTATTCCAAAAATAATCGTATAAAAAAGCAAATCTGAAATTTTTTCTTTATCAAAGCCATGCTTTTCGCTCTCTTTTAAAATTAAATAAAAAGATAGTAAAACACCTATTAAAATACATAAAGAATAAATATGAATAGAAACAAAACCCAAATCAATAACTGATTTCATATATTATTTCCCCTCTATTTTTTTTAAAACAAGTTCATCCAATAAAATATTCAAAAACGATATTAAAACTGAAGCAAACACCGCATATAAAATACCATATATTATAAAATGACTTCCTAATATAATACTAACTATTTTTAATATAATTAAATTGATAAAAGGATAAAATAATCCCAAAGTAATTCCCGTTATTGGAATTGTAAGCCACACCAAAAATGGCTTTATTGTCACATTCAGTAAAAAAACTAGTACTGCTGCCACAAAACACCATAATCCGTAATTTGAATTATCTATATATATCGTGTTTTGAAATATAAGTGCAGTTGCCATAAGTATAACAGTATATCCGACTAATTTTATAAAAAAAGTAAATAATTTTTTTAAATTTTCTTTCATAATTCCACCTATTAACAATTATATCATATTATTAATAAAATATTAAAAAAGTGAATTAGTAAATTCACTTTTTAGCAAATAACTTTATCAACAATGCCATATTCTAAAGCTTTATTACTATCAAGCCATAAATCTTTGGTTAAATTATCTTTAATCTGCTCATAATTTAACTTGCTGTTTTCAGAAATTATTTTTGTGAGAATTTCATTCGTTTTTTTTGCTTCATTAGCCGCAACTAAAATATCGGAAATTTTTCCCCCCGTTGTTGTTGAAAGTTCATGAAGCATTACTTTTCCGTGTGGAAGGATTTTTCGCTTACCATGCGTTCCCGACATAAGTAAAATTGAAGCCATCGAAGCTGATAACCCTATACTAATAGTCGAAACATCTGATTTTAAGTATTTGATAGTATCATATATCATAAGCCCGCTCGTCACACTTCCTCCTGGAGAGTTAATATATATTACTATATCTTCATGGCTTATAGAATCTAGATACAAAAGCTTGGCAACAACCATGCTTGCCGACTCATCATCTATTTCACCATTTAAAAATATAATTCTATTATCAATTAGTTTTTGATATATTTTGTTTTCAAATATATTAGTCAAAATAAGTCGCCGCCTTTCCTTTAAATTCAATATTTAAGACTGCCTCTTTAGAAATAGTTAATAATTTGTCTTCATCAATCTCATCACAGTTAATCATTGCATGTTCTAAAAGTAATTTGTTATATAAATTATCTATCATTCTACCATTACCAAAGTTTTTTTCGTGAGATTTGGTTTTTATTATTTTTTTTACCTCCTCAACTGCATCTTCATATAAAGAAAAACCAGTTTTTTCCAATTTAGAAAAAAATATTTGTAAAAGCTCTTCTTCAGAATAATCTTCAAAATCAATATGATAGCCGATGCGGGATCTAATACCAGGATTCAAATTAATGAATTCTTCCATTTCATCACCATATCCAGCAAAGATAAATACGGTTTCTTTAGATTCCATTTCCTTGATTATCTCCGCAATAGCTTCTCCAGCAAAAGAATTATCACCTTCGTCTTTTCCTTTATTAAAACTATAAGCCTCATCTATAAATATAAGACCCCCACGGCACTTTTCTAAAAGTTTTTTTGTTTTTATACCCGTTTGACCAAGGTATCCCGCGATAAAATCTGTCGGTGTTACTTCCACTATCTCATCATTTTCTAAATAGCCCAAATAATAAAGAATATTTGCCATAATTCTAGCTACAGTTGTCTTTCCGGTTCCTGGATTTCCCTTAAAAACCATATGTAAGTTGAGCTTATCAAGATTTGCTTTTGAACTTACTTTTTTCAAAAACTTTAAATAATGAGCAAGTTTTATAACCTCTTTTTTAACAGAATTCAAACCAGTTAAAGAAAGAAGATCGTCAAGAACTTTATTACAAAGTTCCTCATTAGACAAATCTTCGTCTAATTTGATTTTTTTAGGATTGGGATTTTTCAAAAAGTCGTCTTCCATCTTTTAATGTTCCTATCTTTTTTATTTTAGGTTTTTCCTTAGAAGCAGGTTTCTCTACTTTTTCTTGTTCACAAAGTTTTTCTTTTAGTAATTTTAATTTTTCAATCGTTTCCATTTTATATTCCCCCTTAGAAAGTTTCCTTTCTGACAATAAATATAACACAGAAAACACACTATTTTTTAAACAAAATTGACAAAAAAACTACATTACTGTAGTTTTAAAATTTTTGGTTTTTCCATTCTTTTTTCTTCTTTCGAAACAAAATCAAGCGAAGCACCATTTAAGTATTCTTGATACTCTTTTAATTTCTCGAATTCTTCTCTTATAGTTTTTAATTCGTCAAGATCGGTACTTTCACAAGCCTGCTGTGTCAAGATAGAAAACACTTTTCTAAATCTAAGTGGTGATGTTCCTATTACATCTTTAAATTTTTCTGAATAATATTCTTGATTATTAAAACCATGCATTAAAGCTATATTAAGTATAGTGTCATCCGTAAAAACAAGAGGATCAATTGTATTATAAACACGGCACTCATTAATAAACTCCGTTATCGTAAATCCCGTATAATCCTTAAATTTACGGGCCACATGACACATATTATAATTAAATTCTTCAGCAATAAACGAAAGCGATACATCATCATTTATATTACTAATAATATATTTACATATCTCTCTAACAAGATTCTCATCCACTTTTTCTAACCCCCTTTTCAGAAATTGCTAATAAAATTATACCATTTTAGGGGTTTTTGTCAATTTGAGGCTTATTCACTCTTCATTTCAAATAATATGTCACGAAGTTCCATAGCTCTTTCAAAGTCTAAATTTTTGGCCGCTTCTTTCATTTCTTTTTCAATATTTATCATCATAAGATTGCGATCTTTCTTAGATATCTTTTGTTTCTTTTCTTTAATTTCTATATTATTAGAAATAACTTCTCTAATTGCTTTAACAATCGTCTTAGGAACAATGCCATGCTTTTCATTATATTCTTCTTGAATTTTTCTTCGTCTATTTGTCTCTTTAATAGCAACATCCATAGCTGAACTAACCTCATCAGCATACATAATTACTCTTCCAGAAGCATTTCTGGCCGCTCTTCCTATTGTTTGAATTAAACTGCGTTCACTTCTTAAAAACCCTTGTTTATCCGCATCCATTATCGCAATTAAGCTAACTTCCGGTATATCTATTCCTTCTCTAAGTAAATTTATTCCTACAACTACGTCGTACTTGCCACTACGCAAATCATGAATTATTTGCAATCTCTCTAAAGTTTTAATTTCATTGTGCAAGTAAGCAACTTTAATATCTAAATCCTTAAGATAAACCGTAAGTTCTTCAGCCATTCTAATAGTCAAAGTAGTTATCAAGGTTCTTTCATTTTTCTCATTTTGCTTATGTATTTGCTCAACCAAATCATCAATTTGATTTTTCGTTGGTTTAACCTCTATTTCTGGATCAAGTAATCCGGTTGGTCTTATAATTTGCTCAATAACCCTATTAGAACTTTTTTCTATTTCATAATCACCTGGTGTTGCGGAAACATAAATAACGTTATCTAATTTTTTTTCAAACTCTGAAAAAGTAAGCGGTCTATTATCTAAAGCACTAGGAAGTCTAAACCCATAATCAACTAACGCTTGCTTACGCATTCTATCTCCATTATACATTGCTTTAACTTGAGGTAATGTAACATGAGATTCATCTACAAAAAGTAAAAAATCATCACCAAAAAAATCTATTAAAGTGGTTGGGGCAACTCCAGCTTCTCTTAAAGCTAAGTGCCTAGAATAATTTTCAACCCCTCTACAAAACCCTGTTTCACTAAGCATTTCTATATCATAATTAGTTCTCTCTTTTAATCTTTGATACTCTAAAAGTTTATTTTCACTTTTAAATTTATTTAACTGCTCATCTAGTTCATTTTTTATTCTTTCAATAGCGACGTTAAGCTTATCCTCACTTGTTACAAAATGACTTGCAGGAAATAAAGTATATGATTTCTTATCAGTTATTAATGATCCCGTTACTAAATCAAACTCTGAAATTCTATCAATTTCGTCCCCAAAAAACTCAACTCTAATTCCATGTGAATGTTGTCCTATGGGAACAATTTCTAAAATATCTCCTCTAACTCTAAAAGTTCCTCTTTTTAAATCAATATTGTTTCGTTCATAAAGCATATCAACTAATTTTTCAAGTATTTTATCTCTATTAACATTTTCACCAACATTTAAAAATAATACTTTTTCTTTATAATCTTCGATTTCACCTATACCATAAATACAAGAAACTGAAGCAACAACAATAACATCTTTATGAGCTAAAAGTGATGCCGTAGCATAATGTCTAAGCTCATCTATTTCATCATTAATAGAAGCGTCTTTTTCTATATATGTGTCAGTCTTAGCCACATATGCTTCTGGTTGATAATAGTCATAATAAGATACAAAATAACATACATGATTGTTTGGAAATAATTCTTTAAACTCTGCATAAAGTTGTCCTGCTAAGGTCTTATTGTGCGCTAAAACTAAAGTAGGTTTGCCAAGTTCTTTTATAACATTAGCCATTGTAAAGGTTTTACCAGAACCAGTAACCCCTTTTAGGACCTGCTGCCTTTTCCCTTCACGCACACCATCAACTAACTCTTTTATAGCCTCTGGCTGATCACCAGTTGGTTTAAAATTTGATACAAGTTCAAACATGGAAAGCCTCCTTTCTAAAACTAAAAATATTCTAACATTTATAGCATAAGAAAACAAGATTTAAAAATCTTGCTCTCTTATTTTAAAATTTTATCAATCTTAATATTTTCCTTTTTATTATCCTCAATCTTAAATAAATCTACAATTTTTTCTTTCTAAGCACATGTGCTTTATATGTGTTTTTACCAAGTTCCGCTACAGTCATTTGACCAACTCCTCCAGGAACTGGTGTAATATAACTTACCTTATCTTTAACCTTTTCGAAATCGACATCACCAACCAAACCTTCTTCCGTACGGTTTATTCCAACATCGACTACTACTGCTCCTTCTTTTATATATTCATCATTTATTAACTTAGGTTTTCCAACGGCTACTACTAATATGTCCGCAAGTTTCGTATGTTCTTTTAAATTTTCTGTTTTAGAATGACACAAAGTCACAGTCGCATTATTATTAGTTAATAAACTTGCTAAAGGTTTACCAACTAAATCACTTCTACCAACAATAGCTACATTTTTCTTTTCAACATCTAAGTTATAAAATCTTAATAAATCTAATATTCCCATGGCTGTACAAGGGACCAAAGAATCAACTCCATGAGCAAGCTTACCCATATTTATATCAGTAAGTCCATCAACATCTTTAACTGAAATAATCGCGTTTTGAATTTTTTTAGAATCTAAATGTTTAGGTATAGGCATTTGAACTAAAATACCATCAACTATATCATCATTATTAAGCTTATTAATTAAAGCTAAAACATCTTCTTCAGTAATGTCATCATCAAGTTTTATATGATTAAAATTATAATTTAAATCATTGGCCATCTTACCTTTATTCCTAACATAAACATTACTGGCTGGATCATCACCAATTTGAATAACTGTTAATCCTAATTTTCTATCAAGTTTTAATAATTCCTCTTTTAATTCTTCTAAAATACTTATTTTGGCTTTTTTTCCATCTAGTAAAATCATCGCATATCTCCTTTTCTTACACTGGTAAACCAGATTTCATTATAGCCTCTTTTTATCAAAACTATTTTATCATATATTAATTATATTTCCAAGAACCTAGTTTACATACAAATAATCACTTATAATCAACACAAAAAAGCTAATATACACATAATTTCGATTATAAAAAAATATTGTTTTAAAACTAGTTTTGTGATAAAATTCAAATAGAAAGTTGTGATAATATGATAATACATAACATTCCTTTTCCTTTTTATAAAATAATGATGTCCTTCTCAATTATCATTGGCATTTTATATGTTTTTTTTGCATTAAAAAATGAAAATATATCTAAAAAAAATATCCTACTTTTTTTTATATTTTTCTTCATTATCACCTATATGTCTGCTAAAACTTACACATTTGTTGTAAGTGGCTTTAAAAAAAAGTTTTTAGAATGTGGTCTTTCCTCATATGGGGGATTAATTGGCGTTATCATATCACCATTAATTTATGAAAAAATATATCCTTCAGATAAAAAAATAATTAAATATTCAATTCTTTCATTACCGCTAATTTATAGTTTCGGAAAAATTGGATGTTTCTTTGTTGGGTGTTGCTATGGCATTCCTTATAATGGACCTTTCAGCGTAACCTACCCTCATGGATTAAATATTCCCCTATTCCCTATACAGTTATTAGAATCTTTCGTGTTTTTTATTTTATTTCTTTTCTGTAATACAAATAAAAACAAAAAAAACATTTCTTATATCACTTTACTTTTAATTTCAATCCTTAAATTTTCCTTAGATTTTCTAAGGTATAGTCACATTAAAGAACTAATTTCCTCAAACCAAATTTTCAGCATTTTTCTCTTTATAATAACCGCTTTTTTGATTATCAAAAAAAACACTATTCATAAAAAATAGTGTTTTTTATTAACATCCACCACTTCTTGTTGGTGTTAGTTTTAATACAATATCTCCGGTAACCCCATATACATTAAAAGAACCACTACTACTTGTATATTTATAATGTCCTGTTTCTGTCCCAGAGGTAGAAGTAATTTCATTCCCACCCATGGTTACATAATTTAATGAACTAGGAAGATTATAATTATTAGAGGCTCTAAGAGTCACGGTATAATTATATCCCCTATTTACGGCTGTGGTTGACAACTCTCGCATATTATTTGTGTCAGATGAAAATGCAACTGTATAACGCCAATCAAATGAATAAGATGTAGACATTGAACAAACACCAGGACTTGTCGAATCAACAGCTATTTGACTATCGTTAGGCTTATAATTATCGTTGTTTTCACCATAAACCTTGAAAGTATAATTACTGTCATCTATAAGCCCCGTAATCGTTAAAGATGGTGTGTTGTCAGTAGTTTCATAAGTTGTTGATCCTTTAGAATTTTTCACAATAACATAGTATTTTTTTACACCAGATTCAGCATCTTCGCCGTTCCAAGAAACAGTAACTGAACCAACCGTATCATTAGTAGTTGTGCTACTTGTCGCATTATTTTGAACAGCAGTTACATCACTAATTTGTGGCGGTGTCGTATCATCAATTTGCGTTTCATCAACAAATAAAGTAACGTTCCCGCAAGGAACATTAGAATTTTCTGAATAAGAAAGATAAATTCCTGTAGTAAAACTTGAAGCACCAAAAATTGCTCCATTAACTCTTTTTACATAAAAAGTATATGTGTCTGTTGTTCCTCCAGCTATTGTAAAATTGCTAAGCGGAGTACCATCAGAATTAGTAAGTTGAAAATGACTCGTATCAGCAATATTTATATTAAAAGTTCTACTTGATTGATAAGAATTAATAACTGTTACTGTAAAAGAGACAATATCATGTCCTAAACTTTCCTTCAAATCACCTTGCGCACCTTCAGGGACAGATCCCAAAAGACTCCCATGTGGTTCTTCTACCAATTCTGTTTCCATATCACCACTAACTGAATAAGTATCGTCAACGTCAGGTCTAAAATCCAAAGTTAACGTAAAAGTAACATCCTCGCCAGCTGGAATCATATCCCCTATATTTATACCACTTAAAGAAGTAGATAAAAAAGACGGATCAACATTTATTCCATGAGAATTAGTTATAATTGGTTGAAAATTTGCTAAATTAAACTCAAAATCATAAAATGTTCCATTAGAAATCGTAATTTCATAAACAGCTTGATAATTCGGATCTGTTGACCCAGCAGCTTTTTCAAAAGTCAAATTAAAATCAACACTATCATCAGTAAAAGATGGAATACTGTCGGATCTAACATTAGTAGATGAAGTTAATGTAACATCAGTAATCGCAATCTTACCCTGAAGACCAAAACCAATATTACCACTCACACTTAAATTCTGACCATATAAAGCATAACCAACAGAAATAAACGATAAAACAACTACAATCAATACCGACATAAAGATATTAATATTAATAGTTTTTTTATCGTTATTATTTAAATTAATCTTCTTCATAGTCATCACTCTTTTCAGATAAGTCTGACCTTTTTAACTTATAAACCCATGCTGTTTCATTATTAATTATAACAAATAGAGCTTCATATCTTCCTTGATAACAATTTATAGGCATTCTAACTTCACTATAAACATCTAAAAGTTCTTCAAAACTACTTATTTCTATTTTTTTGAAATCATTAATATTAGGAAGCTTTTTAACGTTAGCAATAATGCTGTCATAATTTTTAAGTATTTTATCAAGTTTTAACGTATATAAATTGTTTTTTCTAAATTCCCTTGCTCGTTTTGTAGCAATCACAAAGCCAGCAATTGAAAAAATAATACAAAGTGTTCCAAAAATTTTAAAGAAAATATAAATTATACTATTATCACTCTCAACAAAAGAAACAACATCTCTTTCATTAGAAACATCTTTATTAATAGAAAGTTCTAAAGCTTGTTCTAACAAAGGAATTGATAAATTAAGTTCACTATCATCAACTACAGGTTCTTTTACTTCGGTAAACTGAAAATTACTGCTTACCTTCATAATAACCTTTAATTCGCCCTGTGTTGTTAAATCATATTCTTTTCTAAATTGATTTAAAATATCATTATAGGTACCATAATTAACTTTAACATTATCATCTATTGCTATAAAATCCTGATTAACTGCATCAAAATTTTTAAATTCGGTTAAACTATATTCTCTTTGCCAATAATGACCATTCGCATCCTTTTTATTAGCGCTAACTAAAGCAACAAATTTATATTTATAGTTTCCCGAAAACTTTTTATCATATTTTATTCCATAATGAAAATGAATATCAATATAATCTATCAAACTAGCAATATATGTTTCGTTTTCACCTAAATATGGCGTTTCAAAAAAACTATTAGGTTTCAAGTAAACATTATAATTTATTTTATTATCTTCCTTATACTTTAAATTAACAATTTTTCGATCTCTAAAACCAAAAAAAATAAGAACTATTCCAATAATAAAAAGGAAAGGAAATAAAAACTGAAAAAACTTATTTTTCTTATACTTTTTCATTTTTCTACTCCTTTCCAAAATATTCATTTATTATAACTGTTGGATAACCTATTAATTTAAAAGTCATCCTAACCCTTCCTAAGACATCTTCCTCTTTTGGCGTATAAAGGTCAACGTCTTTATTATTATCGCCTTTTGTCGTAAAGTAATATTTGCCATTTTGTTTCCATATTTTTGTAATTCTATGTGTTATTATAAGGCCTTCACGCTTAAAAGCTAATATATGACCAACCTCTAAATTTGATACATCTACTTTTTCATATATAATAGCATCACCACGTCTATAAGTAGGTGCCATTGAATTAGAAGCAACCGCAATTATTCTATGCTTAAAAATTCCAGAAACTAATGCTACTAAAATCAAAAACAGAATAATTAATGGTGTCACAAAAACAACTAAATTAATCTTCCTTAATTGCTCTTTTTCTTTATCATAGTGCACAATTATTCTGTTTAAAACACTATATAAAATAAATGGCAAAAGAATATTGGCAACGGAATAAATATAATTTCCTAAATCAGGGACAATAGGAAGTATATAAATATATAAATTCATAACCAATTTATATACAACACTAGGTAACATTCCGGTTTTAACTGTCATAAAACTGCACAAAGCTTCTCCAGCAACAACTGGAAAAATAACTTTACTCAAAAAAATAAATTTATCCTCATACGTTGACAAAACGCCCATATTTATTTCTAACAATATATTAAGAATTGCACTTAAAATAGTAAAAACAAAGATTAATCTACCATTCTGGAAAGAATTTTTAGCAATTAAATATCTTATTAATTCAAGCAGCACCGTAAAAGATATAATAAAAATTATGTTTTTCATTAAAGTAAAAAAATCATTATAAATATAACCTTTATTAAATCCTAAAAGAATACCTAATGCATATATTATTAGAAAGAAAGCCATCAACCCAGAAATAACAATCCTAGTTGATGTTCCTCGTAAATAATTTTTATCTTTTGACATGCCAAAAAAAGCAATTAACAAAGCTAGTATAACCACAAGAATCACTATTGTGGAAACACTTTTGAAAAATGGCGATACTACATTTATTAAGACTGCAAACAAAATTAAATATATAAATAGTATTAACTCACAAACATAAATGATTTTCGCATTTTTTTTCATAAATACCCCTTTAAACAGGTATATTCCATCTAAATGATGGAATACATATTAAGCTACTTGATCGTAATGAAGAGTTACATTTAAAGTTACTGTTGCATCAGCTGTCGTTGGTAAATCTGTACTATACTCAGGTTGAATATAAGCAACTCTAACCTTTAAAACTTTAGTATTAGAACCAGAAGTACAAGGTAAAGCTACAGCTAATCCTGTTTGAGATGAATTATAATCTGTACCGTTATATGTAACAGTATGAGTCAAATATTTTGCTTGTTGTGCAGTAAGTGTTGGCATTGTGATTGAAGTTAAATTAGCATTAAAATTACCATCATTTATTACAGTGATAGTAAACTCATAAAAGTCTGTTGGCTTACTTAAAGTAACTGTGTAAGTTACATTCGTATCAGATTCGGTATGAGAAGTTGCCTGAACACTGCCTGTTGTTTCAGCATAGTCATCGTCAAAATGAACACTCCACCTATTAGCTTTAACTGTTGCTGTACCATTAATAGTAAGATCAGTAAAAAATGCTGCGAAACCTATTGACATAAACAATATCGCTACTGATAACACTAAAATTACAGCTATCTGCCCATTTCTTTTTTTCTCCATATAATATTCCTCCTATCTTATTATAAAACAATTATAACATCATATATCTAAAAATGCAACAAAAAATAAATAAAATAAATAAGAAATTCTCAGAAAAAGAGACAAAAAATTATTCACTTTTTATTTCTTTTTTTCTGAGATTTTTTGTTTTTAAATATACTAACAAAAGAACGGCTACTAATAAAAGAACTATTGAAAGTAATGGTCTAAATCTAAACCAAGCTAATGCAATAATTATCAAACTTATTGATAATCCAGCAACGAATGATACTAATCCTGTTGCTGTTCCAACTAAAGAACCCAAAATAGGAATTCCACCAGTTAATCTTTGAAGTGGTGCAAATAAAGAGCCAACACCCATTATTATAAGTAAAGTTCCTACTATACGCCATAACCATTTGCCAAAATTATTTTGTTTAGAAATAATCTTAAACATATCAGAACCATTATATTCTTCTTCATATAAATTAAAGAAATTTTTGCCATATTTAGTTTTATAAACTTTAAAATGATTATCACTTTGCATAGCTAACACACTAACATATTCAGCATCATTTTCATAAAAACTAACTCTTATATCTCCTATTTCCGCATTTTCTTTAACATTTGTATAATAAGCTTGATCAATAGTCATCTCATGACTTTTAGCCACTTCCTCATCTAACTGTTTAATTTGTTTTTTAGTAGATAATTTTTCAAGCAAATTACTCGTCATTTCAAAAGCCCCTAATTTAACACCCGAACTATAAAATTTTTCGGATTCATAAAGCTTATTAGTTGGATTTTCATGTCCTGATTTTTCAAAACTAGATGAATCTATAATATCATCACTCCACACTTTTTTATAAGTACAAGTTTTATTATCATTATCGTCTGTTTCACATTCTTCATCCCATTGATACATTTCAACTTTTCTTTTTAAAACTGAACTTTTACTAGTAATATTAAATTCCCCATCAATGGCGTCCTCAGTAAAAACTAATTTGCCATTAGTCGCAACTAATTTTCCTTCATTTTGGCTATCTACTTTAGTACTTTTAACATCTTTATAATTTTTAAGTCCTTCATTTACGCTTTTAATATTTTTAACATTGTTTCCTTCATTCCACCATAAAAGACATATGCCTATTAAAAATATCAGCAAGCCGCCACCAATTGAACTTCCTTTCTTCTTCATCATCGATACTCCTTTCTTATTTTTCATGATACTAAATTTGTTTTTTTAAGTCAATGATCCGTTTGTTAAAATAATAATAATGTGCTAATATGATAGATAAAAGGGAGATGTTTATGGAAAAACATGTTTTTGGTGGAATTGAATTTGATGAACCTCTATATAGAGAACTAGTTAAAAACTATAGTGAAACTTTCACTCACACATCACTTTCAATAGAAAAAGAAGATTTAAAATTAGAAGAATCAAATGATATTATCAATTCTTTAAAAAAAGATAATAGTGAAATATTTGAAATGCTTTCAGACGACGAAAAAGAAAAAATAAAAAATAAATATAAGTATTTCGTAACTTATATGGCCTACTATAAAGGAATGATACCAAAAATAAATTTTGAAAGCCAAGAAGAAATAAATGATATATATAACGAAAAATTTAAAGAATTTGATAAAGATATGTTAGAACTAATTGTATTTGATGAAGAAAATAATTTTTTAGAAAAAGAAACAGGAAAAAAAGTTTCAATGTTCTTCCCTACATATATAGAAAGAAAGCCACTATTAGATAGCGTTCGAAAATCCAGAACAGATCACATTTCAGCTTTCCTTTATGCCTTAGATGAAAATCACATTGGTATAAAAGAAATGCTCCAAATAAATGAAATAATAAATCGAAATAATCCAAATCATCAAAAAGGATTTAAAAAAGTGAATAATGCCATTACTGGCTCTTCTTTTGAAACTCTGAAAAAAGAAGAAGTTCCAATACAAATATCAGAACTAATCTACAAATATGACAATAACTTCGACATGGATATAAAAGATCCTAATGAAAAAGGAATTTCCCACGAAGAAAGACATAAAAGGCTTTTTCTTATCTGTTTAAAAGAAGCAAGATTTCACATCTTATTTGAACATATCCATCCTTTTGCAGACGGCAATGGCCGAACTGGCAGAATTATAACTAGTACAAATCTAATGAGACAGCACTTAGCCCCACCATTAATAACTAGTACAATGATGGAACAATATAAAAACTTCATCAACAATTATGATTATCAAGGTTTAGCTCAAATGCTTTTGGATAGTTCATCACAAATGCTAAGTGTCTGGGTTACATTAAAAAGAGCTGAAGAAGGAATAGCTTTAGAAGAAATTATAAGTAGTAAAACAATATAAAAAAAATAATAGGATAACCTATTATTTTTTCTTTTCAGTAGATAATACTAAATTATAGAAAAGCGAAGCTAAAAGCGCTCCAACTATTGGCGCTAAAATGAATAACCAAGATTGAATAAATGCATCTCCACCTTGAAGAATTGCTGGGGCCAAACTTCTAGCTGGATTTACTGATGTTCCAGTAAATGGAATACCAATTAAATGAACTAAAACTAAAGTAAGCCCTATGACAATTCCCGCAACAGACGAATTTTCTTTATTGCTTGTAACCGTTAAAATTACTGTAACAAAAATAAATGTTAAAATGATTTCTACAATTAAAGCAATAAACGCTGAAACTTCAGTACCATTAGGAAGCATGCCACCAAAACCATTCGCTCCCAAATGTTTGAAACTACCTAAACATAGACCTAACATTAAAGATCCGAAAAGAGCTCCCAAACATTGACTTACAATATAATATCCGCATTCTTTGTTATCCATTCTTCCAGTAAATCTCATTGCTAATGATACTGCTGGATTAATATGACAACCAGACACACTACCTATTGAATATGCCATAGTTACAATAACAAGACCAAAAGCTAATGCTGTAGCAACAATTCCTGCTGGTGTTGAACAGCCAACTACTACGGCAACTCCGCAAGCAAAAAACGTTAAGCCAAAAGTTCCAACAAATTCTGAAATGTATTTTTTCATTATCTCATCCTCCTTAAATACATTATAAAATAATATATTAAAATAGTCAAAGAATTAATTAAGTAACCTTATTCTTTTTCCACTTGTTTCAATAATTTTATCATCTTTTAAACGTTTTATCTCACGCATCATCGCTGACCTATCAATCGATAAATATTCAGCAAGCTCCGTATAATTAAAATTAAGAATAAAAGTCTTAGTAAATTTTTTTCTAGATTCGTTATAAAAATATTCCAGTAGTTTTTCTCTTGTTGTTTTTCTAGTTAAAACATTTATCCTTTTATTTTGGGCATATACTAATTCACCCATTATTTCAATTAAATTAATTAAAAATTTTTGATAATAACTACTCTTTTTTTGATTGCCAGATAAAATATAATCATAATCAATAAAAATTATTTTAGAATCTTCTTTTGCTATAATATCATATTCCACATTATCCAAAAGTGAAAACTTTGTACTAAAAATATCCCCTTCCTTCAAATCTGAAATAATTATAATATTACCATTATAATCAGTTCGTATAATTTGAACACTCCCACTATCTAAAACACCGATCAAATTTGCTTTACTAATTCTTCTTAACAAACTGGTGTTTTTGGAAAAATATAACCTTGTGGCCTCTAATTCCTTGAGTAATTTCCACTTCTCTTTTACACCGATATTCTTGAAAATACTAGCCACTTTACATCACCTAACACTATTATAAAATATTTTTATAAAAGTTGCAAATGCAACACAAGCATCACAAACAAATGTGCTATACTTGTTCTGTAATATAGGAGGGTATTTTATGAAAGTTATAAAAAGAGATGGACATGTTGTTGATTATGATCCACAAAAAATAATTGCTGCTATCGGAAAAGCTAACAATGAAGTAGAAGATGAAGACAAGGCAAGCGACAGAGAAAT
Source organism: Bacilli bacterium (assembly GCA_017513865.1). Lineage (GTDB taxonomy): Bacteria > Bacillota_I > Bacilli_A > RF39 > UBA660 > Coprosoma. Next base: position 102,909 of record JAFWMN010000006.1, on the reverse strand, counting down.
AAAAAATATTGTAAAATATATTGAAGGCTTGGGCAAAAAAAGAATTCTAGTTGAAGACATTCAAGATATTATTGAAAAACGTCTTATGAAAATAGAAAAATTTGAACTAGCTAAAAAATATATTACATATAGATATACTAGAGAATTGGTTAGAAAAAGTAATACTACTGACTTAGCTATTAAAGAGTTGATAGATGGTGAATCAGAATATTGGAATACCGAAAATTCAAATAAAAATGCCAGAATAGTTACAACTCAACGAGATTATCTTGCTGGTATTACAAGTACTGATATAACTAGAAGATTTTTATTAGCTGAAGATATCGTAAAGGCTCATGATGAAGGAATTATTCATTTCCACGATGCCGATTACTTTGCTCAAAATGCACTACACAACTGTGACTTAATAAACTTAGAAGATATGCTACAAAATGGTACCAACATAAATGGTGTTATGATTGAAAAACCACATAAATTCTTGACCGCTATGACCATTGCAACCCAAATAATCACAGCCGTATCTTCAAGCCAATATGGTGGTTGTACAGTCACTATGACTCATCTCGCACCTTTTGTAAGAAGTAGTTATGAAATATATTTAGATAAATATAAAAAACGTGGTTTTAAAAAAGCCGAAGCTGAAAAATTTGCTAAAGAAGATTTAAAGAAAGAAGTAGAAGATGGAGTACAGACATTCCAATATCAAATAAATTCAATGACAACAACCAACGGACAAGCCCCTTTCTTAAGCGTTAATCTATACTTAGGAGAAACCAAAGAATATAAAGATGAACTTGCCATGATCATTGAAGAAATTCTAAACCAAAGAATTTTAGGAATGAAAAATGAAAAAGGCGTGTATATAACTCCAGCATTCCCTAAACTTTTATATGTCCTAGAAGAAGACAATATTAAAAAGGGAAGCAAATACTATTACTTAACTGAATTAGCTGCAAAATGTACAGCTAAAAGAATGGTTCCAGATTATATATCTGAAAAAATCATGCTTGAACTTAAGAAAAACGAATATGGAGAAGGGGAATGCTATCCTTGTATGGGATGCCGTTCATTCCTAACACCAGATAGATCAATCAGTAGGGGAAATGTTGCTAAAGCCCTAAATTATGTCGAAGGTAAAGGAAAATATTATGGTAGATTTAATCAAGGTGTTGTCACCATCAATTTACCAGACGTTGCTTTATCATCAGATAAAGATATGGATACCTTCTGGGAAATTTTAGAAGAAAGATTAGAGCTTTGTCATAGAGCTTTACAAGCAAGACATAAAAGACTTTCTAAAATAACTTCAGATGCCGCACCTATTCTTTGGCAACATGGAGCCCTAGCTAGACTAGAGAAGGGGGAAAGTATTCATGATTTACTTCATCATGGATATTCAACTATAAGTTTAGGATATGCTGGCCTATATGAATGCGTTAAATTCATGACGGGTCATTCTCATACCGACAATGGTAAAGGTAAAGAATTCGGCCTTAAAGTATTACAAAAACTAAATGACAAATGTGCTGAATGGAAAGCCGCTGAAGACATTGATTACAGTGTTTATGGAACACCAATCGAATCTACAACTTATAAATTTGCTAAAAAATTAAGAGAAAGATTTGGTAAAGTTAAAGGTATAACTGATAGAGATTATATCACTAACTCATATCACGTTCCTGTTTTTGAAGAAATAGATGCCTTCACTAAATTAAGTCTAGAAAGTGAATTCCAAAAATTAAGTCCTGGTGGCGCTATATCTTATATTGAAACACCTAATTTAACCAATAACTTAGAAGCAGTTATGGAAGTAATCAAATTTATCTATGATAATATTATGTATGCTGAATTAAATACTAAATCTGATTACTGTCAAAAATGTGGTTATGATGGTGAAATATTAATCGATGATAACTTAGAATGGTATTGCCCAAACTGTGGTAATAGAGACCATGATACCTTAAATGTTGCTAGACGTACTTGTGGATATATCGGAAGTAATTTCTGGAACAAAGGTAGAACTCAAGAAATAAAAGAACGTGTCCTTCACATCGATAACAAGGATGCTTAAATGAAATATAGTAAAATAAGAAAAATGGATATATCAAATGGCCCTGGAATCAGGGTTTCCATTTTTATGCAAGGATGCACTTTTCACTGTGAAGGGTGCTTTAATCCTGAAACCTGGGATTTCAATGAAGGTATAGATTTCACAGATGAAACAATAAATGAAATAATGAAACTTTGCGAAAACCAAAATATTGAAGGACTATCTATTCTTGGAGGAGAACCTCTTCATCCAAAAAACATTGAAGGATCAACTAAATTAGCCAAAGCCTTCAAAGAAAAATTTCCTAAGAAGAATCTTTGGGTTTGGAGTGGGTTCTTATTTGAAAAATTAAAAGATAAAGAAATATTTAAATACATAGACGTTCTAGTCGATGGACAATTCAAAATTAAACTTAAAAATCCAAAACTAAAATACTGTGGATCTTCTAATCAAAGAGTAATAGATGTTCAAAAAAGTTTAAAAAAGAAAGACCTTGTATTCTATTATAAAAATGAGGAGGAAAATTCATGAAAAGTAGGGGATTTGAAATAGTCAAAGGCTATGAAGATAAGAATATAAATCTTCCAATTAGAAAAACAGCACACGCCGCAGGATATGATACTGAAGCTGCTGAAGATACAACAATACCACCATTTAAAAAAGGTTGTAAACCAACCTTAGTAAAAACCGGAATAAAAGCCTATTGCCAAGAAAATGAATGGATAATGGTCGCTAATAGAAGTAGTAATCCAGGTAAAAAACATTTAGTTTTAGCTAATGGAATAGGAATAGTGGATGCCGATTACTATGGCAATGAAGATAATGACGGTCATATTATGTTTGCTTACTTTAATATGTCTGATGAAGATGTTATCATAAAAAAAGGAGATGTAGTAGGGCAGTTAGTTTTTATGAACTATTTAATAGCCGACAATGACATCGCCGGTGGTAAAAGAAAAGGTGGATTCGGTTCAACATCAAAATAAAAAAATATAGATTTTATATCTATATTTTTATTTTTTAAGTAAATCTCTGATTTCTGTAAGCAGTTCAATTTCTTTTGCGTCGCTTGCTTGTTCTGCTTCAATTGCTTCTTCAATTTTATCTTTCTTAACTGCGTCTTGTAATTTATTCATTACTTTAATAATCAAGAATAAACAGAAAGCAACTATTAGAAAATCAACAATTGATTGAATAAAAGACCCATAACCAATTTTAGCACTTCCAACTTTAATACTTAAGTCACTAAAATCAAGTCCACCTAAAAGAACTCCAATAATTGGCATTAATATTTTTTCAACTAAACTTGTTACAATTTTTCCAAAAGCACTACCGATAATAACACCGACAGCCATGTCAACAACATTACCTTTAGAAATAAATTCTTTAAATTCACTAAGTCCTTTCTTCATTTTTTCTTTTCCTGCTTCTTTTTTCATAATAACCTCCTTCCTATAGTAAAAAATTATATAAAATTTAATATCTATATTTATTCATAGTTTTTTAGAAGTTTTAAAATTCTTTTTTTAGAATTTGTACTTTTATATGTGTTGTTTTCGCTAACTAAATATGGCAACTCATAAAAATGTTCATCGCTGACATTTTTTATTATATCATCAAGTTCTAATAGTTTAAATTCAAAAGCTGCCCACACATCTAAATCTTTTTCCCAAGAATCTTCATAACTAAGAACTTCTTCTATTAAAAGTTTAGCATGCTCATATAGTTGTTCATCTTTGTCAAAAGCATATTCAATATCACTAAGCCCAATACTTCGAGAAGAAAGTTCATCATCAAATCGATCTATCATTTTATAATTTCCATTGGCAAATATAAAATCATCCATTAATCTTACATTTACGTAAAAAAGCTCTCTATAAAATTCTTTTAAATAATTTTTTCTTTCTTCATCCTCTGTTTCATCAATTACCTTCTCATATGATTTCAAAGATGAAACTAAATGATTTTGACTTATACAAGAATAACTTCCTTGACTTTGAATAGGTGATAATTCTAACTTTTGATAAAAAGGTAACAAATCATGAATCCTTTCATATATAAGTTGTTTCTTTCGTATCTGTCTGCTTTCTTCTTCTTCTATCAAAAAGAAATCTAAATCTTCTAAAAACATCTCTTCAATTATTTTCGCATTTCTATAATTTATATCAATTTTATCAACTAATTCTTTTTCAGCACTAACTAAGCGTGAAAGATTTTTAATATCGATAGAATTATCTAAATCATCGAAATCTATATTATCAAAAAGCAATAATATTTTTTCATCTAATTTAATAAGTTCAATTAAACTATCAATGGTCTGCTCATCAATTGGCGTTCGTAAAGGATTTGGCTCTGCTACTTCTTCTGGAATATCTTTTCTTGTTTTTAATTCCCTTTTAACAAAAACGCATAAATCATCAACTAATGAATTCTTTTCGCTAAGTTCATTTATTTCTTCATTAATTCTTTCATCAAAGTATATTAAAATTGGTGTCGGCATTTCTTTAAGAAGAAATTTAAATTTCAAAGAATCATAAGCTTTTCTAAGATCAGATCTTTCAGTTTGTGTACCTAAGGAATTTGAAGTAAGATCCACAAAAACACTTTGTACCATATAAAGTATTTCTTCATTTTTTAAAGAAACATAATCATCTATAGATAAACCAAGAATATCAATCATTTGATAATCATCTCTAAAAGTGATATTTTTTGTTTCAAAATCTTTTTCTAATAAAAAATCGCCTACGGTTTTATTATAAAAAGCTTCTGCATATTGACAATTTTTCAAAACTTCCTTTAATTCATCTGACGAAGAAAAAATAAGTGTTTCTAAACTTTTAATATATTTAATAAGTAAATTATCACGAATGTTTATTCTGACAGAGGCTTTGTCAACATCATCAATATCAATATCTACTTCTTCAAGCAGCTCCGCTTCCTCTTTTTCAAACAATATTCCTGCTAGATCCTCTAAAACATTAGTAAATCTTATTAAAACTTCTGTAGCTACATCCACGTCATTAAAAAAGTTCGCTGAATTTTGAACAACTAAATCAACAATATAAGTTAAAAAAGAACTATTTTTAGGTAGTTGATTTAATAAAACATTCTCTTTTTTTATCAACATTTTTAATTTTTCCAATTGAAATTTAGCAGCTTCATTATCAACATCTTTAAAAGCAAAAAGGTGCTGATAACTTTCTAAAATTTTAGTTTCAATACTTATTAATTTTTCAATTACTCTCGAATCAATATCATAATCGCTCATTTAGGTTTCCCCCTCACACCTAACACGATAATATAATAACACAAACAATATAAAAAAACAATTACTTATTAATAGTAATTGTTACTGAATATTGACTTCCTAAATCAATTTCTTCCATATTTACAGCATGTCCGTTCTTTTCGATTTGATTTGCGCAGTCCCTTAACATTTGAACAATTTTAGAAAAATCGTTGACTGCCATTGGTTCTGGCGCTACTGGGATAACAGGTTCTGGGTTCGCAGCAGGACTCATCATCGGATCTTCCACTTGTACTACTGGCTCTACTACAGGAACCTCTTCCGCTGGAATCACTCCTGATTGAATTACAGGTTGTTCTGGAATAGGAGCAGTATCCTGCAATATATCTGTGTCTGGAACATTTATAAATTTAGAATTATCGGCAATATTAAGTCCATTATTAGAATTATTAAATGCTGAAGCCACAGCTTCTGAAATATCTTGCTGATTAACCTCTGGGGTTGGAGCTGATTCCACTGGCATAACTGGATCGACAGTTGGCGCCTCAAGAGGAACATTTGGAACAAATGCAGGTTCACTTAAAGGACTATTAACCATTGCATCAAAATTATTTACAACTGGTTCTGGTGCTGCTGGTTCTACGACTGGTTCAGCCATCGGACTTATAAATTTGCTTTCCTCATTATTAATAGGTGCTGGTGCAGGCTCTGGAGCAACAATTGGCTCACTTACTGGAGCATTCCCAGCTGCCATTAAATCTGGCATATTGTTATTTTGAGACTCTGGACTATTAATATCCTGAGCTTCCCTCATTATTTTATCTATATCCATATTTTCATTGCCCCTTTCATTTATAGATAAGACTTCAACGGTCCCATTTTCAGACATTTTTCTAATTTCTCTATCGGTTTGTTTAACTGTTAATCTCTCATTTACAATTCTATGAAGCATTTTCGTTTGTTCATCTAAATCAGAAATTTTAAGTAAACTTCTAGCATGTCTTTCAGAGATTTTATTGCTAAGTAAATAACTTTGAACCTCATCAGATAATTTCAACAATCTTATTTTATTAAGAATTTCTGTCTGCGGTTTTCCAATTTTTTTAGCAAGATCTTCTCTTGTTATATATCCCGCATCTAAAATTCTTTTATAAGAAACCGCTTCCTCAATTGGATTTAATGCCTTTCGTTGAACATTTTCAAGTAAAGCAAGTTCTTCACTTTCCTTATCAGTTAAATTAATAATAATAGCTGGAATGGTGGATTTACTAGCAAGTTTACTAGCTTTATATCTTCTTTCGCCTGCAACAATTTCAAATTTATTGCCAACTGGTCTAACAACAACCGGCTCTATTACACCAAACTTACTTATAGACTCAGCTAACTGTTCCAAAGAATCTTGTTCAAATTTTAATCTTGGTTGAAACCTGTTAGGTAAAACATCGCTAATGTTTAATTCTCTAAGTTCGCGATTTTCTTGCATAATCCACCCCTCTTTCTACTCTTATAATATAATGATACTATTTTTACAATTTTTTTTCAATACACGAATAACAATTTATACTTTTTTTTACACATTAAGGTGTTGTTAACAAGTAATATTATTACTTATTAATGATAAAAACAAAAAGAGTAGCTATACTACTCCTAAAGTGGTCTTTTCTTTATTTCAGAAAACTTTCGCGGATATTTTAACTTTGTTTTTTCTTTTTTTTGAATTACAACAATCGTTCTTTGACTATTTTCAATAGGTAACTTAAAGTTTTCCGTTTTTATTTTTAAACAACTTAAAATTTTTAAAGCTTTGTCTCCATCTTTTGTGTCATCATTTCCTCGCATTGCGACAAAATATTTATTATTTTTAACTAATGGAATTGCATATTCAAGCAAAACGTTAAATGAAGAAACAGCTCTAGCTGTTACTAAATCAAATTTTTCACGAACAGTTTTACCATATTCTTCAGCTCTTATATGTTTTGTATAAACATTTTCTAAATTTAATTCTTTAATAACCTCATCTAAAAAGATTATTCTTTTATTTAAAGAATCAACTAACGTTACATCTAAATGTGGAAAAAATATTTTCAAAACTAACCCCGGAAATCCAGCTCCAGTTCCAATATCACACAAACTATTAATATTATTAAAATCTATTACTTTAGTTATCGTTAAACTATCATAAAAATGTTTTAAATAAACTGTTTTTTTATCAGTAATAGCCGTTAAATTCATTTTTTCATTCCATGTTACCAATAAAATATAATATTTTTCTAATTTAGATAACATTGCTTCATCATATTTTATTCCAAGTTTTTCTATTTCGCTTTTAAATAATTCTATATCCATAAATTATCCTTTCAAATACATTGTTAAAATAGAAATATCGGCTGGGTTGACCCCACTTATTCTAGAAGCTTGTCCTATTGTTTCTGGCCTTACTTCTTTTAATTTTTGTTTAGCCTCTGAAGCCAAATTATGAAGAGAATCATAATCAAAAGTTGAAGGAATTTTTGTTTTTTCAGCCTTTTCCATTTTATGTACTTCATTTAATGCTTTTCTAATATAACCTTCATATTTTGCCTCTAATGAGATTTGTTCTAATACTTCATTTGAATATTCTTCACTTAAATATTTAATTAAATTACTAATATCGACTTCCGGTCTTTTTAATATTTCATATAATGATAAACCAGATGTGAGTTTTTTTGTATTTAATGAAATCAAATATTCGTTTTCTTTAGGCGTAATTCTTTTTGTTTTAAATTCCTGCATGCATTTTTTTATCATTTCTTTTTTTAAAATAAATTTATTATATCTATCTTCAGAAATTAAACCTAATTTATAACCATATTCAGTTAATCTTAAGTCCGCATTATCACTTCTTAAAAGAAGTCTGTGTTCTGCTCTTGAAGTAAGTAATCTATAAGGATCTCTTATGCCTTTGGTAATCAAATCGTCAATTAATACACCAATATAAGCTTCATTTCGTTTAAGAATTAATGGTTCCTTACCTTCTAATTTTAAAGTTGCATTAATTCCAGCAATAAGTCCTTGACAAGCAGCTTCTTCATATCCACTAGTTCCATTTATTTGACCTGCTGTAAATAAATTTTCTATTATCTTAGTTTCTAAAGAAAACTTAAGCTGTCTTGAATCAATCGCATCATATTCAATCGCATAAGCATATTTAAGAATTTTCGCTTTTTCTAATCCTGGCAGACTATGAACCATTTTTTCTTGAACCGAAGTAGGCATACTAGTAGAAAACCCTTGTAAATAAATATCATCATAAAATAAACTTTCCGGTTCTAAAAATAATTGATGTCTCTCCTTATCTTTGAATCTGACTATTTTATCTTCGATTGAAGGACAATATCTAGGCCCAACACCCTTAATATCATCTAAACCACCATACATACTTGATTTATTTAAATTATCCAAAATTATTTTATGTGTTTCTTCAGTAGTATATATTAAATGACAAGGAGTTTGCTTTTTATAATTATAATATACATTATTTTCAAAACTAAAAGTTAATTCTTCATCATCACCAAGTTCTACTTTAGCCTTCGAAAAATCAATACTACTTTTTAAAATTCTAGGTGGGGTTCCCGTTTTTAATCTTTTAATAATAAAACCTTTTTTCCTTAAATTATCACTTAAATAATTCGAAGGAGCTTCTCCATGTGGACCTTCACGATGTCTCGTACTACCAACCATAATATCAGCATTCAAATATGTTCCTGTTGTTAAAATAACAGCTAAAGATTTAATTTCTAAACCATCTTCTAATAAAACACCATTAACTTTATTATCAGAAACTAAAACATCTTTAACTAAAGCTTCCTTTAAATCTAAATTTTCACATTCTTTTAAAGCTTTAATCATATTCTTAGGATAAGTAATTTTATCTGCCTGCGCTCTTAAAGACCTCACAGCAGGTCCCTTAGCTCTATTAAGCATTTTTATCTGAATTAAACTCTTATCAGCACATCTGCCCATTTCACCACCTAAAGCATCTATTTCACGAACAACAATTCCTTTCGCACTACCTCCAATAGATGGATTACAAGGCATATCCGCAATATTATCTATATTTCCCGTAACAAGTAATGTTTTATGTCCTCGTCTAGCAGAAGCCAAAGCTGCTTCACATCCAGCGTGTCCACCACCAACGACTATAACATCATACATAAAACCACCTACTTTCCAACACAAAATCTACTAAATAATTGATCTAATAATTCTTCATCATAATTTTCACCAATAATAGACCCCAAATCATTCCATATGTTTTTTAGATCAATTTCAAGCATATCAATAGGCATATTATCATTAATAGCTTGTTTAATATCATTAACTGAATCTAAAACTTTAACCAATATAGCTTTACTACGCGCACTAGTTAAATAAGTTAAATCACTAGTTTTGATTTTATCTAAATTAAATAATTCTTTTATTTTATTTTTAACACTGTCAATATTTTCGCCACTTAAAGCGCTGACATATATTTTGTTTTTTAATTTACGATCATCTATTTTTTTAGCTAAATCTATTTTATTAATAATCGTAATATAATTTTTATTTTCAAGCTTATCTAAAATAGCTAAATCTTCGTCACTAAGAACTTCATTATAATTTAAAACAAATAATATTAAATCAGCTTCATCTATAAGCTCGATGCTTTTAGAAACTCCAATACTTTCAACCAAATCAGCTGTATCTCTAATACCAGCAGTATCTATTAAATTAAGAACAATATTATCTAAATTGACTGTCGCTTCAACACTATCGCGAGTTGTTCCTTTAACATTAGTAACAATAGCCTTTTCCTCACCAATTAATTTATTAAGTAAACTACTTTTACCAACATTTGGTTTTCCAATAATCGCTGTTTTAATACCGTTTTTAAGTATTTCTCCATTATCACTCTCATCTAATATTTTCTTAATCTCTTTTTCTATAATATTTATTTGTTTTTTTATATCATCTATTGTCATTACCTTAATATCATCATATTCTGGATAATCTATATTAACTTCAATATTAGAAATAATAGCAGCAAGCTTTTCCCTTAAACCACTAATCATTGAAGACACATTACCATTAACTTGATTTAAAGCCATTTTTCTAGCTACATCTGTTTCTGAATTAATTAAATCCATAACCCCTTCAGCTTCAGTTAAATCAATTCGCCCATTTAGAAAAGCTCTTTTTGTAAATTCCCCAGGCGTAGCTAATCTACACCCATTAACAAGTAAAATTTCCAAAACTTTATTTGTCGTATTAATTCCTCCGTGAGTATTTATTTCTACAATATCTTCAGTTGTAAAAGTTCTAGGACCTCTCATCACACTAACTAATACTTCATCCACTTTTTCATTTTTATCCACAATAAAACCATAGTGAATAGTATGTGTTTTAACTTCACTAATATCTTTAGTAAAAATATTATTAACAATCTCTATAGCTTTGGGTCCACTAACTCTAACTATTGATATTGCCCCAACACCTAAAGCTGTGGAAATAGCTGCGATTGTATCTTCCATATAATCACTTCCTTTTAAAAGCATTTTTAATCTTTCTAACATGCTTAGCCAAACCTAAATATTTTGGTAAAGCTTTTATATTAAGAACTATATCCAAAGAAACTTTTTTATCAACATAAGTTATTATCCAACCTTCTTTATATTTAGGAGGTATTCCTGTTAAAGGAAACATATGTCTTTCAATTATATTGGCAATTCTCTCATTCATAAGTTCAGGAAAATATTTATAAGCATTTTCCATTGCTTCTCTCGCATGAACAAAACCATGCGATTTTAAAAGAGGAATCTTATCATATAAATGATCCTGCCATGGTTCATTATAAAAATCATGTAAAAGTCCTCCAATTGCCGCATCTCTATAATTAAGCTTTCTTTTTTTACATATTAAATAAGACATATATGAAACAATTAATAAATGTTCACCTAAAGTAACATTTTCATGATGCACCCAATCTTGTCTTCTCTTAAATTCAGATGAATTAATAATAGGATATACTATATCCAAATATTTACTGTCATATAAAATTCTTTTAGTTATATCCCGCTTCAAAAAATCATCTCCGCCATGTATTATACCATATTTAGCGTAATCTTGAATTTATTTTTATTATTTACTATAATGTTGATAAAGTAGGTGAGGGCTTATCAACTTAAATCAAAGAAATAGTATTTATAGAGAAATAGTAATTCATCTTAAAGATGTAAATGCATTACTAAATAATCTAAATTATAGTTTAGATTTAAATAAAATAAATGATTATCTACTAAATTATCAAAATATAGAAGCTAAAAACGACGCTGAATATTATCTTGTAACATTATTATATAAAATATTTACTTTAGAATATTCAAAAGTAAATATTGAAAAAAATGAATATATAAAAAGAATAATTATCACTTTTTTAAATACAATTTTAGATGAACTAAAATATAAAAAAATATCCTTTGAGGTGATATAATGGAATTAACATTTTTAGAAAAAATGTGTCTAAAATATTTAGAAGGTATGACAGAAAGACAAATAGATTCTGATATATTAATTAACTTCTGTATGAACACACTATTTAAAAACAGAACAAAAATAATAAAATTTTTAATAGAGGGTTTAAAATCTGATAACGATTCAGAAGAATATTTTAAGGCTTCTTCTTTATTAGAAGCAGTCGCCTCACATGATCCTGATTTTTATAATGACTTTGTCACTGACTATTTAAAAGATAATTTGGATGATATTGCCCTGTTTGAACAAGAATTTTTCGAGCCAAGTCTTTATTTAACTTTATTTAAAAAAAATTTTATTAATGATAATAATATTGAACAATTATTAGATTATCTGTTGACAAGAAATAGTATATGGATAATTGCCATGAATATTGATGATATAGAAGATGAAGAATTTAAAAAAAGAATTGTTTTATTGCTTAGCAGCAAAATGTGTGAAAAAATAAAACAAAGTACCTTTTCAGATGAAGATAAAGAACTTATTATAAATTCAATTAATCAAACTACTAATCGTCATTTAAAACAAAACAATATAAATATTACTTTTATGACAGCTTTAACATCAGCTATAGGAAAACCAACACAAATAATATCAATGGCCAAACTTGGAAATATTAGTCTTTCCGTCCTCTCTTTACAGCAAATCAAAAATATAAATGTTAAAGAAGTAAGACGCCTTCAAAAATTAGCAAACAATATGGAATACGAAGAAGGCCATGACTATTCTGAAGAAGAAATGGCTGATTCTATCGCAACTTTATACGTGGTTTTTGGCAAACAGCGAACACAAGAACTATTAGAAGGAAAATATGGAAAATTTTCTAAAAATGATTTATTTAATCTATTTAGTTTATGTACAGTAAATGAAGATTATGTAGTAACCAATACAGGACCAGTACATAATGATGTTCAAAAAGCCTTAGTAAATTTTCTATTTGGAAGTGGCATAAATAACCCAAATGCCAATATAAGAAAAATATTATCAGGTCAAATTTCAAATGAAGATCTTTCAATGGAAAAATTAATAAATGAATGGAAATTATATTATGAATTACTCGGTGGACAAATAACAATAGAAGCGATAATAGAACAAATGAAAGATATGACAGTTATCTTACCACCACAAGCTAAAGAATTAGAATTTTTAATTAAGCTTAAAAACTTCCCACTAAGTGACGTCAACGATGCCATAACAACTTTCTTAGAAATGAAAAAAAGAGATAGATCAAGTATTCCAAAAATAACAGGAAAAGCCGATGAATATGAATATGAAATGTTAGATATAACTGATTCCATGCAAATGGCTGTTGGTTATATAACATATTGCTGTTTTACGTTTGGTGGAGAAAGCGAAGATTCACTAAAGCATGCTTGTACAAACGAAGATAGTAGAATTTTTGTCATAAAAAAAGATGGTAAAATAGTTGCTCAAAGCTGGGTTTGGCGAAGAGGAAATACCGTCTGCTTTGATAACATTGAAACAGCTGGGGTATCAAGACTTGAAGATAATAAGCTATTTAAAATTTATGAACAAGCTGCAGATCAAATAATAAGTGTTTCCAAAGAAAACGAAAATAATAATGAAAAAATTGAACTTGTAACAGTAGGGAAAGGTAATAGTGATATAAATCTTCGATTTAAAAAAATACTAGATAAAAATGAACAATTTTTACCAAAAGACTTATACACAGATGCCAAAACCCAAATAATTCTTGGAACTTCAGATGATTATACCAAACCACGAGATTTCAAAGTCAATGCCATATACAAAGATGCAAGAAAACCAATGAAGTTATTAGATCCACAGCAAACAACAAAAAATGAAATTGAAGAGGCAAATAACTTACTAAATAGAATTACATTTATGGTAGATGGAAAAGATTCATTTGAAAAAATAGATATAGAAGATTACACATTAATTATATATGGACAAGATTGGTTTATAGGCATTCTAACAGATGGAAATATCGTTAAAAAAACATTAAATGAAGAAGATAGTAGGGAAGAAATAGCTCAAGCATTAGAAATATTAAAGAAAAATATTAAAAGCGGAGAACTAGAGGAAAATCTATTAGACACATTACCTACGCAAGATATAGGAGAGGATTCATATGGAACAAGATAAAATATATGAGGGAAAAGTAAAATGGTATGATAAAAAAAATGATTATGGAATTATCATCAGTGATGAATTAGATTTTCCAATTTTTGTTCATAAAATTTATTTAGAAGAACTTCAAGAACTAAATAATGAAGATCTCGTTACATTTAATCTTGCCAAGAAAAATAATATATACCATGCTTTAAAAACAAAAGTTTTAAAAAAAGGAAAAAATAAAAAGTGAACAAATTATTCTTGTTCACTTTCTTTATATTTAATTACTGTATATCTGTTAGGTTCTTCACCTTCGCTCTTAGTTTCAATATTCTTGAAATCAGCTAAAACAGTATGAACTATTCTTCTTTCATAAGAATTCATTGGATCTAATTTAGCATCTACTTTCGTTTTAATTACTTCCTTAGCTATTTTTTTAACTTCATAAGCTAAATTTCTTTCTTTTTTTGCTTTATAACCAGCAACATCTAAATTAACTTTAATTCCAAAATTTCCAAAATTTCTAATTGCTTGTCTTAAAATTGTTTGAATCGCGCTTAAAGTACTACCATCTTTACCTATTAATACAGCATTATTATCAGTTACTATAATAGCCGAAATAACGCCTTCTGATTCATTAACCTCCGTATTAAAAGAAGTATTCATATTTTTTGCTAAATCACTTAAAAAGTTTTTAACATATTCCTTAACCGCATACTTCGTAGTCATATATGTTGTATATTTTTTCTTACTAAATAAGCCACCTTCAGCCGCTTCTGTATAATAATATACCTCATTTAAATTAACATTTAAATCTTCTAAACATTTATTTAATGATTCCTCTTCATTCTTTGATTCATTACTTACTACTTCTAGAACCATCTTTTTTCCTCCTTATTATATATGCTTGAATAACTGTAAATAAACTTCCTGTTACCCAGTATAAGATAATACTTACTGGCATTGTAAATGAAGTAAATATAATAAATACAAGCATCACATTCATCATTGTCTTCATTTGATCCTGTTGTTCTTCAGAACCACCACTTACTCCTGAATTTAATTTAAATGAGAAGAAAGTAGCTAAACCAACAAGAATTGGTAAAAGTAAATAAATCCAAGTTCCATTTCCAAAGCTATCAATTAATTTTCCAAAACTAAGTGAACTGCCAAATATTTTAACAAAAGGACTAGCACCTAAATTATAACCTAAAAATTTACCTTCAAAAACAATTGGTAATCTATTTAAACTTTCCAAAAACGCAAAAAACAAAGGCATTTGAATAAAAGCAAATAGACATCCACTCATTGGATTAATATTATATTTTTTATAAATAGTCATCATCTCTTGAGCTTTTTTCATTTGATCCTCTTGACTATCGCGACCTTTATATTTCTTTTCTAATTTTTCTAAATCTTTTTGAGCAAATTTCATATTTTCAGATTGCATAGCCGATTTTTGACTAATTGGAAAAATTATTAATCTTATAAGTAAAGTAACAGCAATAATTGCTAAACCATAATTTTCTAATATTCTTCCGATTTTAATTATTATAAAACTTAAAGGTTTAATAAATAAACTTTCCCAAAGTCCATTATATTTACCACTAGCAGGTGTAAATTTAGAACATGTAGTTAATTTATCAATATTTACTTTATTTTTCTTATAAGTTTTTATAACATCCTTATTTGTTGGCTTACACAAAATATTAGAAGCAAGAGTTTGACCAGTAGTTGGTTCCTTAACAGCTCTTCCTTTTTTATCTTTAACATATTTTGTACAACCTGTTAAAGACAAAGTAAGAAAACAAATAAAACACAATAATATAATCTTTTTCATTTTTTTATTTTTCATCACTATTCTCCTTTAGTAAATCTAACTTAGCTAAAGCATCATAAAGATTATTACTCATCTCTTCAAAACTTTTAGTTAGAATTCCCTTACCAACTATTATAATACAATTAAAATCATTTTTATAGTCTTTTTTATCAAGAATACTTTTTATTCTTCTTTTTATTTTATTCCGTATAACAGCTGATCCTATTTTTTTAGGAACTGCTATCCCAAATTTATAAACAGAAGAAATATTTCTAACTACGTAAAATATATAATCTTTATATTTAAAAGACTTATTATTTTTTATTATACTATCAAAATCTCTACTATTTTTAACAATATTTATCTTTTTCATAATATCACTCTCTTATTATTAACAATAAAGCCACTACCAAAGGGCAGTAGCTTTTTTTAACGAGAAAGTACCTTACGGCCTTTTTTTCTTCTTTTATTTACTATACCAGATTTAATACGTGCAAAAAAACCCATACTTTTACTTCTTTTTCTTTTATTAGGTTGCCAAGTTCTTTTCATGGTATCACCTCCTAATCAATTTCACACAGCGATTTAATTATATAGATAAAAGGACTTTTTGTCAAACATTTTAATTATCCACAATATAAAAAAAAGCATTATACACTATTTTTCTTAAAATGCAAGTAAGAAAATAATCACAAAAACAAACGTTCAGTTTTTAACTATAAACATTTTTTCCACTAAAAAAAAGCCTTAAATTGAACAAAAAAGAACACTTTTAAACATATGTTAAAAAATAAAAAATATCCCCAAAAGTGCAAAAATATTAATCCACATTTGCTGTGAAAAACTCTAAAAAAATAAAAAATAATAATATAAATTTCCCTGTTGATAACTTTTTTTAACTTTTTCCACAGTTTTTATAGAAAAATACGTAAAAATAATGTAAAATGAAGGTAGATTGGAAATATTGTAGGGGGAAGATAGTATGGATCTTGAAAATATGTGGAATGTCTTTCTATCAAAAATTGAAATTAAATTAAAACCCATTCTATTTCAAACTTGGTTCAAAGACACAAAACTAGTTGACTTAAATAATGAATATGCTATTGTCCTAGTTCCTTTAGATGTTCATAAAAAACATTTAAAAGAAAATTACTTAGATATTATAAAAGAAACATTTATGGAAGTTACTGGTTCCATATTCAAATTTGAATTTGTAACTGAAGAGGAATACGAAACTCAAACAAAAGATAATAATGATATAGTAGTAAAAGATAATAGTGAATCACTTTTTGAAAGTGGTCTTGACTCAAAATATACTTTTGATAACTTCATTCAAGGAGAAAGTAATAAATTTGCCAAAACTATTGGATTAGCTGTTGCAGAAAAACCAGGAGCCATGTATAACCCATTATTTATATATAGTAGTAGTGGGCTTGGAAAAACTCATCTAATGCACGCTATTGGTAATTATATAACTACAACATCAAATAAAAAAGTATTATATGTAACAAGTGAAAAATTTGTTGACGATTTTTTAAATATTTATAGAAGAAATGAAACTAGTAATTTTAAAGCTGTGGATAATTTTAAAAGAAAATATCGAGATATTGATGTTTTAATGATAGATGACATACAATACCTAGAAATAGCTAGTAAAACTCAACAAGAATTTTTCAACACATTTAACGAATTACACACTCAAAATAAACAAATAATTATTTCTTCTGATAGATCACCAGATGATTTAAAAAAACTAGAAGATAGACTACGAACACGATTTAATTGGGGACTTACAATTGATATTCTCCCACCAGACTTAAATCTCAGATTAAAAATATTAGATAATAAAATAAAATCCCATGAAATAGACAGCTTTGTCCCAGAAGAAGTTAAAGAATATATCGCCAATAACTGTACAACCGATATAAGGAAACTAGAAGGTGCTTTAACTAGAGTATTTGCGTATGCCACCATCATGAACGGTTCAGAAATAACACTAGAATTAGCAATCGAAGCTTTAAAAGATTATATTGGTAAAAATATAATTTCAAAAAACAAAATTGATCAAGTTATTAATTTAGTTGCTAATAACTATAATATAACCCCTGAAGATATTAAATCTAAAAAAAGACTAAAAAAAATTGCTGTACCAAGACAAATAGGCATGTATATATGTAGAACCCACCTAAAAGAATCATTACCTAAAATAGGAAGTGAATTTGGTGGTAAAGATCATACAACTGTTATGCATTCAGTTGCTAAAATAAAAAGGGAATTAAAAAAAGATAAAAATCTAGAAGTTGAAATATCTAAAATAATTAATATGATTAAATAAGTGAAAAAAACAAACTTATCCACATTTAAAAAATAAAAATCAACATACGATAAAATCAATAATTAAAGAAATATTTTAACTTTTCCACTTTATCCACATCAATAATAAAAAATAAACTTATAAATAAAAAAGGAGAATAAATATGAAACTTGAAATAAAACAAAACGTTCTTTTAGAACATTTAAACTATGTAATAAGAGGTATTTCTACAAAAAACTTAAGACCTATTTTAAACTGTATAAAGTTTGAATTAACTGAAGACGGTTTATATTTAATGAGTACAGATAATGAAATATCAATAAAAACTTTTATTGATAAAATGTTTATAAAAAAAATAGATACTTTAGGGGAAATAGTTGTTTCTGGAAAATATATATATGATATAGTAAGAAAACTCCCAGATGAAAATATTAATTTAGAAGAAGTTATTGATGCTAAACTATATATAACAACAACTAATTCATCATTTACTTTAAATTGTAGTAATGTAAATGAATTTCCTGATCTAGAACTTGAATTTAATAAAAACCCAATAATTTTAAATCAAAAAACATTTAAAACTATTATAAATCAAACCGCATATGCTACTTCTGTAAGTGAAACAAGACCAGTTTTAACTGGAATAAATTTTAAAATAGAAAAAGATATTATGGAGTGTACTGCTACTGATTCATATAGATTAGCTGTTAAAAAGATAAAATTAGAAGAAAAAGTAAGTGAAAAAACAAATATCATTATTCCAACAAAAAATTTAAATGAATTAATTAAATTAATGAATAATGATGAAGATAATCTTGAAATGCATATTTTCGGAAATAAAGTAGTTTTTAAATTTAATGAAATAACTATGATGACAAGATTAATAAGTGGAACATATCCAGATACATCTAAACTAATCCCTGAAGAATTTGAATTAGAAATGAAAGTTAACTATGACGATTTCTATAGCGCCATAGACAGAGCCTCATTACTAACAAATGAATCAGATAAAAATACTATAAAATTCCAAACAAAAAATAAACAAGCTATCATTTCATCTAATATTCCGGAAATAGGAAATGTAGAAGAAAAAATAACTGTGGAAAAGAATAATGATAATGAAATAAAAATAGCCTTCAATTCTAAATTTATGATGGATGCTATAAGAGCTTTAGAATCCAGCGAAATAGTTTTAATGTTTAATGGCGAAATAAAACCAATTATTATCAAAAATCCCGATAACGATGATTTAACGGAATTAATTTTACCTATAAGGACCTATTAAGGTTCTTTTTTAATAAAAAAAAGAAAAAAATGACAAAATTTGCCAAATTTCGACAAAGAAAAAGAGTATAAGAAAAATGTCTTTTTTAAGACAAGGGGGAAAGAAAAATGGAAAATTTAGAAATTAGTAAAAAAACATGTGCTTTAAGTTTCAAAGATCAAAATAGTTGTTTATTATTAGAAGGAAATAAAGAATATAATGTAAATATGTCATTACAAGCCTATATTAATTATAATTGCGAATACTATGGAAGCTCTTTTGAAGGTAGAATAAAGGGAGCTAAAAAAAGTTTAGGAATGAAATATAAATTACCAATTGTCATAGAAGAAAGTAGAGAAATAGTTTTTTTTCCAACAAAATCATATAATAGTGAAAAATGTACGTGGATTTCCTTAAATAACATTTCTAAATATGAAGGAAACAGCAAAAAAACAATTATAACCTTTAATTCCGGTATAAAAAAACAATATGATATATCAATTGAATCTTTCGAAAATCAGATGCTTAGAGCCACAAAATTATTACTAACACTAAAAAACCGAAAATTAGAATTAAAATAAAGGAAAAAATAAGCTACAAAAGGCTTATTTTTCTTTCTTTTGCCTCAAATTTGTGATATAATGATAGTGAGGTATAGGAACCCACCAAAAGACAAAATCACAAAAATGAGCCTTAAAAACGAAAAGAGTGAATCTTATGATTTTAAAAAATATAAAAATAATCAATTTTCGTAACTATAAAAAATTAGAATTAGCTTTAAATGAAAAAGTAAATATAATATATGGGCATAATGGTGCAGGTAAAACCAATATCTTAGAAAGTATTTATTTTTTAGCCCTAACTAAATCACATAGAACTCATTTAGATAGCACACTAATAAAAAACGAAGAAGAAAAAGCCGTTATAAAAGGAACACTTCAAAAAGAAATTTCTTATAATTTGGAAATAATCTTAAATGAAAATAAAAAAACAGTAAAAATTGATAACAAAAAAGAAGGAAAGATTTCATCATACATCGAAAAGATGAATGTCATTATTTTTTCGTCTGAAGACTTAGAATTAATAAAAGGTAGTCCTAAAGAAAGAAGAAAATATATTGACCTACAACTAAGTCAATTATCATCTAACTACTATAATGTTTTAAATGATTATGAAAAACTAATAAAAATCAGAAATGAAGAATTAAAAAAAATGAACAACCATGAACACACAGATTTAAACTACTTTAATATATTAAATGATTATATAATTAATAAAAGTGTTTTTATCTATCAGATGCGCAAGAAATACATAGAAAAATTAAATGAAATAAGTCCAAAAATATTCGAAGAAATATCAGGTTTAAAAAAATTTAATATTAAATATAAACCATCAATTGAAATAGACATCTTCGATAAAGATAAAATCAAAGAAAGATTAAAAAAAGAATTAATCGAAAATTTAGAAAAGGAAGTTTCTGCTAAAATGACCTTATACGGGCCTCATAGAGATGATTTTGAGTTTTGTATAGGAATAGACAATCTCAAAGAGTTTGGTTCTCAGGGACAGCAAAAAATGGCTGTAATAGCCTTAAAATTATCTGAAATAGAAATATTCAACAATTATAAAAATACAAGTCCGATAATTTTATTAGATGATGTCTTCAGCGATTTAGATAGCATTAAAAAAAATAATTTACTAAAACATATTAATAAAAAAATGCAAGTGATAATAACAACAACAGATCTAGAAAATATAGATAAAAGATTATTAAAAAAAGCTAAATTAATTAATATTGAAAAAGGAAAAATTATAAATGAAGAGGTGAGACAATGAAAGAAGAACATTATAATGAATCCGATATCCAAGTATTAGAAGGATTAGAAGCCGTAAGAAAAAGGCCAGGAATGTATATTGGAACAACAGACGTTAAAGGATTACACCATCTAGTATGGGAAATAGTAGATAATAGTATAGATGAAGCTTTAGCTGGTTACTGTGATAATATAGAAATTGTTATAAATAAAGATAATTCAATAACAGTTAAAGATAATGGACGTGGAATTCCCACTGGCAAACATCCGAAAACTGGGCTTTCCACAGTAGAAACAGTTTATACCGTTTTGCACGCTGGTGGTAAATTTGGTGGCGGCGGATATAAAGTTTCTGGAGGACTTCATGGAGTAGGAGCTTCAGTAGTAAATGCTTTATCAAAATGGACAACTGTAATTGTTTATAAAGATGGAAAAATTCATGAAGCAAAATTTGAAAATGGTGGAAAAATAAAACAACCATTGACTGTAATTGGCGACTGTGAAAAAGAAAGAACAGGAACAACTGTAACATTTAAACCAGATCCTGATATTTTTGATACTGATATATATGATTATGAAACTTTAAAAGTAAGAACAAGAGAATTAGCCTTTTTAAATAAAGGATTGCAATTAACTCTAAGAGATGATAGAGATGAAGAAGATACAAGAGGAGATACTTTCCATTATGAAGGTGGTATAAGCGAATATGTTAAATTTATAAATCAAGGAAAAACACCAATACATGAAAACATAATTCATCTTGAAGGTGAAAAAGATAATGTCTTTTTTGAAGTGGCCATGCAATATAATACAAGTTATAATGCTAATATTTATTCGTTCGTAAATAATATAAACACTCATGATGGTGGAACACATGAAGAAGGCGTAAAAAGAGCATTAACTAGAGTAATAAATAATTATGCAAGAAATAATGGAATACTAAAAGAAAAAGATGAATCTTTAACTGGAGATGATGTTAAAGAAGGAATAACAATGATTATTTCATGTAAACATCCAAATCCTCAATTTGAAGGCCAAACGAAAGGAAGATTAGGAAATTCTGAGGTAAGAAAATTAGCAGATAATGTTTTTGCCGATGGTTTTGAAAATTTCTTATTGGAAAATCCTGAGGAAGCTCGAAGTATTGTGAATAAAGCAATGCTTGCTTCAAGAGCACGTAACGCTGCTAAAAGAGCACGTGAAATAACCAGAAAAAGTGAAATAAATCAAACAACATTTTTCGGAAAATTATCTGATTGTAAAAGTAAAGACCCTAAAATATCAGAAATATTTATAGTCGAAGGAGACTCAGCAGGAGGAAGTGCAAAAAAAGGAAGAGATTCAATGACTCAAGCCATTCTTCCACTTAGAGGAAAAATTCTAAATGTTGAAAAAGCTAGAATAGATAGAGCATTAGGTAATGAAGAAATCAGAACCATCATAACAGCTTTCGGTACCGGAATTGGCGAAGATTTTAATATTGATAAATTAAGATACGATAAAATAATAATAATGACCGATGCCGATGTTGATGGATCACACATTAGAGTTTTATTATTAACACTATTCTATAGATTTTTTAAACCAATAGTTGAAGCAGGACATGTGTATGCTGCCCAGCCACCGCTATATAGAATAATGCATGGAAGAACAAGAAAATATGTATTAACAGATCAAGAAAAAGATCAATATATTGCTTCTTTAAAACCAGGAACCAAATTTGAAGTGGCTAGAATGAAAGGTCTAGGAGAAATGGACCCACCAGAACTATATGAAACAACCATGGATATAGAACAAAGAGTTTTAAGAAAAATAACAGTTGAAGATTGTGTATCAGCTGATGCTATTTTTGAAAAACTAATGGGTGATGAAGTAGAACCAAGAAGAAATTTCATTGTCGAAAATGCCGGTTATGCAACCAACATTGATATTTAAGGAGGTGTAATAGATGAATGAAGAAGAAAATAAAGAATTAAATCAAGAAGATATAATTAATGAAGAAAAATATAGTGGTGTTTTTCATGAAAGAGATAGCTTAACAGAAAATAATATAGTAAATGAAGTTAGTTCTTCTTTCTTAGAATATGCCATGAGTGTTATAACAGCTAGAGCATTACCAGATTTACGAGACGGTTTAAAACCAGTTAATAGACGTATTTTATGGTCAATGTTTAAATCTGGATATACCCCAGACAAACCACACCGTAAAAGTGCTAAAACAGTTGGAGAAGTTATGGGTAATTACCACCCACACGGAGATTCTTCAATTTATGAAGCCATGGTTAGAATGGGTCAAGATTTTAACCAAAGATATATGCTCATAGATGGTCACGGAAACTTTGGTAATATCGAAGGAGATGGCGCCGCAGCAATGCGTTATACTGAATCAAGATTAGCCAAAATATCACTAGAACTTTTAAGAGATATTGGCAAAGATACCGTTGATATGGAAGATAATTTTGATTTCAGCTTAAAAGAACCAGCAGTCTTACCATCAAGATTTCCAAATATACTAGTAAACGGAACAATGGGAATAGCCGTAGGTATGGCTACTAATATACCTCCACATAATTTGGGGGAAGTAATAGATGGATGTATTGCCTACATCGACAATCCAGAAATAGACACAATAGGATTGATGCAATATATAAAAGGACCTGATTTTCCAACAGGGGGAATAATTTTAGGAAACAAAGGAATAAGACAAGCATATGAAACTGGAAGAGGGAGTATAACTGTTAGAAGCAAAGCTACTATCGAAGAGAAAAATGGCAAAAATTATATAATAATAGAAGAAGTACCATATGGCGTAAACACTTTAGAACTAAAAAACAAAGTAGCAGAATTAGTTCATACAAAAGTAATAGAAGGTATTGCTGATTATCATACAGATTTAAAAGATGGCGTTAAAATAACCATAACATTAAAAAAGGATGCCAATCCACAAGTTATTCTAAATAACTTATATAAACATACAAATTTTCAAACAAACTACGGCATAATACTTTTAATGTTAGATAATGGAATACCAAGAACACTAGGACTAAAAAGTATAATATCAAAGTACATAGATTTCCAAAAAGAAGTAATAATCAGAAGAACACAATATGAACTAAATAAAGCTGAAGCAAGAGTTCATATATTAGAAGGTTTAAAAATAGCACTAGACAACATCGATGAATTTATAAAAATAATTAGAGAATCAGAAACAGATGTTATAGCTAAAGAAACCTTAACTTCAAAATATAATTTAACCGAAATTCAAGCTGATGCTATATTAGAATTGAAATTAAGACGACTAACAGGCTTAGAACGAGAAAAGTTAGAATCAGAATTAGCCGAATTAATAGAAAAAATTAAAGAATATAAAGAGATACTTGCGTCAGAAGAAAAAGTATTGGGAATAATTAAAAACGAATTACAAGAAATAAAAGACAGATACGCTGATGAAAGAAGAACACATATAGATATGACAGCAATAGATTATATTGAAGATGAATCATTAATACCTGTGGAAAACATCGTCGTAACCTTAACAAACAAAGGGTATATTAAAAGAATGACAAGCGAGACATACAAAACCCAGAATAGAGGCGGCAAAGGTATTAAAGGAATGACAACAACCGAAGACGACTATGTTGAAAAACTATTATCCATGACAACACATGACTACATAATGTTCTTCAGTAATAAAGGTAAAGTCTATAGAATGAAAGGATATGAAATACCACAATTTAGTAGACAATCAAAAGGAATTCCAATAATAAATTTATTACCACTTGAAAAAGAAGAAGTAATAAAAGCAATGCTTAAAGTCAAACAAGAAGACGAATGTGAAAATGTTATTTTCTGTACACAAAAAGGTCTTGTAAAAAGAACAAAATTAACAGAGTTTGATAGAATAAGAACAACTGGAAAAATAGCTATAACCTTAAAAGAAGATGATGAACTGTTAGCAGTAAAGAAAACAACCGGAAACAACGAAATAATAATAGCCGCATCGAATGGAAGAATGATAAGGTTCAACGAAGAAGAGATCAGGATAATGGGTAGAACAGCCGCAGGTGTAAAAGGAATCGAAATAGGAAAAGGTAAATGTGTAGGCTTAGAAACAGCAGACGAAAATGATCAAATATTAGTTGTCACAGAAAAAGGCTACGGAAAAAGAACAAATGTTCGTGAATATAGAATAACACATCGAGGAAGTAAAGGCGTAAAAGCTTTAAATGTAACTGAAAAGAATGGAAACATTGTTTCATTCAAAATAGTAAAAGGTGATGAAGACCTTATGATCATTACTGATAGTGGAATAATTATAAGATTATCAATCGAACAAGTTTCTACAACAGGAAGAGTAGCACAAGGGGTAAGATTAATTAGATTAAATGATGATCAAAAAGTAGGAAACATTGCCCTTTTGGAAAAAGAAGAAACTGAAGAAAACCAAAAAGAGGAAGAATAACCCTCTTTTTATTTTTAAAAAACAAACCAATGTTTCACGTGAAACATAAGAAAAAACATAAAATGTGGGAAAACTTAAAATATCAATGTTCCACGTGAAACATTTTTCAAAAAAATAAAGTAAATAAAATATTAAAAAATGTAAATAATGATTAAAACAAATAAAATTATATATACAGTGTCAATGTTTCACGTGAAACATTGACACTAAAACCTAAAAAAACATATAACTAAAAAAATAAAATATAAAACGAATTATATAAATAAAAAACAGCATAATGTTCCACGTGAAACATTATTAAAATAACGATAATATAAAAAAAGTGTAAAAAAAAATAAAAAACCAATGTTTCACGTGAAACATTGGTTAAAACAAAAAAATGTGGAAAAGTGAAAAATAATCTAAATAAAAACACGAAAACTCCGATTTGATATGATAAAATACCAAATTGCTTGCAAAAAACAAAACATTATAGTATATTTACATTGGTACAACATTTATGGCTGAACCAGGTCAGAATCGGAAGATAGCAGCCTTAAGGTCCACTGAATGTGTGTACCTTTTTTATAGGTGATAATATGGATACATATATAGAGATAATTTTAAAAGAAGCAAAAAAAAGTTTAAAAAGTGATGACGTTCCCGTTGGCGCAATTATTGTGGAAAAAGGTAAAATAATTGCTAAAGCCCATAACACAAGAGAAAAAAACAAAAAAATAACAGGACACGCCGAAATAAATGCAATTGAAAAAGCAAGTAAAAACAAAAAAACATGGCATCTAGACAATTGCGAACTTTATGTAACATTAAAACCATGTAAAATGTGCATAGAAATAATTAAAGAAGCCAGAATAAAAAAAGTATATTATATAACCGAAAGAAACAAAAAAATCAAAGAAAAAGAAATAGAATTTATAAAAATAAATAATGTGGAAAACTCGACAAAAATGATTACGGATTTTTTCAAAAATAAAAGAAAATAACACGATTATTTTCTTTTATTGTGTATAAATATGTTATAATTAAATATGTTAGAGGTGTTAAAATGTATCAAGCATTATATAGAAAATATAGACCAAAAACACTGGATGACGTGTTTGGACAAGAAACAATAGTTAGAATAATAAAAAATTCAATAAATAGCAATGAAATAAATCATGCTTATCTTTTTTCTGGACCAAGAGGTACTGGGAAAACAAGCATAGCTAAAATATTTGCCAAAATAGTAAACTGTGAAAATTTAAATGATTGTGTTCCCTGTGGAAAATGTCCAAGTTGTAAAGAATTAAATAACAATGATATTATTGAAATTGATGCAGCATCAAACAATGGCGTTGATGAAATAAGAGAACTACGAAATAAAGTAAACCTAGTACCAACATATGGAAAATATAAAATATATATTATTGATGAAGTGCATATGTTAACAACAGGAGCATTTAACGCACTATTGAAAACATTAGAAGAACCGCCCGCCCACGCAATTTTCATTCTTGCAACAACTGATCCCCAAAAAGTACCTGAAACAATTCTTTCAAGATGTCAAAGGTTCGATTTTAAAAAGATAAGCGAGCAAGCAATTGTGGAAAACTTAGAAAAAATAACAAAAAAAGAAAAAATTAAAATAGAAAAACAAGCACTATATGAGATTGCTAGACTCGCCGATGGTGGAATGAGAGATTCCATAGGTATGTTGGATCAAGCTAAAGCATATAGCAAAGAAAAAATTACTGTGGAAGATATACATGATATAAATGGAACTTTAAAAGAAGAAGAACTAAGTGAATTAATCATAAATTTAGAAGAAAAAAATCTTGATAAAATACTTAAAGAAACGGACAAATACAACGCAAAAGGAAAGAATTTTGCCAAACTTATTGAAGAATTAATATATTTTATAAGAAATATAATCCTTTTTGAAAAAGCTCCAGAATATTTTAAAACAATCCATCAAGAAAATGAAACATATGAAAAAGTATTACAAAAAACAAATACTAAAAAGCTATTTCACTACATAGAAATATTAAATAAATATAGTTTAGAAATGAAAACCACTAACAATACCAAACTAATGTTCGAATTAAGTCTTATACAAATAATAGCAGAAACAGATGACACCGAAGAAAGAATAGAAATCCCAAAACAAAAAGAACCAGAAAAAGAAATATCAAAACCAGAAAACACTAGATTAGAAGCAAAAGAAGTAGAACCAAAGATTGACAAAAAAATAGCCAAAGAAATAGAAAAAATAAAAGATATAAGAATAAATAATACACTCGCAAATTTCAACAGAAAAAAACTTTTAGAATTAAAAAAAGAAATAGATAAAGTAAATGAATTACTATTAAATCCTGATTATAGTAAGGAGGCATCAATAATATTAGACGGAAAACTAAAAGCAGCTAGCGACGAGTATTTAATTTTCGTCTATAAAACAGAGAGAATTGCCAATATTTTTAATGAAAATTTATTAAATATTGAAAATACCATAGAAGAAGCACTCAATAAAAAATATAAATTAATAGCAACGGATAATGAAATGTGGGAAAAAATAAAAGATGAATTTAACAACAAAAAAAGAAAATATAACTATCAAGAAGAAGATTTTGATTTAAAAGAAATATTAAAAAAAGCAACAGACGAAATAGAAAAAGAATTTGAAGATATAATAGAATATAAATAGGAAGAAGGAATAATTATGAACATTCAAGCAATGATGAAACAAGCACAAAAATTACAAAAAGAAATGATGAATTCAAAAAACGAAATCGATGAAATGGAATTTACTGGAAAATCATCTTTCGTAACCGTAACAATAAAGGGAACTAAAGAAATAAAAGAAGTTAAAATTGATAATGAAAGTCTTGACAAAGACGAAATAGAAATGTTAGAAGACATGATTCTAGTTGCTACCAACGACGCAATGAAACAAGTAGATAAAATAACTGAAGAAAAAATGGGAAAATATACCCAAGGAATACCAGGATTATTTTAATGAATTACCCAAAAACAATTTTAAACTTAATAGAAAGTTTTAAAAAATTTCCTGGAATCGGAGAAAAAACAGCCGAAAGAATGGCTCTATCAACCTTAGACATGGATGAAGACAACTTAAATTTGTTCAGCAAATCACTAAAAGAAGTAAAAACAAAAATAAAAACATGTGAAAAATGTGGAAGTTTAACTGAAGATACTGAATGTGAGATTTGTAAAGATAAAACCAGAGATCATTCTACAATATGTGTTGTCGAAGAATGCAAAAATGTTATTTTATTTGAAAAAATAGGTAGTTTTAAAGGAATATATCATGTATTAGGTGGTTTAATATCACCACTAGAAGCCATCAACCCTGAAGATATAAGAATAAATGAATTAATAAAAAGGATTGAAAAAGAAAAAATAAAAGAAGTTATATTAGCCATTAAACCAAGCATTGAAGGAGAAACAACAGCTTTATATATAAGCAAGCTCTTAGAAGGAAAAAATATAGCTGTAACTAAAATAGCCCACGGAATTCCAATGGGAGCTGAAATGGATTATATTGACCCCTTAACCTTAGAAATGGCTATAGAAGATAGAAGACAAGTTTCATAAAAATAAAATAAAATTTATATAATTTATAAGAGGTGTTTCATGCTGAAAAAATTATATAATTTTTTTAAAAGAATAATTGTTAGTTTCTTTATTTTATATGGGTATAACAGATTAGTTCCAACACTCGCACGAATACCCATAAATATAGTAACTGTCAGTTTAATTACTATTTTTAATATTCCATCACTTATAATATTAATAATAATAAAAATGATTTTTTACTAGGAGGATAAAGCATGATAGAAGAATATCAAGAAAAACAGCCGATTGCTTATAAAATATTAAAAAACGCCATTTTAAATGACGAATATTCTCATGCATATCTTTTTGAAACAAATGGATTTTACGAAAGTTTTAATTTTATAATGGCCTTTATAAAAGGATTGCTTTGTCCAGAAAAGAAAACAAAAAAGGAAAATTGTAATAATTGTCATCAATGTGAAGTAATAGAATCAGGTAATTTTCCAGAAATAAAAATAATAAACCCAGATGGAATGTGGATAAAAAAACAACAACTTCAAGAATTACAAAAAGAATTTAATGAAAAAGCCTTGATTGGAACTAAAAGAATATATATAATAAATCATGCAGAAAAACTTAACAAACATTCAGCAAATTCAATTTTAAAATTTTTGGAAGAACCTGACAACGACATTATAGCTATTTTAATAACTGACAACATATTTTCAATTTTAGAAACAATAAAATCTAGATGTCAAACAATTAGATTTAAAGAAAGTTTGCAAATAAAAGACGCAAACGAAATAGAAACGATTAAAAGAATAATTAAGCTAAATCACGAAGAAGAACTAGACGAAACCATTGAAACAAAAATCAAAAAGGTAATAGAATTCATAAATTATTATGAAAAAAACCACTTAAATACATTAATATATACAAACAAATTATGGCATCCATATATAAAAACCAAAGAAGAGTTAATTGATGCCTTTGAAATAATGATTTTATATTATAAAGACCTAATAAATTTAAAATTAAAAAAAGAAACTGAAATTTTTAATTCAAATAAAGAAATTGAAAACATATTAGAAAAAAACAAGATAAAGGAACTTTGTGATAAATTAAATATAATAATAGAAAAAAAGAATTCAATAAAATATAACGTAAATGCAAACCTGCTAATTGATAAATTAATAATTGATTTAGAAGGAGGAATATAGATGAAAGAAGTAATAGGTGTTACCTTTGATGAAAGTAAGATATATTATTTTGATCCTGCCGGTCATAAGATAAAAGAAGGAGCAACTGTAATTGTTGAAACAGAACAAGGAATGCAATTCGGCACTGTAAAAATTCCTCTAACCGAAATGCCCGAAACAAAAATAAAAGGGAAATTAAAACAAGTTTTGAGAATAGCCACAAAAAGAGATTATAATCAATATCAAAAAAATAAAAAAGAAGCTATTACTGCAAGAAACAAATGTCAAAAAATTGCCGATAAACAAGAACTAAATATGAAAATAATAGATGCCAGTTATACCTTTGACAGAGATAAATTAATATTTAGATTTTTAGCTGATAACAGGGTAGATTTCAGAGATTTAGCTAAAGAACTAGCAAAAATATATAAAGTAAGAATTGAACTCCGCCAAATTGGCGTTAGAGACAAAGCTAAAGAAGTTGGTGGTTATGGCCCTTGCGGACGCAAATTATGTTGTGCATCATACTTAAAAGATTTAGATACCGTATCAATAAACATGGCCAAAAACCAAAATATTGCCCTTAATCCAACAAAAATAAATGGAGCTTGCGGAAGACTAATGTGCTGCCTTAAATATGAAGATGACTGCTACACAGAATGTCGAAAAAAAATGAAAAAAATAGGAGATAAAATTAAAACTGAGAAAGGGGAAGGAATAATTCAAGGATTAGACATTTTAAAGCAAAAATATAAAGTTGAAGTTCCTGATTATGGAATTATTGAGGTAGATAAAAAATGAAAGTAACTAATTATTTATTGGGATATAAAGATTTAAAAATAATTCAAGATCCAGAAATGTTTAATTTTTCATTAGACTCAGTTCTACTACCTAACTTTATAACTATAAATAAGAATATAAATAATATTTTGGATATAGGTACTGGAAATGGACCTATTCCTTTAATATTAAGTACTAAAACCAAGGCCCACATTATAGGAATAGAAATTCAAAAAGAAGTTTCCGAAATGGCCAAAGAATCAGTTAAAATAAATAACCTTGAAAGACAAATAACAATAATAAATGATGATATAAAAAAGTACGAATTTGAACCAGAAAGTTTTGATATAATAACCTGTAATCCACCATATTTTGAGGTTGAAAAAAATTCAAAATTTAATAAAAATGATTATAAAACAATTGCAAGACATGAAATAAATTTAAATTTGAAAGACTTACTTAAAATAGCTAGAAAAATATTAAAAAATGGAGGCACCATCGGAATTGTCCATCGACCAGAAAGACTACTAGACATAATAACAACAATGAGAGAAAATAACATTGAACCCAAAAAAATAAGATTTATATATCCTAAAAAAGATAAAGAAGCCAACATCTTACTTATTGAAGGTAAGAAAAATGGAAATAAAGGATTAAAAATTTTACCACCATTATATTCACACAAAAAAGATGGTACATATACAAAAGAAATGCAAAAATATTTCAAAAGTAATTTGACATAATCGTAGAATTAATATATTATAGCTCAGCGAAAGGAGCTATTTTTATGTTTTTTGATAATGAAGAAGAAATCATAAGTACAAATGAAGAAATACAAGAAGAAGTAGAAAGAAGTATGGCTGTCGGCAACTATAAAACTTTTGACACCTCATTTTTAGATACTAAGGAATATGAAAGATTATTAATTGAAATGACCAGAAGTAAAAAAATAACAGAGTATAATCCAAAAGTAGCCATCATAAGCCGAAATGAAATAAAAAAAGCCGGAAGAGAATTTATAGCAGGAATAACAGAAGGTATAAACACAAAAATTTCATATATAAATCTAGATGATGATGCAATTATATACGACTTTACTAGAGAAACAGGAGACTATGAAATAGAGGATTCTAATTACTTAGATTTCATGAGATATGCATTAAAAAAATCAAGAAGAATAGAAATTACTAAATTACCAGTAAGATTTATAATTAGTGATTCAAAAAACGGCATACATTCACAATTTGCCCATAAGTATAGTGAAGTTAATCCAAACTTATTAAGAAAAATCCCATTTTTAAGTTGTGGGATTGATCTAAAAAACCAAAATGACGAATTGAGTTTTAAAACACTAGTTCATGAATATACACATGCGTTAGTTGATAGACACAAAGGAATAATAGAGAATTATGCATATTCAGAGTTACTATCAATTTTCATGGAATTAGTTGCTGCTTACGAAAAAGAAACAGATGGAAGATTAATAGAACTTGCAATGATTGAAAGATTAGAATGGATAAGAAAAGATATGCTAATCGCAAACTATAACAAAATAACCGGATATATACCAGACATAAAATCAGTATATATTGATTCAACAATTTACGCAATGGATCTATTTGAAATGTATGAAAAATCATCAACCAATGGCAAAAAAGCCATATTAAATGAAATAAAGAAAACCTTAGCCGGAGAAAGAACTTTAGAAGAAACATTAACAGCCCTAGATGCCAGCGAGGAAAGAGGAAGTCAAACCATACGAGCAAAAGTAAAAAAATATTTAAATTAAGACAACACCAGTTGTCTTTTTTTATTATAATTGACATAAATATAAAAATAATATAAGATAAAAATCAAAGGAGCTAAATTATGATATATGATAACGAAGAAATAGTAATGAAAGCGAATGAACACACAAAAAACATAATAAAAAAAGAACTAGCTATCGGCGGATTTAAAAAATTTGATTATCCATTTTTAAATACCAGAGAATATGAAAGATTATTAATAGATATGACAAAAAGCAAAAAAACAAGATGCCGCAACGCTAGACTAAATAGCGAAACAATGAGTGAGATAAACAAAAAAGGGAAGCTTTTTATAAGTACCGTAACAGAAGATATAAATACAAAAATCCCATATCTCAACACAAAAGATGATTCACTTGAAATTCACTTTCTAGAAAAAAACGAAGAAAATACAATAAATGATAACAACTATATAGATTTTATGAATTTCGTTTTAAAAAAATCAAAAAAAACAGATATAATAAAAATACCAATAGAGTACTTTGGTAAAAAAGGGAAAAATGGCTGGAGTGTAACATATTTACCATATAGAGAAAGTATAGACCTAAATATATTAGGCGAAGCTCCCTATATAAGTATGGGTATAGGAATGGAAAACCAAGGAGATGAATTAAGCTTTTCAGTTTTAGTTCACGAGTATACTCACACTTTAATAAATAGACATAAAGGTATTGTCGAAAATTATGCCAATGATGAATTGCTTTCAATCTTCATGGAATTGTTATCTGCTCACGAGCAAGACCAAGATGGAAGATTATTAAATGCAGCCCTTATCTCAAGATTAGAAGCAATAAGAAAAAATATTATCAAATTAAATTTAGAAAAACAAGACGGCTATTTACCAGATATCAAGGCCGTATATATTAATTCAACAATATATGCTATAGATTTACTCGATATGTATATCAGAACCTCAATCAAAGGTAAAAAAGCTATACTAAATGAAATAAAGAAAACATTAGTCGGAGAAAGAACCTTAGAAGAAACCCTAATAAAATTAGATGCTAGTGAAGAAAGAGGAAGTCAAATTATACGTACAAAAGTTAAAACATTATTAAACTAAGACAGCACCAGTTGTCTTTTTTTATAAAAAAAACTATAATTATAATGGTGGTAAAATGAAAACACAAAAAAGTTATGATAATTCTCCAACAATATATATTGTGCCTACACCAATAGGAAATTTAGAAGATATAACCTTACGAGCACTAAATATCTTAAAAGAAGTAGAGGTTATTTTTGCTGAAGATACTAGAACTACAAACATTCTTTTAAAACATTATAATATTAACAAAAAAATATTATCGAATCATCTATATAATGAAAACAAAATGATAACTAAAGAAATCGAATATCTAAAAAATGGAAAAGATATAGCTATTGTAAGTGATGCTGGAACACCAGTTATAAGTGATCCCGGATATATATTAGTAAAAGAAGCAATAAAAGAAGGATATAATGTAGTATGCCTTCCAGGAGCAACAGCCATAATTCCCGCTGTTGTCATGTCAGGATTGGCAGGAGGACCATTTACATTTTATGGATTTTTAAATAATAAAGAAAGTAAAAGAAAAAAAGAATTAGAAACTTTAAAAACAAATAAATACCCAATAGTTTTCTATGAATCACCACATAGAGTATTAAAAACACTAGAAAATATCAAAGAAATTTTTGGTAATAGAAAAATATCTATTGCTAGAGAAATAAGCAAAAAATATGAAGAAATAATTAGAGGAAAAATAGAAGAAATAATAGAAAAGTATGAAGAACTAAAAGGGGAAATTGTTATCATAGTTGAAGGAAATAATGAAACAAAAAACTATGATAACCTAACAATAAAAGATCATATAAACATTTATTTAGAAGAAGGAATTATTCCAAAAGAGGCAATTAAAAAAGTAGCCAAAGAAAGAAACCTGCCAAAAAGCGAAGTTTATAATGAATATTTGAAAAACAAATAAGTCAATATTGTTTAAAAAATATTGTCTTTTTGCCTTAAAATAAAATCAAAGAGAGGTGTAATAGATGAATGAAGAAGAAAATAAAAAAGTAAGCATAAAAGAAACATGGAAAATTATAAAAAAGATATGGCCATATGCAAAAAAGCATAAAAAATATTTAATAATTCAAGGTATAGTAATGCTAATTGGACTAGTTATAAATGTCATAATGCCACTTCTTACCGCAAAACAAATCCTTAATTTAAACAAAGGCCTATTAGAAAAATTGATATCAGTTTCACTATTAATTTTAATATTAGAAGTAACCATCAACATAAATAGATATATAACAAGAAAACTAACCGCAAATATTCACATGAAAATACTGAATGACCTGCAAAGAGATGTAACTGAAGAAACATTAAAACTAGATATAAAAGAAATTGACGGTAATTCTTCAGGGGTCTTCATCGATAGGTTAACCAAAGACGCAAGAAGCTTATCAGATATTATAAATATGATTATGTTTTATGTATTAAGAATATTCGCTGATATTGGAATAATAGGAGCCATATTTATTGTAAATAAAATAATGTTTATTTACTGCGTAGTTGCTCTATTCTTTATTTTCTGGATTGAAAGAATAAATGCTAACATTTGGTTTAAATGGTCCAAGAAAAATAGAGAATTAGATGAAAAAAACAGCGGATTAATAGGCGAGCTCGTAAGAGGAATAAGAGATATAAAAGTACTGAATTCTACCAAAGATTTCTTAAAAAAAGTAATGGACAAAATAGAAAACGCTAATAAAGAACAGTTAAATTTAAATGTAAAACAAGCAAAATATAATTTTATAAGTGGATCAATGCAAGATATAGCAGAGTTTCTTTTCATCGTATTAGGAGTCATTTTAATTAAAACGAATAATCTAACAATTGATAGTTTAATAGTCATATACATGTATCAAAGTAGAATGTATAGTCTACTTTATTCGCTAACCGATTTCAATGAACAATTAAAAAAATTCAATTTATCCGCATCTAGAGTCTTCGAAATAGTCGATGGAAAATTCAAAAAAGAAAAATTTGGAAAAAAACATTTAGACAAAATAGAAGGTAATTTCGAATTCAAAAACGTAACATTTTCGTATGATAATAAGAAAAAAATTCTTAGAGACATGTCTTTTAAAGTAAATGCTAACGAGACAGTTGCTTTCGTCGGAAAAAGTGGCTCTGGAAAAACAACGGTATTTAATCTAATAGACAGATTATATAAGACAGACAAAGGTAAAATAACTATAGATAATATAGATATAAATGAACTAGATAAAGATAGTATTAGAGATAATATTTCAATTATTACTCAGGCCCCATATATATTTAATTTTACAATCAAAGAAAACTTAAAAATAACTAAAGAAGATGTTACTGATGAAGAAATAATAGAAGCATGTAAAATAGCTCAACTCCATAACTTCATTATGACCCTTCCAAAAAAATATGACACAATAGTTGGAGAAGGCGGAGTGACACTATCAGGTGGTCAACGACAAAGACTAGCTATCGCCAGAGCCCTTCTTAAAAAAACCGAAATTATTCTTTTTGATGAAGCAACAAGCGCCCTAGATAATGAAACACAAAAAGCCATTCAAAAAGCCATAAATAATATGAAAGGTGAATATACAATTTTAATAATTGCTCATAGACTATCAACTGTTATAGATTCTGATCGAATTTTACTAATTGATGATGGTAAAGTTATAGATGAAGGAACACATAATGAGTTATTAAAGAAAAACAAGCTATATAAAGAATTATATGAACAAGAATTAGAATAAATCTAATTTGACAAATATGCAAAATATATTATAATAAGTCCCAAAGAAAAAAGGGGCTTTTCTCATGTATTTTTAAGAAACCATAAAGAATAAAAAAGGAGGGAAAATAATGCTAAATAGAAAACAAAAAGAAAAAGCAAATAATTTTGCCCAAAATTATAGATACCAGAATTCCTTAAATCAAACAGTATACTATATTCCAAATCACAAAATATATAAAAAATTTAAATATAATGCGGAAGAGGTAATAGAATACTTCAAACAAAAAGGATATAATATCATAGATATTCAGCAATTTGAAAAAGTTGAAACCTATGATCATCAATTAATATTAAAAATGTCAACAGAAGCGGATATAAAAATAGCGCCAGAAAGACAAAAGGAAATTAAAACAATAATAGAAGAACTTGCTTCAGACTTTACAACATTAAATGAAGAATATGAATATGAAGTAAACATTCCTCACTTCAAAATACTTAATCTTGGCCTAATGCCATGGGAACTTGTATATATATATCAGTATCTCAGTGACAAAGGATATAATATAAGAGGAGTAGATTTAACAATCCAGGGGGAAGATGGATTTAAAAGAGTAGCTCAAAATCACCATATTAATATAGATAGAGCAACAAGACCTTATAGTGAAATAAGACGAAGGGAAATGGTCGCAAGATTATCTAAATTATACAAACTAAAAAAACAAACAGAAGAAAGAATAAACTTTTTAAACGAACAAATTTTAAAGCTTGAAAATAATCAACAAGATGATTTACAAGACGAATTAAAAGAACTGTTAAAAGAATTAAAAAAAGAAACAATAAAATTAAAAGGTATAGAAAATTTCTATTATCCATTAAGAAAAGAATTAATTAGCCACTCTTTAAGACTCGCATTTCAATATCAGATAGATAATGATGTGTTTGGAAGAAACGCCGAGGATAAAATGTCCTTCATATATGAGGGATTAATAAAAGGAATCGACAAATATATAAAAAATTATGATATAAAATTACCAAACAACGGAAGGTATGGTAAAGAATATGCTTTAAGTACTTTTGTATACTGGGCAATCAGCTGGAACTTAAACAGATATAGATACTTTGAAGAAATCCCATTAAGTGCCAAAAAACAAATATTTTTCAAGTATTTAAGAGTAAAAAGAGACCTTGAAAAAGAAAAAGAAAAAGTAACAATCGAAGACATAAAAAACAGAATGCCGGAAGTATCAACAAAAGAAATAGAAGAAGCTATGAAAATTGAAAAACTCACTTATGGTCTAAGCAGTTTAGATGAAATGCTTGAAGAAGGCGAATTATCGCCAGAAATAGAGGGAACAATCTTATTAGAAAATGAAACGGTATTAGAAGAAACCACAGAAGAAAAAGCAATTAGAAACTATACAAATGAAGCAGTAAAAGAGCTTTTCACAATCAGAGTAAAAGAAAAGCAACAAGGAAACGAAGAAAAAACGTATAGACTTATAACTAAGAGAGAAGAAAAAATTATGAGATTAAGATTTGGTTTTGATTTTGATAATCCAAAAAGCTGTGAAGAAGTAGGAAAAATAATTGGTGTAACTGACGAACGTGTTAGACAAATAGAATCAATAGCTTTGAAAAAATTAAGACACCCAGAAATAGTTAAAAGAATAAAGTAAATGTAAAAAAACAAATTATATATTTGTTTTTTTTGATTACAAAAAAATAATATGATATACTTAAGTAAAGTAGAAAGCGGTGAAAAAAATGACAGAAAACGAAAGAAACAAAGAATATATTCAACAAATGTATACCCAAGTTTTAAGAATTAGTAAAATAGAAGATTTAGCTCATTTTTTAAAAACTCAATTGGATGGAAATGAAGAAGTGATAGGAAATATAAAAGATTTATTAGAACAAGAAATAGAAAAAGTTTCTCAAGATGAAGCCTTAGAAGAAGAATTTAAAGAAGAGTTAATAAAAGAAATTAAAGCAAAAATAAAAGAAATAGATAGTTTTTTTGAAAGCTTACAAAAAAAAGAAGAGGATGAATTTGAAATAATCTCACCAAGACCAATAAGAATTGTTTGGGCTAGAAAACCAAGCGGAGAATCTTATTGCTATGATGAGTTAAAAGATTGTGAAAATGAAATAAAAAGAGAAAACTATTATTTATTTTGGGATTTGCTCAAAAAATTCATCGATGTTAGAGACTATCAATTAACTGGCGATGATAAATTAACAAGTCATGAAAAAATACGTGATTTATTTAAAATAAAACCAACATCTAGAGGAAGACAAGAACGATTCTACTGCTATCAAATTGGTGATGTTATATTTATTATAGGCGCATATAGTAAAAAAGGTAACGTTACAACAAAATGGCAAGATTGGTTAATTGGAAGAAAAAAAGACGTCAGTGAACAATATGAAGAATTAAAACAAAGATTAAAAGATCCACAAGAAAGAGAAAGAATTTTAAAAGAAGAAGAGGAAGAATTTAAAAGAATAGAAGAGCTTATTAAACCAAGAACAAAAATAGAAAGAAAAAGAATAACAACAGAGGAAGGAATAAAACAATTAAAAAAATATTATGAAAAATATGGTGATCTAGAAGTTCCAATAGACTACAAAACACAAGATGAAGACGGAAAACTAATAGAATTGGGTAAATGGCTTTCTAGAGCATCCAGAAGGTTTAGTGATGTTGAAATAAAAAGAATATTAGAAATAATCCCAGATTCAGAAAAAGCCATATCGTGGATTGACCCGCTTAAAATAGAAGAATTAAATGGTAAGACAATGGAAGAAATAATAGAAGGAAAACGAAGAAAAAAAGATAATGAGGAAACAGAAACACCGCAAATCGAAAAAGAACCAAGATTTAAAGAAGATGAAAATGGTGAAATACTATATAAAATTGACTTAAATGGTGAGAGACTAGATAGAGAAAGATGGACTAATAATACCATAGCTGCCCTCCATGAGTTTTATAAAAGAGAACAAACATATGATATTCCAGAAAATTTGATAGTTATCATAAATTCATATGGAAGATATGAAATCGGAAAATACATCCATGGTTTAATTAGAGAATATAAAATAACTGAAGGAAGAAAAAGAAAGTTAATGGAGGCAACAGATGCTGGATTTATAAGCTTCATAGAAAAAAAACACGCTGAATTTATAGAAGAAAGAGGTAAAGAAGAACAAAGTTCAGAAGTTCCTTCAATCGAAATAATAGAACCACTAGTAGACGAACCAACACCAGCAGAACCACAACAAGAAATAGTAGAAGATAAAGGAAGAGTGAAAGAAATCATCTTAAGGAAACTAATAAGACAAAACTTAAAAGAAATGAATCCAGACGAATTAAGATATGTGTTAGAAAAAATAGAAGAAATGGGAAAACGACTAATCACCCCACAAATTGACATGGCTAAAGTTGAAAAAATAGTTGAAAAAACACCAGACAAAATTGAATCGTTAACTGTATACTTATTAATTTATGAACAAATAAAAATAATGGATTCACAGGAGTTAACGTATTTGTTAAGTATAATTGAACAAATGAAAATTGTAAAAGAAAGAATAAAAAAACAGTGAAAGGAGAAAGTATGAAAGAAGAAACATTATATAAATTAAATGACAGCGTATTAAAATTAGGATTAAGCGAAAAAGCATTAGCAAGTTTAGAATATCTTAATATATTTACAATAAGAAATCTTTTGAAACAAAACCTCTCAGATAATAAAGAATTGCTAAATGAAATAACCACAAATCTAGCAAACAAGAGATTAGACATCAAATCAACGTTAGACGAAGAAGAAAGAAAAGCCTTTGATAGAGCAGAGATGGATTCAAAAGCAACATACAAAGAAAGAAATGAAAGAGATAGGATAATCGAAGAAATAGAAAAAGAAAACGAACAAAAAAGAAAACAAATAGATATTGATTCACTGTTAAAAAAAGATATTGAAGCCCTAAAATTACCAGAAAAAGTCATTATACAATTAAAAAACTGTGGGATAAAAACAATTGAAGAATTGTTACTATTCAACGCCATCGAACTATTTTTAGATAGAATACTAAAAGTATCACAAATATTAAAAGTAGAAGAAGTGCTTAATCAATATGGTTTAACACTAAATAAAATAAACAACATAAGCGAACTAACAAGCAAAATAAAAACAACAAATGAAGAACAAAAAGAGCCAGAAAAAGAAGAAAAAGATAGAAAAAGACATGAAAAAAATAAAGAAAGATGGTATCAAATTTTTAATTTCTTAAAACAAATCTATGAAAATTTTGGACACATATTTATACCACAAAAATACATATATGATGACATAGATGTAAATAAATGGCTCCAAAACCAAAAATATGATTATAAAAAAGGAACATTACCACAAGAATATATTGATGCTTTAGATTCTATTGAAATTGTATGGGAACAAACAACACAAGCTGGAAAAGATAAGAAAAAAGCAATAAAAGA
Source organism: Bacilli bacterium (assembly GCA_017513865.1). GTDB lineage: Bacteria > Bacillota_I > Bacilli_A > RF39 > UBA660 > Coprosoma. The sequence goes on along the minus strand of JAFWMN010000006.1, from coordinate 61,698 downwards.
AAGAAATGGAATAGTAAAAGTAAAATTAGAAAATAATGAAATGGTGACATATTATAAAGACGGAACAATCAAATCAACAGCAGATCTAAACAATTACAAAAATGTAGAAGTATTAGATATCCCAGAACCAGAAACACCAAAAGTTTCAGAAATAGAAGAAACAGAAAAAATAGAGGATAGGAATATCGAAGAAATACCACAATCCCTACCAGAACCAGAAACACCAAAAGTTCCAAAAATAGAAGAAACAGAAAAACCAGAGGATAGGAATATCGAAGAAATGCCACAATCCTTACCAGAACCAGAAACACCAAAAGTTCCAGAAATAGAAGAAACAGAAAAACCAGAGGATAGGAATATCGAAGAAATGCCACAATCCCTACCAGAACCAGAAACACCAAAAGTTCCAGAAATAGAAGAAACAGCAGATCTAGTTCTAAAACTTACAAACCAAATCGATGAAGAAACAAAAAACAATGAAAGAAAAGAGAATTTAATAAATGTCGCTGAATTTTTATTAAGAAGATTAATGGAAGTACGTGAAGAAGCCGCAAGATTAGATGAAGAATTAAGAAAAATTAATGAACAAATTCAAAAAGAAATAGGTGGTAGCTATGGTCAGAGATAAATTAAATAAATTATCTGAAGAAGAACTAGAAATGCTTATTGAAAAAATCAAATTAGAAATCAAAAAAGTCGAAATTTCAAACTTAAAGAAAAGAATGGAAATAGAAGATCTAAAATAAGAAGTCAAAAATTGACTTCTTTTATATTTAAATAGTATAATACTAACGGGAAAAAGGTGATTTTATGAAATTGATAGTTGGCCTAGGAAACCCCGGAAAAGAATATGAAAAAACAAGACACAATGCTGGGTTTAGATTTATCGATGAATATGCCAAAAAGAAAAATTTAGAATTCAATAAAGAAAAATTTAAAGGACTTTATACAACATTTAATTTTAAAAATGAAAAAATAATATTATTAAAACCGCAAAAATATATAAACCTATCAGGAGAAGTAATAAAGGCATTCATAGATTTTTATAAAATAAGTATAGAAGATATTCTAATTATATGTGATGATTTAGATACTGAAGCTGGAACTTTAAAGCTAAAATATAAAGGATCATCAGGCGGGCATAATGGTCTTAAAAACATCGAAGATAATCTTCATACAAACGAATATAAAAGAGTAAAAATTGGAATATCAAATAATAAAGATGAAGAAAAAATAGATTATGTTATTGGAAAAATCTCGAAAAAAGAATTAGAAAAAATTAATAGTGTAAACAAACACGCAGAAGAGTTAATTGACGATTTTCTTACCATAACATTTGATAATTTAATGAACAAATATAATGTATAGGAATATAAAAATGAAAGAATTATATATATTAGAAGATAAATACATGACAGATTTTTCTAAAATAGATGAATATAATAAAGATTTTCATGATAATTTTCCAGATTGGAAGCCCTTTGTAACCAAAGAAAATTTCGAAAACTTTTTAAAAGAAGTAGAAGAAAAAAAACAAGGAATTGGTAATGATGGAGTAAAAGAAATATTCTATTGGTTTATGGAAGGCGATAAAATAATTGGAGCCGGAGGAATAAGATTAAACCCTGAAGTAGATGAAAGGACAAAGATCTATTGTGGACATATATTTTATCAAATAGTTCCTTCTAAAAGAAAACAAGGTTATGGAACAATATTATGCCATTTGCTTTTAAAAAAAATGCAAGAATTAGGGTTTAAAGAAGCGATAATTACATGCTTCGACACAAACAAGGGATCTATAAAAATAATCGAACAAAACAGTGGAGAATTTATTGAAAAAATATATGACATAGAAGAAAAAAACGAAAGATTTAAAATCACGAGAAGGTATAAAGTAAACATTGAAAAATCCTTAAAAAACTTTAAATCAAAAAGAAGGTGATAATATGAGCTTTCTTGATAAAATCTTCAAAATAGAAGATGAAAAAGAAATAATTGGCTTAACAACAGAATTAAAAAGTTTATACATTTATCAAAAATTTAAAAAAGAAAAAAAGCCAATCTTATTAGTCACATCAAGTTTAAATGAAGCTAGTAAAATTTATAATAATATAGGTACCCTTACTGACAAAGTAAGGTTTTTCCCGATGGATGATTTTTTAACAAGTGAAGCCATTGCCATATCACCAGAATTTAAGACAACAAGATTAGAAACAATAAATGAAATATTAAATGATGAAAAACAAATATTAATAACAAATCTAATGGGATATTTAAGATATTTAGTTCCCAAAGAAACATTTAGAAAAAGTTATATAAAAATAAAAAAAGATCAAGAAGTATCAATAAAAGAATTAAAAGAAAATTTGTTTGATTTAGGATATAAAAAAGAAACCATAGTAACGATGACAGGCGAAGTAGCTATAAGAGGCTTTGTTATAGATATATTTCCAATAAATAGTGAAAAACCTATAAGAGTAGAGTTTTGGGGAGACACAGCTGAAAGTATTAAAGTTTTCGATACTGATACTCAAAGAACGGAAAAAGAAATAGAAGAAATAATTATTTTTCCAAACACCGAGAAACTAATAAAAAATTCTTTTGATATTCCATACCGTGAAATAGATAAATATATAGAAGTAACCAATATTGAAAGATATTTAAACAATCCAATTGTTATATATGATAATTTAAGTGACATTGAAAATAGTTATGCAAACCTAAAAGAAGAAATACAATCTTACAATATAAGTACCGAAAGAGAAAAAGAAACAACTTATATGCATGACTTTAATAAAGTAAAAAACAAAAACGCAATTGTCTTTGAAACATTTGACAATAAGACAAATAAAAATGCAAAAACATATAAAACTTACCAAATAGAAGATTTTTCAAAAGGAAAAACAAATATAAACAAAAAACTCAATAATCTTTTAAATACAAACAAAAAAGTAATAATATGCCAAAACAACAGATATCAAATAAATAAAATAATTGACGAATTAGAAAATAAAAATATCATATACACAAATGAAAACGAAATATATCCTAAAAAGATAAATTTAATCGTAAAAGAACTAAATAGTGGATTTGAAACAGATGAATATATTGTAATAACAAACAAAGAATTATGGGGTAAAAAATCAGAAAGTTTATATAAAACACACTTCAGATATGGCAGTAAAATAAAAGATATAACAAAACTAAATAGTGGCGATTTTGTTGTTCACGGCGCTCACGGCATAGGAAAATATTTAGGATTAAAAACTATTGATAAACAAGGAATAAAAAAAGATTACCTAACCGTTGAATACCAAGGTGGGGACAAATTATATATTCCTGTGGAAAAAATAGAATTAATTACTAAATACTCTGGAAAAGAAGGAACCGTTCCAAGATTAAATAAATTAGGGGGTCACGATTGGGAAAAAGCTAAAGCAAGAGCTAGAAAAAGAGCCGAAGATATTGCCGAAGATTTATTGAAACTATATGCTATAAGGGAATCAAAAAAAGGTTACAAATTTAATGAAGATGACATAGATCAAATAAATTTTGAAAAAGAATTCAAATATGAAGAAACAAAAGACCAAATAAAAGTAACAGAAGAAATAAAAAAAGATATGGAATCTAATAAACCAATGGATAGACTGCTTTGCGGGGACGTTGGTTATGGAAAAACCGAAGTTGCCTTTAGAGCTATATTTAAATGCATACTATCCGGAAAACAAACAGCCTTACTATGTCCAACAACCATCCTATCATCCCAACACTTCCAAAACGCTGTAGATAGATTTAAATCATATCCTGTTGATATTGCTATATTAAATAGATTTGTAACAAACAAAGAATTAAAAGAAACATTAGAAAAATTAGAAAAAGGACAAATAGACTTATTAATAGGAACACATAGAATCCTTTCAGAAGATGTAAAATTCAAAGATTTAGGATTACTCGTAATTGATGAAGAACAAAGATTTGGCGTTAAACATAAAGAAAAAATAAAAGAATATAAAAATAACATCGATGTTTTAACCTTATCCGCAACCCCAATTCCAAGGACTCTGCAAATGTCAATGGCCGGGCTTAGAAGTTTATCTATGATTGAAACACCACCAGCAGAAAGATATCCAATTCAGACATACGTTTTGGCCGAAAATAATCAAATAATAAAAGAAGCCATTAACAAAGAATTATCAAGAATGGGACAAACATTTATCTTATATAATAAAATTGCAGATATTGAATCGAAAAAAACAGAAATACAAAAACTAGTCCCAGATGCCAAAATCGAAATAGCCCACGGAAGAATGGATAAAAATAAACTTGAAGATATAATGTTAAGATTTTCAAATCACGAATTTGACTGTCTACTATGCACAACAATCATTGAAACAGGAATTGATATTCCAACCGTAAATACTCTAATAATAATTGATGCCGACAAATTTGGGCTTTCCCAACTATATCAAATCAGAGGAAGAATAGGAAGAAGCAATAAAGTTGCTTATTGTTATCTAATGTATAACAATAGAAAAGTATTATCAGAAATAGCTACCAAAAGACTAAAAGTAATCAAAGAATTTACCGAATTAGGAAGTGGTTTTGCCATTGCGATGAGAGATTTATCAATAAGAGGAGCAGGAGACATTTTAGGAAAAGAGCAAGCAGGCTTTATTGATACTGTCGGAATAGAATTATTCTTGGAAATGTTAAATGAAGAAATTAACAAATTAAAAGGAATAGAAGTAAAAGAGGAAGAAAAAGAAGAAAAGAACTCAGTTATTGATGTCGATACAACTATAGATGACAGTTATGTTAAAGAAGAAGAACTAAAAATAGAAATACACAAATTAATAAATACTATTGATTCTAAAGAAAAAATAAAAGAAGTTAAAAATGAAATAGAAGATAGGTTTGGTAAAATTGATGAAAAATTAAAAATATATATGTATGAAGAATACTTGGAAAAATTAGTTAATGAATTAAACATAACCAATATAAGACAAACAAAAAACTTTATCGAAATTCCGATAAATAAAAAAGAAGCAAATAATATCGACGGTGAAAAACTATTTTATGAATTATCTAAAATTGGTAAAATGTTTAGATTTACTAGTAAACTAAATAACTTATGTATAATACTAGACACCGTAAAACTAGAAAAACATTATATATATTATTTAATTGATCTAATGGAAATAATTAAAAAAAGTCAGAAATAACTGACTTTTTTAATTAAGAATTATTATCCATATAATTCATAATTTTAGGAATAATTTGTTTTTTCCTAGAAACAACACCTTTAAAGAAAGTACCTTCTTTAATTTTTGGATAATTAAACGATTCCGCAAAAATCTTTGTACTATCTTCATTATAAAAAATATAAGAACCATTTTTCATAATATCTGTTACAAATAATGCAATAGCCGCATAATCTTCATCATGGGCAAGCTCATTCAAAGCTTTAACAAACTCATCTTGTCGTTGGATAATTTCTTCAGTATTCATCGTCGAAACTTGACCGACACCAATTTTTTGGTTATCCACCATAAATACTTTGAAATCACCATGTATTACTTCACCTACCGATTTACCTTTAATAGAAGAGCCTGCTTTAAACATTTCCATACCATATTTTTCATAATCAACCCCAGCAATTTCACTAAGTCTCAATAAAACTTTTTTATCAACTTCCGTAGTAGTGGGTGAAGATAAAAGTAAAGTGTCGGAAATAATTCCAGAAAGCATCAATCCAGCAATATCCTTAGGAATTTTTACATTTCGCTCTTTAAACATTAAATATAAAATTGTATTAGTAGATCCCAAAGGCATATTTCTAAAATTAATAGGTAAAGAAGTACCGATATTTCCAATTTTATGATGATCAACAACCTCAATAATTTCTGCCTCATCAAGACCTATAACGCTTTGCTCAATTTCATTATGATCGACCAAAATAACTTGTTTAGGTCTTTTATTATTCGAAATAGTCGCACAAAAAATTCCCAAACATTTTCCCGCATTATTTAAAACCGGATAATTACTAAATTTTTTTCTGTTAGCTAATTCCAAAGCATCATAAAGAGAATCATTTTCATTAACCGTAATAATTTCCGCTTTTTCCATTTTATTTCTAATATAGTTACTTAAAACGGATAAATTGGCTGAAAAAACGCCACTATACTTAGTACTTATAATATTTATACGATTCTTTTTTGCAAGATCCAAAAGCTCTTTTCCAATCGTAACTCCATTATCCAAAATAATTAGTGAAACTTTATTTTGAATAGCGTGCTCAATAATTTTATAACGATCACCGACAATAATAATACTACCTTTATCAATAGGAACAACTTCTTTAAAAGTTTCACTTTTATAAGATGGTAAAATAATATTACCTTTTATTTCCTCATCAAACTTAAGTATTTTTTTACCCTGCAAAGATTCCAAAATATTATCATATGAAGCATCTAAAAAGCCTAAATTACCGTCAATCAAATCATTAGTAATATATTTCATCGAAATTGCCCCTAAATAAAAACCATTATCATCGACAACCGGGATAGTACTAACTTTTGTTTCATTCATGTATTTATAAGCATGAAAAACAGAATCACGCTCATATAAAAAACAATTTTTATTATATTTTACATCCCTAACTTGAAGCCTTACATCACTTAAATATTTAGGAGTTTTAAACCCAAAATAATCTAAAACAAATTTTGTTTCATTATTAATGTCACCCAGAACCCTAGGTTCTGTATTAAAACCAAGTTTATTTTTTAAATAAGATAAAACAATAGCCGAAGTAACTGAATCAGTATCCGGCTTTTGATGACCAAAAATAAGTGTTTTTGCCATAAAACCAACTCCTTTAAATCAACCTTATTATAACATGTTTAAAGTATAATTCCAACAATTTTACGCAGAATATCCTTTAGAAAGAAGGAAAAAACAAAATGAAAATAGTAAGAAGAATTGATGAATTAGGCAGAATAGTCCTTCCCAAAGACTTAAGAGAAGCTTTAAGAATAAAAAGTGGAGACAATCTAGAAATATTTATAGAAAATAAAAATATAGTATTAAAAAAACATTCAAAATTAAACAAAATAAAAGATATTGAAAAAATAATAACAGAAATATTAAAAGAAAAATTAAACACACATATAATATTGACAGATACCGATAAAATAATAATTGACACATCAAATAAAAGTATAAATGAAAAAATCAGTAAGGAAGTTGAACAAATAATTATTAATAAAGAGCAAATAACTAAAGAAGAAATAAAAATAACAAAAGTTAAAATAATAAATTCCCTAATAAAACCAATCGTAAAAGAAGGAAAAGCCATCGGCGCTTTAATAGTACCAAACAAAAAAGAATTAAGTGAAACAGAAAAAATTATAATTGACGTTTTAATTAACTTTTTAATAAAATATATTGAATAGAATAAAAAAACGTGTTATAATTCACGTAAATGCGAAGAAGGAAAGAAAAGTAGGAAACTTTATAGAGAGTTTATGGCTGGTGAAAATAAACAAGGGAACTACTCCGAATGGCTCTGGAGCAGGTTAATCAAATAATTAAATTAACCCGTAATAATGCGTTAAAAACTAGAGGTAAGTAACACTTACAAATTAAGGTGGTACCACGTTTATAACGTCCTTATATTAAGGGCGTTTTTATATTAAAAAGGAGGAATAAATATGGATAAAACATTTTATATAACAACCCCTATATTTTATGCATCAGGAAAACCTCAAGTCGGAAATGCCTACAGTGCAGTTCTAGCTGATGCAATCGCTAGATATAAGAAATTACAAGGATATGATGTCGTTTTTCAAACTGGAATGGATGAACATGGACAAAAGGTTCAAAATAAAGCCAAAGAAGCTGGCAAAAATCCTCAAGATTTTGTTGACGAAATATCTTTAGAGGTAAAAAGAGTATTAGAATCAGTTAATGTAGATTATACAAATTTTGCCAGAACAACAAATCCAAATCACAAAAAACAAGTACAAGAAATATTTCAAAAATTATATGATAAAGGGGATATATATAAAGGAACATATGAAGGACTATACTGTACACCTTGTGAATCATTTTTCACAGAATCACAATTGATAGATGGAAAATGTCCAGATTGTGGAAGAGATGTTCACAAAACTAAAGAAGAGGCATACTTCTTAAATTTAAAAAAATATGAAAAATGGTTAAAAGAATATATCGAAGAAAATAACGATTATATAGTTCCTGAAACAAAGAAAAACGAAATGTTAAGATTCATTGAACAAGGCTTAGATGATCTATGTGTTTCAAGAACGTCATTTGATTGGGGGATAAAAGTCCCATTCGATGAAAAACACGTAATATACGTATGGTTAGATGCACTAACAAACTATATTACATTTATCGGTTATGGAACAGATAAAGAAAAATTTAATAAATACTGGCCAGCTGATATACATATAGTAGGTAAAGATATATTGAGATTTCACACAGTATATTGGCCAATTATGTTAAAAGCGCTTGATTTACCAATAACCAAACAAGTTTTAGGACATCCTTTCCTAGTTGATAATAAAGGCGAAAAAATGAGTAAATCAAAAGGTAATATGTTATATGCCGATGCCCTAGCCAAAGATTTTACCGCGGACGGTGTAAGATATTATCTATTAAGTGAACTTGGAATATATAATGATGGAAATATCGGCATAGATTTAATATTAGATCGATATAATTCTGATTTAGCCAATGTTTTAGGAAACTTAGTAAACAGAACCATAAGTATGTCAAAAAAATATTTCGAAGGTAAAGTCTATGAACCAAAAGCTTTTGAGGAAGTTGATAAAGAATTGATAGAACAAGCAAAAAACTTAGGCACAAAAGTAGAAACCAAAATGAATGAATTAAAAATAGCTGAAGCCATAAATGAAATATTTACTTTATATAAAAGAAGTAACAAATACATCGATGAAACTGAGCCTTGGGTTCTAGCCAAAGATAAAGAAAAAGAAGAACGACTAAAAACAGTATTATATAACCTCTTAGAATCTATTAGAATAGCTACAGTTTATCTTCAAGCCTTTCTTCCAGAAACTGCCGATAAAATATTTAAACAACTGAATACCCAAAACAGAACGCTTGATTCTACCAAAGATTTTAAAGGAATGGATCCGGGCATTACATTAAACAATCCAGAAATCTTATTCCAAAGAATTGATAAAGAAGAATACTTTAAAGAAAAAGAGTAATAAAATACTCTTTTTTAAATGAAAATTTGTAAATTGTTGTAAAATGTCGATAAACAAGTATTTAAAACAAGAGAAAAACATGTTATATTAAAAAGGCAAGGATAGAGAGGAAAAAAATATGACTACAAATAAGGTTAGCTTCATAAGTATGATGTTTGTAGTAGGAATTATCTATCAAAGTGCTAAAATAATATTTAAATTTAACTTTTTAGATTTACTATATCTACTTTTTATAATACTTTGTTTTATGAGATTTATTTATATAAGAAAAGTTAAACAAATCAAAGAATGACAAACATTCTTTTTTTGTTTATAATTAAAGAGGTGATGAAAAATGATGATAGATTCACATTGTCATTTGTTAAAAGAAGATTATGAGAACAAAGAAGAAGTAATAAAAAAAATGAAAGATAATATAATAATAGTAAGTGGGGCTAGTCCAAAAGACATAGATGAAATAATAGAATTAATAAACAATTATAAAAACATCTATGCTACAATTGGAATTCATCCAGAATTTGCAAGCACATACACCGAAGAAGATTTGTTAAAAGTTGAAAAAAGTCTCACACATCCTAAAGTGGTTGGAATAGGCGAAATAGGATTAGATTATCATTATGGAAAAGAAAACAAAGAAAAACAAAAAGAATTATTCATAAAACAAATAAACCTTGCCAACACGTATAATAAAACAATAGTTATTCATAGTAGAGATGCTAAAGAAGACACATATAATATAATAGAAAAATATAAAGCAAAAAACATAAATTGTAATATGCACTGCTATAGTTACGACCTAGAAATGGCTAAAAAAATAACAAGCCAAGGTATAACCCTCGGAATAGGTGGTATATTAACCTTTAAAAATGAAAAAAACTTAAAAGAAATAGTTAGAACATTAGACTTAAGTAATTTTTTGTTAGAAACCGACAGTCCATACTTAAGCCCAGAACCGTTAAGAGGCAAACAAAATGAACCTTATAATATAATATATGTAGCCAAAAAAATAGCTGAATTAAAAGATATAACGCTAGAAAAAGTTTTAGAAGAAACAACCAAAAACACATTGAGACAATTTGTTATAAAACGTTGAAAAACAAGGCAAAACATTGACTTTAAACGTCAAAAGTGGTATACTGTAAATGGTTTCAATTTTGAAAATTAGAGGTGAAACATGAATAAGCATAACCTGCGAATTATTAAAGGGGCACTAGTAATAACCTTTATCGTAGGAATATTTAGTTCTAGTAGTCTAATTTCCGAAAAGAAAGTCATAGTCAAAAACTTAAACAAAGCTAAAAACAGTATAGCTTTAACTAAAGTTATTGAATATGAAACAGTAAAAACCGAGAATAAAAACCTGGAAGTCGGAACAGTCGTTACAAAAGAAGAGGGGCATAATGGACTCGCTTATGTTGATGAAAAAGGAAACATAATTCAAATGATTGAAAGTCCAAAAAATGCAGAAATCGAAATTGGAACCGGCGAAAAAACCGACTATGTTGGAAAACTTACAGGGTATGGAGCAGATTGTAAAGGATGTTCCGGATATGGAACTTTAGCTTGTAAAACTAAAGAAGGCCTATCTCACAGTCTTACCAAAGATGGTGAATATTATAATGATAATGAATATGGAAAAGTAAGAATAATTGCAGCAGCTTTAGAAAAATTCCCATGCGGAACCATTATTAAAATTCAAAATACCAATCTAGGAACATTTAACGCTATAGTATTAGATACAGGCGGCGACATGCGAAAGGCATGGAGAAATGGAATAGTCCATATAGACCTTGCTTTTAAAACCGAAAATGATCCGGCCGTTAATTTGGCCACAGGTACTAATATTAAATATAGTGTGCAAAGATGGGGATATTAATCCTCATTTTTTTTACTATAAAAATATGATAAAATATAAAAAAGGAGTGAAAAAATGGAAGAATATGAAAACTTTTTATATATGTCTTTAATGGATGCTAATGAAGAAATAATGATGTTAAGAGAAATAATTGATAAAATAAGAAACACAGATCTATATACCTTAACTACTGAATATGATTATGAAGAAAGTATTTATGAAGTTTATGAACCATTTAATACTGATGAAATTATTGAAGAAACCCTTCACAGACACGGAAAAACTTTAAGGAGATAACTATGGAATATTCACCAAATAAAATAAAAGAAGAATTAGAAAAAAACGAATTTAATTTCAAAAAAAAATATGGTCAAAACTTTATTATAGATAAAAATATCATTGATAATATTGCTAAAAAAGCAAGCATAGACAAAGAAACATTAGTAATAGAAATAGGCCCAGGAGCAGGCGCATTAACCCAAAAATTAGGAGAAGAAGCAAAAAATGTTATCGCTTATGAAATCGACGAAAGCATAAAACCAATACTAGAAAAAAACATCCACAGTAATACTAAAATAATATATAAAGACTTTCTAAAACAAAATATCAAAGAAGACATAAAAAATTACAGTTACAAAAAACTATATGTAATAGCTAACCTTCCATATTATATAACTACCCCAATAATAATTAAATTAATAGAAGATAAAATAAATATAGATAAAATAGTTGTTATGGTACAAAAAGAGGTTGGCAATAGATTTAAAGCTAAACCAAATACAAAGGAATACAATTCCCTTTCCATATTTTTAAACTATTATTTTAATGTAAACAAAATATTAGATGTTAGTAAAAACGTTTTTCTTCCTAAACCTAATGTTGATAGTATAGTAGTGGAATTTACTAAAAAAGAAAAACAAAAATTAAAAAACGAAGAATTATTTTTTAAATTAGTAAGAGATTCCTTTAAACAAAAAAGAAAAACAATTAAAAACAATTTAAAAAATTATGACCTTGAAAAAATAGAAGAAATATTAAACAAACACAATTTAGATTTAAATGTTAGAGCAGAAGCCTTACCAATTGAAATATTCATCGAAATCGCAAACTCTTTATAAAAAAATATCAAGAAATGTAAAGAAACAAAAAATAACCTTTATATGTAAAACTAAATCCTATATAATAAAAATAGGAGGATAATATGGACAAAGAACTAGAAAAAAGAATAATAGACTTATGCTATAAAGTAAAAGAAATCTATCAAGGACCACTAATGAACATAGTTGCCGAATATGAAAAAGTTGGAGAAAGCAAACGAGAAAAAGTAAATGCTATGTTTTTCGGCAGAGAGACAGGAGTTATAAAAAAAGTATCAGATTTTCTATTAGAAAAACCAAAAGCAAGCGAAAAAGAATTTAGAAAATTTGTTAAAAAATTAGTGGATGAAGCCAAAGAAAAAACTTTAGCTTTAATCACAAAAAAAACATATGATGGAAAACCAGTAGAAGATATTGTGTGTGAAACATATGATGAAATTATTGAATGCATTGTCAGCGAAAAAGACACTTTAATTCTTGATAATAAAGAAGAAACAAAAGAAGAGATAGAAGCGGAACTTCCAGAGCAAGATTTAAATAAAGAAGTTGAAGAAACAAATTCTGATAACTTGGAATTGGATGAAGAGATTGAAGAAGAAGTAGAACCAATTGAAGAATCAACGGAATTAGAAACGCTAAACATAGATAAAATGGGTTTAAATGATGAGGAAAGAAGAATTATTGAAGAAGCTTTAGAAGTACCGGATGAAAGACCAACTATAGATTCTGATTTAGATAATGAAGAAACAAATCTACCACAAACTCCAGATGATGAAAAAATAGATTTACTTGACGAATTATATTCTGAGTTTAATGAATATAGAGAAGAAAAACTTAAAAAAAGTAGATAAAAAGATAAACCCATAGACGGAAACCCAAAATGCATAATACAAGTAATATGCTTAATCGCGCCACTTATAATATTTGTTTTTAAGTATTTTTGCGCAAAATAAACTGTTAAAAAATAACAGTTTTTAAATACAAAAAAATAGTAGATATTTTTAATATAAAATGTTAAAATATAAGGCAAAGAGGTGTAACCATGATCAATAAAAAGTGGGATATTATTTTAAAGGAAGAAATGCAGAAACCTTACTTTAAAAAACTAGGAATTTTTATTAAAAATGAATATGGTAAAAAAACAGTATATCCAGAGTATAAAAATATATTCAATGCCTTAAGATATACTGATTATGATGACATAAAAGTAGTAATTTTAGGCCAAGATCCTTATCATGGTCCTAAAGAGGCTCATGGCTTATCTTTTTCTGTAGAAGAAGGGGTAAAAAGACCGCCATCATTAGATAACATATTTAAAGAATTACAAAATGATTTAGGTGTCAAAAGAACAAATAATGATTTAACTGATTGGGCCAAACAAGGAGTATTCCTATTAAACTCAATAATGACAGTTATTAAGGATTCACCTCTATCACACAAAGATAAAGGATGGGAAACATTTACTGATAATTTAATAAAATTATTAAATGATAGAGAAAAACCAATTGTCTTTATTTTATGGGGAAGTTATGCTAGAAGTAAAAAAACATTAATAACAAATAAGAATCATTATATTATAGAAGCCCCACATCCATCACCACTTTCAGCCTATAGAGGATTTTTTGGAAGTAAACCTTTTTCCAAAACCAACAACTTCTTAGTAACTCATGGTATTACGCCAATTAAATGGGGTGATCAAGATGAATGAAGTAATTAATGATATTAAAAAAGAAATAAAAGACAATTATTCATTAATTGTAGCTACATCAGGTGGCCCAGACTCAATGTGTTTATTAAATCTTTTATTAAACTTAAAAAAAGAAAAAAATTTAAAGTTAGTATGTGCTCATGTAAATCACAATTTAAGAGATGAAAGTAAAGAAGAAGCTAAAATGGTAAAAGACTTCTGCACAGGTAATAATATTACCTATGAACATTATGAAATAAAAGAGTATAATGGCAATACGGAAGACTACGCTAGAAAGCAAAGATACAGTTTTTTTGAAAAATTAATAAAAAAATATCAAGCAAAATACCTATTAACCGCTCACCATGGGGACGATTTAATGGAAACAATTTTAATGAGACTGGCTAGAGGAACGAACTTAGACGGATTTAAAGGATTTAAAAAAATAGATGAAAGAAAAGAATATAAATTATATAGACCATTAATATATGTAACTAAAGAAGATATTTTAAACTACATAAATAAAAATAATATTCCTTACGCCATTGATAAAACAAATAGTGAAGACATTTATACTAGAAACCGTTTCAGAAAATATGTCTTGCCACCTTTAAAAAATGAAAACAAAGAAATTCATAAAAACTTTATTAAATTAAGTAACACATTAGACGCTTATGATAATTATATCAATAATGAAGTAGCTAAAATAATGAAAAAAATATATATAAATAAAAAATTGAATATTAATTTATTTAATAAAAAAGAAAATATTATAAAACAAAAAATAATATATAATATTTTAGAAAAAGAATATAAAGAAAAGATTAACTTAATCAAAGAAAATCATATAACATCAATAATTGATCTTCTTGAAAATGAAAAACCAAATTTAAAACTAGATTTACCTCAAGACAAAGTTTTTCATAAAACATATGATATAGCTTATATAAATAAAGAAGAAGAAGCAAAAGATTACAATTTTATTTTAGAAAGAGAATTAAACTTACCGAATAACCACATAATAAAGAAGATAGAAAACACCGAAGAAAAATCAAACAATGTAATAAAACTAAACTCTAAAGACATAAAATTACCACTTCATGTAAGAAACAGAAAAAATGGTGATAAAATTAATCTTAAAGGAACAAAGGGAAGTAAAAAAATCAAAGATATTTTCATAGATGCTAAAATACCAAACAAAGAAAGAAAAACATACCCAATATTAACTGATGATAATGACAACATTCTCTGGATTCCCGGAATAAAAAAAAGTAATTTAGATAATGCAAATACTAAAAACTATGATATAATAGTTAAGTATTTTTAGAAAGGAAGTTTTTAATGAACAAGAAAGTTGTTAAAAGAGGATTACTACCTTACGCCTTTTTATTAGTATTTTTCTTAATTATAATGACTTTAGTAAATACTATGAATACCGAAGTTCATGAATTAAACTATAGTAAATTCATGAAAGAAGTAGAAACAAAAGAAGTTAAGGAAATAACTGTAACGCCTCACACTAATGCTAGTATATATACAATAACCGGAAAATTAAAAGACTATAAAAGTAATGAATTATTTACTTTTAATATGCCACTAACTGATGAAACAATGGTAAAATTACTAGAAGCCGAAAAAGAAGCTAACTTCACGATTAAAACAGAAGCTGATGCAAGTTCTAGTCCAATTGTTGTATTAATCTTAAATTTCTTACCAACCATACTACTTATTGGCATAACTTTATATGCTATTAATAGAGTTTTTGGTAAACAAATGGACGGTAATAAATCAATGGATTTTGGTAGATCAAAAGCTAAACTATCAGGTGGTGAAAATAAAGTAACATTTAAAGATGTTGCCGGTTTAGATGAAGAAAAAGAAGAACTAGAAGAATTAATAGACTTCTTAAAAGCCCCTAAAAAATTTCAAAAAATGGGTGCGCGAATTCCTAAAGGAGTATTACTTGTAGGTCCTCCAGGAACTGGTAAAACCCTTTTAGCCAGAGCTGTTGCCGGCGAAGCCAATGTACCATTTTACTTTATAAGTGGTTCAGACTTTGTTGAACTATTTGTTGGAGTCGGAGCTTCGAGAGTTAGAGACATGTTTAAGCAGGCAAAACAAAGTGCACCTTGTTTAATATTTATCGATGAAATAGATGCTGTTGGAAGACAAAGAGGAACTGGATTAGGTGGCGGCCATGATGAAAGAGAACAAACATTAAACCAATTACTAACTGAAATGGATGGATTTGGTGCTAATGAAGGAATTATTATAATTGCCGCAACTAATAGACCAGATGTATTAGATCCAGCCTTACTTAGACCAGGAAGATTTGATAGACAAGTAACCGTTAATTTGCCAGACGCAAAGGGAAGAGAAGAAATTTTAGGCGTTCATGCTAAAGGTAAAACTTTTGCTCCAAATATTACTTTATCTAATTTAGCCAAAAGAACCGTTGGCTTTAGTGGAGCCGATTTAGAAAACTTACTTAATGAAGCAGCCTTACTTACTGTAAGAAGAAATAAAAAAGCAATCACAATGTCTGAAATAGATGAAGCCCACGACAGAGTATTAATGGGACCTGCTAAAAAGTCACATAAATATACTGAAAAAGAAAAGAAAACTGTTGCTTACCATGAAGCTGGACACGCTGTTGTTGGTATAAAACTAGAAGGAGCTAACGACGTTCAAAAAATAACGATTATTCCACGAGGGCAAGCTGGAGGATATAATTTAATGCTTCCAAAAGAAGAAACATATCTTTCAACTAAAAATGATTTACTTCAAACAATAAGTGGTCTTTTAGCTGGAAGAGTAGCCGAAGAAATAATGTTTAACGAAGTAACAACCGGAGCTTCAAACGATTTTGAAAAAGCCACCAAAATAGCGAGAGCCATGGTTACCGAATATGGAATGAGTGACTTAGGACCAATTCAATTCGAAGAAAGACAGTCAAATGTCTTCTTAGGAAGAGATTATAATAAAGCTCAAAACTTCTCACATGAAGTAGCTAAACAAATAGATGAAGAAGTAAGCAAAATAATTAATAAACAATATAAAGTAACTGAAAAAATCATTAAAGAAAATATAGATTTATTAAATCTTATCGCTGAAACTTTACTAGAATATGAAACAATTACTAAAGAACAAATTGATTATCTAGTTGAGCACGGAGTAATGCCTGAAGATGATGTTGAAGAAGACTTTGATGCTCCAAAAATCAAAGAAGCCAAACTAGAAGATTTAACTCTAGAAGATCTACAACAAATTGCTAAAGAAGAACATATTAAAAATGCTGAAAAACTAGATAAAAAAGAACTTATTAAAAAATTAAAGGAAAAGGACAAGGAATAAAACCTTGTCTTTTTCATAAAAAACAATTAACAAAAAGGGTTTAATAAACCTTTTTTTGCAAATTAATAGATTTATATTAATGAATGTGATAAAATAGTAATAACTAGAAAAAATGAAAATGGTGGTAAAATGGGAAAGATAATCGCACTAGTTAATCAAAAAGGTGGGGTTGGTAAAACAACTTCAAGCATCAATTTAGCAGCCTCTTTAGGCTACCTAGGAAAAAGAGTAATGTTAATAGACTTAGATCCACAAGGTAATAGTACAACAGGTCTTGGAATAGATAAAGGGGATATCAAAAAAAGCATTTATGACCTATTGATAGGAAAAGCCGAATTGAAAGAAGTTATTAAAAAAACAAAATTTAAAAATTTATATATTATTCCGGCAACAATATCTCTAGCTGGAGCAGACATTGAATTAATGGAACAAAGTAGACTAGATCCCGAGTTTTCTAAAAGTAGGCAACTTAAAAACAAACTTGAATTAGCTATAGACATGTTTGATTATATTATTATTGATTGTCCACCATCACTCGGATTACTTACAACTAATGCTTTGTGTGCGGCAAACTCTGTAATAATACCAGTGCAATGTGAATTCTTTGCACTAGAAGGAATAATGCAATTATTAAACTCAATAATGCTTGCCCAAAAAACTTTAAATCCCGCATTAGATATTGAAGGAGTCTTACTTACAATGCTAGATAATAGAACAAACTTAGGTTTAGAAGTTGTGCAAGATATTAAAAGTTATTTCAAAGAAAGGGTATACGATACGATAATACCGAGACTTGTAAGACTATCAGAAGCCCCAAGTCATGGTAAGCCAATCATCGCCTACGACCCAAAAAGTAGAGGATCCCTTGCTTATATAAATTTAGCGAAAGAGGTGATTAGTAGAAATGGAAAATAGAAGAGCACTAGGAAAAGGATTAGAACAATTATTTGATCTAGATAATTTAAACGTAGAAAATGTAAGTGATTTTGAAAAAAACTTATATAAAGAGGTCAAAACTGAAGAAATAGTCGAAATAAAACTTGATGAATTAAGACCAAACCCATATCAACCAAGAACAGTATTTGATGAGAATGCATTAAATGAACTTGCAGAATCTATTAAAGAAAATGGAGTTATTGAACCAATCATTGTTAAAAAGAGCATTAAAGGATATGATGTAATTGCCGGAGAAAGAAGATTAAAAGCTAGTAAAATAGCTGGAAAAGAAACAATACCAGCAATCATTAGACAATTAAGCGATGAAAAAATGGCCGAAATTGCCCTACTTGAAAACTTACAAAGAGAAGATTTAACAGCTTTGGAAGAGGCTAGAGCTTATAAAAGTTTAATTGATAAATTAAATCTAACCCAAGAGCAATTAGCTAAAAAAGTAAGTAAAAGTAGAAGTCATATTACTAATATGTTAGGATTACTTAGACTTCCTAAAGAAGTTCAAAACATGATTCAAAGTAAAAAACTTACTATGGGACACGCAAGAGCTTTAAGTAAATTAGAAAACGAAGATGAAATAATTAAAATGGCTAAACAAATAGCCGATGAAAAATTATCAGTAAGAATAACTGAAGAAAAGAGTTCAGATAAAAAACATACTGTAAAATCGCATAAAAGATATAACGAATATGAGTATGTTCAAGATTTATTAAGAGAAAAATTAGATACCAAAGTAAAAATAAAAGATAAAAAAATAGAAATATCTTTTGTAAGTACTGCAGATTTAAATAGAATCCTTGAAATTATGAATATAAAGGAGTGATATTTTGGCTGACTTTCAAAAACAATTAATTGAAACATTAATAATCATTTTAATTGTAGTTGTTATTTACATTAGCGTAAAAAATTTTGTTAAAAATGTATTGTTAAAAAACGCCAAAAAAAAATCAGATAAAAGAGCTTTAACTACTATAACTGTAACAACCAATATTGCAAAATATATTCTCTATATCTTAACTTTATTATTGATATTAGATATATGGGGTGTAGATACTAAGGCCCTTTTAGCTTCAATTGGTGTTGTCGGGGTTATTATGGGATTAGCCCTTCAAGATTTATTAAAAGATATTATTGCTGGATTAGCTATTTTAACAGAAGATCAGTTTCAAGTTGGCGATAATATTAAAATAGGTGATTTTAGGGGCGATGTTATCTCGCTAGGCCTTAAAACAACTAAAGTAAGAGCTTATTCTGGTGAAATAAAAATAATTGCCAATAGAAATATAACCGAAGTTATAAATTATAGTTTAAAAGCTTCAAAATGTGTTGTCGATATTCCAACCTCATACAAAGACGATATTGATAAAGTTAAAGAAACTATTGAAAAAGTATGTGAAAAATTAAAAACTGAAGAATATGTAACTGGCGAAATTGAAGTTTTAGGCGTTGAAGATTTGTCAGATAGTTCGGTAAATATCAGGGTAGTTGCGACTACTAAACCAACATATAATTATGCTTTTAAAAGAGCTTTATTTGAAGAGGTAATAAAAGAATTTAAAAAAGAAAAATTAACCATTCCTTATCCACAATTGGAGGTTCACAATGAAAAACGAATATAAACTTGGAAGTATAGTAATTATGAAGAAACAACACCCTTGTGGAACAAATGAATGGGAAATAACGAGAATAGGAGCCGATATTAAAATAAAATGTAACGGCTGTGGAAGAAGCATAATGATGCCACGAATAGAATTTAATAAAAAATTAAAAAAAATAGTCAAGCTATAGGAGGATAAAATGAAAAAGAAAAGAAATATATTACTAGGACCAGTTATTACAATTATTATCCTTACCTTTGCCATTACGATTATTAGTAGTATTTGTGCAGTATTAGGGGTAGATGGAGAAATAACTAAAGTAACTAGTGGAAGTCTAGAAACTTCTGTAGTTGGAGTAAAAAATATTCTATCTAAAGATGGATTAAGATACTTCTTTAGCTCACCAGTTGAAACCTTTAAAAACTTTAAACCATTAGTACTACTAATAATATCATTAATGGCCGTATCAATTGGTAAAGCAAGTGGTTTATTTAAAGCTTTATTCACTCCCCTTAGAACTTTAAAACCATCTGTTGTAACTTTTCTAACCCTATTCGTTGGAATCGTCTCTTCATTTGTTGGTGAATATGGATTTATCTTAGTAATGCCATTAATTGCTGTAATATATCAATACTTAGGTAAAAATTCGATGTTAGGTATCTTAACCGCCTTTATCGGTGTAAGTATGGGTTATGGAGCCGGCTTAGTATTTAACTATGATGACTATCAGCTAGGACTTCTAACCAAAGAAGCCGTAACAGTTGATGTTGATAAAGATTATTTGTTTAATGCCTGGTCAAACAGCTATGCGATGCTTGCTGCAACATTTATTTTATCAATAGTAGGAACTATAATAATTGAAACAATTTTAAAACCAAAAGTAAAAGAATCAATCAAAGAAGAAGATGAACTAGAAATATCTAAAAAAGGATTAATATGGAGCTTAATAGCGTTCGTAATATTAATGGCAATTTCTATATATACCATAATACCAGGACTTCCTGGGTCAGGATTACTTTTAGATAATACAAAAGTAAGTTATGTAGAACAATTACTAGGAGAAAAAGCACCATTCCAAGATGCCTTTGGCTTTGTCTTCTTAATAATAACCATGATCTGCTCAGGAATATATGGAAAAATATCGAAAAACATCAAAAACACTAATGACTTCAGCGTTGGTCTTTCAAAAGAATTTGATAATTTGGGATATATATTTATTTTGATGTTCTTTGCCTCATTAATGATAAGCATATTAAATTGGACTAATTTAGGAACAGTAGTTGGTTCATGGTTAATTTCATTTATGAGTAATTTAGAATTTACCGGGTTACCATTAATAATAACTATGTTTATAGTGATAGTAATAATGTCACTATTAATACCAGAGACGATAACCAAATGGCAAATAGCTTCACCAATACTAATTCCACTATTTATGAAAGCTAACATCACCCCAGATTTTACACAATTTATTTTCAAAGCTGCAGATAGTGTTGGTAAAGGAATGACACCATTCTTTGTATATTTTATTATAATGCTTGCCTTTTTAGAAAAATATAATGATAAAGAAATAAATAAAATAACTGTTTTTGGCACCTTAAATTTACTTAGACCAGCTATTCTTATATTCATGGTCGTATGGTTACTAATAGTAGTTGGCTGGTTTATCATGGGATTGCCACTAGGACCAAACATGACACCAACTTTATAAAACAAATGGAAAATCATTTGTTTTTTTAATTTTATTTACAAATAATGCCTATTTTAGTATAATATTTGCGGTGATGAAAATGAGTTTAACTGCTGGTATAGTCGGTCTTCCAAACGTCGGAAAATCAACTTTATTTAACGCTATAACAAAACAAAATATATTAGCCGCAAACTATCCTTTCGCTACTATTGAACCGAATGTTGGAATTGTAACAGTACCTGACGAAAGAGTGGATTTCTTAAGTAAAATGTATAATCCCAGAAAAACAATTCCTGCAACTTTTGAATTCACTGATATTGCTGGATTAGTTGCTGGAGCTTCAAAAGGAGAAGGCCTAGGTAACAAATTTCTTTCTCACATTAGGGAAGTCGATGCCATATGCGAAGTCGTAAGATGCTTTGAAGACAGCAACATAACTCATGTTTCAGGGGACATTAATCCAATTAGAGATGCTGAAATAATAAGTGTTGAATTAGAACTAGCTGACTTAGAGGTGATTGAAAATAGAATATCTAGAATGGGTAAAAAAGCAAGACTAGCTAATGATAAAGAAGCCATCAAAGAATTAGAATTATTAGAAAAAGTAAAAGAAAATTTAGAAAAAAACATACCACCTAGAAATTTAAACTTAACTGAAGAAGAAATAAAAATATTAAAACCATTTAATTTATTAACAATAAAACCAATTATTTTTGTAGCAAACGTAAGCGAAAACGACATTAATGAAGATAATGAATATGTAAAAACCTTAAAAGAGTATGCTGAAAAAGAAAATGCCGAAGTGGTTAAAATAAGTGCGAAAATAGAAGAAGAACTTGCTGAATTATCAGATGAAGATAAAAAAGAATTCTTAGAAGACCTAGGTATTAAAGAAAGCGGATTAGATAAATTAATTAAAAGTTCTTATAAATTATTAGGATTATCTACATTCTTAACAGCCGGTGAAGATGAAGTAAAAGCATGGACCTTTAAAAATGGGATGAAAGCTCCAGAGTGCGCAGGCATAATCCATACTGATTTTCAAAAAGGATTTATCAAAGCTGAAGTAATGAGCTTTAATGATCTAAAAGAATTAGGTAGTGAACAGAAAGTAAAAGAAACCGGAAAACTAAGACTAGAAGGTAAAGAATACACCATGCAAGATGGGGACATTTGCCTATTTAGATTCAATGTGTAAGAAATGAACAATAGTTCATTTTTTTTAGAATATTTGTTTACTTTTTAAATATAATTTGTTATAATCTATAGCGAGTAATTAATTTACTCCTTGCTTCTAAAAAGAAGCCAATAGACCACAAGGAGGTGTAAAAATGAAACATTATGAAATTATGTTTATCGTAAGACCAACTTTAGGAGAAGATGAAGCAAAAAAAGTAGTTAAAGATTTTGCTGACACTATCAAGAAAAACGGTTCTAAAGTAACAGATGAACAAACCATGGGACAAAAAGAACTTGCTTACGAGATTAAAAATTTCAAAAGCGGATATTACTTTGTGTTTCAAGTAGAAGGTAAAGATGATAAAGCAATTAAAGAATTCGATCGTTTAGCCCTTATCAGCAAAGATATAATTCGTCATTTAATTACAAAAATAGAAGACTAAGAAAAGAGGTATTTATATGAATAGAGTTTGTTTAGTTGGTAGGTTGACTGCTAAACCAGAATTAAGATATACAGGTTCTAATATTCCATACACTAGATTTTCTCTAGCTGTTAATAGAACTTTTAATAATTCCCAAGGAGAAAGAGAAGCTGATTTTATAAACATTGTTGTTTGGAGAAAACAAGCAGAAAATGTTGCAAACTATCTAGATAAAGGAAGTCAAGTATCAATCGAAGGTAGAATTCAAACAGGAAATTTCACTGATAAAGATGGAAATAAAAGGTACACAACTGATGTTGTTGCTGATTCTGTTCAATTTTTAGAATCAAAAAGATCAAGAGAAAATTCTACTCCGTATGATTATCAAGACGCTCCAGCTCCAGAAGAACC
Source organism: Bacilli bacterium (assembly GCA_017513865.1). GTDB lineage: Bacteria > Bacillota_I > Bacilli_A > RF39 > UBA660 > Coprosoma. Next base: position 38,197 of record JAFWMN010000006.1, on the reverse strand, counting down.
ACAAAATAGTGTGGATGTGGCTGATGATCCTTTCGCCGACTTTGGGGATAACGTTTCAATTGATGATAATTTTCTAGAATAAAGGAGGATATATATGGCAGAATATCGTAGAAAGAAAAGAAAAGTATGCCAATTATGTGCCGGAAAAGAAATAACATATAAAGATGAAAATATTAAAAAATATGTTAGCTTAGATAAAGGTAAAATATTACCAAGAAGAATTACAGGTACATGTGCTAAACACCAAAGATATATCTCTGGTGAAGTAAAAAAAGCTAGATTTATGGCTTTATTACCATTCGTTAAATAATACTTACATTTGTAAGTGTTTTTTTATAAATTTTTGTGGCACTTCATTTATAATTATACAAAATTAAAAAGATAAACAATTAAATTTATCTTTTTTTAGTTTTATCAGGGTCCTGAATTATACCATTATAATAAGTAAATAAACTAAATATATCAGTAATAGTATAATTGCCAGATTTTTTAAGTTCTAAAAAGCTTTGCCAAAAAGGTTCAAACGAAGCATAATAGCTTTCATCCACCGGATCAAAAATTTTAAATTCCTCTCTCATCACATCGACAAGTTCATTGCGGGCAGTCACACTATCTTCAAACGAATCATATAAAGTCATATCCAAATCGACAATAGGTAATTCAGGAAATTGTTCCTTTAACTCTAAAGCTTTTAAATAAAATGGATTTAATTCTTTAGAACCATCAGTTACACAAAAAATACCAATTGGATCAAACCCTTTTATCAATACTTCGTTATATCTATAAGTATCTCTAATAACATGATCCATCGATTGAACTATCGGCATAACATTTTTAATCCTAAGGTTTTCCTCTTTATCACCTTTGTTTGAAACATGTAAATCTTCATAGCACGTCATCACGATATCTTCTGGATTCATAACAAATCCAAAGGGAAGTCTAAAAGGACTATTATGTTCACTAGTTAAAAGCGAAGTTGAAATATAGTTACCCCAGTATTCACCTTCCCAATCCAAAGAATAAGTTGAATGGCATAAAAACTTAAAAGGCTCACCCCTTTTATAATCATATGGATCAGTAAGTCTATTTTTAAAATCATCTAAAATAATTTTTTGAATAGTCCTAAATAATTTTTCTAACTCTTTAACATTAATAGGCGTGTCATTTAAAATAACATCATACTTATTTCGGTATTTATGAATTTGATCTACACCAATAACGTCACTTAAATCTTTTAACAAATCATCCTTAAAAAAAATCATATCATTTAATTTTCGAACCTCTAGTTGAAAAGAAAAAAAGTTATCAAGCAATTTAATTAATTCCTCTAATTTAAATGCAGCCTCATCACTGACACATTTAATAAAATAAGAATTTAAAGCCGAAACTTTTCTTTGTAAATAAATGCCATCACGGGGACCTAAAACATCCGTAATAACAAAATTGATATTATCAAAATCATTAATAATATTACTAAATTTATAAGAAAAAGTATCCATATTAATATCTTCAATAGTGATTTTAATATAATCAAAAAGGCGAGATAAATAATCTAAAAAAGTAGCTTGATCAGTAATAGTATAGTCATCATCACCACACATTTTTTCAAAATCAAAACCAGCCCACCTTTTATCAAGTAAGCTATCCATATATTTTGAAAAATCTTTACTAATTCTAATCATTTTCTGCTCATTAACAGAAATAAAAGAAATATTGTTCATAAAATCACCTTAATTAATATATAAAATAAAAAACAAAAAAAGTAAACATAAAATCAAAAAAAAATACAAACATTTACACGAATACATGTTATAATTATAAATAGTAAGGAGGAATAGAGATGGATAAAGAAACTTCTTTAGAAGATATTGTAAAAAATGATTATCAAGAACAAACAATATTAGATTTAAATATTCCTAACAAAAAAATTGGTATGGCAAGCGATCACCGAGGATATAAATTAAAACAAAAAATTACAAATTATTTAAATAAAAGAGGATATACTGTAATTGATTATGGGTGCGATGATACAAATTCCCATGATTATCCAGAATTTGGTTTTAAATTAGGTGAAGCCATTCAAAAAAAAGAAGTTGAAAGAGGCATTGCCATTTGTGGCAGTGGCATTGGTATCAGTATTGCATGTAATAAAGTAAAAGGCGTAAGATGCGCTAAAGTCAATAACACAAAAGAAACAAAATACACTAGAAATGATAATGATGCTAATGTAATCGCTTTAAATGGAAATATGCCATTATATAGAGCCAAAGATATTGTTGATACTTTTTTAAAAACCCCATTTAGTAATGAAGATAGACACCAAAAAAGAAATGAGATGTTAAACAATTATAATGGTTAAAGTTGCTTTATATATAACATTTTTAATAATCACAATTTGGGCTTTAGAAAGTATTGATATAACCGGGCTATTTAAAAAAAATAGATATTATGAATCAAGGGTATTATACATAATAGTAAGTATGGCGTTAACCTATCTAGTAGTAAACTTTATATATGATTTTATAATTAATGCAAGAATTATATAAGGAGGTTCTATGAAAAAGGTTACAACACTAACTATATTAATCGTATTAATACCTTTTTTTGTTACCAAAATTTTCACAAAAAAAGAAATAATAAAATTTAATTATATAAAAAACAGTTTAATAAAAGTAAAAGATGAAAAAACGAATAAAATAATGGAAATCCCCTTAGAAGAGTATATAAAAGGCGTAGTATCAGCCGAAATGGGACCCAATTTCGAAGAAGAAGCTTTAAAAGCACAGGCAGTTGCTTCAAGAAGTTATGCTTTATATCATATGAATGGCAAAGAATATGATGTTACAAACACTACATCAAATCAAGTATATCTAACACCTGAAGAGTTAAAAGAAAGATGGAAAAATTCATATCCAAAAAACATAAATAAAATAAAAAAGGCTGTTGAAGAAACCAAAGGAGAATATTTAATATATAATGGCGAAGTAGCTAACACGCTTTTTTTTGCATCAAGTCCTGGCCAAACTGAAAATAGTGAAGAAGTTTTCATAAGTAAAGTACCATACTTAAGAAGCGTTTCGAGTGTATGGGATGAAGGATTATTCATTGATACAACATCTTTAGATTTAAAAGAGTTTTACCAAAAACTAGAACTTCCATATAATGATAGTTTAAATATAGAAATATTAGAAAAAACTAGTACCGGAAGAATCAAAGTATTAAGAATAAACAATATAGAGATTAAAGGAAGAGATTTTTCCCAAAAACTAAATTTAAAATCAAACTACTTTGAAATAACTAAAAACGAAAATAAAATAACAATTATTACTAAAGGCTATGGTCACGGTGTCGGCTTAAGCCAATATGGGGCAAATGGCATGGCAAAAGAAGGAAAAAAATATAAAGAAATACTCTCTCACTATTATGTAGAAACCGAAATTAAAAAAATGTAGTATATTTTTATAATTAAAGTTAAGACTTATAGTAGAGGTGAAAAAAATGAAAAATAGAAGATTAAAAAAAGGAGTAGTTTATGGAATATATATATGTATAACCTTCTTAGTGTTAGGAACCATATATTATATTGACCTATCAAACAAATCATTAGATAAAGAGAAAAAAGATGAATATAGTTATGTCACAAAATTGTTTGATAATGGAATAAAATCTGTAGTAAACACCCCGACGACGCCAACAGTTATAAGACCATATATAAACAATGAGGTAAAAATACTTAAAAATTTTTATGATTATAAAGGTGAAGAAAAAACTCAAGAAAATGCTATCATAAATTATGAAAATACATACATGCAAAATAATGGAACAATATATGGTGGTATAAATGACACCTTTGATGTTGTCACAGTATTAGATGGTAATGTTACAAGTGTTAAAGAAGACAATCTGTTAGGCAAAGTCGTCACCATAGCGCATGAAAACAATATAATAACCACATATCAAAGCCTAAAAGAAGTAACAGTTAAAGAAGGAGACCAAGTAACACAAGGAATGGTTATCGGAACGGCAGGGGAATCTAATTTAGAAAAAAATTTAGGAAACCACTTACTATTTGAAATAACTATTAATGAAGCAAACATAAATCCTGAAACTTGCTTTGACAAAAAAATAACTGAATTGAATAACTAGAATAAAATTCTAGTTTTTATATCGAAAAATCTCTTTTAAAAGTATATAAAAGAATAACAAATATATACTTTATTAAAGGAGGTATTTCTTGAAAAATAAAATCAAAGAAAGAGTATTATTAGAAAGCAAATATATGTTAAAAACAGGTGATACCATAAGAAAAATAGCCAAAAAACACAATATATCTAAAAGCACAGTTCATAAAGATTTAAAAGAAAGATTAAAGCAAATAGATTTAGAACTATATAAAGAAGTAAATAAAGTCATAAAGCACCATATAAAAACAAGACACATAAAAGGAGGACTATCAACGAAAAAAAAGTATTTAAAAATGCAATAATATATATAAAAAGCAAAACTTCTGTGCTATAATATATTTTAAGGGAAAAGGTGATAAGAATGTTTTCAAAAGATATCGGAATAGACTTAGGAACAGCTAATGTTCTTATTTACATAAAGGGGCAAGGAATCGTTTTAAATGAACCAAGCATTGTCGTTATTGATGAAGACACAAAAAAACCAATCGCTGTTGGAAGAGAAGCCAAAGAAATGCTAGGGAGAACACCAGGACAAGTAAGAGCCATAAGACCAATGAAAGATGGAGTTATCGCCGATTTTGAAATCACCGAAATCATGCTTAATAATTTCATTAGAAAAGTAAATGGTAAAAGTTTCTTCGCTCGCCCTAGAATTTTAATTTGCTGTCCATCTAATATAACACAAGTTGAAAAAAACGCTATTAGAGAAGCTGCAGAAAAAACTGGAGCCAGAAAAGTATACCTTGAAGAAGAACCTAAAGTAGCTGCTATTGGTGCTGGTATGGATATTTCTAAACCAAGTGGTAATATGGTAATTGATATTGGTGGAGGAACAGCTGACGTTGCCGTTTTATCACTAGGAGGAATCGTAAATTCAGCATCAATAAAAGTAGCTGGTAATGTATTTGATAATGATATAATCAAATACATTAGAGAAAAATATAAATTATTAGTTGGTGAAGTAACTGCTGAAGACATTAAATTTAAAATCGGTACAGTCTTCCCTGAATCAAGACAAGAAAAAATGGAGGTTAGAGGAAGAGATTTAGTAACTGGACTTCCACATACTATAACTTTGACCTCTGATGAAGTAGAAGAAGCCTTAAGAGAAAGTTCACATATTATAATAAATACCGCTAAACAAGTACTAGAACAGACCCCACCAGAACTAGCCGCCGATATCATTGATAAAGGCATAGTTTTAACAGGTGGCGGAGCTATGGTAGATGGTTTTGACAAACTGTTAAGTCATGAACTTAAAGTACCAGTATTTTTAGCCGAAACACCACTTACATGTGTAGTTGAAGGAACTGGGGTGCTTTTAGATAACATTCCTGTATTAGAAAGTGGTTTAAATAAAAATTATTAGACCATAATATTACCAGGAAGGTGATATTATGAAAAATTTATTAAAAGAAAAAACAAATCCTTGGGAGAAAATAAATATAGATGAAAAACAAAAAATCTATGACTTTTCCCAAGGATTTATTGATTTTATAAACAATAATAAAACAGAAAGAGAGTGCGTTAAAACAATTGAAAAAATATTAAAAAAAAACAATTTTAAAAACATCGAAACCATAGCTAAATTAAAACCAAATGATAAAGTTTACTATATAAATAGAAGAAAAAATATATATGCAGCAATTATTGGTAAGAAAATAAATTTCAATATGATAACATCCCACTTAGATAGTCCAAGAATAGATTTAAAACCCAATCCAATATATGAAAGTGAAGAACTAGCATTTTTTAAAACACACTATTATGGTGGAATAAAAAAATACCAGTGGGTAAATATCCCACTTTCTATGCATGGCATAATCATAACCAAGGATAAAAAAATAGAAATAAATATTGGGGAAAAAGAAACTGATCCAGTATTTACTATACCTGATTTACTTCCGCACTTATCAAAAAATCAAGAAAATAAAACACTGAAAGATGCGATAGAAGGAGAAAACTTAAATATATTAATTGGCAGCATTCCCATTAATGAGGAAGTAGATACTAAAACAAAATTAAATATATTAAATATCTTAAACGAAAAATATAATATAAAAGAAGAAGACTTTGAAAGTGCTGAAATAGAATTTACCCCAAATTTTAAAGCTAAAGATTTAGGCTTTGATAGGTCATTAATAGCTGGCTATGGCCAAGATGATAAAGTGTGTGCCTATACCTCATTAAAAGCCTTACTTGAAATAGAAAATCCTGAAAAAACAGTTATATGTACCTTAACCGATAAAGAAGAAATTGGCAGTATGGGAAACACCGGCATGTCTTCAAACACTTTTGACTATTTCATAGACCTACTATTAGAAAAAGCAAATATAGATAATAAAGAAAAAAACAAAATATATAACACCTCAAAAGCACTATCAGCTGATGTAACTGGAGCTTATAATCCAAACTACCCAGACATATATGAAAAAAATAATGAGTCATTTTTAAATAAAGGCGTATCAATAATGAAGTACACAGGAACCGCATCAAAAGGGGGAGCATCTGATGCGAATGCTGAATATTTAGCTTACATAAAAAACTTATTCATAAGTAATAATATTACCTATCAAGTATCAGAAATGGGCAAAATAGGAATAGGGGGAGGAGGCACAATTTCATATATATTAGCCAATAAAGGAATGGATGTTTTAGATTGTGGCATTCCAATATTATCAATGCATTCACCGTATGAAATATCTAGCAAATTTGATATTTATACTTCATACAAAGCCTATAAAGTATTTTATAAAAACTAAAAATATGACAAACAAAAAAAGTGGAATAAACAGGCAAAATATGGTAAAATTATGAGTAGAGGTGAGCTTTATGGATCAAGATGTAATGATTAAGATATTATTAATGATTGCGACAACTTTTATATCCGTAACTCTATTAGTTCCATTTATAAAAAAAGTGGCCATCCACATTGGAGCTTTAGATATTCCAAATGAAAGGAAGGTTCATAAAAACCCAATGCCAAGGCTAGGCGGGCTTGCCATGTTTTTAGGGTTCCTCCTTGGTTATATGATATTTGGTGAACCAAGTAGTGCGATGAATTCTATTTTAATTGGTAGTTTCATTGTCGTGCTAGCCGGAACAATTGATGATATTAAACCATTAAAATCATCGGTTAAATTTGCTGCGCAAGTAGTTTCCGCTGCTACAATTGCTATATATGGTAAATTAATAATACAAGATATTACAGTATTTGGAATGTATTTTAACTTTGGAATATTCGCATATCCCATAACTATATTCTTTGTTTTAGGATGCTTAAACTGCATTAACTTAATCGATGGCCTAGATGGCCTAGCTGCTGGCATAAGTGCAATATATTTTGCCACCATCGGTTTAATATCAATAATAATGGGTAAAATGGGCTTAGACTTTATTTTAACTTTTATAATGTTAGGGGCAGTTTTAGGATTCCTAGTTCATAACTTTCACCCAGCTACGATATTTGCAGGTGATTCTGGATCATTATTCATGGGCTTCATGATTGCCGTAATTGCTTTATTAGGATTTAAAAGTGTTACATTAACCTCTTTAATAATTCCATTACTAATATTAGCTATTCCAATACTTGATACTTTATTTGCTATTTTAAGAAGATTATTAAAAGGAGAAAAAATATCAAAACCAGACAAAAAGCATTCACATCATCAACTTTTAAAGAAAAACTTTTCTCATAGAGCCACAGTTTTAATTATATATGGAATCGATATTTTATTTGCTTTTGCCTCTATCATATATGTTATCCACGATAGAAAACTAGGGTATATAATTTATACAATTCTTACAATAATTGTTTTAACTTTTGTTTTAACAACCGATATCGTTGTTGACAAAGAAAGATTACCAAAACTACTTAAAAGAAAGTAATGAATAATTACTTTTTTTATATGCATAATAAAAATGGTGATAATATGCAAAAGGAAATAATTGACCTATTAGATGTTATTTTAAGATGTTTGGTATCAATAATAACCCTGTTTTTTGTAACCAAAATGATTGGTAAAAAACAAGTATCCCAATTTAGTTTATTTGATTACGTAATTGGGATATCAATAGGTAATTTTGCGGCTGAAATGGCTATTAATTTAGAATCATCATACTTACATGGCACTATAGCTGTTATCGTCTTTGGTGTAGTAGCTTATTTAGTATCGACAATTACGATGAAAAATTTAAAAATAAGAAAATTTATAATTGGCGATCCCAATATATTAATAAAAGACGGAAAAATATTATATAATAGCTTAAAAAAATCTAAATTCGATATTAATGATTTACTAGAAGAGGCTAGAATAAATGGGTATTTTGATATATCAGAAATAGATTATGCCCTAATGGAAGCAAACGGCAAAATAAGTTTTTTAGCAAAACCAAATTATCAAAAACCAACCAATAAAGATTTAAAGATAAACCTAACCAAAAAAGGACTATGTTTAAATCTAATAATTGATGGAAATATAAATAAAAAAGCACTAATAGAAAGTCAAAAAAAAGAAAAATGGCTTATGCATGAACTTAAGGTAAAAGGATACAAATTAAAAGACGTCGCCTTAGCCACTATAGATTTAGAAGATAACTTAAAAGTTTACGGAAAAAACGTAAATGACAATACTTATAATGTCCTAAACTAGATTTATAACTGTATATTTGCTATAATTTAAAGTGGTGATATTATGAAACATTACTGTGCATCAGCCTTTGTTATAAACCCAGAAAATAAAACACTATTACTCGTAAAACATAGTGATTATGATAAATGGGTTCAACCAGGAGGCCACATCGAAGATGAAGAAAATCCTGAAGAAGCAGCTATCAGAGAAGTCTATGAAGAAACAGGGATTAAAATAACTTTAAAAGGAGAACACTTTCCAAGAGAAGATGATTTAATAAGACCCCTAGGTATCCAGTGCAATCGTAAAAAAGATGGTACCAGATTTATTGACATCATCTATTGGGGGGTACCTAATAATGTAGATGCTGAATTACACAAAAATAATGAAAGTATTGAAATCGGTTGGTTCACAAGAGCCGAACTAGATCGATTACCAATTTTCCCAGATGTAAAAATAACCATGGACTATATTTTAAGAACATATCTTGGAGAAGATTAATGATAAAAGAAGTAAAAATTAAAGATGAAAAGGACCTATATAAGTTTTATAAAAAAATACCCTTATATAGGTCGTTATTTTATAAAAATATTACCTTCACACATAATGAAAACAAACTTAAAATAAAAGAAATAATTGATGTCTTAAACATCAAAAACAGAAAAAAACGTCTATTATACATTTTTGACACAGCGTGCCGTCAAATAGATGACAACTGTAAATATAAAAACATCTGTGGATTTAAAAATGGCATATGTATAAATCATCAAAAATTAAAAAAAGATTATAAAAATGGGTGCTGCAGATGGTGTTTATACCAAAGTACTAAAGGATGCACCACCCAAAATTTAACATGCAAATTATTTAACTGTACTGAAGTAGAAAAAAGATGTAAGATGCTAACATTCGAAGATATAAATGTATTAAAACTTTTAACTAGAAGACAAAAAGCCATAGTAAAATCAAATTACTTCACAAAAAAAGAAAGCTATATTAATGACTTATATATAGGTTCCTTTGTTATTTGGGAAATAAAACAAATATTTAGATTTATTAAAATATTTGTAAATATAAATATTTTAAAAAAATCATTTAAATAATTTTTTAATTTTTGTAAAAGTCTTATTATAGACTTTTTTCTTTATCCTATTAATAATTTTCCTTCTAGTTTTTTTATTAAATAAAGAAACAATCAAAATAATAATAAATAAAATAAATAGAATAATAAATTGATCATAATTATAATTGCTCCATATATTTATTTTTTTTCTTTTCGCATAGTTTTCTGCAATTAATAGTTTGTCAGTATATTTATAATCACCATATAAATAATCTACTTTAGCTAATCCTTTTTTTACTAATTTTTCTTGAAGTAACTGACCATCAGTAAAAACCCAAACCAAATCCCTACCATATTTATCTTTTTTATCACTATTATTATCATATTCTAAAATAATTTCTTTCGCTGTTTTTAATTTCATACAAGTATATATCTTTGCTTCATCGCCATAAGGTTCAGCTCTCTCATCTCCATGTTTAATCTCGGGGGCATCTACCGCTAAAAATCTCATTTTACGGACTTTACCATTTACTTTTAAACTAATAGTATCTCCATCAATACATTTATTAAACTTTATTTCTTCAGCCTTAACAGAAGAAACATTAACTATTAAAAATAATATTAATATGATATATATTTTTTTCATATCATCACCATATATATTATATAACTTTCATAAAATAAATTCTATATAAAATAATCTTGTCATTTGATTTTATAAGTGATATAATTAACCCTGTGCGAAAAGAGGGACTTATATGAAACAAAGAAATATAGCGATAATCGCCCATGTCGATCATGGTAAAACAACCCTTGTAGATGAACTATTAAAAAAATCAGGAACTTTTAGAGAAAATGAAGAAATTCAAATAAGAGCTTTAGATTCCAATGATATCGAAAGAGAAAGAGGAATTACTATTTTAGCTAAGACAACAGCCATTGATTATAAAGGTTATAGAATAAACATTTTAGATACACCTGGTCATGCCGATTTTGGCGGCGAAGTAGAAAGAATCATGAACATGGTTGATGGTGTATTACTAGTAGTTGATGCTTATGAAGGAACAATGCCGCAAACAAGATTTGTTCTTAAAAAAGCTTTAGAAGCCGGAGTAGTACCAATAGTTGTCGTTAATAAAATAGATAAAGAATCAGCTAGACCAAAAGAGGTTGTCGATGAAGTCATGGATTTATTTATTGAACTAGGTGCTAGCCTAGAACAATTAGAATTTCCAGTAATTTATGCTTCTGCAATCGAAGGAACATCAAGTTATGATCCTGACATAAATACTCAAGAAAAAACTATGGAACCAATATTAGATACTGTTATAAAGTATATTCCAGAACCTAATGTTAATCCAAACGGGTCATTACAATTCCAACCAGCTTTACTAGACTATAACGATTATGTTGGAAGAATAGGTGTAGGATTAGTTAAAAGAGGAACATTAAAATTAAACAGTATGGTATCTTGTGTTAGACTAGATGGAAGTATTAAACAATTTAGAATCCAAAAAATATTTGGCTATTTCGGCTTAAATAAAATAGAAGTAACTGAAGCTAAAGCTGGAGATATAGTAGCTATAGCAGGCCTTCCAGATATATCTGTTGGAGAAACAGTTTGTGAAATAGGAAAAGAAGAAGCCCTACCAAAACTTAGAATTGATGAGCCTACTTTACAAATGACCTTTGGTGTTAATACATCCCCATTTAATGGAAAAGATGGAAAACTAGTAACAGCAAGAAAAATTGAAGAAAGACTAATGAAAGAAACTGAAAGAGATGTATCATTAAAAGTATCTCAGTTAGATTCAGAATCTTGGATAGTATCAGGTAGAGGAGAACTTCACTTATCAATCTTAATTGAAAATATGCGAAGAGAAGGCTATGAGCTTGAAGTATCTAAACCACAAATAATTATCAAAGAAATAGATGGTAAAAAATATGAACCATTTGAAGAAGTTCAAATTGATGTTCCAGAAGAATATATGGGTAGTGTAATTGAAAAACTAGGATTACGCGGTGGCAATATGCAAAATATGGAAACAAAAGAAGGTAGTGCCAGAATAAATTATTTAATGCCATCAAGAGGCTTAATCGGTTTTATGACCGAATTTATGACCTTAACTAAAGGATATGGAATAATAAACCATACATTTTCTTCGTATGAACCTATGGTATCGACAAATGTCGGTCAAAGAAAAGCAGGAGTTCTAGTATCAATAGACAGCGGTAAAGCAACAGCTTATGCTTTAGGTTCTTTAGAAGATAGGGGAGTAATGTTTGTTGAACCAGGAACTGAAGTTTATGAAGGCATGATCGTTGGTGAAAATAATCATGAAAACGATTTAGCCGTAAATGTTACTAAGGGAAAACAAATGACTAATACAAGAAGTGCGAATAAAGATCATACGGTAGTTTTAAAAAGACCAAGAGAAATGAGCTTAGAAGTATGCCTAGATTATATTAATGAAGATGAATTAGTAGAAGTAACACCACTAAATTATAGAATGCGTAAGAAAATACTAAACACTAATGAAAGAAAAAAATATGAAAATAAGAAAAGCATGGGAAAAATAGATTAATTTAAATAATCTATTTTTTTATGATATAATAAAAACGGAGGATGCAATATGAATGATGAAATGATAAAAGAAATTAAAATAGGAGGACATATCGCTGTACCACTATCACAAATAGGAATATTTCTTATAACAGATGAGTATGCAGTGCAAAAAAAACAGCAAGGATTATTCCCATACGAAACATTTGTTGCTTCACCAAAAGAAAATGTGGAAGACCATCTTTTAATATTACAGTATTTAGGAAATTCACAGTTCTTAGAACTTATCTCTGGTCATAAAGTAACTGATAGTTACAGTAAGTATACCGAAAATGAAAACAATCCAGCAAATAATATACAAAATATGCAAAGCTTCCAAAAGGCTGTAGAATATATAAATGAAAATCCTTTAGGACTTCGTAATCTAGACGAAAAAGCCTTACCATTAACGGAAGATGTAAAAAAACAATATAGAGAAGACACTTTAAAAAATCAAGATTACATAATTGAAACTTTATCAAATTTAGAAAAAGAAGCTAAAAAAGAAAATGAAACAAGATTGACTCAAATTGCTAACATCTCACAAAATGATGCTGAAATGGAAGATGTTGATCGTTTTATTGAAAATCATAGCCGTAAAATATAAAAAGTCACGCCTAGCGTGACTTATTTATTTATCTTATTACTTTCGTAAAATAGTGGATATATTTCATATTCATTTTCTTTTAAATAATTTATTACATCAGGTAAAATAGCCGTGGTATATTTGCTGTAATCGTGGAATAATATTACCTCTATACTATCATTAATCGTCGATTTGAAATTAGCAAATGCTTGTTCATTAGAAGATAAACCACCACCATCACCATCGCCAGCACTCCAATCAACCCAGCCATAACCTCTATTTCTTAATTTAGCAATAATATCGTTTTTTAATTTTCCGGCAGAAGCACTACCACCAGGGAAACGAGTAATATTAGTTACATATCCACCGGTTTGAGCTTTAATATGTTCTTCTTGCTTTATAATTGCTTCCATAAAAGAATCAGAACTACTGTATAAACCTTTAAAAATAGCGTGAGTATAAGTGTGATTAGCAATAGTATGCCCTCTTTTAACATATTCTTTATATAATTTAAAACAATCTTCAGTTTTATTATCGTGGCAGTATTGGCCATTAGCCGATATTGTAAAGAAGGTAGCTTTGACATTATATTTATCTAAAATATCAAGTACTTTATAAGTGTTAAAATAAGGACCATCATCAAAAGTCATATAAGCTATTTTTTTATTACTTTGACCACTGATGATTTTATCTTCTAAATCTTTAATAGCTTTAAAATAATCACTTCTAATTTTATTAATACTATTATCAATATCTTTATAAGTTTCTATTTTTTCATCTAATAAAGATAATTTAGAATTACGTTCATCAAGTTCTTTATTTTTAGTTTTAACTTCGTTTTTTAAGTCATAATAAATCTTTTTGTTAGTTTTAGTTTCGTTTTCAAAATAAAAATATAATCCTAAACAAATAATTATAAGAAAAAGAAATATAAGTTCAAATACTACGAATTTTTTAATTTTTCTGCTTCTTTTTGCCATACTTCTAGTAAAGAGGTTTTTTCTTTGTTACTTTCTTCTAATTTTTTAATTTCTGCTTCTTTTTCCTTTATTTGTTCATCCACTTTTTTAATTTTAACATTTATTTTTTCCAACTTTTGTTTACTACCACTAACATTTAAAAACTTTTGATATTTAGTATAACTAGAGTAAGTTAAATAAATACAAAATCCGAGTAAAACCAAAGTCAAAAAGATTACTACCCGCTTCATACTCCTCACCATCTACATTTTAGTATATAAGATTACTATAGTCAATAAAAAAGACCTTAAAAAGGTCAATTAAATAAATGTGAGTCATCAATAGGGCGCTGTTTACTTTGATCTTTTATTTTTTTCAAAGTTTTTTGTATTTCAAGTTCAGCTTTTCTTCTAGCGTACAAAGCTTCTTTTTCAGCACGTTTTTCAGCTTCAAATTTATCAACTAGCCCTGAAACATAATCAACCCATTTTCCTACTCTGGCAATTTCTGGAAGCTCATGATTAATCATATCTGTTACATAAACATATTCGCCAAGAGGAATTAAAAATATTTTACAGGTATATAAATCAAAAGATTTTGTTTCATCAAAATTTTTCTTAACACTCTTCTCATATTCAACTGAAATAATTCCGTCAGAATAGCCTGACTCAACATAATCACAAATATGTATTACCTTATGTTTTAAATTTACTTTTCTTTTTTTTACTTCAATTGATTTACTGTAAATACCTACTAAATGATCATACCATAATTCTAAATCATAAGCATTAACACCGTCATAAACAGTCCCATGATTTTTAAGTTCTATGTTCCATGATGCCCCATAATTTGCCTTCCCGTAAGGGGCCTTATTCCTAGATAATATAAGAACATCATCCTCATATGTACTGGTTTCATAACCATCAAAAATATTTGGGGAAACTATTTTAAAATCTATAGTGGCAAGTGGACCATCCATGATTTCTGCAAGTAATTTTTCAACTAATTTAACATCTGAATTACTTGCCATTTTTTTATCGTTCTTCTTAAAAAATGCCATATATACCTCCAGTATTTGCCCTTTATCTTAGCACAAATAAAGATAATAAGCAATCCTTATAGAAAAATGTGCTAAAATAATAATAGTGATGAAATATGGAAAAAATAGAAAAACTAAAAGAAATAATAGAAAAATCAAATAATATTGTAGTCTTTACTGGAGCCGGAGTATCAACAGATAGTGGTCTTAAAGATTTTAGAAGCAAAGACGGACTATATAAGCAAGGACAATTAGCTGAATATATGCTAAGTGATGTATGCTTTTATGATGAAACAGAAGAGTTTTATAAATATTATAAAGAAAACTTTAACTGCTTAAATATAAAACCAAATGATACCCATAAATTTATAAAAAAACTAGAAGATATAGGTAAATTAAAAGCTGTAATTACTCAAAACATTGATGGACTTCATACTAAAGCAGGTAGCAAAAAGGTCTATGAAATACACGGGACTATATATAAAAATCACTGCCTTAAATGTCATAAAGAATATGGCCCAGCAAAAGTATTTAATGAAAAAAATATCCCGATTTGTGATTGTGGTGGCCTAATAAAACCAGATGTTGTTTTATATGGTGAAAGCTTACCAGAAAAAGAATATCAAGAAAGTATAAAAGCCATTACTAAGTCAGATTTATTATTAGTCCTAGGAACATCCTTAACCGTTTTTCCGGCAAACAGTATGATAGATTACTTTAATGGTAAATACCTAGTAATAATAAATAATGATAAAACCCCATATGATAGTAGAGCTTACCTAGTTATTAATGATAATTTAGCTAAAATATCTAAAACATTAATGGAGAAAATAAAATGAAAGAAAAAATAGAAGAAATAAAAAGGGAAATAGGTAATAATATTACCTTAGTAGCCGTATCAAAAACAAGAAGTAATGAAGAAATATTAAAGGCTTATAATCTAGGTATTAAAGACTTTGGTGAAAACTATGTAAAAGAATTAATAACTAAAATGGATAGTCTCCCAAAAGATATTAATTGGCACATGATAGGACATCTACAAACAAACAAAGTAAAAGAACTTATTAAAAGAAATATATATTTAATAGAATCAGTAGACTCTATTAAATTAGCTAAAGAAATCAATAAAGAAGCTATCAAAAATAATAAAAAAATAAACATATTAATAGAAATCAATATAGCCAATGATCCAAACAAAACCGGAATTAAAAAAGAAGAATTAGAAACCATAATAAAAGAAATAAAAAAACTTTCAAACATTAATTTAAAAGGATTAATGGCTATAGCTCCTAACACAAATAACACAAAAATAATAAAAAAATCATTTAAAGAAATGAAAGAGTTAAAAAATAAATATAATCTACAACTACTATCAATGGGCATGAGTAATGATTATAAAATAGCCCTAGAAGAAGGAACCAATATAATAAGAATAGGTACTAAAATATTTGGGGAAAGAAGATATAAAAATAATATGTTATAATTATAAAGAGGTGTATGATAATGTTTGGAGGCATATTATGAGTGAAATAAATTTAGAAAAAGTTTTTAGGGAAGCTGCTACACGTTATGTTAATTCCGGAATTATGGCAAGAAAGTTTGCTGAAATGTCTCAAAGTGATGGGTTTGATCGTGATATCGATGAAACATCGAGAGATGATACAGCAGCATCTAACTATGCTGTTGCTTGTGAACACTTTTTTAAAGCACCAATTATGTATCATGATATGATAAAATATTCCCCTTTGCGCTCTGCTAAAAGTGTAGAAGAAATTGAAGAAATAGCAGATCAATTTATAGCGAGGCCAGAAAAAATACAAGCATCGATATTACCGTCTCACGATTTTAGGAAAAATATTTCATTGTCTTTGACTACAGGAGAAAGATCAACTGGCGGGCATGACCTGTTCGCATATTATCAATTGCAAAATCCAATATTTTCTACATTAATTAATCATGAATTTTTATCATACGATGGTGATTCTTCTTTTAATTGGATTGATGTGGGAATTTTAACTGATGATATTATTAATCAAGATCAAGGTGGAAATTTACTATTACCACAACAATTGCTTGATTCATTAGATAAAAACAAAACAGCTTTTTCAGATTTTAGATATGCAGCAATGCGTAGTGGCATAAGAAAAGTGCAAGTGGCTGACATTGATTTTTTAATAGAAATGTCAGGTGGTTTAAAAAATGTTATGACAACATTGTTTCCACCATTAAATGCAGAACAAGATTATACAGAATCGCGATTAGAACATCAAATAAGAAGCGATATTTATTCGTTTTATAAGCCTAAAAGTGGTGTTAGGAAGGCTATTGAATCGCTCGATATAATAGGAAAATTTTACATGAAAAATGATTTTAACAAAGACGAATTTGAGGTATTACTAAATAAACTAGAAGAAATAAATCAAATAAAAGAATTAACACTCGATGCAAAAGTAATATTTAGAAATGTTTATTTGAATTTGTGTATATATTTAAAACATTGTTCGGTTGTTAATGACGTAAATATACCGTTTGATCGAGGTGTATTTAATAGAATTGAAAAATATTGCAAAGTTATCATGAATACTAATGCATTTAATAAAAATGCTACACAACTTAGATATATAAGTATGTTTACAGAAAAAAAAGAAAAATTACAACAAAGACTTGAAAGGTATAAAGAAACTGATGCTTCGTTAAAAGAAACCACAACCAACGAATATGAAGAGGACCTTGTTAATGAAAGTGATTTGGAGAAAAAAGAAGAAAAATCAAAAACTGAAAAAGATAATAATGACCAAAATTATATGGATAACGAAAACAAAATTCCAAAAATAATTTTTGGAAAAACAGCTAATGGTGAGACATGCTTTTTATCTGATTTAAAATATATAAAGCGTGATAGTCGTATAAAAATTTTAAAATTATTACAAGGATTTATAGATAGTGGTTACGCACATAAGCCTCATTTAAATAATTTCTTATTTAAAATTAAAGGTAGCGAAGGAGAGCGAATTTATGCTTACATGTTTCCAAACAATCTGGTTTATATTGTAGGAGCAGCGGTAAAAAAAAGTGCAAATGAAAATGCCATAAGATTATTTATGAAGCATCGTATATCTGATATAAAAAGTGATTATCAAAAAACAATTAATCTTACAGATAGTGAGAAGTTACAGGCACTGCTCTTAGACAATCAGTTATTATTTGAACAAATTTGTGCTGAAGTAACATCTGATTCAAAATTGCAAGAAGAAGATGAGCAAAACAAAACACCTAAAATCATACCATTATCTAAGCCAAATTTATATACTAGCCTCATGAGCAGTGATGATTGTTTAAAAACACATAGAGAACAGGGTGGTAGTAAAATTAGATAAATATAAACAACTATTGATATTAAAAATATTAATTGAAAATCACAACAAAAACACTATAAAATAAGAATTAAATGACACAAGGACACAATAAAGTACGCGGGATATTCACAAACAATGTGTCACTGTGTCATTTGCATTTTATAAACACCAAACAAAAAAAGTTATTTTAATAAATTTTAGTAAACTTAAGGAAATGAAAAAGACATATTTCATAATACGTTGGCATGACATTAAATTGTTACAAACAGGTGTTGGGCCTTCCCCCTGATACCACAACGACACCTTTTAAAGCTTTATTTTATAAGGCTTTTTAATTATTATAGACACCATTTAGATTCCAGCAATTTCTTCTGTTTGGAGAGAGTGTTCACACTAGTTCATCTCAGTACACATTTAAGGTAGCATAATAGCTAAAAATTTCAAAATCATTTCAAAAAAATCGTATAACAATTAAAAATAGTACTATTTTATGCTATAATGTTAAACGAAAGATAATGAGGTTTGGAGTGGTTTTATGATTAATAAAAAAGACTTAACTGAAGAAGATATAAAGTTAAAATTTATTACACCTGCATTACAAGAAGCTGAGTGGGATATTAAAAATCAAATTAGATGTGAGTATTATTATACTGCTGGTAAAATAAATGTTAGGGAAAATATTGCTCAAAGGGGTAAAGGTAAAAAAGTTGATTATCTTTTATCATATAAAGCTAATATTCCTATAGCTATTGTTGAAGCAAAAGACAATAAGGTTTTAGCATCTCATGGCATTCAACAAGGTATGGATTATGCAGCAGATTTAGATATTCCTTTTGCTTACTCATCTAATGGTGATGAGTTTTATGAGCATGATATGATTACTGGAGAAGAAAGAACTATTGCTTTAAATGAATTTCCAACTCCAAAACAATTATGGGAAAGATATCTATTAGAAAAAGAAATTACTCCAGAGCAAGAAGAATTAATTACAGAACCATATTATTTTATGGATATTAATAAAACTCCAAGATATTATCAAAGAATTGCAATTAATAAAACTATTGAAGCTATATCTAAAGGTCAAAAGAGAATTTTGTTAGTTATGGCTACTGGTACAGGAAAAACTTTTACTGCTTTCCAAATAATTCATAGATTACATAAATCTGGAAAAATGAAAAAAATATTATATTTAGCAGATAGAAATGTTTTAATAGATCAAACAATGCAAAATGATTTTAAACCTTTTCAAAAAGTCATGACTAAGGTTGAGCATAGAAATATGGATTCTTCATATGAAATTTATATGTCTTTATATCACCAATTAAGAAGTAATGAAGAAGAAATTTATAAACAATTTAAACCTGATTTCTTTGATTTAATTATAGTTGATGAGTGTCATAGAAGTAGTGCAAAAGATGACTCTAACTGGCATGAAATTTTAACATATTTTAGTGGAGCTACACAAATAGGTATGACTGCTACACCAAAAGAAACTGTAGATGTATCTAATATTACATATTTTGGGAAACCTATATATACATATTCATTAAAACAAGGTATTGAGGATGGATTCTTAGCGCCTTATAAAGTGATTAAAGTAAGTTTAGATAAAGATCTTGAGGGTTATAGACCTGAAAGGGGCAAACTAGATGAAGATGGATATGAAGTAGAAGATAAAGAATATACTCTTCATGATTTTGATAGAACTATTGTAATTGATGAAAGAACTAAGGTAGTTGCTAAAAGAATTACTGAATATATGAAATCTACAGATAGAATGGCTAGAACTATAGTTTTCTGTGTAGATACTGAACATGCATTAAGAATGAGAAATGCACTCGCTGAAGAAAATAAAGATATGATGCAAGTAAATCAAAATTACATTGTTAGAATTACAAGTAATGATGTTGTTGGTAAAGCTAAATTAGATGACTTTATTGATGCTAATACTGCTTATCCAGTTATTGCTACAACTTCTAAATTATTATCTACTGGTGTAGATACTAAAACAGTTAAATTAATTGTATTAGATGAAGAAATACAAAGTATGACTGAATTTAAACAAATAATAGGTAGAGGTACAAGATTATTACCTAATAAAAATAAGAATTATTTTACTATAATGGATTTTAGAAGTAATTCAGATAAGTTTGCAGATCCTAACTTTAATGGACCTGCAGAGGTTGTTATTGATGTAGATGGTGGTAATGGAGATAAACCAATAAGCGGAGCAGGTTATGGTGTATTAGTTGATCCACCAGTACCTAAACCAATAAGTGGCGAAGTGGAAGATGGACAATCTAAAAAGATTTATATTAAAGATGTTCCAGTATCCATATTAAATGAAACGGTTAAATATTATGATGCTGATGGTAAATTAATTACAGAATCAATAGTTGAATATTCTGGTAAAAATCTAAAAAGAGTATATGAAAGATATGAAGATTTTGAACAAGAATGGTATAGAGCTGATTCTAAAAAAGATTTCTTAAATAATTTATTTAATGAAGGTGTTATGATAGATGCTTTATATGACAAAGCTAATGACAATGTAGATATATTTGATATCTTATCTAATATGGCTTATGGCGAAGAAGTGATATCAAAAGATGATAGAATTGAAAAAGTAAAGAATAGTGATTTTATTAACGGTTATAATGAATCTCAAAAGAGTGTTATTGATGAATTATTAAATACTTATAAAAATCACGATGTAATTGAATTAGAAAATATAAGAATATTAGAAGTTAAAAACTTCAATAAATTTGGTGGATTAGTTCCTATAGTAAATTTATTTGGAGGTAAAGATAAATATCTTAATGTTATTTCTAATATAAAAAACGCTTTATATAGCTAGGGAGGTTAATAATGAATATAGGAACAATGATAAAAAGATTGCAAGATATAATGAGACAAGATGCAGGTGTTAATGGTGATGCACAAAGAATTGAGCAAATTGTCTGGATGTTATTTCTTAAGTTATATGATGCTAAAGAATCTGAATGGGAAATTCTTGAAGATAATTATAAATCAATAATTCCAGAAGAATATAGATGGAGAAATTGGGCTCCAGATAATAAGGATGGTAAAGCAATAACCGGAGATGAAATGGCAACATTTATTATCCAATTATTTGCCACATTAAAAGATCTTGAAGTTGATGAGAATACTGATGTTAGAGGAAAGTTAGTTAAAGAAGTATTTACTGATTTAAATAACTACATGAAAGATGGAGTTTTAATAAGACAAGTTGTAAATGTTTTAAATGAAATGGATTTAACAGATTTTAAAGTTAGACATGCATTTAATGAAATTTATGAAACTATACTTAAAGATTTACAATCTGCTGGTAAATCTGGAGAATTTTATACTCCAAGAGCCGTTACTGATTTTGTAGTAAAAATGGTTGATCCAAAGGTTGGAGAATTAATAGCTGATTTTGCATGTGGTACTGGTGGATTTTTAGTATCTGCACTTAATCATATGAAAGAAGAAGTAAGCAATACAACTGGTAATGAAAAATTGCAAAAATCATTTTATGGTGTTGAAAAGAAATCATTACCATATCTATTATGTACTACAAATATGCTTTTACATGATATTAACGAACCTCAAATTATTAGAGGGAACTCATTAGAAAAAAATGTAAGAGACTATGAAGCAAATGATAAATTTGATGTTATTTTAATGAATCCTCCTTATGGTGGAACAGAAAAAAAATCTATTCAACAAAATTTTCCAACTGAACTGAGAGATTCCGAAACTGCTGACTTATTTATGGTTGAAATTTTATATAGATTAAAAGAAAATGGTAGGGTTGGAATAGTATTGCCAGATGGTTTTCTATTTGGTCAGGACAATACTAAAGTTGCTATTAAGCAAAAGTTAATAAATGAATGTAATTTACATACAATTATTAGATTGCCTGGTTCTATATTTGCCCCATATACTGGAATTGCAACAAATCTATTGTTTTTTGATAAGACCAGTGCAACTAGTGATATATGGTTTTATAGAATGGATTTACCAAAAGGATATAAAGCTTTTAGCAAGACTAAACCAGTTGAGCTGAAGCATTTTGATGAAGTAATATCTTGGTGGAATAATAGAATTGAAATAAAAGATGAAAAAAAGGATGAATCATTAACAGAAACATGGAAATCAAGAAAATTTTCTAAAGAAGATATAGCTAATATGAATTATAATCTAGATCAATGTAGTTTTCCTACTAAAGAAGAGGTTATTCTTCCTCCGAAAGAAACAATGAATAATTTTATAAATAAAAGAGAAAGTCTTGAAAAAGAATTAGATCAAAAATTACAAGAAATTATGAATATTATTGGAGAATTAGAATGATTGTTGATGATTTAAAAAAAGCAATATTAGATTATGCTATTCAAGGAAAACTAACAGAACAAAACGAAAAAGATATGTCAGCATTTGAATTAAAAGAAAATTTAATAGAATCTAGAAAAAAACTAACTAAAGAAAAGATAATTCTAAAAAAACCTTTTTTAAATAATGATGATATTGAGCCAAAATTTCAAATACCCAATAACTGGGCATGGGCATACTTGTCTAATGTTTCAATTATTCAAGAAGGTGCTGGTATAAGAAAACATCAGTATAAAGAAAATGGTATTCAGCTTTTTTCTGTAACAAATATATTAGATGGAGAAATTGATTTAGAAAAAAAACAACTATATGTAAGTGTCGATGAGTATCAAAAAAAATATTCTCATTTAAAACTTAATATTGGTGATATAGTAACGGCATGCTCTGGAGGTTCATGGGGGAAAGTTGCCATCTATAATGAACCTGATGAAGTAATGCTTAATACAAGTACATTAAGAATGAGGTTTTTTGAGGATTTAGGTAATAATAAATACTTATATTATGTTATTAAATCAGAGTATTTTAAAAGAGGATTAGCAGAACAATTGAGTGGTATTCAACCAAATTTTGGATATGCTCATTATTCAACAATTCCAATTCCATTACCACCTCTTGAAGAACAACAAAGAATTGTAAATAAAATAGAGGACTTGATGGAGAAATTGGATGAAATAAAACCAATTGAAGATGAATTAATCACTATTAAAAGTGCCTTTAAAACTGAAATGAAAAAATCAGTAATTGATTATGCCATTCACGGTAATATGTCGGAGCAAAAATTAACAGATTCAAAAGTTGAATCTATCATTCCTACAAGTGATTTATATAGCGATAATTCAAAAAAATTTAATTTATCTTTAAATGAAGAGGAATTTCCTTTTTCTATTCCTAATAATTGGAAATGGGTTAAACTTGGGATGTTATTTAGTTATCAAAATGGTTATGCATATAAACCATCTGAAACGATAAAAAATGGTAATGGTTTTCCAGTAATTAAAAGTCAGAATATAATGAAGAGAATTGTAGAAATAAATAGTCAAACTTCATTTGTGGAAAATCCGACTGAGCAAATGTTAAAAACTAAAATTGAAAAGGGTGATTTTTTAATGTGTTTATCGTCTCAATCTAGTAATCCTGAACCTTTGGGTAAAACTGCTATTTATGATTTGAATCATCTTGCATTGTTAAATCAACGAGTTTTAAAACTTACACCTTTTAATTATGATTTATCTAAATATTTATATTATGCAATTAATTCATTTTATTTTCATTATACTGTTTCCCATAAGGGTGGAGGATCAGCACAGTCAAATTTAAAATTGGAACATGTTATGGAAATGTATATTCCTCTACCACCTATAGAAGAACAGCAAAGGATAGTCGAGAAAATCGAGCAATTACTTCCGTTATGTAATGATATTGATAATTTGATTAATGGATAGGAGTTGATAATATGGATAATAATATAGTAGGTGCAATATATATTTTAAAAAATCCTTCTTTTCCGGATTATATAAAGATAGGATATGCTGATGATGTATATTCAAGATTAAAAACATTAAATGATAAGTCAGCAGTACCTTTTGCTTTTAGATTATATGCTTATTATAAAGTTAATCATCGTTTAGAAGATAAAACAGTACATGAAATTATTGATAAGTTAAATCCCTCATTAAGAGCTAAAGATAATATAGATGGTAAAGAAAGAAAAAGAGAATTCTTTGAAATGTCTGCTGAAGATGCATATGATATATTACGTTGTATAGCTAAAATAAATGGACTAGAAGATAATTTAGTTTTAGTTGAACCAACAGCTAAAGAAATGGAAGATGAAGATGAAGCTACTACTAAAAGAAAATCTACTCAATTACCTAAAATGGATTGGCTAATAGATCAAGGTATTATTAATATAGGTGATGAGGTATATTTAATTAATCATCCAGAAGAAGTAGCGACAGTAGTTGATGCTAAAAATGTTGAATATAAGGGTGAAAAAATGTCCTTTAATCAATATGGTTGTGAAATAACTGGGTGGAAAGCTATACAAATATATGCTTTTATGAAAAAAGTTGGTGGAAATAAAACACTAGCTAAACTAAGAGAAGAAAAGATGGAAGAATTAGGAATGTTGAAGTAATATAAAAACCAAGATTTTAGATATATCTTGGTTTTTTGATGATTTTTTTACTAAGTATTGTTTTTTAAACAAAAATAGTATATAATAAAATTACCTATTAGGTAATCTAAACAACGAAAGGAGGCATGAGGTTGCAGATCGAAGCTGATAACAGAAGGTTAGAAAAGAAATTATGCGATATTGAAAATTTAAAAAGAACTATTGGTATTGATATGACAAGAGCGTTGAAACAAAAAATTGATCAACTTAGGGCAGCAGATAACTTTAAAGAATATTTAGATATCGGCTTGGGTGATCCTCATCCTCTTGTAGGAAACTTAGATAATCTTTTTGGTATTAAAATTAATAGGAATTATAGATTAATAGTAGAACCATTATCTGAAAAATTAGATGATGATTCATTAAGAAAATGTAAGAAGGTTAATTTGAAAGGAGTGGCAGATTATCATGATGGGAAATGTGAATGGCTTATCCATTGATTTGTTAGTTCATCCAGGGGAAACAATTAAAGAGGTTTTGGAAGATAAGAAGATGTCGCAAGAAGAATTAGCTATAAGAACTGAATATTCCCCTAAACATATTAGTGAGGTTGTGAGGGGAAAGAAAGATATATCATCTGAGTTTGCAAACAGATTAGAGTATGCTTTAGGGATACCTGCTAGTTTTTGGACGAATCTTCAAAGTAACTATGATAAGGAAGTTTTCGAAATTAATAGTTTAAGTAACATCGAAGAAAAAGAATTGAATATTTTAAAAGACTTAAAAGATGTTATTAAATTTTGTGAAACTGCAGAAATAATTGAATGTAATTCAAAAAAAGAAATAACCGTTTTAAATATGAGAAAATTTCTTAATTTAAACAATTTATGTAGTATACCAAGTTTATCTATACAACAAGCTGCTTTTAGAGGCTCTAAGGCAAACAAAGTAAATGTATATGTATTATATGCATGGCAGAAATTATGTGAGTATTTTACAAATAAAATAAAAATTACTAATAGTTATGATATAGAAAAATTGAAAACAAAATATGAAGATATAAAAAGAACAATGTTTTTACCTGCAAATGATATGGTTACTGAATTAAAAAATATTTTTGCTGAGTGTGGTATAGCATTTGAAGTTGTTCAACATTTTACCGGAGCACCTGTTCAAGGATTCATTCAAAAAAGAAATGATAAAGTTGTTTTATGTATGACTATAAGACAATCTTTCTCTGATATATTTTGGTTTACTTTGTTCCATGAGATTGGTCACTTAACAAATGATGATTTTGCTAATCAATATATAGATTATCAATTTATTGAAAGTGAAGAAGAAAAAGCAGCTGATAAGTTTGCTAGAAACATGTTAATTAATCAAAATGATTATGAAGAATTTATAAAAAATAGCAATATAAGTTTATCTGAAATAAAAAGGTTTGCAGATTCTCAAAATGTTAAACCGGGTATTGTTATAGGTCGAATTCAAAATGATATTAATGATTACTCTTTTATGGCTAAATATAGAGAAAGATACAAATGGAGTAATTAGTTAGTGAGGTGTAGTAAATGTTAACAATTAATTTTAAACAAATATATGAAACTAATGAAAGAGTTGATAAGGAATGGGTTTTAATTATCTATGATATTTCAGCAAATCATTATGTTGGAATGCCAGTATACTCTAAAGAAAAAGAAGGCTGTATTTATTGCAATTCCATTAACAAATATGTAGATGTAAATAAAATTGCTGATTATAATAGATCTAAAATGAATAGATGTATTTATGTTCATGGTAAACCATTAAAGTTAACTAAAAAGGATTTTAATTTAATATTACAAGAAGGTAAGAATTCATTGCTTGGATTTTTAAACAAGAATATAAAAAGTGATATTGAGGGAATAAGCTATATAAAATGGTGCAGAGATAAATATATAATTAATAAAAAAGATGTAGAAGAAGATAAATTAATTCAAAATGCAATTTACTGGGTTGATTTTGGAATAGGTATTGGTAGTGAATTAAGAAAGCTAAGACCAGCAATATTATGGAGGCCAACAGGTGATAAAAAATTGTGGGCAATGATACCGCTTACTACGAAAAGAAGATCTGATAAGTACTATTTTCACTATGATCTTGAGTGTTTAGCAGAAGGAACCGCTAAGATAGAAAATATGATGAATTTAAGTTCAAAAAGAATTCATGCACCTTATTTTGCAAAGGATAAACTAGCAATAATAACAAAGAAAGATTATGCTGAAATAAAAAAAGCAATTTCGAAATATTATTTATTTAAATAATTATTAAAAATTTTTTTTGTAAAATTTTTCAAAAACTTTTTAAAAAAAAATTGACAAAAGATCAAAATATCTGTATAATTAAAGTACATTTAATTAATGCATGTATGTTTTTTGCATATATGGAAGTTGTGTTTCAAAGACTAGCGTAAGCTAGTTTTTGCTTTATATATGAATAAAATAATCGTATTTGAATATAATAATAGTACATTTAATTAGTGCACATTTATGTGGTTTTTCACTTTTTAAGTGCGCCTCCATTTGGAGGCTTTTTAATTTTAAAAAAAACTAGTTTTCCGTTGGAATCCTAGTTTTTTCTTTTATCTTATTTTTCGTAATAAAAACAAGAAGTATTTTACTTGAAAATTTAGGACCAGTTTTACATACCATTTTAGGTATCTAAATACCATATTGCAAAAATATGAAAAAATGAACTATAGTGTACAAAGCCTTATTTTATAAGGGAGGAATTCGAACTACAGTGTACGAATCAGTGACTAAAATATTCCGCCCCCTGTGGGTTAAAAGAAAATACTGTTTTGCCTTTAATTTAAAAGGGTTCAGGGTAACGTTGAAAATGCGCTACCCATCAACCACCCATCAATTATCAACATCTTCGGATGTTTTTTTGTTATTTTCTTCGTAAATTTTATCGAAATAATTAGTTACTCCTTCTAGTGATTCTTCGAACATATGAGAGTAAGTATCAAGTGTTTCTGTTGGAGTAGAGTGACCAACAAATGCTGATATAGTAGTTACTGGATTGTTTCCATTAATAAGTGCTGATACACAACTATGTCTAAAGTCATGTAATCTAATTTGTTTTATACCAGCTTTCTTACAATATGAATTTTTCCAGTTATTCATTTTATGAGTTCCAATAGGTTCTTTGCCACCAAATACAAACCAAGTATCTCTGAAGTTCCTGTTGTATCTTTTTTCTTGTGCTTTAAGTGAAATTAATTCATTATATAAATCTTCTGGAATAGGTATTGTCCTATGTGAAGTAGCTGTTTTACAAGCACATATTTCCCATTTCTTATCATTATTAGTAACTGGATCATTTTGTACTTGATGTTTAATATAGATTCTTCTATTTTCTAAATCTACATTTTTCCATTGAAGTCCTCTAGCTTCACCTCTACGTAATCCACAGTAATATAATGATTTATACAAACATCTCATTTGAGGATCATTAACTACTGATATGAATTTGTAGAACTCCTCAGGTTTATATACTTCCATTTCTTTTTTTACTGCACCGGGTGTTTTAAAAGGTTCTAATTTATTATAAAACTTTCTTAAATTGAAATCCCATTGTTTTTCTGCAAAATTACATATTGTTTTAATTAACTTTTGTATATCCGTTTTATATCTATCGGATAAATTAGTTTTATTTAATTGGTTTCTCCAACGTTGATATAAATCACTATCTAAATCGACTAACTCTACATCCCAAAATAATTTCATAAATACTATTCTATCTCTATAAGTTTTAAGAGTAGTAGGTCTAATCTTATCTTTCTTATAATCATATACTTTTTGATATGCTTGATAGAAAGTAATATGAGGATTTATTTCGATATCTTTATATTTATTAATATAATCTTTTTCAGCTTGTACGGCTTCTTCATAAGTCATATAAGCTTTAGATTGATGTTGATGTCTTTTACCATCTAGACCATATTCATTTATATAAAATGCATATGCTCTTCCATCTTTAGTTACCTTATTATCAGGTAGTTTTCTTACAGACATTTAATATTATTACCTCCTTATCTTAATGCCCGTAAAATCAACGTTATATATATTTTATCACAACTATATTATAATTCGTAATCATCAGATTTATTCTTTGTTGATTTTTCGTGCTTTGGTTCGTGTTTTCTATTAACTTCTTGAACTCTATATTCCATAATATCGTGATTAACATTATCCTTATTAACATTTTTAAATCCTAGTAGGTGAGCAACAGCTAAATAAGCATCATTTAATTTAGTCCATATAATATTAGTTAATCTTTCAATCTTTTCTTTTAATTGCTTTATTTCATTATTAAGATTCTCAATTATTCCTTTTTGTTCATTAATGATTGTTTCTTGTTTAGCTATAACTTGATCTTTATCTTTATAAGTTTTACCAGATTTAAATTGTTTAATTTGGTTTTCAAGTTTTTCTATTTCTATAGATTTCTTATCAGACTCTTTTTTAGTAGCTAAATTTTCTTTTTTAATCTCTTTACTATAATCTATAAGTTTCTCTACATCTTTGTCTTTATATCGCTTTAAAAAGTCTTTAGATGGATTTAAAACTGTATCTTCATCTAGATTCTTAATTTCAACTTTAGTTTTTAATTCAATCTCATTTATGGACTTAGTTATTTCAAGTTCTTTATTTAATTTATCTATTTTATCTTCTAATACTTTAATATTGTGCTCAGCTTTTTCTTGGTGATATTTATTAGCACCAATTTCGCCTCTATCTAATTCAAAACCTTTAGATGTTATATATTCATTATATTGATCTTGAAGTCTAGCAAATGATGCTTTACCTCCGAGTTGTTTCCAAAACTCATCTGTATTTAGAAACTTTCCATATTCAACTTCATATATAGGTTTTCCTTTTTCATTTAGCTTTTGAATAGGAACATTTTTGATTGTATTGTTTTTAGTATATATTTGTTTAGTTAATCTTTTACCAGATTCATCTGTTTCAAATACTTTTCTTCTAACATAATCTACTACTGGTAAAAAGTAAAAGTGCATATGTGGAGTATCTTCATCAAAATGTACTCCCGCATAAACTACATTTTCTTTACCGACAATATTCGACAAAAATCGATATGATTCATTGAAGTATTCTAATACTGGTTCAGGTATATCTTCTTTAGATTTGATATCAGGACAGAAGATAGGCTCTCCAATATGTTTACCTTCTACATGAACTCTTCCTGTGTCTTTCATAGGTAATCCTAGTTTTCTAAAAAACTCTGGACCAGATGTTACAACACAACCATTTAATATATTCGTATTATCACCTTTATTGAAATGAATATTATTAGTATAGATAGTTTCATATACTTTACTAGATAGAGTAGGATGACCATCGAATCCAACATATTCTATATTAAATTGAGTTCTTTCTTTATCATAATTTCCAGAACCTTTTCTATCATTTAATTCGACTCCAAGTCCACCAATATCTTTAGGTTTTATTTGATTCTTAAAAGTGAGCACTTGATAATCTACATTCATTTTGTACTCCTTTCATAAATATTGGCATTCTTATTTATAAGTGTGCCATATCTCACTAGGGCACAGCCCGTGAGTTTAAGGTGATCCTTAAAAATCCCATATGCTTGTTACAAAGTTAGAAGCCAATGAAATAAATTCAAAGGCTCCACTTGTGTAACAAGTGTTTTATCGAATTTATCAATTCTCTAAAACAAGAAAATGATTCACTATCGCCACTTTCATTTCTTCGAAACAAAACGTGCCACGTTTATTCATTTTCTAAAGAAGGTTCTTCATAATCAATATGATACATTCTACCTTCGGTAGTTCTATATTTACTTATATGAAGACCTTCTTGTTCAAGCAAATCTTTTTGAGTATTTAATAGCTTACCTAACTGAGTAGGAGTACACATTAGATTTGCTTTATTTATGATTTCACTAATCGTAAAATCAAATTTCTTTTCTCTAATAGCATACTTTACAAAAGCTACTATTACAGGATTAGCTATTTCTAAAGCATTGTCTTTTGTTATTGAGAAAACTTGATTCTTATCTTTATGAAGATATTCTTCTTCATCAGGGAAATCTCTATTTATTATTTCCATTTTGATAATATTATCATCAAAACTGTTTTTACTTAATCTAATTATTCCATCTACTACGGCATCAAATCCAGTTGAGCCTAGTGTTTTACCTAACTTGTTCAAATGATGAACAAATAGTATTGTTAAATTATACTTATCAGCATAGCTTCTAATCTTTGGCATAAGTTTTTGAGATATATCTTGATAACTATTAATATCATAAGAGATATTGAAATCAATATCTTTTAACATATCTAGAATTAATATTCTTCCATTTAATTCTTCAGCAAATTCTTTAACTTGATATTCAATATCCATAAAGTTAATACTTTGTTTTTCATCTCTATCTATTACAAAGAATTCATTCTTTTCAAAACTTATTCCTAATAGGTTACACCTGTCCTTTAATTGACTATCTGACAATTCTGTAGTAATATATAAGACAGGTGAAGGCTTTAGAATCTCATGACCTAAAAATGCTTTATTGTTAGCGATTGAGTTGGCAAGTTGTAACGCAAATAAGGACTTACCAACTTTAGGTTTAGATACTAATAAGTACACACCTTTAGACCTCATTATCCCATCGATTATGATGTCTTTTTTTGTGGTTTCTTTTAGTTCTTCAAAAGCCTTCATATCTTTATGCCTCCTTTATAGTATTTGCTCTAGCTTCTAAGTATGGAATATCTATATTTAAGTATTTAACAACTTCTTGCATTGGTACTGCATTATTTGGAACATAATAGTTTTCACTTTCTAATTTTTTCTTTATAGTGCTTTTAATAACTAATGCATTATTTCTACCAACACCAGCTAGTTTCATTAAATCACTTAAATTACACCATTGTTTTGCTATTAATTTTAATGTTTCACTTGCTGTCATACATTATCACATCCTTTCTTATAATTCGTATTCTTCTTCATTCCATTTATCGTATGGAACAGCATTTGCTTCTAACATATTAGTTTCTGAGTTATATCTTATATACTTAGCAATTCTTAATTCTAATAAAGCGTCTTTAATATCTTCTTTAGAATCTGAACAATATTTTTCTACTTCAAATCCAGTAGTAATATTATTAGTTAATACCATTGTTAAGAATCCCTTAGCTCTTAAAGATATATTTGGATCTTTTAGAAATTCATCAAAAGCTCTATATACTTTAAAGTTTCCCATTTTCTTACCTCCTTTCTTTTAAAATAGAGTAGAGTTATCCCTGGGTTCTCCCATATATTCGAAATTTTAGTTATTTCGTAACTCCCGTGCCAATAGGGTTATTATTTCGACCTTGCATTTTATAAGTTCGGCATATCGGTGATTTCCGCAACTACTAAGTTGTAATTCATCATCTCCTTTCTGTGTCCGAAGTATTGGACAATTTAATAATAACACTGTCCGAGAAAGTTGTCAATACTTTTTTGTCCGAAAATGTAGACAATTAAATTTTTTAGTGGTAAAATGTAATTGTGTATGAATAATTAGGGAAGAAAGTAGGGATTTTATGAATTCAGAAAAACTACAAAACTTAATACTAGATGCTATAGAAAATAAGAAAATATCACAAAGACAACTTGCTAAATTAACAGGTATTAGTAGAAGTACTTTAAATGATATTGTTAATGGAAAAATAAAAAAGATAAAGTTAGATGATCTTTATCAAATATCAATTCCATTAGAATTAAATTTAGAAAATTTATTAGAAGCTTGTGGATTTAATAGTGTAATAAAATCATTAAGTGCTGATAGATATGCTGGAATGTCTAATAGACAATTAAAAGAACTTTTAGATGAATATCAACAATCTGAAATGAATTTATTAGATTGGGATGCACAAAAAAGAAAACAATGTTCATCGGCAAGAAGCAAATTAAATGCAATTACAAACAAAATTGAAATGGCTGAACGAAATAAAGAAAAATATTCGAACAAAGAAATAGCAAAAGATATAGAAGAAGTATTTAATGAATTAGAACCGATTCAACATAAATATGACTATTCAAAATTACCAAAGAAACCATAGGAGGAAGAAGTTATGATAAAGAAGGAAAATATAAAAGATTTATTAAAATTAATGCATTATTCAACAGAAGATGAAAATTTATATATAAGGTTTTTTGATAATTCAGCTTGTATAATGGTAGATTTAAAAGAAAAAACTATTAAGTATCCAGATGAATTAAAAGTAAATGATAAAACAACTTCAAATTTTGAACATCCTGAAAACTTTGTTGTATTAGAGTGTGTTACAAGATTATTAGCTAAAGGTTATTTTGCTAGAAATTTGGAATTAGAACCTAGATGGCAATTAGGAAGAGGTGCTTCTGGTGGTAAGGCCGATATATTAGTTAAAGATAATAATGGACATGAGTTTTTGATTATTGAATGTAAAACTTTTGGTGATGAATTTGATAAGGCATGGCAAAAAACACTTGTCGATGGAGATCAACTTTTCAGTTATGCTCAACAAGTTAAAAGAACTCAATATTTATGTTTATATGCATCAGATATAGATGAAGACAAAATTACATATGTTGATAGAATAATGACTCTAAAAGATAATGAAGATTATCTAAAAACATTAAAAGCTTCTAAAAGATTAAAATATAAGGATGCATCTGATGTAAAAGAATTATATAAAGTGTGGAAAGAAATATATAATTTAGAATATGAAGAAACTGGTATATTTGAAGATAGCGTTGCTCCATACGAAATTAATAAAGTTTACTCTATTAAAGATTTAAAAAGTGTTGGATTTGAAGATACACAAAAGAAATATAATGAGTTTGCAACTATATTAAGACAACATAATGTTTCTGGACATGAAAATGCATTTGATAAATTAATAAATATCTTTTTAGCAAAAATAGTTGATGAAATACAACATCCTAATAGCTTAAAATTTAACTGGAAAGGAATTGCATTTGATGATTATTATCAACTACAAGATAGACTTCAAAAGTTATATAAAGATGGAATGCAAAAATTCCTTAACGAGGAAGTAACTTATATTGATAACAAACAATTAAATGATGCATTTAAATTATTTAAAAATGATCCTGATGCAACAAAAGATAAAGTGATGGAATACTTTAGAGAATTGAAATTTTATACAAATAATGATTTTGCATTTATTGATGTTCATAACGAAGAATTATTTAAACAAAATTCAGAAGTATTATTAAAAATGGTAAAAATGTTCCAAGATATTAAATTGAAAACAGAGGAACAAAATCAATTCTTAGGCGATTTATTTGAAGGTTTTCTTGATGATGGTATAAAACAAAGTGAAGGACAATTCTTTACTCCACTTCCAATAACTAGATTTATTGTTTCATCTTTACCATTAAAAGAAATTATAGATAATAATGATAATTATCCAAAAGTAATAGATTATGCTTGTGGAGCAGGCCACTTTTTAACAGAATATGCATCACAAATTAAAAAGTACTTTGGTACTGAAGAAGAGTTACAAAATTGTTACTCAGGTATTGACGGTATAGAAAAAGAATATCGTTTGTCTAAGGTATCAAAAGTATCAGCATTTATGTATGGACAAGATAATATTAATATAACTTATGGTGATGCTTTAGCTGATAACAACAATATAAAAGATGGACAATATGATATATTAATTGCAAATCCTCCTTATTCTGTAAAAGGTTTTTTAGAAACATTAACTGAAGATGAAAGAGCAAAATTTGATTTAACTAATTTGGTTAATAAAAATGCATATTCAACAAATAATTCAATAGAAACTTTCTTTGTTGAAAGAGCTAAGCAATTATTAAAACCAGGTGGAGTTGCTGGTATCATTTTACCTGCTTCAATATTAACAAACGGAAGTGCTCTTTATTCATCAGCGCGTGAAATAATTTTAAAACATTTTGATATTATAAGTATTGTTGAATTACCTAGTGGTACATTTGGCGCTACTGGCACAAATACAGTAACATTATTTTTAAGAAAGAAAGACGATAATCCTTCTTTAGCAGATCATTTTAAAAATAGAGTGGATTCATGGTTTAATGGAAATTTTGGAAAAGACAAAGTGTTTGAAGATCAAGAATTATTAAAATCATATTTAAATATGCAAAATATTGATTACAATGATTATATAGATTTATTAAAAAATCATAACATTAATGATAAACTTAAAGAAAATGAATTATTCAAGGCTTATTTAAATGATTCTAAAGTAAAAACGATTAATAAGATATTAGAAATTGAAAAAGATAAATTATATTTCTTTATGTTAGCATCTAGTCAAAAAAATAATGTATTAGTAGTTAATGCACCTTCTTCAAAAGATGAAATAAAAAAATATTTAGGTTATGAATGGTCAAATAGAAAAGGCTCTGAAGGAATAAAATATGTCGGTGCAAATACCAATGATACAGATAATACTCTATCTAAAAATAAAGGTATAGAAAAAATTATTACACCGTTATTTAATCAAGAAAATTTGTATGACAGTAATAAAATAAATTCATGCATTAGAAATTGCTTTTTAGATATAGATATTGATTTTGAAAATCAAAAGAATCTTAAAATTAATAGATTAATAGATTTATTAAACTTTAGTAAGACCACTTTTGATAAGTCAATTTCCCTTAATGTTTCTGAAAAAATAATTATAAAGAGTAAATATACAGTTGATAAATTATCTAATTTAACTAGTGATATTTCAAAAGGTCAATCAATAACTAAAGCTTCATCAAATGAGGGGCAGTATAAGGTAGTTGCTGGAGGAATTGATTATGCCTATATGATAGATAAATATAACCGAGATGCAAATGTAATAACTGTTTCTGCCTCTGGTGCAAATGCTGGTTATGTAAATTATTGGAACGAAAAGATTTTTGCTTCAGATTGTACAACAATTAAAGGAAAAAATGAGCTTGAAACAAAGTATATTTATAATTATTTAAAAAGTGTTCCACATATTATGGAATCATTTAAAAAAGGAGCTGCTCAGCCACATGTATATCCTGATGATATAAAAAGCATACCGATACCTATTGTGCCTGAAGATGTTCAAAAAAAGATTGTAAATGAATGTGAAAAAGCTGATAAAGAATTTGAAACAGCAAAAAATTCAATAATAGATTTAAAAAATCAAATTGATAAACTATTTAATGAAGAAATACAATCTTCAAATGCATTAAAAATTAGATTGGATGATACAAATAAGTTTAAATTATCAATTGGAAATAGAGTACTAAAAAATGAATTGAAAGAAGACGGAACAATACCAGTAATTAGTGCCAATGTAAATGAAATTTTTGGAAAGATTGATAAAGAATTAATAACAGATTATTCCACACCATATGTATTATGGGGAATAGATGGTGATTGGATGGTAAGATGTATTGAAAAAGGTAAAAAATTCTATCCAACTGATCATTGTGGATATATTAAAGTATTAGATAATAGTATAAATCCTTTATATTTAGCAAAAATGATTGAAATTGAAGGAAGCAAACAAAGATTTTCTAGAAGTAATAGAGCATCTACTGATAGAGTATCTTCATTGGTAGTTAAATTACCATCTATTGAGGTACAAAATAAGGTTGCAAAAGAAGTAGAACAAATAAATAAAAAGATAAGTGAATTAGAAAGTACTCTTATAGAATTTAATAATAAAAAGAAAGAAATTGTAAATAAATATTTGAATTAAAAAATCTAATATTTGGAGGTTAAAAATGGAAATAGGTAGATTAAAAGAAGTTGATATTCGAAATTTATGGAAACATGAACAATATGATTTTTCTGATTGGTTATCAAAAAATGAAAACATTGAACATTTAAATGATATTTTAGGTTTAACTTTAACTGATGTATCAAAAGAAGTATATGTTGGCTCTTACAGATGTGATTTAGTAGCTGTAGATGAATCAACAGGAATAAAAGTAATTATAGAAAATCAATTAGAATCATCTAATCATGATCATTTAGGTAAAATAATAACATATGCTTCAGGTTTAGATGCGCAAGTAGTTGTGTGGATTGTAACTCATGCAAAAGAAGAACATAAGAGTGCTATTGAATGGTTAAATAACAATACTAATGGTGATGTTAATTTCTTCTTAATAGAATTACATGCATATAGAATTGGCGATTCATTGCCAGCTCCATATTTTGAAGTTGTAGAAAAACCTAATGATTTTATTAAGAGTACCAAAGTAAATGGTGAAAAATCAGAATTAAATAAATCTCAATCCGAAAGATTAGAATTCTGGAATCAATTTAATGATATTCTAATAGAAAAAGGTAAACCATTTAATGTGAGAAAAGCTACAACAGATCATTGGTATGATGTTGCAATAGGAACAAGTGCAGCTCATATTGCTATAACACTTGTTAACAAGGAATCTTATGTTGGTGTTGAATTTTATATTAATGATGATAAAGAAATGTTTGATAAACTTTTACAAAAGAAAGATTTAATTGAAGAAGAATTAGGATTTAAATTAGATTGGCAACGCTTAGATAATAGAAGTGCAAGTAGAATTAAATATTATATTAAAGGGTTGAATTTTGATAATCATTCTAATTATGATGAATTAATTGATAAGGCAATTAACTCAGCTGTAAAGATGAGAGATACATTTAAAAAATATATTTAATGAATTGTGTCACTTGCGTCACTTAAATATAGGGGTACTAAATTTAAGTGTCGTATGTGTCATAAGTGTCATGGACTAGAGAATATCTAGTCTTTTTCAATAATCGTAAAATAGTAATTTTACGAACAGTTAGAAGATTGAAAATTATGATATAATTATATATGGGAGTGATTATCTATGAAAATAAAATCACTATATGTGTGTGTTAATGATATGAAAAGAGCAATTAATTTTTATACTAACTTTTTTGAAGTGAAGCCAGTTAAGGAAGATAATGTTTATAGTGTTTTTGATATAAATGGGTTTAGGTATGGTTTATTTGCTTATAAAGAAATGAATGAAGAACATTCTTTTGGTAGTAATTGTCTACCAAGCATAGAGGTAGATGACATAAAAATATTAAAAGAAAAAATATCCCATTTAGAAATATGTTTTCCTTTAACTCAGATTGGAAATAATTGGGTTTGTGAATTTGTGGATAGTGAAGGAAATCATATAGAGTTAACAGCACCAATTGTTTGAT
>JAFWMN010000005.1 GCA_017513865.1 Bacilli bacterium | reverse complement strand
TGCCCCAACAATCACTAGATCAAATTATGATATTATCGGATTTAATACAAGTGCATCATCAACCGCAAACAACTCAAGTTATAATACGTCAACTAAAAAATTAACTTTAACCAGTAGTAATACAGGTAGTACCTGGTATGCAGTAACTAAAAACACATATGCTTTTGAAGCAAGTTGGGAAGCCAATGGAGCAACCCTATCAAGTACTACAACTAAAACATGTTACATATATAATACTGATGTATCATGTACCGTAGATGCGCCAACAATAACCAGAAATGGGTATACAATAATTGGATTTAATCAAAGCCCATCAGAAACCACAAACAATTCAAGTTATAATACAACAACAGGCAAATTAACCTTAACAAGTAGTAATACAGGAACCTGGTATGCGATAACTAGGAAAACAGAAGCTTTTACAGCAAACTGGAATGCTAATGGAGCAAGCTTATCAAGTACGGCAGCTAAAACATGTTACATATATAATACTGATGTATCATGTACAGTAGATGCCCCAACAATCACAAGAGAAGGATTTACAATAACAGGATTTAACACGACAGCAGATGCTACAACAAATAACTCTAGTTATAGTACTTCAACAAAGAAACTAACGTTAACAAGTAGTAATACAGGAAATACTTGGTATGCCATAACATATAAAACTTTTACCATAACATACGCAAAAGGAACAGGAGTATCATCTATAAGCCCAACCACAACCAGCGTTTCAAAAACAATTAGAAATAATGCTTCATCAATAGATGTAACTTTACCAAAAATAAATCCAAGTACAAACTATGAAGCATTGGGTTGGTTTGATGGAGACACAAAGGTAGGAGATTCTGAAGGAACATATGCCGCTACAGGAGCAATCACCTTAACAGCCAAAGCTAAAGTACTTCCAGTATTAAAATCATCAACATCATCAAGTTCGAATGTTTTGGTAGGAAGTTCAGGAATAGCTGAGGCAGATGTAACAAGCATAGTGTTTGAAGATAATAAAAATATACCAAATGGCGCAACCAACTGGGATGTATCTGCAGTATCAAATAGTGGGGCCGTAATGGCTTGGGTAACCGCTGATCCAAATGATAACACAAAATATGTTCTCCATGTAGGTGGCGATGGTGGCGTAATAGCTAACACAGGCGCCTCATACCTATTTGATGGATTTACAAACGTAACAAGTATAAATTTTGGTAATAATTTTGATACAACTAGAACAACAAACATGCAATATATGTTTAGAGGAAACACCACCCTAACCAATTTAAACTTGAGTAATTTTGATACAAGCAAAGTAACAAATATGCAATATATGTTTTCTGGCTGCACAGGTCTTACCGGAATAACATTTGGAACTGGCTGGGGTCATAGTACAGCATCAAGTAATACTATGAATCAAATGTTCTATAATTGTACTAGTTTGACTAGTTTAGATTTAAGTAATTTTGATACAAGTAATGTAACAAGTATGACATATATGTTCAGAAATTGTACTGGACTTACCGGAATAACATTTGGTTCTGGCTGGAGCAGTAGTACAGCAACAAGTAATACAATGTCTCAAATGTTTTATAACTGTAGTAGTCTCACCAATTTAAATTTAAGTAGTCTTGACACAAGCAATGTAACAAGTATGACATCTATGTTTGATAGCTGTAGTAGTCTTACCAATTTAAATTTAAGTACTTTCGACACAAGCAAAGTAACAAGTATGTCTTATATGTTTAATAGCTGTAGTAGCCTAACAAGTATAACCTTTGGAGAAGGTTGGAGTCACAGCACAGCTACAAGTAATAGTATGTCACAGATGTTTCAAAACTGTACCAGTCTCACCAATTTAAATTTAAGTAGTCTTGACACAAGCAATGTAACAAGTATGGCATCTATGTTTGATAGCTGTAGTAGTCTTACCAATTTAAATTTAAGTACTTTCGACACAAGCAAAGTAACAAGTATGTCTTATATGTTTGATAGCTGTAGTAGCCTAACAAGTATAACCTTTGGAGAAGGTTGGAGTCACAGCACAGCTACAAGTAATAGTATGACATTCATGTTTTATAAGTGCTCAAACCTCACTAGTTTAAATTTAACTAGTTTTGATACAAGCAATGTAACAAATATGACAGCGATGTTTTCTAATTGTAGTGGCCTTATTGATTTAGACGTAAGTTCTTTTGATACAAGCAATGTTACACTTATGGGAGGAAGTTCTGACAATTATGGCATGTTTTATAATTGTAAAAATCTCACCAGTTTAAACTTAAATAGTTTTGACACCAGTAGCGTAACAAATATGTACTCAATGTTTCAAGCATGTAGCAACCTCACCAATTTAAATCTTTGCATATTTGATACCAGTTTAGTAACTAAAATGAACAGAATGTTTTATGGGACAACAAAAATGCAAGCAATCTTTGTAGGAACTGGATGGGATCAATCTGGAGCTACAACAACTGGCATGTTTACCGCTAGTGGAGTAAGTTCAGTAACACAGTTAACAGATTGTGTAGTACAAACTAGTTCTCCAGTAATAAAAGCCTTTGATACTACGACAAACACCTTAATGGGAAGTTCTGGAATAGCTAAAACTTCAGTAACATCAATAGTATTTGAAAATAATACTAATGCTCCATCAGGAGCAACGCCTTGGGAAGTATCAGCTGTTGCTAATACTAAAAACGTTATGGCTTGGGTAACTTCAAATGGAAGTGGCGGATATATTCTTCACGTAGGTGGAAGAGGAAAAGTAATCGCTAATGATGATTCATCAAAAATATTCAGTGATTTTACAAACGTAACAAGTATAACCTTTAACGGAAACTATGATACCAGTAATGTAACAAATATGACTCAAATGTTTACAAGCTGTACAAGTTTAACATCATTGGATTTAAGTGATTTTGACACAACAAATGTCACAAGTATGAATTCAATGTTTAGAAACTGTACAAGTTTAACTTCACTAGATTTATCAGAATTTGACACCAGCAGTGTAACTGATATGTATGGAATGTTTGCGGGTAGCGATATGTCCGGAACCCAAACAAAAATGATGTTAGCAAGTATAACTGGACTAGATGGATTTGATACAAGCGAAGTTACAGATATGAGATATTTATTCTTTAACTGTGGTGAATTAACAACAATTGATTTAAGCAGCTTTGACACGAGCAGTGTAACAAAAATGAACGACATGTTTAATAACGTGAATGATTTAACTTCAAAACTAACAACAATAGTATTTGGTGATGATTTTGATACCAGTAGTGTTGAAAATATTTCATGTATGTTTGCTGATAATCCACTACTAACAAGCATAGATTTAAGTGGTTTTGATACCAGTAATGTTGAAGACATGTCATATTTATTCAATAGATGCTATGGATTAAGACAATTATTACTATGTTCATTTGATACATCAAGTGTAACGAACATGAATTATATGTTTGCAAATATGACAAATATCCAATCAATATATGTAGGTAGTAGTTGGGACGAAAGTAACGCAACAACAACAAACATGTTCCAAAACAGTAATATAACAGCAGTAACCAAACTAAGTTATTGTCAAAACCTAGAAGGAAAATCATTAATAAAAAAATGGACATCTGATGCTACTTCAGATTTCCATGCAGCAG
Source organism: Bacilli bacterium (assembly GCA_017513865.1). Taxonomy (GTDB): domain Bacteria; phylum Bacillota_I; class Bacilli_A; order RF39; family UBA660; genus Coprosoma. The sequence goes on along the minus strand of JAFWMN010000005.1, from coordinate 73,396 downwards.
CTTATAAATCAAGTATAACTTCAATAGAATTTTTAGATGAAATTGATGTGCCAGCCGGAGCAACATCTTGGGATGTATCAGAAGCTGGTGATGAAAGTGTTATGGCTTGGGTAACAGCCGATCCAAATGATAATACAAAATATGCACTACATATTGCATCTGATGGTGGAGTAATTGGAAATCCAGATTCAAGTTGTATATTTTATAATTTTACTAATCTAATATCAATTGATTTTAATGGTAATTATGATACTAGCCTCGCCAACACCATGAAAAGAATGTTTAGTAACAGTACAAAAATAACATCGCTCGATGTAAGTAGTTTAGATACTGGAAATGTAACAGATATGTATGCAATGTTTAGCGGGAGTGATGCTTCAGGAAACCAAACAAAAATGGGATTAACACAAATAATAGGATTAACTGAATGGGATACTAGTAAAGTAACCGACATGGCATATATGTTCTTTAACTGTGGTAATTTAACAGAAATAGATTTAAGTGGTTTTAATACATCGAATGTTACAAATATGGCATCAATGTTTAATGCGCCAAATGATTTTTCTTCAAAACTTACAAATATCATATTTAGTGAAGATTTTGATACAAGTAATGTTACCAATATGGGTCTTATGTTCGCAGATAATCCGTTACTAGAAACCTTAAATTTAACAAGCTTTAATACTAGTAATGTAACCAACATGAATCAAATGTTTTCAAATAATAGGTATAAACTTAGAACAATATATACCTCAAACAGTTTTGTAACAACAAGTGTGTCTGATTCTACGAACATGTTTAATAACGACTATGTGTTAGTCGGAGGAAATGGTACAAAATATAATACCTCATACCTAGACAAAACATATGCCAAAATAGATAAATTAGGACAGGTAGGATACTTTACTGATGGATCACTTCCTTCAATAAGAGATGTGACAACAACATCAACAGCTACAACTTTAACAGTAGCAGTAGATGCTTTAGTACCAGATGGTAATGATGAAATAGTAACATATGAATATTCTATAGATAATGGTAGTACATGGGTATTTGCTGATACTAATACACATACCTTTACAGGACTTACTAAAGATACCTTCTATCCATTAAAGGTAAGAGTAACAACCCAAGGTGGAAAACAAGCAACATGGCAAATAGCTGACATAGATAATGAAATACCAACCTATCAAGCATTGTTCTGGGGAGATGCTCAAAATTCTGCTAACACAACAACAACTTTAAAAAATAAGGTGTCAGGGACAAATGGAACCTTATCAAACTTCAATAATACAACAACAAGTGGTTATAATGGAACTGGGGCAGCCAGAAATATAATGTTTGATGGTAGTAATGATTTTGTAAATTTAGGTTTAACTAATTATAATTTTAATAAAACTGTTAGTCTGATACTGTACGGAAGAATATATGAATATCCAACTAGTAATGCCAACGTATTTAGTAATGCATATGGCAGTGGAAAGGCAGGCATGGCTATAAATACTAACACACATAAGAAATGGGCATTCACAGTTCACAATGGAACAGCATGGCAAGATATCCAAGGTACAACAGTATATGATACTTCAAAATTTTATACTGTCATTGCTACATTCAATGGTGCAAATGAGAAGATTTATGTTGATGGGATTTTAGAAGGAACAACAGCAAATACCGTTCTTAATACATCAGCAATGCCACTTGTAATTGGTGGGTATCCTACTAGCAGTACAACTATTTCGGCACCAATCAAACTATCATTGAAAGAGGCCATGGTTTATAATAGGGCTTTAGAAGATGGGGAAATAGCCAATATATCATCAACCCTCCAAAAGAAATATAGTGTAAAAACAGAAGACTTAGAGAAAGTAACATATTCTCAGACCACAAGTGGAAGTACAGCAACAGTAACAATGACATTCCCATCTGAGTGTGGAAGTACTTATACTTGCTCTTATGTAAAAGATGGTGGAAGCCCAGTAACCGTAACATCAACAAGTGCAACCGAAAGCTTTACTGGAGCCGGAACATTAGAAGGAACAATAGTAACTCCAGAAGGAACTTCAACAACAACATATAATGCCGCAGTTAAATATAATATAACTTATGCTAAAGGAAGTAATGTAAGCTCAATAGGAGCAACTTCAGGTAGTTGTAACTTAGCAGCAGGAGCAACAAGTTGTACTGTAACTTTACCAAGTATTACAGCAAACACTGGATATTCATCAGTAGGCTGGAACACAACAAGTGGAGCAACAACCGGAACAGCAGCTGGCGGGACATTAACCTTAACAGCAACAGGATGGACAAGATATGCTAATGCCAAAGCAAACACTCATTCAATTTCATATAATTTAAATAGTGGAACTCATGGTAGTAGCCATCCAACAAGTGCAACTTATAATGTAGCCTCAACCATAAATAATCCAACAAGAAGCGGATATACATTTAATGGATGGACTATAAGTGGAATGGATAGCACAACTCACTACTTTGGATCTACAACCTCAACTGCAACATCATCAAGCGGTAGAAAAGAAACATCATTCAAAAACTTAAGGGCAACTTCAGGAACTGTAACCTTTACAGCTGCATGGACGCAAAACAAAGTAACAATTACATCAAGTAAATCAACAAATAATACAGATGGTTACCAGAGCTGTACAGGAAGCTGGAATAACAGTAAATATCAATACAATATTAACTATAATGGAAGTAGTGTATCATCTGGTAAGCTATGTTATGCTGAATCAAGTGGTGGAAGTACTACAGGATGTAAGAACTATTCAAGTAGTGGAACAACTGGATATGGATCAGCATGCTTCAATAGTGCAACATCATGGACCTACTATAGATCATCAGGCTGTACATATGCCTATGCTAAAGCTGCAAACGGCGCCTCTGCTTCTAAATATCAATGTTAATAAATTCCAAAGAGAAGAATTACTAAGTAGTTCTTCTACTGGAGTTTATTAACTCCCCAGCACGCCCTAAAATGCTCTATATAGTGTGCTGGTTTTTTGTTAAATATTATATTTAACAAGAATAAAGCTTCTAACTATATTAAGTTAGAGCTTTTTTTGTATAAAAATGTTAAATAATGACAAACAAAACTTTTACTTTAAATTATTTAATGATATAATTATAATAACGGAGTGATAAGATATGGCTAAAAGAAAAAGAAGAAAACAAACAAAAAATGAACCAACTTACGTTATTGAATTAAAAGGAATATTACTACTATTAATTTCTATAATCGGATGCTGCGAATTTGGTGTAGCCTCTGATGTTATTAAAGGCTTTGCTGGATTTATTGCCGGCGGATGGTATATAATCCCACTACTTATAGTAGGAGCTACCGGTATTTATATGATAATTAAAAGAGAAAATCCCGATTTTTTTACTTCTAGATTAGTTGGTTTATATTTGTTATTAATAGGTATATTAACATTATCACATACAGAATACATAAAAGAATTAGCTGAAAAAGGAGCTACCGCTAGTAAAATATTTACGGAAACTATTAATAATCTTATGGCTTCAATTAAAAACGTTGAGACAGTCCAAGGCGGAGGTATAATTGGAGCAATATTTTCAGTAATAGGATATAAATTATTAACACTAGAAGGTACAAATGTTGTAAGTATCGCTCTAATAATATGTGGTATAGTTATGTTTACTGGAATATCAATATATGACATGATTGTTTCAATGAAAGAAAAAGTAAATAATTTAAAAGATACTAAACATAACATAAAAATTAGAGAAGCTATTGACGAAGCTGAAGAAGAGTATGAAAATGCAGGAAACAAAAAACTAGTTATATCTTCAATGGATGAACTTGAGAATAAACCAAAAGAGATAGAAACAGAACCTGAAGAGCACATGAATACTAAAGGCTATCAATTACCACCAATAGATAAATTAAATGAACCAAAAGGAAATAAAGTTGCTGCAGCTAAAGCTAATAGAGAAGCCATCAATCAAAATGCTGCTTCTATCGAAAAAGTAACTAGAGACTTTGGTGTTGATGTTAAAGTTGCAACTGCTCATATAGGCCCTTCAGTTACTCAGTATGAACTTGAAGTAAAATCAGGAACTAGACTTTCTAAAATAACTGCCCTAAATAAAGAAATAGCCTTAGATTTGGGCGCAAAAGACGTAAGAATACAAGCCCCAATCCCAGGTAAAAAAACTGTCGGAATTGAACTACCTAATAAAACAACAACCCCAGTATTTTTAAGAGAAATTTTAGCTAACGCTCCTAAAGGAAGCGAAGATAAAAAGCTATTAGTAGCCTTAGGTAAAAGCATCATGGGTGAATCAATATACTGTGAAATAGACAAAACCCCACACCTCTTAGTAGCAGGATCTACTGGTAGTGGTAAATCGGTATGTATTAATAGTATGATTATATCAATACTAATGAGAACAAAACCTGATGAAGTAAGATTAGTATTAGTTGACCCTAAAAAAGTTGAACTATCTATGTATAATGGCGTTCCACATTTATTAACGCCTGTAGTTACTGATCCAAAAAAAGCTAATATTGTGCTTCAAAAAATCGTTAAAATAATGGAAGATAGGTATGATTTATTTGAAGAAAGCAAAACAAAAAATATCGCCGGTTATAATGCATACGTTGAAAAGAAAAACGAAAAATTGCCTGAAGATGAGCAATTGCAAAAATTACCTTATATTGTTGTGATAATAGATGAGCTTGCTGATTTAATGCTAGTAGCTGCCAAAGAAGTAGAAGATTCAATTATGAGAATTACCCAAATGGCAAGAGCGGCTGGAATTCATTTAATAGTAGCGACACAAAGACCAAGTACCGATGTTATCACCGGAGTTGTAAAAGCTAATATTCCTTCAAGAATTTCCTTTGCTGTATCAAGCAGTATTGACTCAAGAACAATACTAGATATGAGTGGTGCTGAAAAACTACTTGGAAAAGGTGATATGTTATTCTTACCACAAGGTGAAAATATCCCAGTAAGAGTACAAGGAACATTTATTAGCGATGAAGAAATTAAAAGAGTTGTTGATTTCACTATTTCTCAGCAAAAAGCTATGTATGATAAAACACTTACTATGGCTGATGAAGATAGAGGTGCAACAACAATGCTAGAAAAAGACGACGAGCATGAAGAACCACTTTATAATGAAATAAGAGAATTTGTCATTACCCAAGGTAAAGCTAGTGCTTCACTTTTACAAAGAAGATTTAGATTAGGGTATAATAGAGCCGCTAGATGTATAGATTTACTAGAAGAAAGAGGTATTATTGGACCACCTAATGGCTCAAAACCAAGAGAAGTATTAATAAAATTAGAAAAAAAAGAAGATGAATAATCTTCTTTTTAAAACAAACTAACAGTATTAAATCAACTTCCAGAAAAAATGAATTGGTACAACAAATCATATTAAAAACAACTGTCAAAAGTTGTTTTTCTCATTTTTAGACATACAAAAGCAAAAAAATCTTAATAAAAGAGTTTATAAAACTACACTATCTCCAAGACGGCTTTGCTGACGTAATAATGAAAAGTAAATTAAGAACAGAACTGGATAGAATACTCAAAAGATTTGGATAAGAAGCAAAGGCTTCTTTTTTTGAAAGAAAATTCTAGTTTTGTCGAAACTGTACAAACAAATTAAAAGGAGTGTTACACTTTAAAAGGTGATGATATGCTAGAAATTAATATAGGTTCAAAAAAGGGGATATTATTTGTAAGATTATATGGATGCTTAAATAAGGAAACAACAAAAGCATTTGATAAAAAAGTGGTTGAATTACTTTATAAAATAGGTGTAAACAATATGGTATTAAATATTAAAAACTTAAAACAAATAGACAATTATGGAATAGAGAAAATAAAAAAATGTTATGAAATATGTGACAAAAGCTATATATGTATAAATTTAAAACAAATAAACTTAATTAAAAAACTAAAGTGGGTGATAAAAGAAGAAGACGCCATTAATTTAATCAATACATAAAGGAGGAACAAATGGATGAAATAACAGAAATAATACTAAAAAACGAAACATTTATTTATAGTATTGCTAAAAAATTTAGTAAATATAAAAATAAAGAGGATTTATTTCAAGTAGGATGTATTGGCATGATTGAAGCATATAAAAATTTTGATGAAACAAAAGGAACAAAATTTACAACCTATGCTTATAATTATGTATATGGTCAAATGAGCAAATACGTAAGAGAAGATCATATAATAAAATTAAATAGAGAGTTAAATACTATAAAAAGCAAAATAGAAAAGGCTAAAGAACATTTATCTCAATGCCTTATGAGAGAACCCACAAATAAGGAAATAAGTGATTTTTTAGAAATAGATGAAGATACCATAGGAAAAATTTTAAATTATAAAGATCCATATAGTATGGAAGAAAACTACGCTGACGAACTATCGATGTATGAAATAATATCAGATAAAGAAAAAGATTATAATACTCTAATTGCTTTAAAAATGGAAATAGAAAAATTAAATGAACCAGAAAAAACAATTATGATAAAAAGGTACTATGAAGATTTAACCCAAACAGAAATAGCAAAAAAACTAGGTTTGTCCCAAGTAGATATATCTAGAAAAGAAAATAAAATTTTAACAAAACTAAGAAAAACCTTTAATTGACAATAAACATCTATTATTTTATAATTATAATAGGTGATATAATGAAAAAAGGATTTACATTAATAGAAGTTTTAGCAGTACTTATAATTATAGGTATAGTTTCCATGATAGCTGTTCCAACGATTGGAAGCACCCTAAAATATTCCAAAGAAAAAGCATACGATAAACAAGTAAGTATTCTCGAAAATGCCGCCAGAACCTATACTGCAAAGCACAATGAGACTCTTTCAATAGGCTATGTCAGTGTAGAAACATTAAAAAAAGCCGGATATTTAGCAAATAAAAATATTAAAAATTCCAATTATAGATCCGGCAGTACCAATGAAAAAGAAAAATGTGCAACACTCGATAATGGCAAAATTATCATCACTTATACAAATAACAAATATAAATATAAATTTAGTAACGATTGTTAAAAAAGCATTTATAAAAATGCTTTTTTTGTATATAAAAATAAATAAAATACATAATAAATTTAGGGTGATAAAATGAAAGATACATATCAAGCAATAGTAAAAAAACATACACCGAAAGAAGACACTTTTCATAATGCTTTTATTACTTTTATAACTGGTGGACTTATGGGCGTAATAGGTGAGTTTTTAATTGAAATTTATCAAAAATATATGAATGTTCCATATAAAGAAGCAACGACATGTATGTTAATAACTTTAATATTTATAAGTTGCTTATTTACAAGTCTGGGTTTTTTTGATAAATGGGTCAATTTTTGCAAATGTGGCCTTATTATTCCAATAACCGGCTTTGCCCATGCTACTCAAAGCGCCGCTTTAGAATATAAAAAAGAAGGCCTTATTACAGGAATAGGAGCAAACATGCTAAAGCTCTCAGGAGCCGTAATAATATATGGTATTATCGGAAGCTTCATATTTAGTTTATTAAGAGCACTGGTGGGAATAGTATGACAACAAAATATAATAATGTATACATAAATGAAACTGCCACCGTAGTAGGACCCTATGAAGATAAAGGCCCATTAAATAAGTATTTTGATAAAGCATATAATGATTTATATTTTAAAGAAAAAACATTTGAACAAGCGGAAATAAAAATGATAAAAGAAAGTATCAACATCTTAAAAAATAAAAACAAAACAGAAAAAATAGACTTAATAATAGGTGGAGATCTATTAAATCAAATAACAGCATCAAATTATGCAGCAAAAGAAATAAATGCTAATTTTATAGGAATATATGCCGCTTGTGCTACCAGCACATTAGAATTAATATTAGGGGCAAACTTTATTGAAAACAATTTAGTAAAAAACGTAACAGTATTCACATCATCACATAATAATACAGCTGAAAAGCAATATAGATATCCAGTAGAATATGGCGGGCCAAAACCAAAAACAACAACATTCACGGTAACTGGAGCTGCATCTGCCATACTATCAAAAACAAAAAAAGGAATGAAAATTGAAAGTGGAACAATAGGCAAAGTAGTAGATTCCAACACAAAAAACGTTTTTCACATGGGAGCAGTTATGGCCAAAGCAGCAGCTGAAACAATCAAAAGCCATTTAGAAGAAACTAAAAGAAAAGTAGATTACTATGATTTAATATTAACGGGTGACTTAGGAAAATATGGAAAGAAAATACTAAAGGAGTACTTAAAAGAAAAATATAATATTATATTAAAAAATTATAACGATGCTGGAACAATGATATTAGAAAAAAAAGAATATGCTGGAGCGTCAGGACCAGCCTGCGCCCCTTTAGTAACATATAGCTATGTATTTAATCAAATGAAAAAAGGAAAATACAAAAAAGTATTGCTAGTGGCTACGGGGGCTTTAATGAGCCCAACGATGGTCAATCAAAGATTAACAATTCCGGCCATAGCGCATGCCATCAGCTTGGAGAAGGTAATATGATATACTTAAACGCTTTTATATTTTGTGGAATAATTTGCACGATAGGACAAATCATTTTAGATAACACTAATTTTACCCCAGGACACATAACAGTCATATTTGCCGTGATAGGCACATTCTTAGACGTATTTAATATATATGATAAATTTATATTATGGGCAGGCGGAGGGGCGCTAGTCCCAATAACTAGTTTTGGGCACACACTAACTCATGGGGCCATACAAGGATATAACGAAGGTGGGATTTTAGGCCTTTTTAATGGAACACTAAACCTAACTTCTGCAGGAATAAGTGCAGCAATAATATTTTCCTTTTTCTTTTCATTAATATTTAAATCAAGAGATTAAAAAAGCATCCTAAGATACTTTTTTATTATGAATATCGATTTGTGTATAAGGAATTTCAATATTATATTTTTCTAATGTGTCAACGATAATTCCAATACTATCTCGTTTTATTTGTGGCTTAATAGCTGGATTGCATCGAATTCTAATCAAATAATTAATGCTTGAACTATCAAGTTTATTAATACCTTTATAAGAAGCCTCAATTTCATCTTCTTTATTAATATTATCAACACATTCCAAAATAACTTTTTCGGCATCTTTCTTAGAAAGTTCATAAGATAAAGGAACTTCAATGTCAAGCTGCGACGAAACAACCTCAACTTTTTCAATATTTCTATTGGCTATAGAAACAACATTCTGATTAATAATGCTTTTAACTTTAGTTGTTTTAAGACCGATAACTAAAACTTTACCTTCAACATCATTATATTTAATAACATCACCAACGGAAAAATAATCATCAGAAAGAATACTGAAGCCTCTAATAATATCTTTTAAAGCATCCTGAACAGCAAGACCAAGAACAACACTCACGATTCCAACTCCAGCAAGCATGCCACTGACATTAACATTATTTATCTGCAAAACAACAAGTGCAGTAACTATAATAAAAATATATTTGATTATACTACTGACTAACTTCAAATAAGTTTCACTTTTGCTACTAATCATAAATTTAATTTTTCCATTACTAGCCTTTTCAAAAATAATATTTTTTATTAATCTATAAATGATAAAACTAATAATAATAACAATTATAGAACTAATAATTTTATTACTAAACAAAATCTTATAAAAATCATCCAATTTCATAACTCCACCTCTATTATCATATTAGCACATTCCATCAATAAAAGCAAAACAATCATTGACAAATTCTTAAGAGAAAAGTATGATTATAGTTGACACATTTGTTATAATAATATAAGGAAAAGGAGAGGTACTATGGACGAAATAATTATTAAAGGAGCTAGAGAAAACAACCTTAAAAATATTGATATAACCCTTCCAAAAGATAAATTGATAGTCATGACAGGTGTATCAGGGTCGGGTAAAAGCTCGCTTGCTTTTGATACAATATACGCGGAAGGTCAAAGAAGATATGTTGAAAGTCTAAGTGCTTATGCTAGACAGTTTTTAGGTGGTTCTGACAAACCTGATGTCGACAGTATTGAAGGCTTAAGTCCGTCAATTAGTATTGATCAAAAAACAACCAACAAAAATCCAAGAAGTACGGTTGGAACCGTAACAGAAATATATGATTACTTAAGACTTTTATATGCAAGAATAGGAACTCCATATTGTCCAAACCATCATATTCCAATAAGCAGTCAGTCAGTAGAAGAAATGGTAAATGACGTTTTAGAAATAGAAGAAAACACGAAAATAAGAGTTTTAGCTCCAGTAATATCACTAGAAAAAGGAACTCACAAAGATTTACTAGAAGAATTAAGAAAAGACGGATACGTAAGGGCCATCATCGATGAGACAGAACATGATTTATCAGAAAATATAGATTTAGAAAAAAACAAAAAACATAATATCGAAGTAATTATAGATAGACTAATAATAAAAAAAGATATTAGAAGCAGACTATATGAAAGCATGGAAACAGCAGTTAAACTTGGAAAAGGAAAAGTTATAATCGACGTTATAGGAAAAGAAAAAATGTTAATGAGTGAAACATATGCCTGTCCACATTGCAATTTCTCACTTCCAGCATTAGAACCAAGAATGTTTTCCTTTAATGCACCATGGGGAGCATGTTCTGAATGTAAAGGTCTAGGTGTAAAATTTAAAATAGATGAAGACTTAATTATCCCCGATAAAGAAAAAAGTATCAACGAAGGAGCAATTGCAACCATCAGTAGTGATGAAACTAACATAACATATACCAATTTAGAAACAGCATGCACCTACTACAAAATAGATATGAACTCACCAATAAAAAAACTAACCAGAAAACAGTTAGATATAGTTTTATATGGCTCTGATGAAATAATGACTTTTAATTATAAGTCTAAAAATGGAAATACTAGAACTACAAAAGGTTTATATGAAGGAATTATAACAAACCTAGAAAGAAGATATATTGAAACAAAAAGTAGCTGGATAAGACAGTGGATTGAAAATTATATGACTGAATTAGAATGTCCAAAGTGCCGTGGTTCAAGATTAGATGATAGTGTTTTATCAGTGTTAATTGGTGGAAAAAACATCCATGAAGCAACCGAACTTTCAATAGGGAAACTGTATGATTTTTTATGTAATCTAAAATTAACAAAAGAACAAAAAGAAATATCAAACCTAATAATAAAAGAAATAAAATCAAGACTAAACTTTTTAATCAATGTTGGACTAGAATACTTAACCTTGTCCAGAGAAGCCAAAACTTTATCAGGTGGAGAAGCTCAAAGAATAAGACTCGCAACTCAAATAGGATCGAGATTAACTGGCGTTTTATATGTTTTAGACGAACCATCAATCGGACTTCATCAACGAGATAACAATAGATTAATAAACTCATTAATAGAAATGCGTGATTTAGGTAATACTTTAATCGTTGTTGAACACGATATGGACACCATGCTTGCCGCTGATTATTTAGTTGATATAGGGCCAAAAGCCGGAGTTCACGGGGGCAAAGTAGTAGCGCAAGGAACCCCCAAAGAAGTTATGAAAAGCAAAAACAGCCTAACTGCTAAATATTTAACTGGTGAATATAAAATAGAAATTCCAAAAGAAAGAAGAAAAGGAAATAAAAAATGTATTGAAATAACGGGAGCTAACGAAAACAATTTAAAAAACATAAACGTGAAATTTCCATTAGGTAAATTTATATGTGTAACGGGTGTATCTGGATCTGGCAAAAGTACACTTATAAATGAAATATTATACAAAGTTGTCGCTTCTAACATATATAAATCAAAAACAAAACCAGGAAAATTTAAAAAAATAAAAGGCTTAGAAAACATTGATAAAGTTGTTGATATATCACAAGCCCCAATTGGCCGAACTCCAAGAAGTAATCCAGCAACTTATACCGGTGTGTTTGACGATATCAGAGAAGTTTTCTCAGAAACCAAAGAAGCCAAAATAAGAGGCTATGATAAAGGAAGATTTTCCTTCAATGTAAAAGGCGGAAGATGCGAAGCTTGCTGGGGAGATGGCGTTAAAAAAATTGAAATGCACTTCCTTCCAGATGTCTATGTACCTTGTGAAGTATGTCACGGAACAAGATATAATAGTGAGACCCTACAAATAAAATATAAAGGTAAAAACATTTCCGAAGTTTTAGAGATGACTGTTGAAGAAGCCCTAGGATTTTTCGAAAATCATCCAAAAATAAAACACAAATTAAGCATGCTTATGGATGTTGGACTTTCATATATCAAATTAGGACAATCAGCCCCAACTTTATCAGGTGGAGAAGCCGCTAGAATAAAATTAGCCAAAGAATTGCAAAAAAAACCTACTGGCAAAAGCTTATTTATACTAGATGAGCCAACAACCGGTCTGCACACAGACGATATTAAAAAACTACTAGTAATTCTAGATAGAATAGTCGATAATGGTGACACTGTAATTGTTATTGAACACAATTTAGATGTTATTAAAGTTGCTGATCATATTATCGATTTAGGACCAGAAGGTGGCGACGAAGGAGGGCAAATAGTATTTACAGGAACTCCTGAAGAAATAATAAAATGTGAAAAAAGCTACACCGGAAAATATTTAAATCCGTACTTAAAAAACTTTAGAAAATAATCTAAAGTTTTTATATACTTTAAATATTAATAATAATATGATAATATGAATATGGTGATAGTATGAAAAAAAGAAAATTAAAAAAAGGGCCAATCATAATTTTAGTTATCATGGTTCTATCAATATCTTCAATACTGTTTTTAATAAAACAAAATAAAGAAAAAGAAATAAAAAAAGCTAAAATAAAAGAAAAAGAAATAGTAGATAAAATAGAAAAAGCTTATAACCCATATGTCAAAACAAAAGAAAAAGTAAAAATATATGACAAAGATGAAAATATGATTGGTGAGCTTTCAAACATAGAATTAAAATTAAAAAAAGAGAAAATAAATAAAAACACGAAATATTTTTATATTGAAGATTTAGATGCTTACATTTCATATAAAGACATTACAAAAATAGAAAAAATTGAAGAATATGAAACAAAAATAATTCCTTTTAATAAAGAAGTAACAACCAAAGAAAATGCTACTATTTATATAGACGAGGACTCATACTATAAACTAAAGAAAGAAATAACTTTTAATCCAATAGTAATTGATGAAAAATATTACTTTATTTTTAACAATAAAAAAGTATACATAAATAAAGAAGATATCAAAGAAGAAAAAGAAATAGATAAATATAAAGGAACAGAAGCTATTGCCATAATAAACTATCACTACGTTATAAATGAAGAAGAAGCAAAAGAGTGTAAACAAAACATATGCTTAAGAGACTATCAGTACGATGAACAAATGAAATATCTAAAAGAAAATGGTTACTATACAGCCACATTAGAAGAATTAGAGCAGTGGATAGATGGAAAAATAAATCTTCCAGAAAAAACAGTCATCATAACAATTGATGATGGCTGGTATTTACCACGAAATATTGAAATATTAGAAAAATATAACCTTCATGCCACTTTATTTTTAATTGGTCACCTAGCGTCACCAGAAGCCTATAAATCAAAAAGTTTAGAAATACATTCACACACTTGGAATATGCACAATTTAGGAGAATGCCCAATTGGTAGAGGCGGGGCCATTTTATGCAAAGACAAAGATAAAATAGTAGAAGATCTAAAAAAAAGTAGTGAAAGTTTAAATAATACCAAATATTTTGCTTATCCATTTTACGAATATAACGACCACGCTATAGAAGCATTAAAAGAAGCTGGATTTACAATGGCATTTGCTGGTGGTGGTAGAAAAGTAACAAGAGGAGTAAATAAATATAAAATACCGAGATATGGAATTTCGAATACTAACTCTTTAGAGTCTATTATTAAAATGATAAATTAAGGCATTAGAAAATGCCTTTTAAATAGGTGATGTTATGAAAAAAATAAAAATATTGTTATTAATATTAGTCATTTTACCATTTAAAGTAAATGCTATAGAATTAAATATAAGTTCAAAAAACGCTATACTATACAACATAGACAGTAATGAAATATTATATAAAAAAGATTCTGATAGTAAAGTTCAAATAGCCTCACTAACAAAAATAATGACCGCCTTAGTAGCGCTAGAAAATATTCAAGACATAGACAAACAAATTATCATAACAAAAGAAGATTTTAAAGGTGTAACTGAAGCCAACTTAGTTACTGCCGGATTTACGGTAGGAGAAACAGTTACCTATAGAGATCTATTATACGGACTATTATTACCTTCAGGAGCCGATGCAGCTAAAGCACTAGTCAGAAATACGACAAACACCGAAGAAGAATTTATAAAGTTAATGAATAAAAAAGTAGAAGAATTAAAATTAAAGAACACTCACTTTAACAATACTATAGGTATAGATGATGATAATAATTATTCAACGGCTGAAGATATACTAACAGTATTTAAAGAAGCTTTAAAAAACGAAGAATTTTCCAAAATGATTAAAACAAAAGAATATAAAACAACAGATGGAAAAATAGTATTAAAAAGTACAATTCAAAAAAATGCCAAAACATTTAATATTGAAGTACCATACATAATGGGCGGAAAAACTGGAACTACAAGTGGAGCAGGCCTGTGTTTAGCCACTGTTGCTAAAGAAAAAGATGTAAATTATATATTAATCACTTTAGGGGCACTATACGATAAAAAAGCACCACATCATATTGAAGACGCCAAAACAATTTATGATTATTTTATAGAAAATTACAGCAACATAAAAATAATTGATAAAAACAAAAGCTTTAAAACATTAAAAACTAAATACGCTAAAGAAGAAAAAATTAAAATATGCCCATCAAAAGACGTGATAAAGTATTTACCAAACAACTATAATAAAGAAGATGTTAAAATTAAATATAAGGGAATAGAAGAAATAACCCCATTTACTAAAGAAAAAATAGGTAAAATAAATATTTATTACAAAGATAAATTAATAGATACTCAAAAAATATACTTAAAAGAAAAAATACATTTAAGTATTATTAATATTTTAAAAGAAAATATCCTAATAATTATAATTCTAATATTACTAGCCATAATAATAAAACGAGCTATTTTTTAGCTCGTTATTTATATAATTCATTTTTAAGTAGTTCCAAATTCTCATTCATAATATCAAAATAATCTTTATGATCATTACTATCAGACTCGGATAAATTAGCTAAAGTATGCCATTTTTGAGTTTGGGCTCCCAATCCTTTGATAACCTCATTTTCTTCCTCATCATTTCTAACAAACACATACTTAAGTCTACCACTATTAATTAATTTACGTACCTCATTAGTAGTAATCTGAATATTAGAATCATTAGGATCAAGAACATAAACAGTCAAACCATATTTTTCTAAATATTTAAACATATTACTAGAAGCAGCAATAACTTTAGTATTACCATTTAAAACAACATCCTTGAACTTTGCATCTAAATTAGAAACCTCAATTTTTAAATTTTCATAATTTTGATCAATATTATTAGATAAATAATAACTATCAATATACTCATTAAAACCAGTTTTAATATTTTGTGCCATCATCAGTAGATTAGCTGGATCAAGCCAAAGTTCATTCATATCATAGGTATATTCCATAGATAAAGTAGTATCAATAATTTTTAAATCTTTGTTGTACTTGCGCATTTTATTAACTATTTTTTTCTCTTTACTAAGACCATTAAATATAAATAGGCTAGAATCACTATAATCCTTTACTTGCTTTTCTGTTAAATTATATTTACCGATATTAACTCCTTTAGGATAAATACTTTCAATTTTACTGAATTTGCCATAAAGTTTCTTCGTGACAAAATATGAAGGATAGTTAGTGGTATAAATAGTAATATTTTCCATACTATCCCTTTTTATACAACCTGTAACACCAAAACAAACAATTAAAACACAAAACAAACTAATTATTTTTTTCATATGTAACCTCCTTAATAACGGGATCATATCCACTGGTTCCCCACGGCGTGCATCTCAAAATTCGTTTTAAAGCCATAATTCCCCCTTTAAAGCCGCCATAAGTCTCAATAGCTTCAATCGCATAATTTGAACAAGTTGGTATATGCCGACAAGCTTTATGCCATGGACCAGGAATTTTTTGATAAATTTTAATAAAACCAATTAATATTTTTTTCATATATCCTCAAAATAATTATACTATAAAATAAAGGCAAAAGTAAAATAAAACTTTTTGGATTGACACATATAATAAATATAAAAGTAAATAAGCGTCAAAAAAACAAGAAAATATGCTATAATAGTAAAGGTGATTCGAATGGAACTATTAGATAATTTAAAGATAAAACCCAATCTTATAAATTTATATGAAACCGCTTTCTACCACACATCATACGCAAATGAAAATGATACCATTAGTTATGAAAGATTAGAATTTTTAGGAGATGCCGTTTTAGAACTTTTAATGAGCGAATATCTCTATAGTAGATATGAATACGACGAAGGTGAAATGACCAAGTTAAGAGCCCATTATGTATGCACTACTGCTAATTATGAGTATTCTAAAATGTTAGGTTTAGAAAAGTACTTAAAACTAGGAGTAGGCGAAGAAGCCAGTGGAGGTAGAAATAGAAAAGCCATATTAGCTGACATATTTGAATCATTTCTAGGAGCCCTATATCTAGACCAAGGGTTAGATGTAGTAAAAAAATTTTTCAATGAAAATATAATTCCACATATTGAAAACCATGAAATTGATTTTTTTGACGATTATAAATCAGTTCTTCAAGAATATGTTCAAACCGATAAAAAAAGTTTAGAATACAAGTTAATCGAAGAAAAAGGACCGGCCCATAATAGAGAATTTAAAGTTGAAGCCATTATTGATGGCATTGTTTATGGAGTAGGAATAGCCGGAAGTAAAAAAGCTGCAGAACAAAAAGCTGCAAAAGACGCGATTTCAAAAGCACAGAAAGGAAGATTTAAATGGGAAGAGCCTATGAAGTAAGAAAAGCCAGTATTCAAAAAACAGGAGCTGCAAAAGCCAAATTATATTCGATGTATGCTAGAGAAATATATCAAGCTGCCAAAAATGGAGGGATTGAACCAGAAGGCAACCCAACTCTAAAAAGGTTACTTGAAAAAGCTAAAAAAGATCAAATTCCAAATGACATTGTAAAAAGAGCAATAGATAAAGTTGGCAGCGGAGTAGATGAAACATATACCGCTGCAAGTTATGAAATATTTGGACCAGCGGGATCTACCGTAATTGCTACATGCCTAACTGACAATGTAAATAGAAGTGTTAGCAGCATAAGAGCTGTAATAAACAAATGCCATGTTAAAATGGGCGCACAAGGTAGTGTTAGTTACATGTATGATAACCTAGCAGTTGTTAGTTTTAAAGGACTTTCTGACGAGGAAACTTTAGAAACTTTAATTGAAGAAGGAATAGATGTCATCGATATTGAAACTGAAGACGGTGAAACAATTGTTTATGGAGCTCCAAATGATTTATTTAAAATAAAAGAAGCCATTATTAAAAAAATGCCAAACATCGAATTTGATATGGATGAAATAACTATGCTTCCGAAAGAAAAAGTAACATTAACAGGTGAAGATTTAGAAACATTTAATCGTTTAACAGAAATGCTAGATGAAATTGAAGATGTTCAAAATGTTTATCATAACGTAGAATTATAAGAAGGAAAAATATGAATATTGAACAAAATTATTATGAAATATTAGGGGTGCCATCAACAGCCACAACAGATGAAATCAGAAGAGCTTTCCAACAGAAAGCCAGAAGATATCATCCAGATGTATGTAAAGATCCAGATGCTGAAGAGAAAATGAAAAGAATATCAGAAAGTTATACCATATTATCGAATGAAACAAAAAGAAGACAATATGATGCTAGATTGAGAATAAAACAGCAAGGACAAACATCTTCACCAGAGAAACAAGCTAGCTCTAGCGAGCCAAGACCAACATCACCTTCAAAAAGATCAACTAGAAGACCAACACAAACAGGAAAGAAAACGACAAATAATAATGCTGAAAATTTTCAAAAATTAGAAAAAGAATGGAAAAAAATTGATATATTAATTATTTACTATACAAAGCTACCATCCAGAAATAATAATGAAAAAGAAATAAAAGAGAGTTTTTATCAAACAATAATTTCTTCAGCACCTCAAACTTTATATACACAAATAAGTGACCCTACTGTAATTATAGATTTTTTGATTACTAAATTAAAAGAGACCGATGTCCTAATACATCACGGTATTAGCCCACATAAAAAAGCTAAAGAAATAACAATTAAGGTTATCTATGATATTTTGGATGATATTTTCAAAAATTGTGAAAAAAACACCAATGCTAATTTTATTACAATGATAAAGTATCTTAATGAAAAAATAAAAAAGATACAAGCTGATCAAGAAATATATACGTATATTAACAAACATAAATCACAAGTTATGGAAGAACTAGAAAAGTATTTAAAAGAAAAAATGGAAGAGCTTATTAATAGTAAATTAAAAGATACTCAAAATAAAAGATAATACATATAATAATACAATTTTAAAGAGCAAAAGCTCTTTTTTAATAATTAAAAATGTGATAAACTAGATATAGAAAGAAGGTGAAAGTATGGTAAAAAATCTTTTCCCAGCCGATACTTACATTGTAAAAAACGCCACTATTCTAAATAATGAAGATAGACTTACATTAATAAAATTGTATGAACCAGTTATCGGCGCACCAGCAATAAACCTATACTTCACCTTATGGGCTAATCTAGATACATTAGATATAATATCAACTGATTATACCCATCACAGTTTAATGGCGACCATGAGATTAAAATTAGAAGATATTTTAGAAGCCAGAGAAAAACTAGAAGGCATTGGTCTTATGAAAACTTATCTTAGAGAAGATAGTATAAATAATTATGTTTATGAATTATATTCACCATTAGACCCAAAAGAGTTTCTAGACAATCCAATCCTTGCCACCACTTTAGAAAGCAATATTGGTAAAAGAGAATTTAAAAAGCTAATTAAAGCTTTTACCATACCAAAAGTAGATTTGGCTGGTTATAAAGATATAACCTCAAAATTTAGTGACACTTTCGATATTATAAACACATCCGAAGTTTTCGATACCGAAAATATAAAAAAAGTTAAAAACATCGAAATAACTGTTGATGAAAAAATAGATATAAATAGTGTCTTAAGTATCATTCCAAATGATATCTTAAACCACCGAAGTATTAGTAAAGAAATAAAAAATTTAATATATAAATTATCGTTTATATATAATTTGGATGAAGAAATTTTAAGCGAATTAATAAGAAATTCCGTAAATGAAAAAAAAGCAATCGATAAAGATAAATTAAGGGAAAATTGTCATAATTTCTATACATTTGAAAATAAAAACTCTTCACCATCATTAATTTACAAAAAACAACCTGAATACTTAAGAAAAGCTGTAAGTGATACATCAAAAAAATCGAAATTAATATACACCTTTGAAACGACAACCCCATATGATTTTCTAACAGGTAAGAATAAAGGAGTAAAACCAAGCAAAACCGATTTAAATTTACTAGAAACCCTACTTTTAGATTATGAATTAAATCCAGGAGTAGTTAACGTCTTAATTGATTATGTCCTTAAAATAAATGAAAATAAACTTACTAAAAACTTTGTTTTAACCATTGCCTCTCAGTGGAAAAGAAGCAACATAAACACTGTTGAAGAAGCAATAGAATTATGTAAAAAAGAAAACAAATCTAAAAAACCAAAAACCAAAACAATTAAAAAAGAAGAAAAACCTGATTGGTATAACAAAACAATCGAGGAAAATATAGCTACCGAAGAAGACATAAAAGAATTAGAAAAAAAATTGAATAGTTTATAGGAGGACAAGTATGCAAAAAATAAAAGACCGTTTAAATCCCAAAAACAATTTAAATGACATTTTAGACGAAGCTTATGATGATGCACTAAAAGATAAAAGCTTTAAAGAATTTGTCAGTAAAATAAAATTAAAAAAAGAACAGCTAAAAAAATACACATCACTTCTAGAAGAAAGTAAGAACGAATATAACAATTGCCAAGAATGCAAAAACTTACTAGAATGTAAAAACAAACTAGAAGGATATGCTTATCTTCCCAAAGTTAATAATGGAACATTAGAATTTTCATATCGTGCTTGCAAATATAAAAAGAAAATGGACAAAGAAACAAAGTATCATCAAAATGTGTACTTGTATAGTGTGCCTGAAGAAATAAAAAATGCCAGCATGAAAAAAATTTATAAAACAGATAAAGCTAGATATAATGTGATTATATGGCTTTCCGACTTTATCAAAAAATACAAAGAAAACAAACAACAAAAGGGATTATACTTGTGTGGCAATTTTGGTAGTGGTAAAAGCTATTTAATTGCGGCCATGATAAATGAACTAGCTAAAGAAGGCACTAAAAGTGCAATTATATTCTGGCCAGAATTTTTAAATGATTTAAAAATGACTTTTAATTCACCAGTTAAATCAGAATTTAAAACAAAATATGAAAAAGTGAAAAAAGCACCATTACTTCTTATAGATGATATCGGTGCGGAAAGCGTATCTGCTTGGGCTAGAGATGAAATATTGTGCCCAATCTTACAATATCGTATGGATGAAAAATTACCGACATTTTTCACTTCAAATTTAGACCTAAAAGCCTTAGAAAATCATTTAGCCATAACCAGTAAAGGTGATGAAATAATAAAAGCCGGAAGAATAATTTCTAGAATAAAGCAATTAACAGAATATGAAGAATTAATAAGCAAAAACCTTAGAGAATAAAAAAAATAACGAAATAGTATTTTGAAATACTAAAAAATGTGATAAAATAACAGTAATGGCGCTGAAAAGGACAACATTATTAAAAAGTATTTTATAGCGAATTTGGGATAGTGTAAGCCAAAGAAAACAACGTTAATAATTACTACCTTGGAGCTGATTATTATAATCCGGATAAAACCGTTATCTAATTAAGTAATAAACTAGGATGGTACCGCGCATAACTGCGCTCCTTGCACGATTTTTTTCGGCAAGGTTTTTTATATGGGGGTATATTATGGATAAAAAAGAAATACAAAGAAGTGTAAAAATTGATATGAAATATTTTTTAGAAACTTACTATGAAATTACAAATCAAGAATTACTAAACAACTTAACACGTTTAACCCATAAAGACATAAAAAGAGTATTAGAACTATATGGCATAGAAATAAAACGGACATGTTTTCAAACACTAACTAGAGAAATGGTTGCTAGTGGAGAAGTCGTTTTAGTAATCGACGGATACGGAAATGTTGCTCCATATAAAAACCCATTTTGTTTAGTAGAAGAACGTAATGAACCAAAAATAAAAAGGAGAGAATATTATGATAAATATCAAAGAAGATAAAAGACTAAATACATTAAATCACAGCTGCGCTCATTTGCTTGCTCAAGCTGTAAAACACCTATTTAATGATGCTAAATTTTGGGTAGGTCCTGTTACAACCGAAGGATTTTACTATGATATTGATTTAAACGGATATACCTTAACCGAAGAAGATTTAGAAAAAATTTCTAAAGAAATGAAAAAACTAGCCAAAGATGGCAAAAGGATATATAGAGAAGAATTAACTAAAAAAGAAGCTTTAGAAAAATTCAAAGATGATCCATATAAAATAGACATTATAAATGAGCTTCCAAAAGAAGAAGTAATAAGTTGTTATACCCAAGGTGATTTTACTGATTTATGTAGAGGACCACATGTTGATAGTGTTAAAGAATGTAAAAACTTTAAACTATTAAAATTTAGTGGCTCATATTATAAAGGAGATTCAAAAAACAAGGTTCTCCAAAGAATATATGGTGTATGTTTCGATAACAAAGAAGACTTGGAAAATTACCTTCAAGAATTAGAAGAAGCTAAGGAAAGAGATCATCGTAAAATAGGTAAAGAATTAGAAATATTTATGACTGATGATTTAGTAGGCAAGGGAATGCCATTATGGCTACCAAATGGCGCCTTAATCAGAAAACAATTAGAAAATTATATTTATGAAAAAGAACAAAAATTAGGTTATAAACATGTATATACTCCATGTGTAGGCACTGTTGATTTATATAAAATTAGTGGGCATTGGGATCATTATAAAGAAAATATGTTCCCTGAAATGAAAGTCGATGATGAACAATTTGTTTTAAGACCAATGAATTGTCCTCACCACATGCTTGTATATAAAAACTCCCTCCACTCATATAGAGATTTACCAATTAGAATTGGTGAATTTGCTACAGATTTTAGATATGAAGCATCAGGGGCTGTTAAAGGTCTCGAAAGAGTAAGATGCATGTGTCAAAACGACGCTCATCTATTTGTAACCCCAGAGCAAATCGGTGAAGAATTTAAAAAAGTTGTTGAATTAATTTTAGAAGTATACAAAGACTTTGGTATTAAAAATTATAAATTTAGATTATCACTTAGAGATCCTTTAGATAAAGAAAAATATTTTGATGATGACGAAATGTGGAATAATGCTGAAAACAAACTAAGAGAAGTATTAAATGAATTAAAAATTGAATATTTTGAAGCTATTGGTGAAGCAGCTTTTTATGGGCCAAAATTAGATGTTGAAGTAAAACCAGCTGTCGGGCCAGAAGAAACTTTATCAACTTGTCAGTTAGACTTCTTACTACCAAGAAACTTCGAGTTAAATTATATTGATAAAGATGGTTCAAGACAAACTCCAGTAGTTTTACATAGAGCAATCTTTGGAACTTTTGATAGATTTACTGCTTTCATATTAGAGGAGACAAAAGGAATACTCCCATTATGGTTATCGGCAACGCAAATTAACATAATTCCGGTAAATAACGAATATCACCTAGAATATGCAGAAGAAGTTTTAGACATATTAAAAGAAGAGGGATTTAGAGTAACCTTAGATAGTAGAGACGAAAAACTATCATATAAAATGCGTGAAAGTCAAATAAAAAAGATACCATATACATTAATATTAGGCGACAAAGAAAAAGAAGAAAAAGAAATAAGTTACCGAAAATATTCAACAAAAGAAACTACAACGCTAACTTTAAAAGATTTTATCAAAAAAATTAACAATAAAATTAAAAACAGAGAATAAAGGAAACAAGGAGGTATAAAATGAGACAATTTACTGAACAAGAACAAGTAAGACGAAATAAAGTAAATGAACTAATTGAAAAGGGAATAAATCCTTTCGGAAATAGAATAGACTTAACTTCAAATTCAAAAATTATTAAAGATGAACACCTAAATCAAAGTAAGGAAGAACTTGAAGAAATAAAAGAAGAAGTTTTAATTGCCGGAAGAATTATGACCAAAAGAAGAAAAGGAAAAGCTGGATTTTTCCATATTCAAGATAAATACGGGCAAATTCAAATATATATAGCCATCGATGAAGTAGGAGAAGAAGCCTATGAAATATTTAAATTATCAGATATTGGTGATATAGTTGCCATTGAAGGGTATGTTTTCAAAACAAATACTGGTGAACTTTCAGTTCATGCCAAGAAATATATTCATTTAGTAAAAGCTTTAAAACCACTTCCTGAAAAATATCATGGATTAACGGATACTGAAGAAAGATATAGAAGAAGATACGTTGACCTAATAATGAATGAAGAAGCCAGAAAAATCGCCTTTGCAAGGCCAAAGATTATCAGAACAATTCAAAACTATCTAGATAATTTAGGCTACGTTGAAGTTGAAACGCCAATATTAAGTCCAATTTTAGGTGGCGCTGCAGCTAGACCATTCATTACACATCACAATGCATTAAATATGCCATTTTATCTAAGAATAGCTACTGAACTACCGCTTAAAAGATTACTAGTTGGTGGGATGGATGCTGTATATGAAATTGGTAGAATATTTAGAAATGAAGGCGTAGATAGAAAACACAATCCTGAATTTACCAGCATAGAACTTTATAAGGCCTATACTGATATGTATGGCATGATGGATGTGGCCGAAGGAATAATTAGTGAAACATGCATGGCTGTAAATAATACATATGATATAAAATACGGTGAAAATGAGATATCACTAAAACCAAGTTTCAAACGAATTCACATGGTGGACGCTATAAAAGAAGCATGTGGTGTTGATTTTTGGAAAGATATGACTAAAGAAGAAGCCATTAAATTAGCTGAAAAACATAAAATAGAAATTGAACCTCATTTTGAATTTGGTCATATTGTTAATGCCTTTTTTGAAAAATATGTTGAAGAAACATTAATAAATCCAACCTTTGTTTATGGTCATCCAGTAGAAATAAGCCCACTTGCTAGAAAAAGTGAAGACCCTAGATTTACTGAAAGATTTGAACTATTTATCTGTGGTATGGAATTTGCTAACGCCTTTACTGAATTAAATGACCCAATAGATCAATATGAAAGATTTGAAAATCAATTAAAAGAAAAAGAATTAGGTAATGATGAAGCCAATGAAATGGATATTGATTTCGTTGAAGCTTTAGAATATGGTATGCCTCCAGCAGGCGGTATGGGAATTGGTATCGATAGATTAGTAATGTTACTTACAAATTCTGAAACTATAAGAGAAGTGATTTTATTTCCACACATGAGATTTGCTAACAAAGAAACAAAACGACCAGAAATAAAAGAAAAAACAAAAACAATAGATTTTTCTAAAGTAGAAATAGAGCCTTTATTTGCACATGAAATTGATTTTGAAACTTTTAGTAAATCAGATTTTAGAGCTGTAAAAATTAAAAATTGCGTACCAGTAGAAAAAAGTAAAAAACTATTAAAATTTACTTTAGATGACGGCACAGATAAAGAAAGAATAATTTTAAGTGGAATTCACGATTATTACGAACCAGAAGAATTAATCGGTAAAACAGCTATTGCCATTACTAACTTACCACCTAAAAAGATGATGGGTATTGATTCATGTGGAATGCTTATATCAGCGATTCATAGCGAAGAAGGAAAAGAAAAACTAAACTTTCTAATAGTAGATGATAGTATTCCAGCAGGTGCTAAATTATATTAAAAAAACGGATAAAACCGTTTTTTTGTCATAAAAAACAAAAAAAGGAAATATAATTTATTAGAAATGTACTAGGAGGGATAATAATGATTAATAAAAGAAGTTTGTGGTTCTTAACACTATTTAGTTTAATTCTAGTGTTAAGCGTATACTATATAACCATGCCAAGCGAGCTTTTAATAGCAACTAATAACGGCAATAAAACAAAAGAAAAAGAAGTGTCTGTTACTAAAGAAGAAAATGCTGAATTAGTAGCCCTAAGAGTAGAATCAGAAGAAAAAATGCTTGATAAAGTTACGGAACTAAAAAAAGTTTTAACAAACCCCAAATCCACTACTGAAGAAAAAAATAAAGCATTTGAAGAACTTCAAAAACTAAACAAAAATAGAAGTGAAGAAGAAAAAATAGAAAAAGAGATTGAAAAAAGTTTAAACTATAAATCATTTGTAAGTATTGAAGGAAATACCGTAAATGTAAATATTGACAGCAAAAAACACGACGCCACAATAGCTAATAAAATAATGAGGCAAGTTCAATCAAATTTTGATAAAGGAATGACCATTTCTGTAAAATTTCAAAAATAACTTTCATATAATGAAAGTTTTTAATAGGCTAATTTTCTCACTTAAAACATTTTAGCGCATATATTACTTATGAATAAATATAAACCACCCATCATAAGAAAGTGAGGGAGTTATGAATAATAGTATTCTAACAAAAAGAGAACGTGAAGTTTTCGAATTATTAATAAAAAATAATAGTACAAACGAAATAGCTAGGAAACTAAATATTAGTGACAAAACAGTCCGCAACCATATATCAAACACCATGCAAAAACTAGATGTGAAAGGACGAGCCGGAGCTGTAATAGAACTGTTAAAGTTAGGAGAATTATCATTGTAAAAGGTTATAAATAACCTTTTTTTTCATATCATTAAATAGGTGATTAACATGTTGAAAAGAATATCAAAAAGAAAACTTTGCATATCATCAGCCGCACTATTCGCTATTATTTTAATGTATTTGTTTCCTACAAATAATGCAAATCTGCACATAAAAGAAGAACTAAAGTATGTTGAATCCCAAACATTAAGTACCCCTATTTTTCTTATGGATAAAAATAGCTACGTTGCTTTAACTGAAGCTCGCGTTGCCGAAAATAATATTGAAAAAAAAGCCAGAGAGTTAATTAAAATACTTACCGTTGGTGGAATGGATAGTAAAGTTCCAAGCGGCTTTAGTGCCATAATTCCCCCAGATACTGAAATTCTAAATATTAGCTATGATCACAATGTTTTAAAAATAAATTTTTCCAAAGATATATTAGATATTGATGAAAAATTAGAAGAAAAAATGATAGAAGCTATTGTCTATACATTAACATCAATAGAAAAAGTTGATAAAATAATCATATATGTGGAAGGGGATATATTAACCAAACTTCCCAAAACTAAAATAAACCTTCCAAGTACCTTAGATAGATCATTCGGAATAAATAAAGAATTTGATTTAACAAACACTAAAAACATTAAAGATGTTACCGTTTACTATATAAATCAAATAAACGAAAATTATTATTATGTTCCCGTTACAAAGTACTTAAATGATGAAAGAGATAAAATAAATATTATTATTGACGAATTAACAATAAATTTTAATCCCAACAAACACTTAAAAAGTTTCTTAAACAACGATATTAAATTAATATCTAGTACCATCGAAGAAAGAAAAATAAAACTAGAATTAAAAAACGAAAATGATATAACTAATGAAGAAATAACTAGTAACATAAACAAAACAATATCTTTATCAATTTGCGATAATTATGATATTGACGAAATATTTCTAAACACAGAGAAAAAAACATGTAAAAATGCCAAAATAAAATAGGCATTTTTTTCATAAACTATTGCTGTTTTAAAAAAAAAATTATATAATTAAATAAGAATAGAGGGGATAATTATGGAAGAAAAATTAAAAATAATCGATGCCTATTTTAACGCAGCAAATTATATTTCTGCCTGCCAGCTTTATTTGTTAGATAATCCTCTATTAAAAAGGAAATTAACAAAGGGCGATATTAAGAAAAAGATAGTAGGTCACTGGGGAACTGTGCCTGCTCAAAACTTTATTTACGCTCATTTAAATAGATTAATAAAGGACTATGATTTAAATATGATATATATATCAGGTCCAGGCCATGGCGGTAATAGTCCAGTAGCCAACACATATCTAGAAGGAACATATAGTGAAATATATAAAGAAATAACCTATGATGAAGAAGGATTAAAAAAACTATTTAAAAGTTTCTCATTCCCAGGAGGAATTCCTAGTCATGCTGCTCCTGAAACTCCAGGTTCGATTCATGAAGGTGGCGAACTAGGATATTCTTTAGCCCATGCCTTTGGAGCGGTTTTAGATAATCCGGACTTAATTGCGGCTACGGTAATTGGTGATGGTGAAGCCGAAACAGGACCCCTTGCAACCGCTTGGAATGGAATCAAGTTTTTAAACCCTAAAAAAGATGGCATAGTATTACCAATCATAAACTTAAACGGTTATAAAATCAGCAATCCTACTGTTTTAGCTAGAATGACAAAAAAAGAATTAGGAAGTTTTTTCTATGGTTTAGGTTATCATCCATATTTGGTAGAAGCTGATGACATAAGAGAAATTCATAGAAAAATGTACATAACTTTAGAAAAAGTTATGCAAGATATTAAAGATATAAAAAATGAAAAAGAAGAAGTTTTATACCCAATGATAATTTTAAAAACCCCTAAAGGTTGGACTTGTCCAAGCGTAGTCCGCGGAAGACAAATAGAAGGAACTTTTAGAGCTCATCAAGTACCACTTCAAATTGATGATGACGAAGATGTTGAAAAATTAGAAAAATGGCTTAGAAGCTACCACCCTGAAGAACTATTTGATGAAAATGGCTGTTTATTAAAAGAAATTAGAGATCATTTGCCAAAAGAAGACAAAAGAATGGGCTCAAATCCTAATGCTAATGGTGGCAAAAAACTAAAAGAATTAAAATTACCAGATATATATGAGTATGCTGTAAAATATAACAAGCGCGGCATTTATCAAACCGAAGATATGATTGAATTAAGTAAATATTTGCGCGACACATACCGCAATAACGACAACTTTAGACTATTTAGCCCCGACGAAGCCATGTCCAATAGACTATATCGAATTTTCGATGTTCAAAATCGTGATTGGCAAAAGCAAATACAAAATAGTGACGAATATTTAAGTAAAAATGGTAAAATAATGGATTCCTACCTTTCCGAACACATGTGTGAAGGAATGTTAGAAGGGTATTTACTTACCGGAAGACATGGTTTATTTGTAAGTTATGAAGCATTCATTAGAGTGATAGATTCAATGGCTTCACAACACGCTAAATGGCTAAAAGTATGTAACGAAATACCTTGGCGAAAAGATATTGCTTCTTTAAATTATATTTTAACATCACATATTTGGCAACAAGATCATAATGGCTATACACACCAAGAACCAGGCTTCTTAAATCATATAGCTGATAAAAAAGATGCCATATCAAGAATATATTTACCATTTGATGCCAATAGTTTAATAGTAACAGTCAATCATGCTTTAAAAACAAAAAATAAAATTAATGTTATAACAGCTTCAAAACACCCAAGTTATCAGTGGCTAACAATGAGTGAAGCTGAAAAACACTTAAAAAACGGTGTCAGTATTTGGGGTTGGGCCAGCACATACACTAAAGATAATCCAGATATTGTCATTGCTTCAGCAGGCGATACTCCAGTAGTTGAAACATTAGCCGCAGTATCAATTCTAAATAAGGAATTACCAAAACTAAAAATAAGATATGTAAATGTGTTAGATTTAATGAAATTAAAAGAAGGACACCCACACGGCCTTCCAAATGAAATATATAATGAATTATTCACCCAAAACAAGCCAATAATTTTTGTGTTCCACGGCTATCCATCATTAATATATTCATTAACTCATAATAGACAAAACAAAAATATAACAGTTCATGGCTATGAAGAAGAAGGTTCAATAACAACCCCATTTGATATGCGTGCAAGAAATAAAATTGACCGTTATCACATAGTTATCGACGTAGTTAAAAAATTAAATTTAAACAAAAAAGGTGACTTAATAATTGAAAAAATGCTTGAAAAATTAGAAAAAAATGAAAAATATATTAAAGAAAATGGAATAGACATGGGTGAAATAAAGGATTGGCACTGGCAAGGAGTAAAAAAGATATCTTGAATATAAGATATCTTTTTAGTATAATTTAAATGGTGATTATATGAAGATATTTGTAACAGGTATGTGTGGATATATTGGAAGTCACACTGCTGTAGAATTACTAAATCAAAACTATGAAATTGTTGGATTAGATAATTTTAGTAACAGCAAAAAAGAAACAATAGATAAAATAAAGCAAATAACAAAAAAAGATTTCAAGTTTTATGAAGGCGATATGTTAGACAAAAATATTTTAACTAAAATTTTTAAAGAAAATAAGATAGACGCTGTTATTGATTTCGCCGCATATAAAGCCGTAGGAGATTCAGTAAAAAATCCCATAGAATACTATACAAACAATGTGTCTAGTGTATTAAATCTTCTCAAAATAATGAAGGAAAACAATGTCAAAACTATAGTTTTTAGTAGTAGTGCAACAGTATATGGAAATCCCGAAGAAATGCCAATAAAAGAAACTACTAAAACCGGCAACACAACTAATCCATATGGAACCAGTAAACTAATGGTTGAAAAAATTTTAAAAGATTTATATGAAAGTGATAATTCATGGAATATATGTATCTTAAGATATTTTAACCCCATAGGCGCACATAAATCAGGAATAATTGGTGAAGATCCAAACGGCATCCCCGCTAATTTAGTACCATATGTAACTCAAGTTGCTAAAGGAAAGTTAGAATATTTAAAAGTTTTTGGTAACGATTATAACACAAAAGACGGAACTGGCGTTAGAGATTATATCCACGTTGTTGATTTAGCCATAGGGCATATAAAAGCCCTTCAAAAATTGGAAAATGAAAAAAAAGGTTTATACATCTATAATCTAGGAACTGGTAAAGGAAGCAGTGTTTTAGATATAATAAAAACATTTGAAAAAGTTAATAATATAAAAATACCATATAAAATTACTGAAAGAAGAGACGGTGACATCGCTACATGCTATAGTGATCCATCAAAAGCGCAAAAAGAACTAAATTTTAAAGTGCAGTATAACCTAGAAGACATGTTAAAAGACGCTTGGAATTATGAAAAAAACTCTCAATAATGAGAGTTTTAAAATAAAAAAAATCCAAATATGGATTTAATAACTAAAATGGCGTCCCCGGAGAGATTCGAACTCGCGACCCACGCCTTAGAAGGGCGTTGCTCTATCCAGCTGAGCTACGGAGACAACTCGAACATATAAAGTATACTACAATAAATAAAAAAATTCAAGCATATTTTAGAAAATATATAAAATATGTTATAATAAATACTAGGAGGGTAAAAGAATGTCAAAAATAAAAAATATAAAAGCCAGAGAAATATTAGATTCAAGAGGTAACCCAACCATTGAAGTAGATGTTATTTTAGAAAGTGGCGTAATTGGAAGAGCTTCTGTACCATCAGGAGCGTCAACCGGCGAAAGAGAAGCAATCGAACTTCGTGACAATGACCCAAAAAGATATAATGGCAAAGGTGTATTAAATGCTGTAAATAATGTAAATAATATAATTAAACCAAGTTTAATTGGCGAAGATGCTACAAATCAAAAGCGAATTGATAGAATAATGATCGACCTCGATGGTACAAAAAACAAATCAAAACTAGGTGCAAATGCTATCCTTGGGGTATCCCTTGCCACCTTAAAGGCATCTGCCAATTACTATAAAGAACCTCTGTATAGATATTTTGATAAAGAAATTTCGCTGCCAACAGCCATGATGAATATTTTAAATGGGGGAATGCATGCTGATAATGGTTTAGATTTTCAAGAATTTATGATTATTCCTGAAGCCAAAACTTTCGCCGAAAGACTTCGAATCGGTAGTGAAGTATTCCATAGTTTAAAGGAAGTATTAAAAGAAAACGGTTTAAGCACTAATGTCGGAGACGAAGGCGGCTTCGCCCCAGATTTAGCCACTAATAAAGAAGCCTTAGATTCTATAATTAAAGCTATAGAAAAAGCTGGTTATAAACCAGGGGAAGATGTATTTTTGGCTTTAGATGTCGCTGCTAGTGAATTCTATAAAGAGGGAAAATATTATTTAAAAGGGGAAAATAGGATTCTAACCACTAATGGGTTAATAAATTATTATGAAAATTTAATAGAAGAATATCCAATAATTTCAATTGAAGATCCTGTAGACCAAAACGACTGGTCAGGATTTAAAGAAATAACTGAAAAACTTGGAAACAAAATTCAATTAGTTGGCGATGATTTATTTGTAACTAATAAGGAATATCTACAAAAAGGAATAGATATAGGAGCCGGTAATGCTATTTTATTAAAAGTAAATCAGATTGGAACAATTACTGAAACCCTTGAAACTATTGAAATAGCAAAAAAAGCCGGATATAAAACAATAATTTCACATCGAAGTGGCGAGACCGAAGATACATCAATTGCTGACTTAGCTGCTGCTTTAAATTTAGGACAAATAAAAACCGGATCATTATCAAGAACTGATAGAACTTGCAAATATAATGAATTACTTAGAATCGAGGAGGAATTATGAAAAACAAAGGATTTACGTTAATTGAATTAATTGGAACAGTAGTAATATTATCACTTCTTTTAATAATAATAGTTCCCGCCATCGGTGATAAATTAAAAAAAGGCAGAGAAGCTGCGGAACAACAAACTAAAAATAACATAATCTTAGGAGCAAAAAATTATGTATCAGATCATCCTGACACATCCTGCGTAGATTTAGAAACACTACAACAACAAGGCTACCTTGACTATAAAATAAAATCACCAACCGATGAAACAAAAGAGATAACAGATGTAAAAATCAGAGTACAAACAAGCACAACATCTACAGGAAAAATAAAAAGAACTTATTTTTATGAAGATGGTAAATGTTAAAAAAACGTTAATTTTTAACGCTTTTTTTAATATCCATAATAACTGGTAATATAATTGGTTTTCTTCCAGTATGTAAATTAATATAATTACTTAAAACATTAGATATTTCTAACTTGATCTCAGAATAATTAATACCAGTTTTAACTTTGCTATTTATTGCATCTTGTGCTAGATTCTCTAATTTTTTAAGCAATTCAGCATTATCATTAACTAAAACAAAACCGCGAGTGACAATACTAGGGGTTGAGAGTAATTTTCCGTTACGCATATCCATATTGGCAATTACAACAACAATTCCATCCATCGCCATAATTTTACGATCCTTCATAACGGCATTACTAACTTCACCAACACGATTACCGTCGACAAAACTGTCCCCAGCTGGTATATAACCAGCCTTTTTAATAACACCATTCTTCATCGAAAGAACTTCACCATTACCTAAAACAAAAGTGTTTTCGCGTGGTACATCACAACTTACCGCGATATCAGCATGCTTCTTAAGCATACGGTATTCACCATGAAATGGCATAAAATATTTAGGGTTAGTTAATCTAATCATCCATTTAAGTTCCTCTTCATTAGCATGCCCAGATGCATGAATGTCACTAAATGACGTGTTAGTGTATACAGTAATACCTTTTAAATATAATTTATTAATAGTTCTTGATATACTTAACGCATTACCAGGAATAGCTGAAGAAGAAAACACCACAACATCATCACTTTGAAGCTTAATCTGCTTATGACTACCATTGGCAATTCTACTTAAAGCAGCTAATGGCTCACCTTGGGTCCCTGTACATAAAATACATACTTTATCATTAGGAAGCGTATTTGCTTCTTCTGGGGTAACAAAAACATCCCTATGCTTTATATATCCACCATCAATTGAAATTTCAATATTATTTTCCATGCTTCGGCCAAATATAGCAATTTTTCTACCATGTCGTTTCGAAGTATCAACAATATGCTTCAAACGGTATATATTAGAAGCAAATGTTGCAATAATAATTCTTCCATTATGCCTGCTAAATAAATCGTCCAAAGCATCATCAACTTTAGATTCACTATTACTAATACCTTCATTCATCGCATTAGTACTATCACTTAAAAGAAGTGTAACTCCCTTACTTCCGAGACGAGCTATTTTGTGTAAATCAGCAAGCGGTCCAATTGGTGTCAAATCAAATTTAAAATCTCCTGTTGTCATAACCGTTCCATTTGGTGTATGAACAACAATTCCATGTGAATCTGGAATAGAGTGGGTTGTACGATAAAATTCAACTGTAATACCCTTATATTTATAAATGTTTTTTTCATTATAAACAAATAAATTGTTATATTTTATTCCACGATCCTCGAGTTTTTTTCTAATTAAAGCAGCCGCTTGATTAGGCGCATAAATAGCTGGAATTGCAACTTCCGATAACAAAAATGGAATCGCACCAATGTGGTCTTCATGACCGTGTGTAATAAACAGTCCCTTTATCTTAGATTCATTTTGTTTTAAAAAAGTAAAATCTGGAATAACATAATCAATTCCCATAAGTTCGCCACCTGGGAATATAACCCCCGCATCAATAATAATGAGTTCATCGTTATGCATCACACAATACATATTTTTACCGACTTCCCCAAGTCCACCTAAAGCGAATATATAACTTTCGCCTTTGTTAAATTTCATAAAAACTCCTTTCCTTTAAAAGTTAAAACTGACTATACCATTATATCTTTTTTTTAACAAAATAGCAAATTCATTAAAAAACAATATTTTATTGAAATCTAAATAAAAATAGTGTAAAATTAAATATAGTTAAGGATGATAGAAATGGGAATATTTGACAAATTTAAAAAAGTCTTTAAAAAAGAGGAAAAAAAAGAAGTAGAACTATATGATAAAGGACTTGAAAAAACAAGAAATAATTTTTTAGGGGCTTTACTTAACTTAAATAAAAATCATCATATCATTGATGATAATTATTTTGAAAACTTAGAAGAAATATTAATAATGTCTGATATTGGTGTAAATACTGTTATGGAAATAATTGATAGACTCAAAAAAAGAGTCAAAAAAGAAAATATAAACACACCAGAACAGCTCAAAGATATCATAGTTGATGAAATGTTTATAATATATGTTAATAATGACATTATTGTAAATAAAATAAAATATGCTGAAGAAGGACCGACTGTAATATTATTTGTTGGTGTAAATGGCTCAGGAAAAACAACTACAATCGGAAAAATTGCTCATAAATTAAAAGAAGAGGGTAAAAAAGTATTAATGGTTGCTGGTGACACCTTCAGAGCTGGAGCTACTGAGCAATTAAAAGAATGGGCTAAAAAAGTCAATTGCGAAATAGTCTATAAAGAAAATGCTGACCCAGTTAGTGTTATGTATGACGGAGTCCATAAGGCCAAAGAAGGAAATTTTGATGTTGTTTTAATAGACACTGCCGGAAGACTTCAAAACAAGGTAAATTTAATGAAAGAACTTGAAAAAGTAAACAAAGTTATCGGCAAACTATTACCACAAGCACCCCATGAAACATTATTAGTAATAGATGCCACAACCGGCCAAAACGGCATTAGTCAAGCCAAAAATTTTAAAGAAATAACTAATATAACAGGAATTGTTTTAACTAAATTAGACGGAACAGCCAAAGGCGGAATTGTTCTAGCTATAAAAGAAGAAACAGGGCTTCCTGTAAAATTTGTTGGCCTAGGTGAAAAAAAAGAAGACTTAAGAGTATTTGACATCGAAAAATATATATATGGCCTATTTAAGGGGATAGATGAATGAAAAAATATAGTTTAATAATACAGTTTATAGGAATGATAGTTTTATTAATCTCCCTAATTGCATCATTAATAACCAAAGTATATTTTTATACACATATAATTATGGGATTATTACTGCTTATCATCGGATATAATAATAAATATTTTTATAAAAGAAAATATATGACCGTAGTATATATCTTAACTGGAATATTAATGATAGGATGGGGGGTATATAGTGTCATCGGACATTAAAACATTTTATATGATTAGTTTATATGACTATTATGGCGACCTTTTAACAGATAAACAAAAGGAATATTTTGAGGATTATTATTTCAAAAATTATAGTTTGTCTGAAATAAGCGAAAATAAAAATGTAAGTAGAACCGCTATTCACAAAGTCATAAAAGAATCTGAAAAAAAATTAACAGATTACGAAAAAAAATTACAAAATTATGAAAAAGCAAGCAAAATAAAAAAAATAATTGAAAACATTGATGAAGAAACACGAAAAAAAATAGAAGAATTAATATAGGAGGCTAATATGTTTGGGAAAATAATTTATATAAGTGATACAGAGGCCCATGTTGAAACACCAAAGGATGGGTCATTACAAACAAATATAATGAATATGCATGTCGTATTCGTTGATGGGGAAAAAAGAGTAGTAGGAGAAGTAGAAGATTTAGGATCCGAAATAATCAAAATTAGATTTCTAGGAGAAATTGAAAATGGGCAGTTTATCGGTGGAGTCATTAGAAAACCAACCTTTAATGCTGAATTAAGATTAATTAGTAGTGAAGAAGTAGGCTTGTTATTAGGTGACGAAACACCATCAACTTTTGTAATAGGTGAAAGTCCATTATATGATGGAAGAGAAATAAAAGCTGACATTAATGATTTATTTAGTAGTCATATGGCTATATTTGGTAACAGTGGTTCTGGTAAATCATGCGGTGTTGCTAGACTTTTACAAAATATCTTTGCTAACCCTAAACTTCTTCCATTTAGATCTAATTTCTTTATATTTGATGCTTATGGTGAATACCACAATGCCCTAAGTAATATTGATCAAATAAACCCTAATTTAAAATTTAAATTTTACACTACAAACACCCTACAAACAGATGGTGAAGTTTTAAGTGTTCCAATCTGGTTATTAGATATTGATGATTATGCCTTATTATTAAGAGCTGATAAACATTCACAGCTTACAATCATTGAAAGGATGCTAAAACTTGTTAATATTTTTGCATCTGAAGATGAAATGGCCGTTAGATACAAAAATCATTTAATAGCTAAGGCAATTATGACAATTTTATATACAAATCAAACATCAAGCAGCAAAAGAAATGATGTATTTAAAATAATCGCAACTTGCTCAACCAAAGAATTTAATTTAGAAGCGCCAGTTCAAGGAATTGGATATGTTCGTAAGTTTAGAGATTGTTTTGTCATTGATACTCAAGGAAACTTTCCAGAAAGCAACTTAATGACTGAATATATAACAAGTTTTATTGATGAATCATTAGATACATATGAACCGACAGAAATAAAATATTACACTTTAGAAGATTTAGAAAAAGCTTTAGCATTTACCCTTATAAGTGAAGGTCTTTTAAACAATGAAGAAACATATGCTGATGCTATAACCTTAAAAGTAAGACTTCATTCACTTACAATATCTGAAAATTCAAAATATTTAAGATATCCAAACTTTATTACAATAGAAAATTACATTGCTTCATTAGTTTCAGCAAATGGCAAAAAAGCCCAAGTAATAAACTTTAACTTAGAAGATGTTGAAGATTGGTTTGCCAAAGTAGTAACAAAAATATACACCAAAATGCTATTTAATTTTAGCAAAAGATTAAAAGATAGAGCTTCTATTCCATTTCATATTTTTGTTGAAGAAGCACACCGATATGTTCAAAATGATACCGATGTTGATTTAATAGGATATAATATATTTGAAAGAGCTGCTAAAGAGGGAAGAAAATATGGACTTATATTTAACCTTATCTCTCAAAGACCAGTAGAAATATCAGAAACCGTTATTTCACAGTGCGCTAACTTCTTAATATTTAAATTAAATCACCCAAGAGATGTTGAATATATTAGAAAAATGCTACCTAATATCAGTGCTGAAATCGTTGAAAAACAAAAAACACTACAACCGGGAACTTGTATGGCTTTTGGTAGAGCATTTAAAGTTCCAACAATTGTCAGAATGAAAATGCCAGATCCTGCACCTTCAAGTAGCAGTTGCGATATTGTTAAAACATGGCCAGCATCAAAAGGATAAAAAATGGATGAAAAAGAAGTTTCCGGAATTAAAGTATGGCAAATAATTCTAATATTAATAATTATATTTAGTACCATGTTAACTATACTATTTATAAATAGACCAAAAAAAGTAATAAAAAAAGATGTAAATATTAATTATGAAGATCAAATAATAAACAATTTAAATTTTGAAAAAATAAAAATATATTCTAAAAATAATAAGTATTATTTTATCGCTAGAGTCAAAAATAATAATAATTATGACATCGATATCACTCCAATAACTGTTAAGTTAATGGGTGATAAGGATATTACCTTTACAAGTTACATAGGAGATAAAATAAAAATAAAAGACTATAAACTAATTACCATGGAAACTAAAGAGGATTTAAGCAAGATTAAAACCACAGAATTTAGTTTTAATAAATAAAAAAAGGTGACAAATGGAAACAATACCCAATAATAAATTTGATTATAATTTAATAGAGGCAAAACTAAAAAGAGCAAGAGAAATATTAACACATACCAGTAGAGAAGACAGAATAAATTTTTATAAATATTATGAGGATTCAAGTGAACGTGTAGTAAATTTTGAAGACCCCAACTACTTTGCACATGACGAAGGATTAAACGAAGGAATGCTTGAATTTGAAAAAATCATGGATGAACTATATCCATATATGCAAAACGATGAAAGATATGTGCAGCTTGAACAAATTAGAAGAAATTTTATGAAACTAGCTGAAAAATCTGCAAATGAAGAAATCGCCGCACAAATAAAAGCCTTTAATAAAAAAAATGAACAAGCAAATTATCAAGAACAACGAGAACAATGGGAAGCAGCTATGGCAAACGCTTACCGAGGCATTGAAGAAGTATATATTGATAGATCAAACCATGCTGTAGTTACAAGATACAATAATGGCTTCATAGTTTATGACTATAGAAATGGGGGAGTTACCACCCAAGTGATTTTAATTACAGGAACAACCCAATACGATATTACAGACAATTATAGTCCTGGAATGAGCACGGATGATTTAATAAATATAATAGAAAAAACAAACACTAACTCAAAGAAAAATCTTTGAGTTTTTATATGGACATATTAGGGATGTTTTGGTAAAATTGATATAGCGACTAAAAAGAAAGAAGGAATAAAATGAAAATATTATCAGTAAATGCTGGAAGTAGTTCACTTAAATTTAGCTTGTTTGATATGGAAACTGAAGACGTCATCGCAACAGGTGTTTTCGAAAGAATAGGTATTGATGGAAGCGGTTTCACAATTAAATATAATGGCGAAAAACATAAAGAAGAAGCTCCCATGAAAAATCATACCGAAGCCGTTGATTTACTATT
Organism: Bacilli bacterium; assembly: GCA_017513865.1. Taxonomy (GTDB): domain Bacteria; phylum Bacillota_I; class Bacilli_A; order RF39; family UBA660; genus Coprosoma. Next base: position 34,651 of record JAFWMN010000005.1, on the reverse strand, counting down.
AGAAAAATTACATGAAATGCATATAGTAGAATCTTTAGATGAGATTGGCGGTGTAGGTCATCGAATAGTAAATGGAAAAGATTTATTTGATAGATCAGTAATTGTTGATGATGAAGTTATGAAAAAATTAGAATCAATTATTGAACTTGCCCCACTTCATAACGGAGCTAATGTTGCTGGAATTAAAGCCTTTCAAAAAGTATTACCTAATGTACCAATGGTAACTGTTTTTGATACAGCTTTCCATCAAACAATGGATAAAGAATCATATATGTATGCTGTCCCATATGAATGGTATACAAAATATGGTGTCAGAAAATATGGAGCTCACGGAACAAGCCATAGATTCATAGCTGAAACTGTTGAAAATATATATAATAGAAAAGATTTAAAGATTATAAGCTGTCACATCGGTAGTGGGGCATCAATATGTGCGATCAAAGATGGCAAATGTATGGATATATCTATGGGCTTTACCCCACTTGCTGGAATTATGATGGGAACACGCTCAGGTGATGTAGACCCTTCAATAATGCCTTTTGTTATGAAAAAAGAGAACATTGACATCGATGAAATGTTAAATAGACTAAATAAGAAAAGCGGGCTACTTGGATTAAGTGAAATCAGTAGTGATATGCGTGATATTGAATCAGAATTAGAAAAAGGAAATGAAAAAGCTAAACTTGCGTTTGGGAAATTTTCAAGAAGAATCGTCGACTATATAGCACAGTATCATGTATTACTTGGTGGTACAGATGTTATAGTATTCACCGCTGGAATTGGTGAAAATGGGCCACTTACAAGAGCTGATGTATGCAATAGATTAGAGTGCCTAGGTGTAAAAATAGATGAAGAAGCAAATAACAAAAGAGGATCATTATTTAAAATTAGCAGTGAAAAATCAAAAATTGATGTTTACGTAATTGCCACAAACGAAGAATTGATGATTGCTAGAGATACATATAATTTAATAAAATAGGAGTAAAAATGAAAAAAGATCTAACACTAGTTATTTTAGCCGCTGGTATGGGCAGTAGATTTGGTGGATTAAAGCAAATAGAACCAATGGGACCCAACGGCGAATTTATAATAGATTATTCAGTATATGATGCTATAAAGGCCGGTTTCACTAAAATTGTCTTTATTATCAAGGAAGAGAATTATCAAATTTTTAAAGAAACAATAGGCAAAAGAGTAGAACCACATATCAAAGTAGAATACGCTTTTCAAAACAATGAAACATTACCCCAAGGTTTTAAATATCCAAAAGATAGAACAAAACCTTATGGAACAGGACACGCGCTTTTGTGCGCCAAAGAAAAAGTAAAAGAAGATTTTGCAATTATATCAGCCGATGATTTCTTTGGATATGACGCTTTTAAGAAAGCTGCTGATTTTTTAAATGAAAGCAATGATTTTTGTGTAATTGGATATAATATCGGAGAAACACTATCTGATAAAGGGGAAGTAAAACGAGGCGTATGTATGGAAGAAAATGGCTATTTAACAGCCGTTATTGAAAGTAGAGTTATAAAAAAAGATGCAAAAGTATATTGTGAACCTCTAAATGAAAACAAACCTTTTACCATAGATGAAAATCATCCAGTATCAATGCTTATGTTTGGTTTAAGACCAATAATATTTGAAGAATTAGAAAAAGAAATAGTAAAATTTTTTGAAAAAAATAAAGAAAATATGGAAACTTGTGAATTTCTATTACCAGATGTTTTGGATAAAATAATAAAAAATAAAAAAATAAAAATTAAAGTCATAAAGACAACATCGAAATGGCTAGGTGTAACATATAAAGAAGATACTGAACATGTGAAAAATGAAATAAAAAAATTAACCAAAATAAGCAAAACATATCCAAACCATTTGTGGGAATAAAATTATTGTATTAATATTTTAAATATGTTAAAATGTTAATACATTCATGGCCTGTTGGTGAAGGGGTTTAACACACCGCCCTCTCAAGGCGGCACTCACGGGTTCAAATCCCGTACAGGCTACCACTTTAGTAATAAGCCCAAACTTTACAGTTTGGGTTTTTATTTTCAAAAACACAAATTTGTAGTATAATTAAATAAAGGAATAAAGGAGGGTAAATATGAAAAGTATAAAAGACATTGTAAAAAAAGCAAATAAATGTTTAGAATGTCAAAAAAAAGCCTGCACAGTTGGCTGCCCTCTAGATAACGATATAAAAGGTTTTATAAAAAGTATTAAAAATGAAGATTATAAAGAAGCTTACAATATACTATCAAAAACAACAATATTAGAAAGCATTTGCGGCAGAATATGTCCTCATGAAAAACAATGCCAAGGGTCATGTCATAAAGAAATAAAAAAAGCCCCAGTGAAAATTGGTGAATTAGAATCTTTCATTGGTGATCTAGCAATTAAAAATGAATGGAAAATAAGAAGTAAAACCGAGTTCAAACACAACGTAGCTGTTATTGGTGGTGGTCCAGCTGGACTTACTTGTGCAGCCTTTTTAAAGAAAAACGGAATTAATGTCACAATATATGAAAAACATAATTACTTGGGTGGTTTGCTTTCACATGGCATACCAGAATTTAGATTACCAAAAGAAATAACTGAAAAAACAATTCAAAGAATAATAGATTTAGGCATAGATGTAAAATATAACGAAATTTTAGGTAAAACAATAACTTTAAACGAATTAACCAGAAAATATGATGCCATATTTATAGGAATAGGTGCCAATATATCAAATAAAATGAAAATAACTGGCGAAAAATTAAAAGGAGTATTTGGCGCTAACGAATTTCTAGAAAACAAAAAAGAAATAGATTTAAATGGCAAAACAGTAATAATCTCAGGTGGCGGCAATGTTGCAATGGACATAGCTAGAACGGTTAAAAGAGATGGTGCTAAAAAAGTAATTATCGTTTACCGCAAAACAGAAAAAGAACTAACCGCTGATATTGATGAAGTAAATGCTGCCAAAAAAGACGGAATTAAATTTTTATATAAAAATAACATCACAAAAATAAATGGCAAAAAACAAGTAACAAGTATTGACTTAATAAAAACAGACTATAAAAAAGTAAAAGATAAAGAAATACTAGTAAATGTAAAAGGAACCAGACACAACCTAGAATGTGATTATGTCATACGAGCAATAGGATCACACGCTAATAGTAAAACAATAAATTCATTAGGATTAGAAACAACTGTCAAAGGAAGAATAAAAATAGACAAAAAAGGGCACACCTCAAAGAAAAAAGTGTTTGCTGGTGGTGATGTGGCTGGAAATATTGGAACAGTTGCGTGGGCAGCACGTGCTGGTAGAAATGCTGCTTACGGAATAATAGAATACTTAAATGGAAAGAAGGTATAAAATGTTTAATTTAAAAGGAAGAGTAGCTGTAGTAACAGGAGCAAGTTCAGGCCTCGGCAAACAAATGGCTGAAGCTTTTGCCAAACAAGGAGCAGATCTAGCAATTTTAGCTAGAAGAGTTGAAAGACTAGAAGAAAGCAAAACAGAATTAGAAAAATTAGGAGTAAAAGTTTTACCAATAAAATGTGATGTAACCAAAACAGAAGACATAAATAATGCAGCGAAAAAAGTAGAAGAAGAATTTGGTAAAGTTGATATTTTAGTAAACTGTGCTGGATCATCAAAAGATGCTGGTGTATTAACAATGACAGATGAAGAATGGGATTTCACAATAGCTACCGATCAAACATCAGTATTTAAAATGACAAGAGCTTTTGGTAACATAATGAAAAAGAATAATTATGGAAGAATCATAAACATTGCATCAATGTATGGCTTAGTTGGAAATACAGCAATGGGAACTATTGCCTATCATTCATCAAAAGGTGGAGTAGTTAATTTCACAAGAGCTGTCGCTGCTGAACTAGCCAAATACAATATAACTTGTAATGCAATATGCCCAGGATATTTTGAAACAGAACTTACAAGTGCCGTATTAAACACCGAAGAATTTACTAACTACATGAAACAGACAGTTCCGATGGGAAGGTATGGACATAACGGCGAACTAAATGCCGGAGCTATTTTTCTGGCATCTGATGAAGCTTCATATGTAACCGGAGTAATTTTACCAATAGATGGTGGATACACATGTGTTTAAACTAGATTAATTCTAGTTTTTTTGTATATAAATTTATACAAGGCTCATAATATCCTTAGAAAGGAAGATATTATGAATGAAAACATTGAAATGTTAGAATATATTTATAAAGCAAGCAATATGGGCCACAGTAGTACCGAAGATTTACTAAAAGAATTAAAAGATAAAGATAACAAAATAAGAAAATTAGCCGAAAACATTAACAAAGAATATGAAAAATATGAAAAAGAAAGTTTAAAACTACTTAAGAAAAACAAAAAAGAACCTAAAACCGCTGGCGCAATAGCAGATATTATGAGTAAGATGAATATAAAAAAAGAAGTAATAACCGACAACAGTGACGCTAGTATCGCCGATATGCTAATAAAAGGTCTAACAATGGGAAATATAGAAATAGAAAAAAGAATAGAAAATTTTAAAAATTATATAGATAAAGATATATTAAAAATAGCCAAAAATTTCAAAAAATTTGGAGAAAACTATGCTGAAGAATTAAAAAAATTTTTATAATAAAATATTTTCATATATACCTTGAAAGAATTAAAAAAATAATTTATAATAATTATAAAGAAAGTAGGGATTATATGAAAAATATTAAAAAACTAGTTGAAGGGGAGAATGTCAAAATTGTTGCAGCCGTACTAGCCCTAATCTTAGTCATTGTCCCATTATGGTATGTAAAAAACAATGGTAAAAAAATACCTGTAAAAAAGAATTATGAAACTTTTGCCCATACAGATGCTGGAATAATTAATGAAGAGGAATTTGAAAAACTTAAATTTAGTAATATTTCATTAATTACTGACAAAGGATATACAACATTTAATGCTACTGTAACCAATACTGGAGATACTGAAAATACCATAGAAGAAGTATATATTGATTTAATTGATAAAACAGGAAAAAATTCTATTAGTCTAAAAGCGACAATAGGCAAATTAAAACCAAACGAAAAAACGCAAATAAGCACTACTGCTAAAGGAAAATATAAAGAAGTTGTTACTAAGAAAATTAGAGAATTTAAAAACTAAGATTTAAAATCTTAGTTTTATTGTGCTGTATTTTGTTGTGGTTGAGTAACAGTAGGTGATACCTGTTGAATCGGTGGTTGCCCTTGTATTGGTTGCTGAATGGCTTGATTTTGAACAACAGTCTGAACAGTTGGTTGAACTGAAGGTTGAACAGGAATTGTAGTTTGCTCAACGGGAGCCTGCGTAACACTCTGTGCTTGAACTGGTTGTTCAGTTGTTGGAGTTTGCATTTGAACAGAAGTAGCTGTATTTTTTTCAGTTGGTTTATTTGCCTGAGCATTTTCTCTAGCAGCCATAACCGCTTTAGTTTCACTAATAGCTTCTTTTAAAGCACTCTTACCGCTTATCTGATCATCATCTTCAAGTTCAATAAGTTTTAGTATTTCTTCAAAACTAGTATGTCCTTCAACCACTTTCTGAAGACCATCTTGAAGCATAGTTATAACATCTGATTTGCCATAAACTAAATCACGGAGCTCATCTTTAGGAACATCATCACTAAGAGCATCACGAATTTGCTGATTAATCTTAAGAACTTCGTGTATAGGAAGACGCCCACGATATCCATCATTACAATGTTCGCAGCCTTCCGCATCATAAATCTCATCAATTTCTGTTCCCAGAACTATTTTAAAAATTTCTTTTTCATAATTGGTTGTTTTACGTAGCGTTTTACACTTATCACATAATTTACGAGCAAGTTTTTGTGAAACAACACCTTCTAAAGCATCAGAAAGCAAATATTTTTGAACATCCATATCAATTAAACGCTCAATCGTATTTAAAGAAGTGTTTGTATGCAAAGTAGACAAAACTAAGTGACCAGTAATAGAAGCACGAACTGCTATTTTGGCTGTTTCAGTATCACGAATCTCACCAATCATAATTATATTTGGGTCTTGTCTTAAAATAGACCTTAAAGCTGTCGCAAAAGTAAGACCAATTTTACTATTTGTTTGAACTTGATTAATACCAGCTATATCCATTTCAATTGGATCCTCAACAGTTATAATATTAGTTTCTGATGTATTTAAATATTGAAGAATAGAATAAACTGTTGTTGATTTACCACTACCAGTTGCTCCCGTAACTAAAATGATGCCATTAGGAACACTTATCATTTCAAGTATTTTTTTATAGTTTTCTTCACTAAAACCAAGTTCTTCTAAACCAGACATACTCATAGAATAATCTAAAATACGGATAACCACTTTTTCACCATTACTAATCGGTAATGAAGAAACACGCAAATCTAAATCAATACCTTGTAAAGTTGCTTTAATAGCGCCGTCTTGAGGCAATCTGGATTCAGTAATATTCATTCTAGCTACTGTTTTAATACGTGTTATTAAATAATTTTTAATATCATTAGGAACTTCAGCATAATCGTGCAAAATTCCATCAACCCTAATTCTAATAAGTAATCGATCAGCTTGCGGATCGAAATGAATATCACTCGCACCTCTCTTAGCCGAATCCACAAGAATATCGTCTAATGTATCAACAATTGGTACCCTTTGAAAATCAAAAGTTCTAATCATCTTATCAGCCCCTTAAAACTTAGTACTAGATTTTATCCTAAATATATTATATAATATATTTAAGATAAAAACAATCATAAAAGGAGAAAAATATGTCGAAAAGAAATAATAAAGGGTTTCTATTAGCCGAATCACTAATAGTATCAACATTTGTCTTAACAGTATTAATATTTTTATTTATACAATTTAGAAGCATAATGATCAGCAACAAAAGAACATATATATATAATAGTATAGAAGATATATATACCTTGGGTTCAATAAGTGATTACTACAAAAATAATTTAAATGAACTAGATGCGATAAAAAATCAATTACAACCAGAAGGACAGCCAGCTAATCCATACATATACATATACAAAAAAGCTGAAGCAAATTCATTATGTAGCGGCGCATGTAATGAAATGGCAACGGCTGGAAAATTTGAATACATAATATATACAAATTCCAATATATCTAATATAAAAACTGCTTTAAATGATGAAAACATTCAAGATCTAAAAACATTCATTAAAAAAATTGATGCCCAAACAGTAGAAGGTATGGGAAGATTAATCGGAAAACTTGAAAATGGACATTTTGTAACCGTAGTATTAAATACAACTATAAAAAATAGAAAACCAATAATCAAAAGCTGGGGAGGTGATGATCAAACTGATTTCCACGCAACTGCTTATAGAGATAAAATAACTAAAGTTTTTTTTGAAAATCAAATTGTAACAACTAATGCCATAGCAACATGGGATGTTTCAGCAAACCCCAATGAACCAGTAATCGCTTGGGTAACAGCTGATCCAGCAGATAGTTCAAAATACTATCTACATATAGGTGGTAAAGGTGGCGTAATGGCAAACACCAATTCTTCAAATTTGTTCCGCTATTTTGCTGTATTAAATGAAATAAGATTTGGTAAACTTGATGCAAATGGAAATATTGAAGAAAATTATTTTGACACAAGCAACGCTGTCGATATTAGTTATATGTTTGCCGGGGGAAATGCACTAGAAAAAATTGATGTAAGTAAATTTGATACATCAAATGTGACAAACATGGCAGGCTTGTTTACTGCTTATGATAATCGAAAGCCTGGATGGGCTGACGATACAAAAAGAAAATTAAAATCAATACCTGGAATAGGAAACTTTAATACAACCAATGTTAAAACGATGGCTGACATGTTCTCAGGACAACAATTTACCTCAATAAATTTAAGTAAATATGACACAAGCAACGTTACATCATTCTTTCACATGTTTAATGGATGTAGTAAAGTTCAGCTTATTAATCTATCAAATTGGGATACTTCAAAAGTAGCAAACATGAACAGTATGTTTGCCAATTGTTCAGCCCTAAAAAAGATTTATGTAACAGGGGATAAGTTCAAAACAACCGCAGTAACCAATGATACAAATATGTTTAATGGTTGTACAGCCATAGTAGGCGGAAATGGAAAAGTATACAATAGTTCACACGTAAATAAAACATATGCAATAGTTGATGGAAAAGACACCGGGTATTTCACAGCTTCAGAAGACTACGACATACCAATAAGCAGCTTACTACTCTGGGGTGAAGCCAAAAACCCTTCAAACACAACCAGTGTATTAAGAAATAAAATGACTGGAGCAACTACCGCAACTTTAACAGGATTCAATAATACTACCGCAAGCGGTTTTAATGGATCAGGTATCAATAGAGATTTAGTATTTGATGGAAGTAATGACTATATATATACCGGAATGGAAAAAAAGAATTTCGGAGATCATATTTCCTTTCTCATATATGCAGATGTTTCAACAACCCCATCCGCAACCTATCACTTAATAGGGGATTGGGAAGCCTCTGGAAGCGGAATGTGGAAAAGTACTTCAAATCAATATGGATACCAAGTACATCAATCAACCGAACCAAAAGGTTTTAAATCAGTTTATGCTGCAGATGATGCAACTAAATATGACTTTATTGCTGGAGTATATGATGGAACAAATGTAAAAATATATTTAAACGGTGAATTAAAAGCTACGACTGCCTTTGTTAAACCGATGACCGTCTCAACCGTAAGATTAGTAATTGGAGCAAACCCTGGAAGCGGTACTAGCGTAAGTGGCTTTGCCAAGATGAGATTAAAAGAAGTCTTAATATATCAAAAAGCCTTAACCGATGCCGATATAGCCAGAATAAATAACTACATGAAAACAAAATATAATCAATAGAAAGGAGAAACATATGAATAAAAAAGGTTTTACTGTAGTAGAGTTAATTACCTCTTTTGCTCTAACAATGGTCATCACTGTTTTTCTTTTCGAAGTTTTAATAGATATTAAAGATATATATGTTGAAACAGCAATTAAAACAAGTATTCAACAAAAACTATCTGTCATATCAAAAAACATAAAAAGAGCAGTTTCCTTAAGAGGGACAACAATTAGTTGTAGTGACACATATAACTGTAAAGTAAATAATGCCATTGATATAAAACTAAATACCGATAAAGTTGTTGTTGGGTATCAAGAATATACATTTCCTGATGGTGTGCAAATAAGTAATAGAAATTTAACACAAGAATGCACAACCGGAACGCAAAATTGCTATCTAAAAGTTAATCTTGAGTTACAGCACCCAAATTTATCAACAAAATATAAATATGAAACAATATTCTTCTACTATGACTACACTCAACCAATTACATAAAAAATCAATAGAAATGAAAAAACAGAACAAAAAATACGCGACAACAAAAATGGAAAATATTTAATATCAGTATCTGATAAAATACTTACCATTTGTAAATGTACGCTAAGTCCACCGAATGAAATAAACAAAGCACTAAAAGAAGCTTTTAATTTAAGTGATATGTTTTCTGCATTAACATAACTTAAACCTTGCGTCATTTCGACTAAACCATCTAAAAGGCACTTAAAAACACCTTCTAAATGAAAACAATTATTAATAATAGTCGTCATAACTAAACATACTGTAATTGAACCTAATATTAATAATAAATCATTTATACTATTTATTAAAGAATTAGTAATAACGTTTCCAAAATTAGAACTACTAATTCTTTTTTCATGCATTTCATTAACTGCCATTTTCAAACTACCTTTAGAATAAAAACTAGGATGATAAAAGCGCAAAATAAACCCAACAACAATGTTACTTATATAATGAGTAAATAAAATAAAAAGAGAAACTTTACTATTCAAAAATAAAGAAAGCATTCCAATTACAAAAAGAGGGGAAGCAAAAGAAGAAAAACAAAGCATTTTAGTAGCCTCATACCTGTTTATTTTGGAAGACAGATATAATTCTTTAACATACTTGGCACTAGCTGGATTTCCTGATATAATACTCATAAAGAAAATAAACGAACAACTTCCATTTACTTTAAAAAAATGGTACATAAATCCTTTAAAAATATTTCCAATAAAATCAACAAAACCATAATTAATTAAAAGATCCGAAAGGATAAAAAAAGGAAATAAGGAAGGAAAAACATTTTCTTTAAAAATAAATAAAGAATATCTAACAGATTCTATTACAGAAGCCGAATTTATCAAAATTAAACAACTGATAAAAACTAAAATAAATATTATAAACACACTTTGAAGTTTCTTCATAATTTCACCTAAGGATTAATAGAATTATCTAGAAAGGACAAACAATGATTAATAAAATATATGAAAAGATAAAAAAAATTATTAAAGAAGACTATAAAATAATTATTATATACGCCTTTATTTTTTTTGTATTAACTCACCACCTACCATATTTTATTTCGTCACCAGGCGGCTTAATAGATACAAGTAAAAAAATAAACACAAATGAAAATTTTAGATTAAAAGGTTCATTAAATATGGCTTACGTAACTGAAATGCACGCAACCATACCAACATATATATGGTCATTTGTCGCAAAAGACTGGGACTTAGAAAAAGAAAAAGATGTAATTTCCAGTGGCGAGACTATAAAAGATATGGATTATAGAAATAAGATGCTATTAAACGAATCAAATAAAATAGCTGAATTAGTTGCCTATAAAAATTCAAACATAGAATATGAATTAAAACATGAAAAAATATATGTGACCTATATTGACAAAGCAGCCAAAACAAATTTAAAAATAAAAGATAGAATAATTAAAATTGACGGTCATAAAATACCAAACAAAAACTTTTTATTAACATACATAACTTCGAAAAATATCGGAGATAAAATAAAATTAACGGTTTTAAATAATGAAAAAGAAATTGAAAAACAAGCGACCCTAATAAATGTTAATAATGAACCCAAAATAGGTGTTTTAATCACTGAAAGTTTTCAAATAGAATCTAATAGAAAAATAAAATTTAATTTCAAAAACGCAGAATCAGGGCCATCAGGCGGTCTCATGATTGCCTTAACAATTTACAGTAATTTAAACAAAATAGATCTCACGCAAGGTAGAAAAATAGCTGGAACAGGAACAATCGATATCAATGGAAATGTAGGAGAAATAAGCGGAGTTAAATATAAATTAATTGGTGCCGTCAAAGAAAAAGCCGATATTTTCTTAGTACCAGAAGATAATTATAAAGAAGCTAAAAAGATAAAAAAAGAAAAAGGATATAGTATTGATATAATTCCCGTAGAAACTTTTGAAGAAGCCATAAGATATTTAGAAAAGTAGAAATAAAATTCTGCTTTTTATTTGAAATTAAAGACAAGATCATGATATAATACATAAAAATGGATGTGGATAATATGGACCGAAAAAGTGTAGATATTAATAAAATAACCCCAATGATGAAACAATATCTAGAAATAAAAAACGAAAACGAAGATTTAATAATCTTTTTTAGACTAGGTGATTTCTACGAAATGTTCTTTGATGATGCTGAAAAAGTAAGTAGAGAATTAGAACTAACGCTAACAGGTAAATCTTGTGGACTTGAAGAAAGAGTGCCAATGTGTGGTGTGCCTTTTCATGCAGCCAGTTCTTATATCGATAAATTAATTGAAAAAGGATATAAAATAGGAATTGTCGAACAGCTAGAAGACCCTAAAAACGTAAAAGGAATAGTCAAAAGAGGAATAATTCAAATAGTTAGCTCAGGAACAATCATGGATACAGAAGCACTAGATGCGAATGATTTTAATTATATAGCTAGTATTACTGATTTTAAACATGCTTATACGATATGCTATGCCGACGTATCCACTGGTGAAATAAATGCCATTTTGCTAGAACATACAAAAACAAAATTAGTAAATGAAATAATAAATCTAGGCATAAAAGAAGTAATAATGACCAGCAAAGTTGATAAAGATATATATTCGGTTTTAAATAAAGAATTTAATATTCCAATTACCATAACTGATGAAACAAGCGAAGAATATTCCTATATTTATGAAGATATCAATGACTATAGATATATAGAAGCCACTAAACACCTAATCGCCTATATAATCCATAATCAAAAAAGCGATCTATCGCATCTCCAAAAACTTCAAATTAAAAACTATGAAAACACTTTAAAAATGGATATTCACACTAAAAGAAATTTAGAATTAATTGAAACAATAAGGCAAAAACAAAAAAATTACTCACTACTTTGGCTTTTAGATAGAACAAAAACAGCCGGAGGAGCTAGACTCTTAAAAAAATACATTTTAAACCCATTAACAAATAAAGAAAAAATTGAAAATAGATATAACATGGTCGAAATCCTATTAAAAGAATTTATAATTAAAAGTGATTTAGAAAAACTATTACTTGAAGTTTACGATATTGAAAGATTAACCGGAAAAATTGCCTTCGGAAATGCTAACGGAAGAGACATGCTACAACTAAAAAATTCCCTAAAAGTAATGCCCGAAATAAAAAGAATATTAAATAAAATTAATTATGAAAAAAATATTGATACCCTAGAAGAATTATATGATTTATTAGAAGAAAGCATCTACGAAGAACCACCAGTAAATATCAAAGAAGGATTTTTAATAAAGGAAGGCTATAATACTGAACTAGATGAATTAAAAAAACTAAGAAAAGGTGGCAAAGATTTTATTGCCAAATTTGAAAAAGAAGAAAGAGAAAAAACTGGTATAAAAAATCTTAAAGTTGCTTATAATAGAGTTTTTGGATACTACATAGAAATAAGTAAAGGAAATTTATCTTCAGTAAAAGACGAGTGGGGTTATGAAAGAAAACAAACATTAGTGAATGCTGAAAGATTTATAAGCCCAATTTTAAAAGAAAAAGAAGCACAAATATTAAATGCTGAAGAAAAAATAATTGAACTTGAATATAATTTGTTTACAGAAATAAGAAACACAACAAAAAAACACATTAAAGAACTTCAAAATATAGCTAAGGTAATAAGTGAAATAGATGTCTTATGTTCATTTGCGACTGTGAGTGAAAACAATAATTACATAAGACCAGAACTCACAAAAAATGAAATAAATATAAAAGAATCAAGACATCCAGTAGTTGAAAAAGTAATTGAAACAGAATTTGTTTCGAATGACATAATCATGGATAAAAATACCAATATATTATTAATAACAGGTCCAAATATGGCCGGGAAATCGACATATATGAGGCAAATGGCTATAACCATAATAATGTCGCAAATAGGCTGCTTCGTGCCTGCCAAAGAAGCTAAAATACCAATCTTTGATGCCATATACACCAGAATTGGTGCCTCAGATGATTTAGTAAGTGGAGAATCAACATTCATGGTTGAAATGATTGAAGCTAATAATGCCATAGAAAATGCAACCGATAAAAGCCTAATACTATTTGATGAATTAGGAAGAGGGACGGCTACTTTTGATGGTATGGCATTAGCTCAATCAATAATTGAATATATCCACGAAAACATAAAAGCAAAAACCTTTTTCTCAACGCACTATCACGAACTTACCGATTTAGAAAAAAATCTAAAACACCTAAAAAATATTCATGTAAGCGCTTACGAAGAAGATGGAAAACTAATTTTTTTACACAAAATAAAAGAAGGTAGCGTAGATAAAAGCTATGGAATCCATGTAGCTAAATTAGCTGGGCTTCCCGAAGAAGTGATTAAAAGATCAGACGAAATATTAAAAGTATATGAAACAAAAGAGAGAAAAAGAGATATAAAAATTCAAGAAGCACTACCACTAGACGAACTATTACCTAAAAAATCAAAAGTAGAAGAAGAGTTAGAAAAAATAAATCCACTAGAAATAACTCCAATGGAAGCTCTTAACATCTTATACAGTCTAAAAGAAAAGAAATAAAATATATGCTTATTTGCATATATTTTTTTCACAATTTTATTGTAATTGAAATATAATTTTGATATAATTATATAGAATAGAAAGTGTGATAATATGAATAAGAAAGGGCAAGCTCTTGTAGAATTCATACTAATATTACCAATACTATTAATAATAATTATGTCATTAATTGATGTAGGGTATATTTTTATGAATAAATACGAACTAAATAAAGAGTTAGATACTATTACAACTTTATATCAAAATAGAGATAAAAAAGAAGTCCTCGCATATGCTGCTAACGAAAATATTATATTTGAAGAAAGTTTGAATAATCATCTAACCGTGTTAACAATAAAAAAAGAATTAAAAATAAATGCTCCTATTTTATCAAATATAATTGGCAAAAAATATGTAATAGAAACATCTAAATCAATATATGGTGCTGAAAATGACTAATAAAGGGCAGAGCCTAGTAATATTCGTAATCCTCTTGCCAATAATTTTTATATTAATCACATTAGTATGGGAACTTGGAAACCTATCAGTAGTTCAAAGCAAATACGAAAATGAAACAAAAGAAGCAATTATATACGGATTAACTCATAAAGATGATCCAGAAATAAATCAAAAAATAAAAGAATTACTAGATAGTAATATCGAAGGCGAAAAAACAATAACATTTATAGGAGAAACACTAAAAATAAATGTAAAAAATGAATATAAAACAGTATATAGAATGATTTTCAAAGACAAATTTGATATAAATGTAACATATGTTGGTCATCTGGAAAACGAAAATGTAATCATAAAAAAAGAATAGAGGGATATAATGGCGTCAAATAAAGCAAAAATTATAACAGTTACTTCAGTAAAAGGTGGAACTGGAAAATCAGTAATCGCTTTAAGTATAGCGGGAATATTAAAAGAACAAGAATTAAAAACAGTAATAGTCGATCTGGATTTAAGTAGCGGTGTTATAGCAGCTAGTTTAAATATTAAACCAACTCAAGATATATATAGTCTAGTTGATGATATGATGAATAATAGATATGACCAAATTGAAAAATATATAACAAGTTATGACGAAAATATCGACATTCTAGCAGCCCCAAACGATCCAAGAAACACTTTAAAAATATATCCGCAATATATTGATAACATCATAAAACAATTAGAATATAAATATGATATTATAGTAATTGATACTAATCATATCACAAGCGAAATTAACTTAATAACCTTTGATTTAAGTACTGAAATTCTTTATGTAATAACTGATGACTTAATGGATTTAAAAAATATGAAAACAATGCTTTCAATATATGAAGATATGGAAGTAGATAAATATAAATTAATATTAAATGAAAGTATATCAAGAAATTTAACAAACTTTGAAATAAAAACAGTTTTAGGTAAAGAGATCGATTACACTTTACCAAAAGCTTTTCGCGAAGAAAACATTCAAAAACTAATAATGGATGGTAAAATTCTGACACTAGAAAAGCCAAATAACAAAGGAACAAACATAATAAGAGAAATAGTAAAAGATATTATAAAATAGGAGGGCTGGAAATGAAAGAAAGAAAATTCACAACCGAATTTGCTGCAACTGACAAAAAAATAGAAACAAACCAAACAAGCGATTATAATGAATTTCAAAACAAAGAATTATTAGATAAACTTAGAAATAATATTATCCAGCACCTAATCGACAGCGAAGTTTTAAATAATAAAATAAATGATTTCGTTAAAAATGGTATCGATGAAATTATTAATGACTATGATTTAACAAATAGTGAGAGAAATTACATATATAATTTAATAGATAATGAAATAAATGGATATGGACCATTAACAGAATTGTTAAAAGATAAAGATATAACCGAAATAATGGTTAATAGTCCAAATGAAATATATGTTGAATTAGATGGTAAAGTAATCAAAGATGAAAGCGTAAGTTTTATAAACGATGAACATATAGTTAGAGTTGTTCAAAGACTAATTCAACCAATAGGAAAAACAATTGATACCGCACATCCAATGGTCGATGCTAGACTAGATGACGGTTCAAGATTAAACGCTATCCTACCACCATTATCATTAAATGGTCCAGTAGTAACCATTAGAAAATTTAAAAGAGAATTAGTAAATATCGAAGACTTCTTAAGAACCGGAACCTTAACACCATACATGGCTAGATTTTTAGAAGCTTGTGTTCACGCTAAATTAAATATTTTAGTTGTTGGTGGAACTGGTGCTGGTAAAACAACACTATTAAACGTTTTATCATCATTCTGCGATAGCGATGACCGTATAATAACGATCGAAGATGCTGCTGAATTAAAACTAAAACAGCCACATATTATTTCGCTTGAAACCAGATCAAACAACTATGAAGGTGAAGGAGCAATCACGATAAGAGATTTAGTTATAAATTCACTTAGAATGCGACCAGATCGAATTATTGTTGGAGAAGTAAGAGGAAAAGAAGCATTTGATATGCTTCAAGCCATGAACACCGGACATGAAGGAAGTATGACTACCATGCATGCCAATAGTCCTGAAGATGCGCTAAACAGGTTGGAAACCATGGTTTTAATGAATGGCGTTGAAATTCCCGTAGCTGCCATAAGAGAATATATTGAAGGCGCTATTCAAATAGTTGTTCAAGTTAAAAGATTATCCGATGGTAGAAGAAGAATTAGTACAATCTCAGAAATAACTGGAATTGAAAACGGCGAAATAAAACAAAGAAAAATATTTGAATTTAATCAAACCGGAGTATTAGAAAACGGTGACGTTAAAGGAGAGTTTATCTTAAATAAATATAAACCAAAAGTTTACGATCGCATAAAAGCCAAAGGACTAGATGATTTAAAAGATATATTTAAAGAATAAGGGGTATATTATGAACGAAGTAGGTAATTTTAACATTGCATATACTAAAACACCGACAAATAAGAATATAAATGTCGTTTTTTCGCCATCTAATAATGTAAAATACTACTCATATGAAATATATAAAAATAATATAAAAATAAATACCTCAAACAATTTTAATCAAAAAACAGCAATAAATTTAAACGAAACTGGTGTTTATCAAATAAAAATAAACGCTTTATTAAATGATGAAACAACAAAAAAAACAACTTCAGGTTTCTATATAATTGATAAAGAAGCCCCTGAAATTGAAGTAAAAAATGAAGTATTAGAAATAAACAAAAACGAAATATCTAAAATAAGTGAAAACGTCCAAGCTAAAGATAATTTTGATGGTAATTTATCAAATCAAGTAAAATTTGATACAACTGGTTTAAAATCAAATAAAATTCAAAAATTAACATATACCGTAGTAGATAGAGCAGGAAATGAAACTAGCAAACAAATAAGTGTAAAATTAATTACCCAGACACCATACACATACATAATGCCATGCTTATTTGCGATTGCTATCATAATACTAACAGCTTTAATTGTAAAAATTCAAAAAGCCTTAAAAATAGAAAAAAGGATTGAACCATATACCTTAAAACCAGTAAACAATAACAAATTATCAATATCTGAAAAAGCCATAAATAAATATCAACAAATTCTAAAAACAATAAATAAAAGTTTTGAAAAATCTGAAATAGCTAAAAAATATGCCAAAAGTTTAAATAAATATATTCCAGTAAGTAAATTGCACACTTCTGGCATGGATATTTTTTCAGGTAAATTAATTATGGCGTTTATCTTAGTTATAATTGCCATAATACTCCAAGCCATAAGATTTAAGTTCCTTGCCGGTTACGAAATTACATTAATATTTACATTTGGCTTCTTCGTATTAGATATTTTGTATTTTATTAAATATAAAATATTTAGATGGCAAGTTGAAAGCGATTTCATCGCTGCAATAACAATTATGAACAATGCTTTTAAATCAGGAAAAAGCATAACTCAGGCCATAGATATAGTAAGTAATGAAATAACGGGAACAGTTGGAGAAGAATTCAAAAGAATGAGTTTAGAACTACTATACGGGCTTGAATTAGAAGTTGTATTTAAAAGGTTCGCTAAAAGAATCGATCTAGAAGAAGCAAATTATTTGACCGCTTCACTAACAATTTTAAACAAAACAGGTGGCGACATTATAAAGGTATTTGATTCAATTGAAAGAAATATGTTTGACAAACGAAAACTAAGACTAGAACTTGCTTCACTAACAAGTGGCAGTAAAATTGTTGTTTCCGTATTACTTGGAATGCCATTTTTCTTTGTTCTTGTAATAAATTTAATAAATCACGAATATTTTATACCATTCTTAACCACAAATATCGGAGTTATCCTATTGATAATTATGATAATTTACTATATAATTTTTGTTGTAGTAGTGCGTAAAATAATGAAGGTGGTGATTTAATGGAATCACTAATTAAAAAATTATATTCAAAAACAACCTTAGATGAATTAAATCACGATCTAACGTGCTTAGGAAAAGACACAAAATATAATGCTACAAGTTTTTGTAAAAATAGAATATTAACTAGTTTAATATTATTTATCATAATTGTTATTTTTACAAAATCTGGATATGTAACCGCACCATTTATAACACTCATATACTACTATTTGTTTTATTATATTAATATTACAAGAAAATTAAATAAAAAAAATCTAAGATTAGAACACGAAGCTTTATACTTCTTTGAAATACTAACACTAACACTAGAATCGGGAAGAAATTTAGAAAATGCCTTAATAGTAACATGCGATAATGTTGATTCTGAAATAGCTGATGAATTTCAAAAAACACTTGAAGAAACAAAGCTCGGCAAATCACTAAACGAAGCATTAACTGATATGCAAAAAAGAATTTCTTCAGGTACAATCAATAACATTATATTAAATATAATCCAAACATCTGAATTTGGTAATAGTATATTAGATACACTATATAATCAAGTTGATTTTTTAAGAGAAAAACAAATATTAGAAATCAAAAAACAAAT
Source organism: Bacilli bacterium (assembly GCA_017513865.1). Taxonomy (GTDB): domain Bacteria; phylum Bacillota_I; class Bacilli_A; order RF39; family UBA660; genus Coprosoma. The sequence goes on along the minus strand of JAFWMN010000005.1, from coordinate 15,710 downwards.
AAATAAAATACCAAACAAAGTAAGTGTTATATCAGTAATATTTGTTGTGCCATTAATATTAATATTAATATTAGGACCATATTTAATCAACTTTTTAAGTTAGGGGGATAATATGTATTATTTAATTGGAATTAAAGGGACTGGCATGAGCGCACTTGCATGCATCTTAAGCGATTTAGGATATGAAGTTAAAGGAAGCGACCAAGAAAAGCATTTCTTTACTGAAAAAGGACTAAATGAAAGAAATATTGAAATTCTTCCATATAATGAAGATAATATCACTAAAGATATGACAATTATTAGAGGTAATGCCATTAAAGATGACCATCCAGAATTAATAAGAGCTGAAGTGAAAGGACTAAAAATATACACATATCCAGAAATGGTTGCTAAAATAGCTAAAATGTTTAGAACAATAACTGTAGCAGGCTGTCACGGAAAAACCACGACAACTTCAATGCTTCATCACGTATTAAATAATATTTCAGGTTCAAACTGCCTAATAGGTGATGGTACTGGAAGTGCTAATAAAGATAACAAATATTTTGTATTAGAAGCCTGCGAATATAAAAGACATTTTTTGGCCTACGAACCATATTATTCTATCATCACAAACATTGAACTAGATCATGTTGATTATTATAAAGATATGGATGACCTTAGAGACGCTTATATTGAATATGCCAACAAAGCAGAAAAAATGGTTATAGCTTGTGGTGATGATCAATATACTCACAGCTTAGAAATAAATAAACCAATCTTCTTCTATGGACTTGATGAAGATAACGACATAATTGCCAAAGATGTTGAATATACCGAAAACGGCGTAACCTTTGACGTCTTTGTTGAAGAAAACTACTACGGCCACTTCGATATTCCTGTATATGGTAAACACATGCTTTTAAATGCTTTAGCTGTTATTGGAATTTGTTTTTATGAAAGATTAGATGCTAAAGAAGTTGCTAAAGTTTTTAAAACCTTTGAAGGCGCCAAAAGAAGATTTTCAGAAACTGAAGTTTTAGATAATATTCTAGTTGATGACTATGCGCACCACCCAACAGAATTAAAATGTACTATAAAATCAGCAAAACAAAAATATCCAGACAAAAAAATAGTTGCTGTATGGGGACCACACACCTATACCAGAACTGAAGCTTTTAAAGATGACTATATAGACGTTTTAAAAGGAGTAAATAAAGCTTATATAATGGAAATATATGGAGCTAGAGAAAAGAAGGAAGACTTTAATATAACCTCCGAAGACATTATAAAAGAAATACCAAACGCTGAAAAAATAGGAATAGATAATTTTGATAGCTTATTAAATCATCATAATTCAGTAATATTATTTATGAGTCCAAACGATCTTACTGATTTTGAAAACAAGTACATAGAAAAATATAAAGAATTAAATAAACCTAACGAATAAGTTAGGTTTTTTAATAATTAAAAAGAATTTGACAAAAAAAGACTTTTATGATAGTATATAACACGTCCGAAAGGGAGTAGCTTTGAAAAACTTAACTCGTCAGTCGAAATTATATTTCCGGATTAAGTGATATTAAAAAATATTAAGCAAGACTTTTGTACATTTAAATGTATAATGTCTTGCTTTTTCTTATATACATTTAAATTATAAAATAAAGAAAAAGAATAAAAGGAGGATAAAAATATGTTTGAAATTTTTCAATCTTTAGGTGAGGGAGGATTTATAATAACCTTAGGTGGTTACGCTTTTATCACCAGTTCCACATGCTTTTCAAGTGGAGAAGATGGTAAAAGTAGCGATGCTAGTTTCATTACTTCACTTATGTGTTCATCTGCTGGAGTAACATGTTCGTCAATCGGAACATCTTTGATGATTTATGATATAAATACAGACGGTGTAGTAAAAAACGTACAAAATTTAGATACAACAAACCAGTATATACAAACACTATCTGAAGATGAATTAAGAGAGCTAAGAGAAGGATTAACTGAATTTATCGAATTTGACGATGAAATTGATAGTGAGGTGCGAGGAAATGTCAAAAACAAAACTTTATAACAAAATAGTTAAATCATGGTTTAAAGCAAGCCAAAAAGCTGTTTTTTTCCTAGAAAAGCAAAAATATAAAGTAATAGAAAAATTCTTTCCAAACAGCTACGCAAATAACGAGCGAAAATTAAAAGAAAAAACACAAAGAAAATTAGCTAAAGCTAAAACAGAAGAAGAAAAACAAAGAATAATAAATAATTATAAATTATTAACACTAAGACTAAGAAAAGAAAGAAACTTAAAACAAAACCAAAACTATCATATAAATTTTGATAATTTAGAAGAAACTATTGCTGAATTAAACTGGAACAAAAGAGTACACATAAAAGGAATAGTACTTAACATGGTAACAATTATAGGTATCATAGTCCTATTAAAGACCGCTTTAATAAGTGGATCTATGGCTGCTATTTTAATGGGGTTTAATAGTTTAACTATGCTTATTAATGCTAACTGCGTTCTAATGCAAAAGTATAACTTAAAAAGAATAGAAGAATATAAAGAAAAACATAAAAATAGTATAGAAAAAAGACAGCAGAAAAAAGTAGAAAAAGCTGAAAAAGTCAAAGATGCTACAAAAGTAGTAACTGAAACATTAACTAGTAGTGTGAGCGTTCCAACAATTGAAGAAATAATGGATAAAATAACTACCAAAGAACAAGCCCTTCAATTATTAGAATTACTAGGCGTAGGAACAAATGATAATCCAGAAGAAAACAAACAAAAAGTTTATCGTAGAATATAAATAATAAAACCTAACGAATAAGTTAGGTTTTATTATTAAAAAAGATTGACAAAAATACCAAAAAAATCATATAATTTTAATGTAATTTAGGTGGTTATATGAAAGAAAAAGTATTAAACTTAATAGATAAAATGTCAGGCTCACTACTTGGAATAGGAATAGAAGATACTAAAATGCTTGAAAAAATAGAAAACAATAATAAAATAAACTTATGTTATATCCTAAATAATGATAATAATAAAGGAAAAAAATTTAAATTATTTAAAAAGGGAAAAAATAAAACAGTGAATATTAAAAAATTAAAAAAACATTTTAAGAAAAAATCAATCGATAATATCTTATGTGATTATAAAATTATAAAAAAACACATAAGACACTTTATCCCTGGAAGCATATATATTAATTGTGGCAAACTTTATATTTATGGTGACAAAAAAGACTTAAATAATCTAAAAGAAAAATATGAAAGATACACTAATGATATAGAATTAATAGAAGAAAAAAACAAATTTATATTAACAGTAAATAATAAAAAAACAAAAAACAAAATAATAAAAGATAGAATATATAAAACATTAGATTTTATAAGTGATGGTTTAGATTTTTTAACCGATCTACTTGCTAATTAAGGAGGAATAATATAATGGATGAACTTATAGATAGATATCATGAAATGGAAGAAAAAAGTTTAAAAAGAAGGCAGAGAATTAAAGAAAATGAAGATTACATAAATTGGTTAGATAAATACTCTGAAAATTCTCCATTTATGACCAATGATATTTACTTATTCAGCGACGCTGATGAAACCGAAGAAAATAAAGAAAACACTGAATGTATAGAAGAACTATTTAATGTCATAAGTGAATATGCTAAGCAAAACTATATAATGCCTGAAAAAGATGAACTCGGAGAGTATTACAAAATAACACACAACACAAATGACTACAAAATCGGTTACGCCGCTGGCGAAGAAATCTTCTATTACTGCAGTAGAACAGTATTTATAGAAGGGCAAAGAACAAACGTCATCGACTTTAAAGACATAATAAAAAACGTAAAAGCTCCAGATGCTGCTGTAATTGAATTAAAAATGAAAAAACTAAGATTACTATTAACAGAATTAAAATTAGCAAAAATTGATGAATACTTCGTAAAAGAAGAAGTTTCAAAAGCATATACAAAAAGAAGATAAAATGGTAAAAACACTTGACTAAACAAACATTTAATGCTAATATGTATGTAGACACAAAAAAGTGTTTTTATTTTGGAAAAAAACATAAAATTAAAGTAGGTGAATAATGTGGCAAGTCCAAAGAAATTTTTAGGTAACGTTCATAAAGAAATGAAAAAAGTAAGATGGCCAAAAAAGAAAGAAATGCTAAAGTATTCAGTAGCTGTTTTAAGCTGCATATTAGTATTATCAGCTTTCTTTGTTTTATCAGATTTAGTAATTGCTTTTGCTAAAACTATATTGGAGGCTCTATAATGGAAAAAGAATGGTACGTTGTAAATACCTATTCAGGGCATGAAAGTAAAGTAAAAGAAAAACTCGAAATGCGTGCTAGTTCAATGGGTATGGAAGATTATATACTAAGAGTTGTCGTTCCAGAAACTAAAGAAGTTGATGCTAACGGTAAAGAAAAAATTAAAAAGCTTTTTCCAGGCTACATATTAGTAGAAATGGTAATGACTGATGAGGCATGGTTTGTCGTAAGAAACACACCAGGAGTAACTGGTTTTATCGGATCATCAGGTAAAGGAGCCAAGCCATTCCCACTAACACCAGCCGAAGTTGATAAAATACTAAGCTCACAAGGAATGAGCAGATTAGATGCTGAAAGTGATCTTAAAGAAGGCGAAAAAGTTAAAATCATTAGTGGGCCATTCGAAGGAATGTTTGGTACAATTAAAACTGTTGATATTGAAAAAGCAATGCTTGAAGTATTAGTGGACTTATTTGGACAAGAAACAACAATCGAATTAGAATTTTCACAAATTTCCAAAGCTTAGTTTACAAACCACAAAAATTGTGGTACTATTAAAAGGCTATATTTTTATATAGATACAAGTGGGAGATTAATGAAAAGCGGATATCATTTGAACCACTCCAGGAAAAAAACAAGAGGAGGTGTTTTTCGTGGCAAATGTAGCAAAAAAAATAAAAATTCAAATCCCTGCTGGAAAAGCAACACCAGCTCCACCAGTTGGTACTGCTCTAGGCCCTGCAGGAATTAACATAGGAGATTTTTGTACAAAATTTAATGATGCAACAAAAGATAAAATGGGAGATATATTACCAGTTGAAATTTCGATTTATGAAGATAGATCATTCGATTTTGTAATTAAAACCCCACCAGCAGCTTTCCTAATTAAAAGAGCTTTGAAACTTAAAAAAGGTTCTGTTAATGGAAGTAAAGATACTGTTGGTACATTAACAAAAGATCAATTACGTGAAATAGCTGAAACTAAACTTCCAGATTTAAATTGCTATGATGTTGATTCTGCAATGAAAATTGTTGAAGGAACAGCAAAAAACATGGGAGTTAAAGTCGAAGAATAATTACCACATTTTATGTGGGAGGAATTATCCGCAAAAACCACAAGGAGGTAAATAATGAAAAAAGGTAAAAAGTATGAAGCTGCAATAAGCAAAATTGATAAGCACAATGCTTATACAAAAGAAGAAGCAGTAAAGTTAGTTAAAGAAACTTCATATGCTAGTTTTGATGCATCTGTTGAAGTTGCTATGCGTTTAAACCTAGACACTAAAAAAGCTGATCAACAACTAAGAGGAGCAATAGTTTTACCAAAAGGAACTGGAAAAACTAAAAAAGTACTAGTATTAGCTAAAGGTGATGCAGCTAAAGCTGCTAAAGATGCTGGTGCTGATTATGTCGGAGATACTGATTTAATTGAAAAAATCGAAAAAGAAAATTGGTTTGATTTCGATTCATTAGTTGCCACTCCAGATATGATGCCAGCTTTAGGTAAAATAGGACGTATTTTAGGGCCAAAAGGATTAATGCCAAACCCTAAAACTGGAACAGTTACAACAGATACTAAAAAAGCTGTAGAAGAAATTAAAAAAGGCCGAATTGAGTATCGTACTGATTCGTTCGGTAACGTACATGCTGTTATCGGTAAAGTATCATTTAAAGAAGAAGATTTACTTGATAACTTAAAAGCCTTTGTATCTTTAATTATCAAATCAAAACCATCAGTTGTTAAAGGAGCATTTGTTAAAAATATTTCAATCTCTTCAACTATGGGACCTGGCATCAAAATTGATGTAAATAGTTTTGACAACTAAAAAATAGTGTGTTATAATTAATACGCAAATGAAAAATATTATGCCGTAGACAGTAGGTGCGTAAGCTTAATTTCCTACCGAGGATTTATAATAAGTCTTTTACTCTACGCATAATGTGTAGAGTTTTTATATTAAGGAGGTGCTAGAGTTGGCAAATCAAAAAATACTAGATAAAAAACAAGAAGTAATTAACGAAATTGCTGATAAAACAAAAAATGCAAATTCAGTTGTGTTATTTGAATATCAAGGACTTACTACCCAAGATACAAATGATTTAAGAAGATTACTCAAAGAAAATAATTCTGAATTTAAAATTTATAAAAATACTTTGGTTAAAAGAGCATTTGACTCACTTAAAATTGATTTAAATGAAGAATTAAAAGGACCAAAAGCTATCGCATTTTCAAATGATGCTGTAGCCCCAATTAAAGTCTTATACGATTTTGCGAAAAAAAATAACGCTTTAGTTGTGAAAACTGGAATAGTTGATGGTGAGATAACTGAAGAAGCAAAATTGAGAGAATTATCTACTATTCCATCAAGAGAAGGATTGCTTACAATGCTTGCTGGTGGTTTAATAGGAACTGTAAGAAATTTAGCTATATGTCTTGATTTAAGAGCTCAAGATTTAGAAAAAGAAGAAAATTAAAAAGAAAGGAATGATATAAATGGCAAAACTTACAAAAGAAGAATTTATTAAAAGTTTAAATGAAATGTCTCTATTAGAAATTAAAGAATTAGTAGACGCTATGAAGGAGGAATATGGTGTAGATCCAAGCGCAGTTGCTGCTGCTCCTGCTGCTGCCGCTGCTACCGAAGAAGCTGCTGGACCATCTACAGTAACAGTAACTTTAACTGCTGCTGGACCTAACAAATTACCAGTAATCAAATTAATTAAAGAAGCTACTGGCTTAGGTTTAAAAGAAGCAAAAGATATTGCTGATAACGGTGGAGCAATTAAAGAAAATATTCCAACTGCTGAAGCTGAAGAATTAAAGAAAGCTTTAGAAGAAGCTGGCGCTACTGTAGAAGTTAAATAATTATAAACAAATTAAGCCTGCACTATATTATAGTGCGGGCTTTACCCGTTTATTAAAAGGAGAAATATATGTCACATTATTTTACAAATGATAAGGTAAAAAGTGAAGAAAAAGAAATAAAAATAATCATTAATGACCAAAACTTAAAAATGATAGTTGACAACGGGATATTTTCTAAAAAAGGTCTAGATTTTGGAACCAGATCTCTTTTAGAAAACATCAATATAGATGAAATTAAAGGTGATGTTCTAGATTTCGGTTGTGGGTATGGACCAATAGGAATATATATTAAAAAAGTATGTAATGTGAATGTTGACATGGTAGATATCAATGAAAGAGCTTTAAATTTAGCCAAAAAAAACGCCATACTAAACAATGTTAAAGTAAACATTTACCAAAGTAATATTTATAGTAACATAAACAAAAAATATGATTTTATCATAACAAACCCACCAATTAGAGTAGGTAAAAAAATACTCAATGACATATTATTTTCTTCACTAAAACACTTAAAAGAAAATGGCTCTCTTATTTACGTAATTAATAAAAATCAAGGAGCCAAAACAACAATGAAAGACTTAGATGAAATTGCCGACACAAAGATAATTAAAAAAAATAAAGGTTTTTATATAATACTGGCCAAAAACCGTTGACTTTTTAATAAAAAGTCTTTATAATTATAAATTGGCGACATGTACCCTTTAAGGGTATAAAAAAATCTTAAAAACATGGTTTAGGGGTGAAATATTTGGCTTATAAAATACAAAAAATCAACGCAAAACGCGAAAGAAGAAATTATGCGAAAACAGAAAACGCAATTGAATTATCAAATTTACTAGATATTCAAAAAACATCATACAATTGGTTCTTAACAGAAGGTATCAAAGAAGTCTTTGAAGATATTTTCCCAGTGGAGAGTTTCACTGGTAATTTGTCGTTAGAATTTGGAAATTACAGTTTTGATGAACCAAGATACAACATTAAAAAGTGCAAAGAAAGATATTCTACATATGCTGCGCCACTAAAAGTAGAAGCAAGACTATTTAATGTTGAAACAGGAGAAGTAAAAGAACAAGAAATTTATTTAGGTGATATGCCAATAATGACCGATAGTGGTTCATTTATAATAAATGGGGCTGAAAGAGTAATTGTATCGCAATTAGTTAGATCTCCATCAGTATACTTTGGAAAAGAAGTAGATAAGAAAAACGGGAAAATAACCGTTGGTTGTCAAATAATTCCAACCAGAGGAACGTGGTTAGAATATGAAACAGACGCTAGAGATATTGTATATGTGAGAATTGATAGAACAAGAAAAGTGCCAGTAACCACACTTTTGAGAGCAGTTGGTCTTTCAAGTGACAATGATATTATTGATTTGTTTGGTGAAAATGACTACATAATTAAAACAATTGAAAAAGACACAAATAAAAACACTGACGAAGCATTAATTGACATTCACTCAAAATTAAGACCAGGCGAACCATCAACACTAGAAAGTGCGAAAAACCAATTAATCACTAGATTTTTTGATGCATTTAGATATGATCTAGCTAAAGTTGGCAGATATAAATTTAATAAAAAATTAAATATTGTTGATCGTCTTTTAGGCTGCAAGCTTGCCGAAACAATAAAAGTAAATAGTAAAGTTATCGCTGAAGAAGGAACAGAAGTAACAAAAGAAATACTAGAAAAATTAAAACCAATCTTCGCCGATGGTTATGGTAAAAAAGAAGCATTAATCAATAATGATTTAGACACATATAGTGAAGTACAAACTATTAATGTTTATTCAAAATTAAATCCTGAAAAAATAGTTAAAATAATTGGAAACGATCAGAATATCGATGTTAAACGTTTAACTGTCTCTGATATATATGCTTCACTTTCATATTATTTAAACTTATTAGAAGGAATTGGCCATTTTGATGAAATAGATCATTTATCAAATAGACGTGTAAGACAAGTTGGAGAACTCTTACAAAATCAATTTAGAATTGGTATAAGCCGTATTGAAAGAATGATAAGAGACCGAATGAGTACTCAAGAAATAACTGAAGTTACTCCGAAAAGTTTAATAAATATTAGGCCTCTTACAGCTGCTATTAAAGAGTTCTTTGGTAGTAGCCAATTATCTCAATTCATGGATCAAATAAACCCTATTGCGGAACTCACAAACAAAAGAAGATTATCATCACTAGGGCCAGGTGGTCTATCAAAAGATAGAGCTGGAATGGAAGTTCGTGACGTAAATCCATCACACTATGGTAGATTATGTCCGGTTGAATCTCCAGAAGGACCTAATATCGGACTTATAACATCTTTAGCAAGCTATGCTAAAGTAAATGAATATGGATTTATAATGACTCCATATCGCAAAGTAAACAATACAAAATTAACCGATGAAATAAAATACATGACCGCTGATGAAGAATTAGAGTATTATATTGCACCAGCATCTATAAAAACAAATAATGGAAAAATAATCGAAGATAGCATACCTGTTCGTTATCAAAATGATAACTTACTTGTAAATAAAGAACAAGTTGATTACATGGATGTTTCACCACAACAAATTATTTCCATAACAACAAGTGGAATTCCATTCCTTGAACATGACGATGGAAAACGTGCCTTAATGGGAGCGAACATGCAACGTCAAGCAATCCCATTATTAGAAGCAGAAGCTCCTTTAGTTGGAACAGGTGTTGAAGCAATTGCTGCCAAAGATTCAGGCGTAGTAATAATAGCCAAAGCCGATGGCGTAGTTGACTATGTTGACGCAAATAAAATAATTGTTAAAAATGCTAAAGGAACCGACACTTACTATATGGATGGATTTGAAAGAAGTAATATGGGAACCTGTTACCACCAAAAACCAATAGTAAGAAAAGGTGATAAAGTAAAATTTGGTGATGTTATTGCCGATGGACCATCTACCGATAACGGTGAAATGGCCCTAGGTAAAAACTTAACAATTGCCTTCGTAAACTACGATGGTTATAACTACGAAGATGCTGTAATTTTAAACGAAAGATTAGTTAAAGATGATGTTTTCACTTCAATTCATATCAGAGACTGTGAAATTGAATGTCGTGATACTAAACTAGGACCAGAAGAGTTTACAAGAGATATACCAAACGTTTCAGAAGAGGCTCGTAAAAACTTAGATGAAAATGGTATTATCAGAATTGGTACCGAAGTAAAAGATGATGATATTTTAGTTGGTAAAGTTACTCCAAAAGGTATGGCTGAACTTACTTCAGAAGAAAAACTATTACATGCTATTTTTGGAGAAAAAACTAGAGAAGTAAGAGACACATCACTTAGAGTACAACACGGTGGTGGTGGAATCGTTTGCGATGTCCAAGTATTATCAAAAGAAGATAATGATGACTTACCAGCCGGTGTTTCTAAAAAAATAAGAGTATACATTGCTCAAAAAAGAAAAATCGGCGTTGGTGATAAAATTTCCGGAAGACACGGAAACAAAGGTGTTGTATCACTTGTTCTTCCAGAAGAAGATATGCCATACACTAAAGAAGGAAAAACAGTCGACATATTACTAAATCCACTAGGTGTTCCTTCACGTATGAATTTAGGACAAATATTAGAATTACACTTAGGAATGGCTGCCAAAACCTTGGGTGTCCATGTAGCAACACCAGTATTTGATGGCGCCACTCGTGAAGAAATATTAGACGCCCTAAAAGAAGCTGGCTTAGACGAAGATGGAAAAATGGTACTATATGATGGCCGTAGCGGAGAACCATTTGATAATCGAATAAGCGTCGGTGTTATGTATATGATTAAACTAGACCATATGGTTGATGACAAACTTCACGCACGTTCAACTGGACCATACTCATTAGTTACTCAGCAGCCTCTAGGCGGAAAAGCCCAATTTGGTGGACAACGTTTTGGAGAAATGGAAGTATGGGCATTATATGCTTATGGCGCTGCCAATATATTACAAGAAATGATGACTGTTAAATCAGATGATGTAACTGGAAGAGTTAAAGTTTATGAAGCCTTAGTAAAAGGTGAAGAACTACCTGAATCAGGAGTCCCAGAAAGCTTCAGAGTTGTTATTAAAGAATTCCAAGCTTTAGGCCTAGATATAACAGTACTAAATGAAGAAGGTAGATTTGTAGAATTAAAAGAGCTTGAAGAAGCTGAAAAAGATTCATATGTGCCAGACACTGATTTAGAAAGTGAAATTTTAAAAGAAAAAGAAATGAATCAAAAAGAAAATAACGAAACACCAGAAGAAATAGAAGAAAATGATGAAAGTACAGAACTTGAAGATGAACTAGAAGATTTCGAGTTAAAAGAACCAACTGATGAAGAATTAGAACATTTGGAAGGGGAGGGTAATTAATGGATGCAAATAGTTTTGAAGGATTAAGAATTGCCATTGCCTCACCAGAAAAAATCCGTTCATGGTCATACGGTGAAGTTAAAAAAGCCGAAACGATGAACTATCGTACCCTAAAACCAGAACGTGACGGACTTTTCTGTGAAAAGATTTTTGGACCAACCAAAGACTTTGAATGTTCATGTGGTAAATACAAAAGATTAAGATATAAAAATATTATATGTGATAGATGCGGAGTTGAAGTAACCAAATCAAAAGTACGTCGTGAACGTATGGGTCATATTGAACTTGCTTCACCCGTATCTCACATCTGGTTCTTTAAAGGTGTTCCATCAAGAATGGGTCTTGTTCTTGATATGTCACCAAGAGAATTAGAGGAAGTATTATACTTTGTTTCATATGTTGTTTTAGATCCAGGCGACACCCCGCTTGAGAAAAAACAAACAATAAGTGACAAAGATTACCGAACATACTACGAAAAATATGGAAACACATTTAGAGTAGGTATGGGAGCTGAAGCTATTGAAGAATTATTAAAAGAAGTAGACTTAGAAAAAGAAGTAGCTGAAATTAAAAAAGAAATAGATGGTATAAAAGATACATCAAGTCAAAAACGTATCAGATTAATCAAAAGATTAGATGTCTTAGATGCATTTTTGGAATCAGGAAATCGCCCTGAGTGGATGATACTAAATGCCTTACCAGTAATCCCACCAGAGTTAAGACCAATGATTCAATTAGACGGTGGTAGATTTGCCACTTCCGATTTAAATGACCTATATAGAAGAGTCATCAATAGAAATAATAGATTAAAAAAATTAATTGATCTTCAAGCACCTTCAATTATCATTCAAAATGAAAAAAGAATGTTGCAAGAAGCGGTTGATGCTTTATTTGATAATGGTAGACGTGGCAAAAATATAACTGGTCCAGGAAATAGACCATTAAAATCACTTTCAAGTATGTTAAAAGGTAAACAAGGTCGTTTCCGTCAAAACCTACTTGGTAAACGTGTTGATTATTCAGCTCGTTCAGTTATTGTCGTGGGACCTTCACTTAAAATGTATGAGTGTGGTATTCCAAAAGAAATGGCTTTAGAATTATTTAAACCACACGTAATTAACGGTTTAGTATCTAAAGAAATTGCCAGCAACATTAAAGCTGCAAAAAGAATGATTGAAAATCAAGATGAAAGAGTATGGGATATTGTCGAAGAAAAAATAAAAGAACACCCTGTATTACTTAACCGTGCTCCAACATTACATAGACTTTCAATACAAGCCTTCGAACCTAAATTAATAGATGGTAAAGCTATTAGATTACATCCATTAGTATGTACTGGCTTCAATGCCGATTTCGATGGAGACCAAATGGCTGTCCATGTACCAATTAGTGAAGCCGCTCAAGCTGAAGCAAGATTATTAATGCTTTCTGCAAATAATATCCTTTCTCCAGCAAACGGTTCACCAATTGCTACTCCAGGGCAAGATATGGTATTAGGTAATTACTATTTAACCATGGAAAAAGAAGGCGAAGAAGGTGAAGGAAGAGTATTTAGAAATTCTAATGATGCTAGAATGGCATATGAAAGAAGAGAAATAACCCTTCACACTCGTATTGCTATTCCGGTAAAATCATTTAAATATAAAATCTTCCCAGATAAATATTTAGATAAATACTTAGTTACAACTCCAGGTAAAATTATCTTTAATGAAATCTTCCCAGATTCATTCCAATATATAAATGACGGAAGTGAAGAAAATGCTACAAAGATTACCCCAGCAAAATATTTCATTGATAAAGGTAAAAACATCCCTGAAGAAATTAAAAACATGCCTTTAGTAAAACCATTTAATAAAGGTGCTATTGTCAGAATAATTGCCCAAATATATAAAAGATATCAAACAACTGAAACATCAATTATCTTAGACGCAATTAAAGACTTAGGATTTAAATATTCAACTTTATCAGGAATAAGCATCTCAATTGATGAATTCAAAGATAGTAAAATAAAAGAAGAAGTTATTAAAGATGCTAAAGAAAAAGTTGAAAAAATAACTAAACAGTTTAAACGCGGTTTAATTACTGATGCTGAAAGATATGAAAGTGTTATCCAAACATGGTTTGATGCTAAAGATAAAATATATGCTGATTTAGATAAAGAGTTAAAATCAAACCCATATTCACCAATTACCATGATGATTGAATCAAAAGCCAGAGGTTCAATTGATCAATATGGACAAATGGCTGGTATGCGTGGAATTATGACAAAACCAACTGGTGATTACGTTGAAATTCCAATTTTATCATCATTTGGTGAAGGAATGACCGTATCTGAATTCTTTACATCAACTCACGGAACTCGTAAAGGAGCTGTTGACACAGCACTAAAAACAGCAGATGCTGGATACTTAACAAGAAGACTTGTTGATGTTGTTCAAGATGTTATAGTTAAAGAAGAAGACTGTGGTACTGATCAAGGAATTATCGCTGAAGCTTTCTATAATACTGATGGAACATTAATTGAACCATTAGAAGAAAGAATGATTGGAAGATACACCAGCAAAAAAATCTTACACCCAGAAACAAAAGAAGTAATAGCCGATAAAAACGTAAATATTACTGAAGCTATTGCTGAAAAAATAATTAAAGCTGGTATTACAAAAGTTCCAATAAGAACAGTCTTAACATGTAAAACTGATCATGGTGTTTGTAAACACTGCTATGGTCGTAATTTAGCCACTGGATCAGATGTTGAAATCGGTGAAGCTGTAGGTATTATGGCCGCTCAGTCAATCGGAGAACCAGGAACTCAGCTTACCATGCGTAACTTCAACACTGGTGGAGTTGCCGGAGGAGACGATATCACACAAGGTCTTCCACGTGTTACTGAAATATTTGAAGCTAGAAACCCTAAAGGAAAAGCTACTATTTCAGAAATAAACGGTGTTGTAAGTAAAATTGAAGAAGATGGTGGAACATATAAAATATATGTTAAAAATGATGTTGAAACTAAAGAACACATAACAAATTACGAATCAAAACTTGCTGTTGAAGAAGGCGAAGAGGTAAAAGCTGGAACTAGACTTACCCACGGAGCTATTAACCCTAAAGAACTACTTGTTGTAACAGACCCTATCACCGTTCAGCAATATATACTATTTGAAATTCAAAAAGTATACCGTTCACAAGGTGTTGATATATCCGACAAACACGTTGAAATAATGGCTAGAAGAATGATTTCAAAAATCAAAATTATTGATTCAGGCGATTCATTATTCTTACCAGGAACAATGATAAATATAAATCACTTTACCGAAGAAAATAAGAAATTATTATTAGAAGGTAAGAGACCAGCAACAGGTAAACCTGTATTACTTGGTATTACTAAAGCCTCACTTGAAACAGATTCATTCTTATCGGCTGCTTCATTCCAAGAAACAACAAGAATTTTAACTGACGCTGCTGTACATGGAAGAATAGATCACTTAAATGGTCTAAAAGAAAATGTTATAATTGGTAAATTAATACCAGCTGGTACCGGAGCCAGAAAATATAAAACAGCTGAATATAGTTTAGAAAATGAACTATTACAAGATGAACCGCTAGAAGCTTTAGAACAAGAACTAATGGATTAAACCATTAGTTTTTTTGTAAAAAAAGCAAATAATCTTAAAACAAAAAATTTATATAATATAATTGGAAAGTAATAAAATGAATGAAATAAATAAGAATTAAAATTAAAAATAAAATCAGAAGAAATAAATAAATTCTCTCTTTGACAAAAAATGAGAATTTTTATTGTACAATTCATCAACACATGATATAATATTACTATAGTAAGAATAGGGCGTGGTAACATGCATAGAGCTAGAAAAAATAGAAGCATAATAATAGGTAGTTTGCTCATATTATTACTTATGATATCAGTAGGTTATGCCGCATTCCAAACAAGCCTAACAATAAGAGGGACAAGTAGAATAACAAGTAATTGGGATGTAAGAATAACCAATGTAACAACCGGAGTTGCAACTGGTGATGCTGAAAACGTAAGTACTCCAACATGGACAGACTTAACTGCCTATATGGAAGCGAATCTATATGATAAAGGATCAGCGATGGATTACGATGTAACGATATCAAATAGAGGAACATTCGATGCCAAATTAGATAATATAATAACAACGCCAAGTAGTAAT
>JAFWMN010000013.1 GCA_017513865.1 Bacilli bacterium | reverse complement strand
TGCGCTCTACCAACTGAGCTAATCAGGCATTTGAACAAAAAACAGTTAACATCCCTAAGGACGAATAACTGTAATTCGCGGCACCACCTTATATGACTTTTTTAGTGATCACTTATAGTTCCATCTTTAAAGAAACTTATAATATGATAACGGATTACAGCCGACTTACTTAAGTAAGTAACTCTGTGGGGTTGTTCATATAAAGCTTACTACTAGTTCTCACCATTCTAGCTCTCTTTAAATAGTTTTTTATATTACTTCACCACTTCATAGTCTATATATGAATATAATCTCTAAACATCAATAAATATACCATTTATCTTCTTTTGTGTCAATATTTTTTTATTCTAATCTATATGTTGAATCACTGGCTCCCCATACTTCTCCTTCATCTACATCATTTTGATCAGGAAGATCTAAATCAATATTTTTGTTTTTTATTATAAAGATTACTCCACTATTATTACTAAAAGCATCATCACCTATTTCACTAATCGTTCCTGGTATTGTAACATTAATTAAGTTTTTTCCTTCCACTGCCGAAAAAGCATAGGACTCTATTCTAACTATTTTAGCATTTTTAGGAATAAACACGGTCATAGGACAGTTTTCCCAATCATAGCCAGTAATTTTATAATAACCACTTTTATCATTATATGTATATGGTTCAGTTGTAAAACATGTTTCATCAGTAGTTAAATCTTGAACATCATCTAATGCACTTTGTTTTATTTTATCAGTTGCAAGTTTTCTGTTACCAGTTATAGCAACAGTACTTAATAATAATACTATAAAAACTGATAATATACCGTATAATAGTGCGGATGTGACAAATCCTTTATTTTTCATATTACCACCTATTTTAATTATACATTATTTTTCTTTGATGTAAAGAATAAATAATCTTAATTTAACTATTGTTTACTTATTTCATATAATATTTATAGGTGATTTTATGAGATTTGGTACATGGAGTCTTTTATGTTTGATTTCTACTATTATTTTATTTTATCAGTTAATAATAACTTTATTTATTGTTACAAGACTTAATGTGTTTTTAGTTTTTATTATTTTTATACTTCTCTCTTTTTCTTTATTTAGATGTTTCTGGTAATATTAATTTTTCTGTTTTATATATTCTATCGAGACTTTTACTTATTTTTTTACAATTTTCATATTCATTTTTATTCAGTTTTAGTTTGTCTGGCATATTTATTAAAATAAATAATAATTCTTTTTCATCTTTGGTAAGGGGATAATTATTTTCATATATCTTTAATAAATGGGTAAAATCAAAATCTAAGGCATGATTTTGATATAGTTTATAAAGATCAAATATAGGTGAAGCAATTTTTGTTTTATCCCAGCTAATTAAATATGAATTTTTATTTCTAATAAAATTGTCTATTTTTAAATTACCATGAATTATAACTTTTCTTTCTTTAGTTTTATTTTTTACTAGCGTGTGCCACTGACGAAGTTTCTTTTCGTTATATTCTAATACTTCGTATATTTTTGATATATTTCTTTCTAATAATTGTTCACTTGGGCTTGGAAAAACTTTAGCTTCAATTAAAGTAATTAAATCAGTATAATAACTATATAAGTACTCTATATTGTTATATATATCTTCATATAATTTATTATAATAATCTAAATCTATTTCTTTATAGTGCGTTGTTTTATTATGTAGTAGTGATGTTATTTTTATTAAATCTATTATTTTTTGTTCATTTGGTATGTTTAAACTTTTTATATAGTTCATTGTGTAGTATAAACCATTATTTTTTATATTTGGCATATATTCAAAATTTCTTGATTTTAAATAATCTAATATTTCATTATCGATATAGCCTTCTTTATATACTGTTTTTTCTCCATTATCAATTATTATAGATTTGCCATTTTTTTCTATACGTTTTATGGGTTTTTTACTTTTTAAATCATTTATTTTAATCATCTGTTGGAATTATTATTTTATCACCTAATTTAAGTCCTGTTAAATCATTATATAATTCTAATTTGTTTATATTTATTCCATATTTTTGTGTGATTGATTCTATAGTGTCATTTTCAGTTACTATGTGTACTTTATATGTAACATAATTTTCATTATCATCTAGGCTTTCAAATATTGAAGTTACAGCTTCTTGAGGTTCTATTTTTTCTGTTTTTTCTTCATCAATAAATGTTTCTTCTTTTTCTTCAAGGTTTTCAATTATAACTTCAATATTAACCAACAATTCTTTGTTGTTAATTAATTCATAATAAAAATCATTTATATCTATAGTTATATCTTTTGTTTCATATTTTTTATCAATATTTATTTCAAGAGGTACCTCAAAATTAAACTCATCTAAATTTAAGCTACTGCTTGTTATTTTATATGTTCCACTAATAATAAAATTGCCAATTATTAAGTTTTCTTCTTTTAAAGATAGAGTGTGCTCCAAAGAGACGCTTGTTATTTCATATATGTTAGTTTTAAATGGTATATTTTTTTTAAATGATATTATTTTTTCCATAATTTTCCTCCTACCTAATTATATTTATTTTTCGTTTTTTTATACACAAAAAGATAGTTTTTTAACTATCTTTTAAATCATCTAAAAAATCATCAATGGTCATTATTTGTTCATCGACTACATCTAATGATACATTTATTTCCTCTGGTTCATTATCGTTTATTATTTCTATTTTAGAAAAAGCTTTTTCTATTTTTTCCTTTGTGATCTGCGTCCCTGTTTGATATCTATCACATACTCTAAAATCAGTTACTTTATAATAATTTATTTCATCTGTTAATATACCTATGTCTTGTTTATTATTCGTAATAAATGAGTTTACTATGTGGTAAGGATTTGTTTTGACATCTCTTACGACAAGAACTCCTTTTCTCGCTCTAGATGTTGTTTCAAATTCTTCTATTTTTATTCTTTTGGCTGTTCCATTATCGGTTATGATAGTAACAAACATGCCTTCATCATAACTTCTGCCAGATACGATGAAATCATCTTTTAAGTTTATGGCTTTTACTCCACTTCCTCTTAAGCCTGTTATTGGAACTTCTTCTGTTTTATATCTTAGGCCATACCCTCTATTGGTGGTAATAAAGATTTCTTCTTTAGCTTGTTCAACGGAAACTATTTTATCAGTTCCCTTTAATTTCATTAGCGCTACTGGTTTAGTATATCTTTGAACTTTAAGTTCGGTAATAGGTGTTTGTTTAACCATACCATTTTTAGTGAATGTTAAGAAATTAATATTTTCTTCAAAATTTTTAGTTAAATATGAAGCTATAATATTTTCATCACTTGTTATTTTTATAATATTGCTTAGGTGTTTTCCTAAATCTTTCCATTTTAAATCAGGTAATTCATAAACAGGAATATATAAGAAATTACCTAAATCTGTAAACACTAAGAGAGTATCCATAGTATTTGCTTCATATATTCCAATCGGATAATCTTTATCTTTAAGACCTGTTTCTTCTTCAGAGTTAGCTGTAAAACTACGTTTTGATACTCTTTTAACATATCCTTCTTTAGTTACAATAACCATACAGTCTTCTTTTGGTATTAAAGAAGTACTGTCTATTTTTATTTCGGTTACATCTTCTTTTATTTCGGTTTTTCTATTAGTTGCATACTCTTTTTTAACTAGTTTTAATTCAGTTTTCATCACATGTTTTAAAGCGGCTTCATTCTCTAATATTTGGGTCCAAACAGCGATTTCTTTTTCTTTTTGTTTTAATTCTTCTTCTAGTTCAGTAACATCAGTATTAGTTAGTTTATATAGTTGTAAATTAACAATGGCTTCCGCTTGCTCTTTAGTAAAATCATATTCATTTTGTAAATTTTGAATAGCATCAGCTTTGTTTTTCGAAGCTCTAATTGTTTTAATTACTTCATCTAGTATTGATAATGCTTTGATTAAACCTTCTAAAATATGCATTCGTGCTTTAGCTACTTTTAAATCAAATTCTGTCCTTCTTGTTATAACTTCTTTCAAATGTTCTATATAGGCATCTAGTATTTCTAAAATGCCTAAAATCATCGGTCTTCTATTTACTATGGCAACCATATTATAGTTATAAGAAACCATCATGTCTGTATTTTTAAGTAAATAATTTATAATTAAATCTTCATTAGCATCCTTCTTTAAATCGATAGCTATTTGAAGACCATTTCGATCAGTTTCATCTCTTACTTCAGCAATGCCATCTACTTTTTTTTCAATTCTAATATCATCTATTTTTTTAACTAAGGTTGCTTTATTTACTTCATAAGGAATTTCACTTATAATTATTTGTCTTTTATTTTTAGTACCTACTATTTCATATTTACATCTTACGTTTACTTTCCCTTTTCCAGTCTTAAAAGCTTCTTTAATACCTTCTATACCTTCAGCTACACCACCAGTTGGAAAATCAGGCCCTTTAACGATATCTAGTATTGTATCTAAATGACAGTTTGGACTGTCGATTTTTTTTATGGTGGCATCAATTATTTCACCTAAGTTATGTGGTGGAATGTTGGTAGCATATCCGGCAGAAATGCCAGTAGCACCATTAACTAACAAGTTGGGAAATTTAGCTGGTAAGACGGTTGGTTCTAATAAAGTGTCATCATAGTTTAAACTCATTAAAACAGTATCTTTATTAATATCTTTTAAAAGTTCGCCAGCCACTTTAGATAATCTTGCTTCAGTATAACGCATAGCGGCGGCTCCATCACCGTCCATCGATCCATTATTTCCTTGCATTTCAACATAGCATAGGTTATTTTTCCACCACTGGCTCATTCTAACCATCGCATCATATATACTTGAATCACCATGTGGGTGGTAGAAGCCCATGATATTTCCGACAGCTTTAGCTGATTTTTTAGTTGGTTTATCATAGGTGTTTCCATCTTTATACATAGCATATAAAATTCGTCTTTGAACTGGTTTTAACCCATCTCTAACATCGGGTAGGGCTCTATCTTGGATAATTGTTTTGGCATATCTTCCAAAGCTATCACCCATGATATACTCTAGTGAATAGTCATATATTTTTTTTATTGTTTCTTTTGTTTCTTCCATATGGTCACCTACTTTGTATAATTGTCTTCTAAAGTAAATTCAATATTTTCTTCTATCCACTGTTTTCTTGGTTCAACATTGTCACCCATTAAAACAGATACTCTTCTTTCAGCTAAGGAAGCATCGGTTAGATTTACTTTTATTAAACTTCGTCTTTTAGGGTCCATAGTTGTTTCCCAAAGCTGTTCGGCATTCATTTCACCAAGACCTTTATATCTTTGTTTTTCTAATTTTACTTTGTGTTTTTTTCTTATTTCTTCAGCCTCATTATCATTCCAAGCATAATCATATATTTTGTTGCCATTTTTTAAAGCATATAGTGGTGGCATCGCTACATATAAATGGCCATTTTCAATTAGAGGCTTCATAAATCTATAAAAGAATGTCAGTAAAAGGATAGTTATATGAGCTCCATCATCGTCAGCATCGGTCATGATAATTACTTTATCATAATTACAATCTTTGATATCAAAATCGCTGCCGATTCCAGCGCCGATTGTTTGAATCATAGTATTTATTTCATTATTATTTAAAACATCAGTTAATGAAGCTTTTTCTGTATTTATTACTTTTCCTCTTAAAGGAAGTATAGCCTGAAATTTTCTATCTCTTCCTTGTTTAGCTGATCCACCAGCTGAATCGCCTTCGACTAAGAATAATTCATTTATTTTGGGGTCTTTAGACTGAGCTGGAGTAAACTTATCACTAATTGATTTTTCTTTTTTATTTTTTCCTTTGCCATTTCTAGCCTCATCCCTTGCTTTTCTAGCAGCTTCTCTTACTTGTTTTGATTTAACCATTTTTTCTAATATTTTAATAGCTATATCTTTATTTTCTTCCAAGAAAAACTGCATGTGTTCAGTAGTTATACTGTCAACTATTGTACGAGCAGCAGGGGTTCCTAATTTCCCTTTGGTTTGTCCTTCAAATTGTAGTAATTTTTCTGGTATTTGTAGACTTATAATAGCGGTTAATCCTTCTCTAGTATCTGGTCCTTCAAAATTTTTATCTTTAGCTTTTAAATATCCATTATTTCTTGCATAGTCATTAAATACTCTAGTAATAGCTGTTTTAAAACCAACTTCATGAGTACCACCATCTGATGTTTTAACATTGTTTACAAATGAAATTATATTTTCAGAGTATCCTTCAGTATATTGAAATGCCACTTCGACATTAATTCCATCTTTATTTCCTTCAAAATCGAATGGTTTGTGAATTTCTTTTTTGTCAGTATTTAAATATTCAACAAATGAATTTAATCCTTTTTCATAGTGATATATTTCACTTCTTTCAGATATTTCATCTTTTACTTCTAAAGTTAAATTTTTAAGTAAGAATGCACTTTCTTGCATTCTTTCACATATCGTACTATATGAAAAAGTTGTGGTTTGAAATATTGTACTGTCAGGCATAAATCTAACAGTTGTTCCTGTTTTATGTGATTTCCCTATTTGTTTGAGTGGCGTTTTTACATGGCCACCATTTTCAAAAGCAATAAAGTATTCGCCGCCATCTCTTCTAATAGTAACTTCCATCCATTTAGATAAAGCATTAACAACAGATCCTCCAACACCATGAAGACCACCAGATACTTTATAACCCGATGTCTCAAATTTACCACCAGCGTGCAAAATAGTATATATTACTTCTGGAGTACTTTTTCCACTTGGATGTTTCCCAACAGGAACACCTCTACCAAAGTCTTCAACACTTAAGGAACCATCTTTATGAATGGTTACAATTATTTTGTTTCCATAGCCATTTATTACTTCATCAATACTATTATCAACTATTTCCCATACTAAATGATGAAGCCCTCTTTTATCTGTAGAACCGATGTACATTCCTGGTCTTTTTCTTACAGCTTCTAGTCCTTCTAGTATTTTTATTGAACTCTCATCATATTTTGCCATGTTATCACCTTTTTAATTGTATCAAAAAAACCGTTTAAAAACAAATGAAAACGGCAAATTATGTCAAGTATTTATTAAATTATTCTTTTAACCCTTCTTCTAGGGATTTTATGGTATAGCCTTTTGAGTCTATATAATTTAGGATTGTTTCTATTTCATTATTTAAATTATTATTTACCTCTAAAGAAATTATAAATCCTGGTCTTAATAGCTTTTTTATATTTAAAAGATGATTGTTTTTTATTATTATAGTTGGTTTTATAGTATATGAATCATGCAATTTGCAATTTTTAATAATCTCTTTTTTTTCTTTTTCGGTATAACAGTAATTGTTTTTTTGATTACCAATATTGGTAATTATTGTTTTCATCCAAACAAAATCACTATCTGTGTAATCTTCATTATTACTTAGGTTACCTATTATATGTCCTTCATTAATTAATTTTATTATTTGATTATGATGTTTTTCTAAGTAATTACTGTTTACAAAAAATGTTCCTTTTATTTTTCTTTTATTTAAGTTTTTTATAATATTAGTAATGTCATCTTTTTCATCTACTTTAAATATTAAAGATATTGTCATTTTACTATTATTTAAACTTATTATATATTTATCTTTGTTTTTGTTTAGTTTTTCTTCTACCTGTAGGGTTTTATATACTAATAATTTGTCACTAAAATATCCTATTTTACTCATTTCTTCATAACTTTTTTCTGTGTCTACTTCTTTACCATTAACTCCCGGAATAATAGTATTATCTTTTATTAATGGTTCAATAGCATTTTCTTTATAGCCATCTTTTTTACTTTTTATTTCATTTAATAATTCATTACTTAATTTAGAGGTGGTAGATATTTTGTCTGTTAACATAAAACTACCAATCATTAAGCTAATTATGCCAATACTTTGAAAAAAATTTTTCATTTTCTCACCTAAAAAATTATATGTTTAATTTTTTTTATTTTAACTGTTTTTAAGTTTTTACATATCATATTATGAAGGAGGCTTATTATGAATCATGGATTTAGGCCAGGATATAGACCTAATTTTAATAATCAGGGTAATTTTTGGGGACCATTTTTATTAGGGGGAATTACGGGTGGACTTATCTCACCAATATTTTATAATAGACCTAATTATTATCCATATTATCCTTACTATGGTGGTTATTATTACTATAGATAAAAATCTCTAGAAATTCTAGAGATTTTTTATATATTTTTCAGTTATTTTATCTAAATCTTCGATTAGCTTTTTTATTTCTTCTTCCGTTTTAAGTCTTGTTCCACTAGCATACATATGCCCACCTCCGCCGTGGTTTGCAGCCACTTCATTTATTATTGGGCCTCGTGATCTAATTGAAATTCTAAAGCTGCCTAATTCTTTATCTAACGTGGCAGTTACCCATACTAGCATTTCTTTTATATGGTTAAAACTATTAATCATATTGCCTGGGGTTGCCGCATCGACATCATATTCTTTTAGTGTTTCATCGTTTATAATTAAATATCCTACTTTATTATCAGTTATAATATAGTTTTGAGCCATATATCCATGAAATTTAATTTCTTTAAACTCTCTTAAATATAAATCGTTATATACTTTTGTAATATCTAAATCTGTTTCTTTTAATAATCTACTTATTAATCCGAATGTCTTAGAACTTGAATATGAAAACATAAATCTTTCAGTATCAGCTACTATACCAGCATATAATTTTTCTGA
The DNA here is from genome assembly GCA_017513865.1 of Bacilli bacterium. Taxonomy (GTDB): domain Bacteria; phylum Bacillota_I; class Bacilli_A; order RF39; family UBA660; genus Coprosoma. The sequence continues at coordinate 2,758 of JAFWMN010000013.1, read as the reverse complement.
AGCTTTCGTAGTTAATTTTAGATTAGTATTGAAAACAAATTCTAAAACCATTTGTGAAGCACTTGAAGCAGTTTCATCAATCCATTCTAGTTCACATGTCTTTTCAACAAAAGGATGATGGTCTATTTTAATAGAATTTGGAAAGTTCCTAGGATCTACTCCATCTACTCTTCGATGATCAGGGGTATCGGTGACAATTAATAAAATGTTTTTGTTATCTAAATCTTCTGGAAGTTTATCTACTGTACCAAGAAAACTAAATTTAGAAGCCGGATTACCTATAGAATATACTTTTTTTTCTGGGAAATTATCTAAAATTATTTGTTTTAGTCCTAGGGAACTACCTAAAGCATCAGGATCAGGCCCAACATGACGGGCTAAAACGATGGTGTTGCTTTTTTTAATTTTATCATATATTTTTTTATATATATTTGTTTTAAAAAACATTCAATCACACTTTCTATATTTCTTCTATTATTTTTAAAAATTCTTCTTTTGTTTTGGTTTTAAATATTTTTTCTTTTATTTTGGTGGAATTAGGCATTCCCTTTAAATAATAGGCTGCGTGAGTTCTCATTTCTAAAAGGGCCGTTTTTTCTGGTTTTATTTCTAGTAAGTATTTAAAATGTTTTTTTATCATATCAACTCTATCATTATTAGTTGGTTTTTTTTCTTCATTATTTACTATATTATTTATTAACCAAGGATTTCCTAAGGCACCTCTACCTATCATAATGGCATCACATTTGGTATATTCTAACATGTGTTTGGCATTTTCTTTAGTTTTGATATCGCCATTACCGATAACTGGAATTTTCACGATTTCTTTAACTTTTTTTATTATATCTAAATCAGCTTTGCCACTATAGCCTTGACTTCTTGTCCTCCCGTGGACAGTTATGGCTTTGGCCCCTGCTTTTTCACATATTTTAGCTATTTCCACAGCGTTTATATGTTCATAATCCCAACCACTTCTTATTTTAACTGTTACGGGAATATCTACACTATTTACAACGCTTTTTACTATAGCTTCTACTTTTTTGGGATTTTTAAGTAAAGCACTGCCTGCTTCAGCTGATAAGGCGACTTTAGGTACTGGACAGCCCATATTAATATCAATTATTTTAAAATTATATTTTTCAGATACTATTTTAGCAGCTTTTCCCATTACCTCTTCGTTAGATCCAAATAACTGAATGGCAACTGGAATATTTAATTTATCATACCCTTTGAGCATTTCTAAGGTTTTTTTATTATTTCTAATAATTGCTTCAGCACTTATTAACTCCGTTATAGCATATCCTAGCCCCATTTCTTCACATATTTTTATGTAAGCTGGATTAGATATGCCCGCCATTGGAGCCAAGACGATTTTATTTTTTATTTTAATATTTCCAATTTTCCACATGAAAATCACCTTGGATAATTATATTATAAATACCTTTTAAATTCAATACTTAACAATCTGTTTTAAATTTATATGTGTATTTTAAATTCTTTGTTCCATTTTCATTAGTTGCTTCAACTACACTAACTTTAACGCACCAACCGTCTTTAGGTTCTATCATACTTTCACTGATATATCCTTCTGAAATAAGTATACTGACGGGTATTGACTTTGTTGAATCTTTAATTTTTTCGTAATCATTTATATTATCATTTACATATTCAGCAGCAGCACTTTCAATGTATTCTTTTTTTGCTTTATCAATTTCTGTTTGTGAGTTATTTAATAAACTTAATATGGCTGGAAAAGCAATTAAGGCAATTGCAGCTAATAATGTAATACTTCCTAAAAGTTCTATTAAAGTAAATCCTTTGTTTTTCATAATATCACCTAATTATAGTATAAATTAAATATTATTATTATTCAATTATTTTTGTTTTTTTTAAGAGGTTATGTGTAAAGAAAAGATGCCTATTGGCATCTTAATAAAATACTGTTCTTTCTTTACATGAGTATGCTCCGCTACATGTTGGTTTATTACGTGTCCAAGAACCATAGCTTCCCCAGGAATTGCAGCCACCACAAACTGAACAATTTCTATAATAACTATTGCATGGATGATATCCGTCTACACAATAAGACTCTGGTTTGTAAGCCTGACATCCACAATTTGCCTTAAATGGTCCAAATCCGGCACCTTCGCAGCATCCTGGCGTACGCATACATGATAATGTCTGACAGAAAGCGAAAACATAACGTCTTCCATAACTAGTACATACCCATGATGAGCTACGCGAAGCACATCCAGCACTTGAACAGCTCTTACATTGATTACAGTGTCTTTGTGCATATTGTTTTCTAGAATTTATTGTTACTTTACATGTCCCTTTGTTTCCAACATTATCTACTATAGTATATGTTTGACTTGATTTTAATCCTGTTTTGGTTGCTGTTGCACCATTTACTCCGGCACATGTCTTGATTCCTGATCCATCTTGTCCATTTATTTTTGGATCACTACAGGTTATTGTTACTGATACACCATTTGGTGAATCTGTTGTTGTTTTCTTTACTGTACATGTTGGCACTACTTTATCTATCATTATTTTTGTACTACTTTTCCCTGAACAGTTCCCTACTTTATCACAAGCTCTTATATATGTTGTTTGATTTCTACTTGCACTCCATGGTTCTGTTTTACATTTATCCTTATTATTACATCCTGTAAGATCTTTCCACTGTGTTTGATCGTTTGATCCTGATTGATAATTTGTTGCGTTTGCATTATATGTATATTGAAACTTGCCCATT
>JAFWMN010000004.1 GCA_017513865.1 Bacilli bacterium | reverse complement strand
TCCTTTTCCTATTTTACTTACAATATTTGGTACTATTAATAATAGTAATAATCCTACTATTACTATTACTCCTAGTATTTCCACTAATGTGAATCCTTTATTTTTCATACTATCACCTTATTTTAATTTTAGCATATTTTTTTAAAAAAAACTAGATTACTTTATGAAAATCTAGTCTTAATTTATCAGCAATGGTGACCATAAATTCAGAATTTGTCGGTTTTGCTTTATCAATATCAACACTATATCCAAATAATTCTTCCATGAAATCTAAATTTCCTCTATTCCAGCTCACTTCAATCGCATGTCTTATTGCTCTTTCTACTCTTGATACTGTTGTATTGAATTTAAAAGCTAGTTCTGGATATAATTCTTTGGTTATTCCACCAATTATTTCAGGATTTTCAAATATTATATTTACGGCTTCTCTAATATATCCATAGCCCTTTATGTGTGATGGTATTCCGAGTTCATGTAACATTTTTGTTATGGATACTTGGATATTACTATTATAAAAATCAATGTTTTTGCTGTCGGGTTGTTTATTCATAATATCATATATTCTTTTTTCCAAGATGTTTAAATCAAAAGGTTTTAAAACATAATAACTTACACCATATTCTGATACTTCTCTAATTACTTCAGCAGCATTATAACTTGTGGCGACAATAATTTTTTGATTTAGTCCTCTTTTTTTCATTTCATTTAGCACATAAAATCCATCTTTGTTGGGCATTATCAAATCTAAAATTAATAAATCAACACTATCTTTATTTTCTTCTAGTTTTTTTAATCCTTCTTCGCCATCATATGCTTCATACGTTATACTTATACTTTCATTATTTTTAAAATATTCTTTTACCATTTCAATTAGATTTTTGTTATCATCAATCATTAAAATGTTTGTTTTCATGTTCTATTCTCCTTTACATTCAAATTATACAAAATCTTTACATTGTTTGCTAGAGTAAAAAATAGCTACTTTTGTCGAATAAAAATAGAAGTTATTTTACAACTTCTATTATTTTTTTTAAATTACTACTTTTTAAGGCTTTACTACCTAATAAGAAACCATTTAGATTTGGTATTTTATTTAAAATTTCAATATTTTCTGGGCTGACGCTGCCACCATATAAAACTTTTGTGTTTTTTAATTCTTTTATATAGTTTACAATATTTTCTATTTCTTCATTAGTTGGGGTTATATTTGAGGCTATAGCCCATACTGGTTCATATGATATAATGACATTTTTATTTATATTTAAATGTTCTAATTCTTTTTTTATAACATTTTTAGTTTTACCATTTATTTTTTCTTCTATTGTTTCTCCAACACATAGAATTACTTGTAAATTGTTTTTTAAAGCTTCATCTATTTTTCTTTGGATTAGATTATTATCTTCATTATATTGGTTTCTCACTTCATAATGGCCGATCATAATATACTTTACGTTTAAATCCTTTAATGATTTAGCTGATGTTTGGCCAGTATATGCTCCTTCACTTTCACCGGATACGTTTTGAGCCCCTACTATAAAATTTTTGTTTAGGAAACTTTGAAGATAAATATCTGATGGGATAACTACAAATTTGTCTTTATAGTCTTTCATATCTTCTTGGAATTTTTCAACTTCTTTTAATTCATTAAAATACATTTTTTGATTGGCAAAAATCATTTTTTCCATGGTATCACCTTTTTCAAAAAATTATTTAGTTTTTCTTTATAACTTGGTTTTTTATTTTTTATGGCTAATTTATAAATGTCTAAAACTCTTTCAGCAAAATATTTTGATGAATGTCCTTCGGCACTATTTCTCGCATTTTTACTTAATTTTTCTAATGTTTTTTTATTTTCTAACATTTTTAAAATACTTTTTTTGCAGTCTTCTTTATTTTTAAATAAAAGGCCATTAAAGTCATCAATAACAGTTCCTCTAAAACTTTCATCATCAATGCATAAAGCTGGAAGTGAAGCAGCCATAGCTTCAATAATTGTAAGTCCTTGAGTTTCGGTGGTTGAGGCAGAAATAAACGCATTTCCCATACCATAATAGTTGTGAATTTCTTCCCAATTAACTTTGCCGGTAAAAATAATATTATTTTTAGCATTTTTTTCTTTAGTGTATTTTTGATATTTTTCTTTATCTGGTCCATCACCAATTATTATTAATTTTAAGTTCTTTTGATCTTTTATGATATCAGCGACAACATCAATAATATACGGGATGTTTTTTTCTTCAGCTATCCTACCAACAAAGATAAGAGTAAAATCGCCTCTTTTTATGTCATACTTTTTCTTTAATTCATTAACTTTTTTTTCATTTAAATTTTCTTTATAAAATCTATCGACTTCAATTCCAGTGGGGATTATGTGAATGTTTCTTTCAACATTATATTTTTCTTTAAATAAATCATACGCTTTTTTAGTTGGAACAATTAATTCGCCTATTGTTTTATCACAATAAAACTTGGTTAAATATTCAACTATTTTTTTGCTTGATCTATTAAAGTGGCCTTTTGTTATATAGTGTACATAATCTTCATACATTGTATGATATGTATGAACAATAGGAATATTATATTGTTTAGCGAATAGTCTAGCAAATGATCCTATAGCAAATTCTGTTTGCGAATGAATAACATCTAAATTCCAACTTTTTATTTTATTAATCGCTTGCATGGGATAAATACTAGTTAATCTAGCATTATATATGCCAGTTGGAATACCTGGAATTTTAAGTACCCTTTCTTTTTCGTTATATTCGTAGTGGAAGTTATCTAAATTAGCTGTTACAACATATACTTCATGGCCTTTTTTTTCTAAGGCTTTTTTCAACATTATTTCACTAGTTACTAGACCACTAATATAGGGAGCATATGTTTCTGTAAAAATACCTATTCTCATTTAATTGCCTCCTTATTGATGTTTAGGGTAATTATTCCCACAGTTATTCCAAAGTAATATGTAATTAATCGCCAAACAATCATTATTATTGATAATTTTGATCCTTTAATAAAGCTACCAAAAAATGATACAAAACTATATTCTAAGCCTCCTGTTCCTCCAGGAATTGGCACCATTGAACCAACTAACATTACGTAAGCTGAGGTTACAACAACTTTAAATGGATTTATATCAATATTTAATCCTTTAATTAATGCATATGGGATTAAATATAAAAGGATTAGGGCGATAAAATTTAAAAATATAATTTTTATAAAATTTGTTTTACTTTCAAATAATATTTCAGCACTTTTATGAAAATTGGTAATAAAACTTTCTGATTTTTTTAACAATTTTTCTTTATCTTTGATAATTCTTAATTTATATAATATTTTTACTAGTCCATCGATTATTTTTTTGTTCCATTTTTTACTAAAAGCTACTATAAATAAGCCGACAATAACTAATAAATTTATTATAAATCCAATTGTTACTAAGTGACCTAAAGCATTATTTTTAGGTAAAATATTAAATAGTTTATTTGATATAACTGCTACTACGCCTAAAAAAACTAAGGCTATTTGATAGACAATAAAATCTTCGATAACAATATTAGTACTTTCGCCTAAAGTTAATCCTTCTTTTTTTAGTTTATATATTTGCCATGGTTGGCCACCAGTTGAAAAAGGAGTAATCGCATGAAAAAACTGCGTGGTTATCATTAGATGAATTCCTTTTTTCTTGGTATACTCTTTTTTTAATTTTTGTGTACAATAATACAAAACTAATCCTTTTAATATCCAGTACATTATGATTAGAATAAAAGCTAAAATTAACCACTTGAAATCAAATGAAATTAAATATTTTACTTTGGTAGCGAAATCGTCTTTAAAAGATAGATATAAAACTAATATGGATAATATAAATATTATTAATAGATTTTTTTTATTTTTTTTCATTAATGATATCTAAAGCTTTAAGCTTTACTCCTTCTAAAAATACTAGAGAAGCGCCACCACCAGTTGATATATGGTTCATATTTTTCTCATAGCCCATTTCAATAACGGCTCTAGCAGTATCGCCACCACCAATAATTTTATATGCTTTTGAATCAGCAATAATTTTGCACAATCCTTTAGTCCCTTTTGAAAAACTTTTTATTTCAAAATACCCCATTGGTCCATTCCAAAATATTGTTTTACTATCATCTATATATTGTTTAAAAACTTCTAGGGTTTTTTTACCAATATCTAGGCCAATTTCATCTTCTTCTATTTCATTTATAAATCTATCTTTTGTTTTGGTATCTTTTTTTATTTCTTTAGCGGTTATAACATCGATAGGTAAAATTATTTTATCTGGATATTTGTCTAGTAATTCTTTACAAAAATCAACTTCCTCATTTTCACATATTGAAGAGCCTACTTTAAATCCGGCGGCTTTTAAAAATGTAAAAGCCATACCTCCACCTATTAATATATAATCAGCTTTTTTAATTAAATTTTTAATTAATCCTATTTTATCACTTACTTTTGAACCGCCTAAAATTATAGTGTATGGTTTTTTGGGATTTTTTGTTAATTTTTCTAACTGTTTTATTTCTTTTTCAACTAGAAAACCGATACCACTTTTTAAGTGTTTTGAAATTCCTAGATTTGAAGCATGATTTCGATGAATCGTCCCAAAGGCATCATTAATATAAATATCACCTAAACTAGCCCAATATTTACCTAATTTTCTATCATTCTTGCTTTCTTTGTTTTTTTCTAAATCTTCAAATCTCGTGTTTTCAATTAAAATGACATCTTTTTCTTTCATTTGTTTTATGGCTTCTTCTAATTCTTTGCCTCTAGTTTGATTTATAAAGATTACTTTTTTTCTAAGTAATTTTGATAGTCTTTCAGCAATAGGTTTTAAAGTGTTCTTTTCTTTATCTTCCTCATTTTTAACTCTCCCTAGATGTGAAAGTAAAATAACTTTAGCGCCTTCTTTTCTAGCGTATCTTATTGTTTTTAAACTTTGTCTTATACGATTATCATCTTTGATAATGTCTCCATCCATTGGGACATTAAAGTCACATCTTATAATTACCTTTTTACCTTTTAGTTTATAATCTTTGATAGTTTTTTTCATAATTACCTCCTATGACTCTTTAAATGTATACGTTATTTTTGTGACTACGCTGCCTTGTCCTTCAGCTTTTACGTTAACTTTATAATTTGCTGAAGCATCACCAATTTGTTTTTTATCTATAGGGTGTTCTAAACTTTTATTTAAAAATCCTTCATTTATTAAAGATTTTACTTCAATTGTGATTCCGTCGGTAGCTAAAGCCTTTATTTTCAATTCTTCGTGAATTTCAACATATGTTTCAGTAGCATTTATTACTGTTTGTTTAAAATCGTTATACTGCTTATCTACTGATTGCTTATTCGTTTTTACAATGTTTGGCACGGCTACCAAAGTAATAACTCCTATTATAACTATTACAGCTAGTAATTCAACTAGGGTAAATCCTTTTTTCATTTTATATCACCTATATATTATTTTATAATATTTTTATAATAATAACAAGGTTATTTTACATGAAAAAATCACCTTTTGTTAGGTGATCTTTTTAATATTTACTTTTATTCTATAACTAATTTTATTTTTCCATCTTCTTCTTTGTTATAAACATGTTTATCTATTATAGTTCTTAGTCCTTGTACAGCGTTTAGGCGCGGACTTGCAAATTCTTGGTAGCATTCCTTTGAATCAGGTGTATTTAAGCTTTCATAAAAATCAGATATAAATACAAGATATTTATCCAAAACATCTTCTAATGGATATTGTGATATATAACTTGCATCTTCTCCTTCTCCTAATTCTGGTTCTTGAACAAACGATAAAGAGGTAACATATAAATCTTCATGTTTCCAATCATCAAATATTTTATATATACCTTCTTCTACTTTTTCATATTTTGGATTTTCATATTTTTTAGCATCATAATTTTTAATATTTTTCACTCTATTCCTTCTTTCAGATGGTTATCTTTGACATAAGTGTTTAACGGTTCTCACCATTTGGGCACTATAACCCATTTCGTTGTCATACCAAGCGATCACTTTAACTAGTTCACCATTTTCCGTTTGTAGGACATTTGTAAGTAAGCCATCTACAATACCTCCATGGGTATCTCCAATGATATCACTTGATACGATTGGATCTTCAGTATAACCTAAAGTACTATTGGCATATTTTTTAAATGTTTCATTGATTTCTTCTTTGGTTACTTTTCTATTTAATTCTAGACTTAAATCAACTACTGACCCCGTTATTACGGGAACTCTTAAAGCACTTCCATCTAGTTTTCCATCTAAAGCTGGTATAACTTTTCCTAAAGCACTAGCTGCTCCTGTTGAAGCTGGTATGATATTGGCGGCCCCTGCTCTACCTCTTCTTGAAATGGCTCCTTTTGGGTGAGTTGAATCTAATATGGCTTGATCATTAGTGTAAGCATGAACTGTTGTCATATAACCTTTTTTTATGCCAAACTCATTATTTAAAATATTTACTACAGGAGCTAAACAGTTAGTTGTACATGAAGCGGCACTTATAATTTTATCATTTTCAGTTAAAATATCTTCATTTACTCCATAAACTATTGTTTTTAAATTCCCTTTGGCTGGGGCTGAAATTATCACTCTTTTAGCTCCTGCCTTGATATGGGCGCTGGCCTTTTCTTTATCAGTAAACTGTCCAGTACATTCATATACAGCATCAATATCTAATAATCCCCACGGAAGATTTATTGGATCTTTTTCTTTATATACTTTTATTGGTTTTCCTTTTACAATGATATTTTCATCGTCATATGTAATATATTTTTCTAAATATCTTCTGTGCGCTGTATCATATTTTAATAGGTATGCAAGCTCTTTTGGTTCAGTTAGACTATTTATGGCAACAACATCAAAATCAGGATCATCTTCCATTAGTCTAAATACTAATCTTCCTATTCTACCAAAACCATTAATTGCTACTCTAATCATTTTCTTTTCTCCTCTCTTATATGGTACTCTTTAAATATACCTCCCCCAATAAATTCTCTTAAAATTGAATCTTTTGGAACCATTTCACTGGAAATTGTTAAAAAGCTTCGCAGTAAGTTTATTAATCTTTTAGCTTCAGGGTATATAGGACTATCGACATCTATTTCGAAAAGTAGAGGCTCTGCATATATTTTTAAAACACTTAGCTCATATCCAAGTGATGAATTTATGATTGCATTTACACTGTCTTGGAATGGATAGATATTTTTTTCAGTTTCCTTATCAACATTTGGCCACATAGATAAAGTTTCTTCAGCGCTTATGCCTCTAACCATGCTATCTCTTACTATTCTCCTAAGTTTTCTTATGTCCGTTGCATGAAGTCTATTATGATTATCAAATTTTAAACCTGCAAGTGGACTTTGAAATATTTTAAATTTTGCTTCTTTAGGAATATTACTAGTAAGTTTTTCATTTATAGCGTGAATTCCTTCAATTACAAGCATTTCTCCTTCGTTTAATTTAATATAATTATCATTAAATTCTTGTTTGCCGGTGACAAAATTATATGTTGGCATAAGGACTTCTTTTCCGTCTAATATTTCTTTTAATTGTTTTTGAAATAATTTTACATCTAATGATTCAATATCCGAATAATCATAATTTCCATCTTCATCTTTTGGACATTTTATTCTATCAACAAAGAAATCATCTAATGATATTTTTTTAAAGACTATTCCTTTTACTCTTAGATATAAACCTATTTTCATTGAAGTGGTTGTTTTTCCACTTGAAGAAGGGCCAGCGAGTAAGATCATTTTTATTTTATCTTTTTTAGCGCATACAGATTCTATTACTTCAGAAATCTCTTCATTATAATGAGCTTCAAAAAATCTTACAGCTGCTTCTCCCATACCTAAGGCGATTACTTTGTTTAAAACAGAAACAGTTGGTATACCAACGGCTTCGCCCCACCTACTAAAATCTTTATATGTTTTATTTGTCAGTGGATGTTCAACATAATCTTTTATTCTATTTGGATTTTCTTTTGTTGGGAAGAGAATTATGAATGTGTTATCACCGGAAGATATTAGTGAAAACTTTGTTAAGACTTCAGTATTATGAACTAGAGGTCCGTAAAAATAATCATACATATCATCTAAACGGTTTACCATAATAGTGTCGTCCGTCAAATATCTAATAAGGTCTGATTTGTCTACTTGACCGGTCTTTTTTAAATATTTTAAGGCCTCTATTCTATCAACAACAATACTTTCAATCGGCAATTTTTGATCTACTAAATTTTGCATTTCTTCTTCTATTTTCTTTACCGAAATACTGTTAATTTGTTTACCGATTATTTCGCAGTGAATACCATTATCAATTGAATAGTTTATAATGATATCTGTATTCTCACCAAATAATCTTCTTGCGGCTACATTAGCGAGAAATTCTAAACTTCTTGAATAAATTCTATTTCCAAGAGGTGTAGACATATCGTAAAACTCTACTTCACCACTACTTACAACTGGGGCATTTAGACTTACTAAGCTTGAATTGTATTTAGCACCAACTATTTTATATTTATATTCTTTTTTAATAAGTTTAGCTACTTCATATAATGGTGTGTCTAGTTCAATATCTTCTATGTATCCGTTTTTATATTTTAACTTTATTTTTTTCATATTTATACCCTCTATCTATATAATAGTTTATCAGAAATTAACTATTTTGTCATTTTTTTTATTGCATATTATTTTTAGTTTACACCTATTATAAGTATTAGAGAGGTGATTTTTGTGTTAGTGCCGAGCGTAATTGAAAAAAATAGTGATGGTGAACGCGTATATGATATATATTCTAGATTACTTAAAGATCGAATTATTATTTTAAATGGTGAAATTGACGATAATTTGTCTAATACTGTCGTAGCTGAACTTTTGTATTTAGATTCTTTAAATAATGATCCAATTAGTTTATATATTAATTCTCCTGGAGGTAGTATAACTAGTGGTTTTGCAATATATGATACGATGAATTTTATTAAAAGTAAGGTTTCAACTGTTTGTATTGGCATGGCGGCTAGTATGGCAGCTTTTTTGCTGGCTAGCGGCGAAAAAGGGATGAGGTATGCCCTGCCTAATAGTGAAGTTATGATTCATCAGCCTTTAGGCGGAGCTCAAGGTCAAGCTACAGAAATTAAAATTGCGGCGGAAAGAATATTAAAATTAAAAGAAAAATTAAATAAAATTCTAAGTGAAAAAACAGGACAAAATATTTCTAAGATTGAAGATGATACAGAACGAGATTATTTTTTATCTTCTTTTGAAGCTTTGGATTATGGTCTTATCGATGAAGTATTAAAAAAATAACAGATTTTCTGTTATTTTATAATATTGTTTTTCTTAATTCCTCATTAGATAATGGTGATAGAAATGCGGGCGGAATATCTAATATGGTTTTAGCACCATAGTTTTTTTCTTTTTGCATTTTATAATTAGCTCTAGCTAAAGCTATTAAAACCGAGGAGGTAAATTCAGGATTAGAATCTAACTTGAGGGAAAATTCCATTATATGTTGATTTTCCCCTGTAGAACCACTATGAATTACAAAGCCACCATGACTCATTTTGCTGTGATTTTGTTTTAGTTCTTCTTCAGAAATAAAGTTAACTATCGTCTCATAATCATTAAAGTAGTTAGGCATTGTTTTAATTTCTTCTTCTATTTTTTCTAAGTCTGCTTCATCTTCAGCTACGACGAAGCATTCTCTTAAATGTTTTTCTTTTGTCGTAAGATTTGGATTTTCATTATTTCTAACTTTTTCCATAGCTTTTTCTATTGGGATTGTATATTGAATAGCATTTTTAACTCCATTAATTCTTCTAATGGCATCAGAGTGCCCTTGACTTACTCCTTTACCCCAGAATGTATAGGTTTTACCATCTTGAAGTATTGCACTCATGTATGTTCTCATAACTGAAAATAGCCCTGGGTCCCACCCTCCTGATATAATCGATATCTTTTTGTTTTTGATCGCGTTTTTGTTAACACCTTCAAAGTATTCTGGTATTTTAGCATGAGTATCAAAGCTGTCTACTGTATTATAAAATTTATTTATTTCTTCAACTTGTTTTGGAAGATCAGTAGCTGAACCACCACACATAATCATTACATCTATTTTGTCCTGGTAATTGGCTACTTCATCTATACTTATTGTTTTAGTAGTTGTTTTTAAATCTTTAGGATTTCTTCTAGTGAAGATTGAAACTAACTCCATATCTTTAGATTTAATTATTTCTTTTTCTACTCCTTTGCCTAAATTACCGTAACCACATATTCCTATTCTTATTTTTTCCATTATTATTCCTCCTCTTCAAAAAAATTAATTAACTTATCATATAATTTTCATTTTCTTTCATTTTTTTATTCCTAGTACATTATACTGTAATTTTATGATCTTTAATAACATAAATAGTCCACGTGTTTTTGTTTATACCACAATAACTTCCCATTAATAAAAAAAAGTAACTTTTGGCAGTTACTTTTTATATTATTTAGATTTATTTGAATAATTACCCGAAATATGTTGTTGACCCATTTGGACAAGTCTTTTAGTAATTTCGCCACCAACTGAGCCATTTGCTCTACTAGTAGCATCTGGTCCCATATTAACACCTAGTTCGCTAGCAATTTCATATTTCATTTGTTCTGTATTTTGTTTAGTTCCAGGAACTACTAAACGTTTTTTTTTGCTCGTCATGTATTTCACCTCCTGTACATTTATATAGTGTGTACATTTGGTTAAAAAATACTTATTTTTTATTGGTAATTTTTGTTAAAGAAGGTCTTCAAATTTGTTTTCTTTGAAGTCAGTTATTGTTTCTATATTACTAATGCATTCATTTATTAGTTTTTCATAATCAAATTTTTTTTCATATTCTTTTGCTTTTTCTAATTCAGGTTTTATTACAGGGTGTTTTGGTACAAAAATTGTACAACAATCTTCATATGGTAAAATGCTAGTTTCATAAGTGTTTATTTTTTTAGCGATATCGATTATTTCTAATTTATCATATGTAGCTACTGGTCTTATAATTGGCATATTAGTGACTTCATTTATGCATACCATACTTTCTAATGTTTGACTGGCTACTTGGCCAATGCTTTCACCGTTAATGATTATTTTAGCTTTTATTTTTTTTGCATATTTTTCAGATATTCTGTACATCATTCTTCGCATAATGGTTATCATATAATTATCAGGACAATTTTTATATATTGCTTCTTGAATTTTTGTAAAAGGAACTACATGTAATTTTACTTTACCTGAATACTCATTTAAAATACTTGCTAGTTCTTTAACTTTATTTTTAGCTTCCTCTGATGTATGAGGAGGTGATTCAAAATATAAACATTCAATATTTACTCCTCTTTTCATGGTTAAATAGCCGGCTACTGGACTATCGATCCCACCACTTAACATGAGTAATCCCTTGCCTTGAACACCAACTGGATAGCCCCCTATCCCTTTAAGTTCATCAGTATAAATATATGTTCCTTCTTTTCTTATTTCAATATTTAAAATTATATCTGGATTATGCACATCAACTTTGTAATTTGAATTTTTTAAAATAAGTCCGCCTATTTTTTTACTATATTCCATAGAGCTTATTTCAAAATTTTTATCAGCTCTTTTAGTTATTACTTTAAATGTTTTTTTGCTTTTATCCATAATGTTTAAAGCATTGTTTAAAACTTCTTCATAATTATTATTTACTTTATGAACAATTGATATACCGTGAATACCAAAAATTTTTTGTAATTTTTTTGATATTTTATTTACGTTTTTACATTTTATATACATTCTTGAGTTATCTTTAATAATTTCATATTCTTCTTTGATTAATCTTTCAATATTTTGAGTTAAAATTTTTATAAACTCTTTTCTGTTATCTTTTTTTGTTGTTAACTCTCCATATTTGATCATTATTAATTCTGTCATTTGATCACCTCTTTAAAACATATCAATTCTACCAAATTTTAATTTTAATGTAAAGAAAAAACATATGATTTCTCATATGTCTATTTTTTTTCAGATAATTCTAACAATTTATCATAAATACCTGGTTCAATTTTATTTAAAGAGTTAATGGTAAGCTCTAAAGATTTTTTGTATTCACCTTTATAGAAAAGACTTTCTGAGTAATTTAGATTCCTATCTAAGTCTTTTTCTTTTGAACGATATCTATTTCCATAAACAATGGCCATTTCAGCAAATTTAGCCATCTGCATCATTTCTTTAGTTTTACCTGATAGTTTTAAAGCTAAGTCTCTTGCAGTATCTACTCTAGTATTTAAAGTTTCAATGGTAATAGGTTTCTTTTCTAATTCTTTAACTATTTCCCCCATAGCTTCTTTTGCTTCTTTTAATTCTACGTAATATTTATTAGGAATTACTGGAAGATTATAATTCTTAATTTGTGTTTGAGCTTCTTTTAATAAATCTCTTACTTCAGTTAGTTGTTGTCTTGCACGCATTTCATCATCATGCATATTACCTAATACGTTTAATGAGTTGTCTAATTTACTTTCGGTTTTAGATAGTCTTACAAATAATTCATCAATACTATCAGTTAGTTTTGAATATGCAAAGTTCTGAGTTTTTGTATGACTTAGTAAGGTATTATAATCATTGTTTAACTCTTCTACTTCTTTTCTTACCTCATTAAAATTATTAACATCTTCCTCCGACAAATTATACATTTTTGTTAAATAATCTAACTCGTTAAAAATATCTTCAACTAATTTATTGATTTTATTAAGTTTGTTTTTCAATGTACTGCTAGCGTCTTCATAATCTACTTTTATTACTTTTTCTTTTTCAAAATCAGTAAACAATTTTTCAAAGTATTCGGTTAATACTTTTAATTCAAACAAACTATCTTCTAGATTTAAAACTTTGGCTCTATCTAATATATCAGCTATTTTCTTTTTAGCTTCATTTATATTGTATTCAATGTTTAAATAATCTAATGGATAACCTTCTTCATTCATTTTATTATATATCTTTGATATTTGATCAATTTTTTTTGGTAAAATATTTTTACCGATTAAAACTATTGATGGTAATTCTTCAATTACAACTTCAATATGTTTTAGTAATTCATTGATGATTTTTAATATTTCTGGGACTTCTGTTAGTTCTTTTCTTTCCATTAGAGTTTCGAAATCTTCAAATCTTTTAGCTATAGTTTTAAATTCTTCTTCAACTGCTTCTGCATATTCACCATATTCAGCTTCAGTTTCTTTGAATTTTAAATATAGTTCACGATAATGAGCTTTTTGTTTCGTAATACTTCCTCTGTTTCGTTCTTCGCTATTGGTGACTTCTTTTATTTCCTCTAATAAAAACTCTGAAGTAGTTCTTACCTTATATATCTCCATCTCTAGTTTAGCTATTTTATACATCGCACTTTTATAATCTTTTTTAGAAAGGAGATATTCGGCTTCGATAAGCATGTCCGTTATTTTAGGAATTTTTATTTCTTTAATATCATCTAATCTATCTTTCCAGTTATTGTACATAACTTCTAACTTTTCATTATTAATAAAATTTTGAAGTTTAGCAAGTTCTGGACCTACTGGTGATGTGTCTAATTCATTTTTTTGATAATCCAATTTATCTATTAGCTTTTTATATTTGTTTTTTTTGCTTTTTCTCATTAGGTGCAGTACTAAAATTATGGATATTAAAGCTGAAGCTAATACAATTCCAACAATAATCATTATGTTGTCCATATTAATCACCTATTATAATAATAACATATTTTTGTCTATTTTTGTAAATTTTTATAAAAGTTTTGTTTTGTTGTTATTTTTTTAATTAATTCTTATATATTTAAGTAGGATCTTTTTTAATAAAAGTATTGACTTTAAAGGGCAAACATAATATAATTATTAAGACGTGTTTGAAGCAGCGTTATTTTGGTAGTTATAATGTGGTTATTCCCTACAGGGGTTATTAGAGCTATCGCTGCTAGATCTAATATTGATTTAGTCCACCCTATAATTTACTAAAATAACCTTTCCACGTGTGAAAGGAGGATAGAATATGGCACGATATACTGGACCTACTTATAAAAAAGCTAGACGTTTTGGTTTTTCTATTTTAGAAAATGGTAAAGAATTAGCTAAAAGACCTTATGCCCCAGGTGATCATGGTCAAGATAGAAGAAAGAAACTTTCTAACTATGGAATTCAATTACAAGAAAAACAAAAAGTTAGATTTATGTATGGTATAAGTGAAACTCAAATGCATAAAACATTTGAAAAGGCCGTAAAAATGAAAGGTGTCAATGGTGAAAACTTACTTAAACTATTAGAAAGTCGTTTAGATAATTTAGTTTATAGAATTGGTTTTGCAGCTACTAGAAGAGGTGCGAGACAACTAGTTAACCACGGACATATAACTGTTAATGGCAAAAAAGTTAACATCCCATCTTATCAAGTTAAACCTGGTGATATTATAAGTTTACCTGAAAATGATAAAGAACTTAAAGTTGTTAAAGCTGCTTTAGAAGGTTTACAAAAAAGAGTTGAATATATCACTTATGATGATAAGAAAATGGAAGCGACTTATGTTAGAATGCCTGAACGTAGTGAACTTAATGCGGATATCGATGAAGCGTTAATTATCGAATATTACAACAGATAAAAAGTCGGGAAATTATTTCCCGATTTTTTTTATTTGTTTTTTTCTGCCATTCCTGTCACGACTCCTGTTACAGATATTTCAAATAAATATTCTATAAAATTATGATAAGCAAATGCTGGCAATTTTTCATGAGTAAATTTCCCTAACTGTATTTCTATTTTATCAGCTAGTCCGAAGCTCATAGCAAATATTAAATATTCTTCTAATAAATGAATATCTTTTATTTCTTTTTCATTAATTTCAGTCATACTCTCTAGAAATTGCCTTAATCCTTTTAATTTTATTACTTCTTCTGCTAATTTTGGAGTAAACTCATATGTTTCTCCTATTATTATATATTGATTATCTATCAATCTCCTTTTAGATTCTTCAATTACCAAAGTTGTCCATACATCAATTACTCTATAATTTTCTTTTAACCATTCTTTAAAATTTTTGAACCTTAATTCTTTATTTGGAGCAATTTTATTAAATATATTTTTTAATTCTTCTTCAATTTTATTGTCAAATACACCTATATTACTTAAATCGATATAGGATTCGGAATTATTACTTTCATAAATAATATTTATTCTTTTTTCGTTGAGCCATTTTAACAAGAAAACACCCAATATATAATCAATTTTCATTATATTTTCTTTTATTCCAATATAATAAGCCATAATTATATCTTCGTTAAAAGGAATATCTCTATAATTTTCAACTTTTGATGGAACATTATAATTATTATCATTTATTTCTAAGTCCTCTTTTTCTTTACTTAGATTAATATAATTTAAAAAATAAATGAGAATCATTATCGTTGTTATTATAACTGTATAGATATTTCGCTTGATTTCATATTTAGGCATTATGTCAAAAAATATAGCCATACCAAAAATCGCATAAATAATACCTAGTATTATAATTAAACTTAAGCATTTTTTCTTCATAACTTATCCCTCTTATTTTATTATATATTAAGAATTTAATACTTTCAATTAGAATTATAATTATTTTGTTTTTTATGTAAATAAAAAATAGGGTTTACCCTATTTTCCCTATAAAGTATTTTTTCTTGCCCCTTCTTACAACTAATATTTCATTGTCTATGGCTATAGATTTGGTTATTATATGATTTTCATCAGTTATTTTTTCTTCATTAATCGTTATGCTTCCAGCATTTACAAACTCTCTAGCTTCTCTTTTACTTGAAGCGATATTTGCATTTACTAGCATATTTATAATATCTATATTACTTTCTGTTTCAAAAGTTGGAACATTTTTAAAGGCTATTTCAATTTCTTTTTTAGTTAAATTTTTTATTTGTCCATTAAATAAGGCTTCGCTTATTTCGATTGCCCTTTTTGCTTCTTCTTCTCCTCTTAAATCTTTTATAAATTCTTTAGCTAAAGTTTTTTGAGCAATTCTTTCTTCCGGTTTTTCATTATGCTTTTTCATTAAATCTTCGATTTTTTCTTTAGTTAAGAATGTATATACCTTTAAATATTCTTCTACTTTTTCATCTGATGAATTTACTAAATATTGGTATAATTCGTAACTTGAAGTTTTTTCTTTATCTAACCATAGCGCATTACCTTCAGATTTGCCAAATTTATTGCCGTTTGCATCTAGTATTAATGGCATAGTAAATGCATAAGCGGTTTTATCTAATTTTTTGTTAATTAATTCAATTCCGGTTGTAATATTACCCCATTGGTCTGATCCTTCAACTTGCATTATACAATTTTTATTTTCATATAAATATAGAAAATCATAACCTTGAAGTAAGGTATAAGTAAATTCAGCAAAGGTAATACCGGTATCTAATCTTCTTTTAATAATATCTTTATTAATCATATAATTAACATTAATATATTTCCCAATATCTCTTAAAAAATCTAATATGGTTATGTCTTTAGTCCATTCATAATTATTTACTACTTCAACATTTCCTTCAAAAATTTCTTTTACTTGTTTGGTTAATTTTTTTGCATTTTCTTCAATTTCTTCTTTTGGTTTTATATCTCTTTCAGATGTTGGCCTAGGATCTCCTATCATTCCGGTAGCTCCACCGATTAATAAAATTGGATGATGTCCAGCTTTAGCCATTCTTTTGGCAGTTAATAATGATGAATAATGCCCAATATGAAGGGAATCTGCAGATGGATCTGTTCCCCAATAAAAGGTTACTTTTTCATTATCAATTTTATCTTTTAAATCGTCCCCTGCTTCATCTTTGATTAACCCTCGCCATTTTAATTCTTCATATAGTGTCATTATTTTTCCTCCTTCATATTTTTGACTATTTCTACTCCACTACTTGTGCCTATTCTAGTAGCACCTGCTTCAATTAATTCATTCATTTGTTTAAATGTTTTTATGCCGCCACTAGCTTTTATTTCTAAAACATCATTTTTATGTTTACTGATTGTTTTTATATCTTCTAGTGAAGCGCCTCTTTTACCAAAACCAGTATTTGTTTTAATAAAATGAACAAATGTCTCATTACATATTTCTGTCATTTTTATTATTTCTTTTTCAGTAAGTAGTGATGTTTCAATAATTACTTTTAATGTTTTACCATCGATATCATCTCTTATTAATTCGATTTCTTTTTTAACATAGTCGTAATCTTTATCTTTTAAAGCTCCAACATTTATAACCATATCGATTTCATCGGCTCCATTTTCTACCGCATCAATAGCTTCAAATGATTTTACTTTTGGTGTATTCATGCCTAATGGAAAACCAATTACGGTACATACGCCAATATTAGTATCTTTTAAAAGATTTTTTGCTAAAGAAACATAGCAAGGATGAATACATACTGTTTCAAAGCCGTTTTCTATAGCTTCCTCACATAGTTTTGTAATATCTTTTGCAGTTGCATCCATTTTTAAATTTGTATGATCAATATATTTACCTATTTCCATATTATCCCTCCTTTAATATAAAAATACTATAAATATAGGGACGAAGTATATCCGTGGTACCACCCTAATTCATAGTATTCTATGCCCTTTATGGATAACGGTCATAAACCGATTTAACTCAAAATATGTATTTCATTATTTAACTTTGATTAGTTTTCATCATCCACTAATTTTCTTATTTCCCATTAAATAATTACTTATTATTTTTCTTCATCAATTACTAATAACTTTAACATAATTTGCTTTATTCGTCAAGAAAATAGATTAGTTTTTACTAATCTATTTTACAACAAAATTTACAATTTTATTTGGAACAACTATTTCTTTAACTATTTTACTGTTCTCAAGATATTTATTAACATTTTCATTTTCTTTAGCTATTTTTAATATTTCTTCTTTTGGTGTATCTTTATTTATTTCAATGGTTCCTCTTAATTTTCCATTTACTTGTACACCAATTGTAATATTCTCCTCAATAGTTTTTTCTTCATCATATTCTGGCCATTTTTCATAGGCAATTGTGTTTTTATTACCTAAATTTTCCCATATTTCTTCTGTTATATGTGGACATAGTGGATTTAATAATTTTATAAAACCTTGTGCATAATCTTTTGGATATATATTTTCTTTTGCCACGGCATTAATAAATATCATCATTTGGGAAATTGCGGTATTAATATTTAAAGTCTCATAATCATTAGTAACTTTTTTTACTGTTTGATGATATATCCTTTCTAGGTTTTTATTTTCTTTATCAGATATTTTTCTATCTTCTATATAAAGTCTAAATACTCTATCTAAGAATTTTTTGGCTCCAACAACGGCATCATCATTCCATGGTTTGTCAGCATCAAGTGGCCCCATAAACATTTCATAAAGTCTTAATGTATCAGCCCCAAAATCTCTTACGATATCTGTTGGATTAATACAATATTTAGGAAATCTTTTACCCATTTTTAGCCCGTTTGACCCTAGAATCATTCCTTGATGAACTAGTTTTTTAAATGGTTCTTTAACAGGAACTAGACCTTTATCGTATAAATATTCATTCCACATTCTAGAATAAAGCAAGTGACCTACTGCGTGTTCTGGTCCACCGATATAAAGGTCAACTGGCATCCAATGCTTTAATAGCTTTTTATCAGCAAATTCGTTAGCGTTATGAGGATCAATATACCTTAAGAAATACCAACTGGATCCAGCAGAACCTGGCATTGTAGATGTTTCTCTTTTTCCTTTTACACCATCAACTTCAACATTTACCCATTCTGGGGCATTTTCTAATGGAGCTTTTCCATTTTTTCCTTTATAATCATCTAAAGTTGGAAGGACAAGTGGTAAATCTTCATCAGAAACAGCAATACTCCTTCCATCTTCTAAATGAATTATAGGAACAGGTTCTCCCCAATATCTTTGTCTGGCAAAAATCCATTCTCTTAATCTATAGTTTGTTTTTTCTTCGCCAACTCCCATTTTAACTAATTTCTCGGTTATAGCTTTTTTAGCTTTTTCGACGGTAAGTCCATTAAATTCATCACTATTTATAAGGGGGCAATTATTACCTAAATAACCATCTTTTTCAAATGCTTCATTAGATACATCTTTGCCATCGATAACTTGAATCATTGGAATGTCATATTTAATTGCAAATTCAAAATCCCTCTGGTCATGTGATGGAACAGCCATAACAGCCCCTGTTCCGTAGCTTGCTAGTACGAAATCACCTAAGTACACTGGAACTTCTTTATTATTGACAGGATTGATTGCATGAATACCTTCAAGAACCACACCATTTTTTTCTTTATTTAATTCTGTTCTGTCAATATCGGATTTTTTAGCGGCTTCTTTTCGATATTTTATTACTTCATCCCAGTTTTTTATTCTATTTTTAAGTTCATCAACTAACGGATTTTCAGGCGCTAAAACCATAAAGGTAATACCATATATTGTTTCAATACACGTGGTATAGATTTTAAATGATCCACCATCTTTTATTTTGAATTCAACTTCAACTCCTGTTGATTTACCAATCCAGTTTCTTTGAATTTCTTTTGTTGATTCTGGCCAATCAATTTCATTTAATCCTTCTAATAACTTTTCAGCATATTTTGGAATATCAATAACCCATTGCTTCATATTTTTTCTTATAACTGGATAGCCACCACGTTCTGATTTTCCATCTATAACTTCGTCATTTGATAAAACTGTTCCAAGTTCTTCACACCAATTAACTGGCATATCAATGTATTTGGCATAGCCATCCTCAAATAATCTTTTAAAAATCCATTGGGTCCATTTATAATATTCTGGGTCAGAAGTAGATATTTCTCTATCCCAATCATATGAAAAACCAAGCGATTTTAATTGCGCTCTAAAAGTTTTTATATTTTCATTAGTAAAAATAGCTGGATGATTTCCAGTTTGAATCGCATATTGTTCAGCAGGAAGGCCAAATGAATCATAACCCATTGGATGAAGGACATTAAAACCTTGCATTCTTTTCATACGGCTCACAACATCAGTTGCTGTATATCCTTCAGGATGACCAGCATGAAGACCGACACCTGATGGATATGGGAACATATCAAGAGCATAAAACTTAGGTTTTGAAAAATCCCATTCATCAGTCTTAAACGTCTTGTTTTCTTCCCAGTATTTTTGCCATTTTTTTTCTATCTTTTTAAAATCATACATATTATTTTCCTTCTTTCTTGTACATTAAACCTAATAATTTATACATTATTAACATAAGTGGAATTAAAATAACAAATCCAACTAATAGTTTAATAATTAAGTTATTAAATACTTCTATTATGGTAATTGTTAAAGCCATTATAAAAGCGTTAGTTAAACCTAATGAATTAGCAAATTTTTTAATATTTATTTTATTAAAATCTAAATTATAAGCTTTTTTGAAAAATTCTATTTGTTTTCCTTTTTTTAGTGTTTCTAGGCCTTTTTTTCTATTTATTATAATCACAAAATAAAATAAATATATAATTATAAAACAAAATATAAATGTATATAAGTAAGTCATATTTTCCTCCTTTTATATAAAAAAGTATTATGATTATAAGGACGATTTATTCGTGGTACCACCTTATTTCATAATACTTTGATTATCTTTTATTTTTAACGGAATTACCCGTCTTATACTTATCATATAAGAAGCTCCTAGGTAAGTTCATAATATGAGTCAAAAAGTTTTCATCAACCACTTTCTTTCTAAATGACTTTTAATTATTACTACTCCTATTCACAGCTTAATTATTACTTTTTCCAAAGATTCTTAATAAATCAATAAATAAATTAATGAAATCTAAATATAATTCTAAGGCTCCATATATAGCTAAATTATTTTCAGCAATGGCGCTTGATGATGCAAGTCTTTTAATCTTTTGAACATCATAAGCGGTAAAACCGACAAATACAAGTATTGAGATTATTGATATTATAAAATCAAAAGTTCCACTATTTATAAATATATTTATAACTGAACATATAATAACACCAATTAAAGCCATTACGATATATGCACCTATTTTGGTTAAATCTAATTTAGTTACCCAACCTATAAAGGCAAATATTCCAAAAACTAGGGCTGTTATTAAAAACACATAAATCACTGATGTTATATTATATACAAGAAATACTCCGCAAAATGTAAGTCCATTTAATATTGCGTATAGAAGAAATACTATTCTAGCTGTGGTTGGACTCATTTTAGTAATTCTTACTGATAAATATATAACAAGAATAACCTCAATAATAATTAATATTAAATATTTATATCCACCTAAAAGTTTCATGGCAGTAAACTCATGGCTAGCAACATAATATCCTGTAAAAAAAGTTATTAATAAGCCTAGACACATCCACATAAACACTTTTGGCATAATTTTATTTATCATTTTTCCCCTCCTTGTAATAGTATATCATTATTTTTAATTTTTAGAAAGTTTTTTAACAAAAAAAGAGGCTTTAACGGAATCCTCCGCCGCCACCTCCGCCACCGAAGGAGCCACCGCCACCTCCGCCAGATGAGAATCCGCCACCACCAGAACTGTAAGATTGCGCTCTTGTTTGGGCTGTACTAGCACTTTTTATTCCATCTGATGTAATATTATGGATAAATATTACATCATTATAATTATATCCCATTTTATTCATATCAGTGATAACTTCTGGGTATAATTTTTTAAATTGATTTGCTACTTCATCAGCTATGCCAAATATTGAAGCATACATTAAGTATTCATTCCATAGTTTTACTTCAATCGGTTCTCTTTCCTTAATTAAAGTAAATTCTTTTAAGAACTTTTTAAGCCCGGCCATTTGTTCAGCTTCTTCCATCATTGATGGATCAATATTATATTTTATGGATTTAAAAATTTTAAAAGTCGTTACTTCTTCTATAGCTGCTTTATTTTCATTGACAAGCATTTTTACTTCATAATCTAAAATGTCGTCAAACCACGTTAAAATCTTACTATAGTGACTGCTACACCATTTTGTAAATTCACCTGACTCAAGTTTTCCGTCTTTACTGGCCTCAAACATATAGTCATATAGCTTTATTTCTAATTCATTTAAATTGTCTTTGTTTTCAAAAATAATATTATCTTCAACTTTTTCTTTAAATAGTCCTTTACTAGAAACTTTTTCTATTCCAATATTTCCTTTATTTAACCATTTTAATATGACAGCTCCCAAGAAATCTTCTTTCTTTTTGTTTAAATTATAACTGTCAGCTACCCAATAAGCTCTAAATATATCTTTATTGCAAGGGATTTCTCTAAATGGCATCACATCTTTTTTTACTTTATTTCCAGTTTCACCAAATTTTAATTTATCATTTTTATTTTTAGATACTATTCCAAGAACTAGTGACACTATAAATATTATTATAATAGGAAATATTGTAACAATTACTGAAAAGATTGCAATTAATATATCGGCTAAACTTTTTTTATCATTATAGTTAGTCGCACCTTTTTTAGCCATATCAAGGTATGCTTGAAAATTATTATCTAATTCGTTTGTGGTATTAAAAGTTCCTTTTGGAAATTTTGCTAACAAGGTTAGATATTCACTGTTATTTATAGGACCATCTGATGTCATTTCTATTTTTCCATCATAAATATAACATGGTGCGCCATATTTACCATAGCCCCACACATCCCACGTTTTTTGATATGGAAAATCACTGTATATGGTTATTGTTACATTTTGTGGTGCAGCACTAAATTTTTTTGGAAATAAATTCCAATAAATCATATCTGCATCCGTAGTTGTCGACACAAAATTGCTTATTTTATAATTTAAAGTATATATATGTGTTCCATAGTTACTTATACCAAAACAGAGATCTATTTCCCCGTTGCCAGCATTATAAATACCAGCTTTTTGGCTTTTTTCGGAAAAACTGCTGCCTACATTCCAATAATTTATAGTTGTAAATTCAGTTCCATCCATTGTTACTTTTAAATCACTTATTTCTGATCTGCCTAAATTATAATATGGGTGCCACCCTTCAGTTCCTTGATTAACAGTTGCATTCCAAGTTTCTGTAATATTTGCATTACCATCATTATCAACATGAATATTCATGTCTATTTTTGATATGGTATTAGCATGGGTTACACCTATAAAACAGAAAAATAGTAATATTGTAAAAATTATTTTTTTCATGTTTTCCCTCCTAATAAAAAAGGGATTAAAATTAATCCCATTAAAATTTAACTTCAACGTTTTTTCTATCTTCTTCAGTAGCCTCAAAGAATTTTTCGGCTTTGAAATTAAATAAAGAAGCTATAACACTGCTAGGGAACATTTCAATTTTATTATTGTACATAAGTACAGCATCATTATAAAATTGTCTAGCGTAACCGATTTTATCTTCGATTTCTTTAAGTTGACTTTGTAAATCCAAGAAATTAGTATTAGCTTTTAAATCAGGATAACTTTCAGCTAGAGCAAATAATTTACTAATGGCATTTGTCATCTCACTACTAGCTTCTACTTTATCGTCTACGCTACTAGCACTTAAATATGTATTTCTCGCTTTAATAACGTTTTCTAAAGTTCCTTCCTCATGTTTAGTATAGCCTTTAACTGTTTCAACTAAATTTGGAATTAAGTCTGCTCTTTTCTTTAATTGAACGTCAATTTGACTAAATTGATCTCTTACTTTGTTTCTTGCTTGAACTAATACATTATAGTTTGAAATAACAAATGAAGCGATAGCTATTAGTATAACAATAATAACTCCTAAAATTACCATATCGTCTCTCCTCTCTTAAAATAAGTATATCACATTTTTCTAAATTTCATCAATATATTCTAACAATCTTAAAAACATTTTTACGAATTTTTTATCAAGCCCTACTCTAGCCAGCTTTCTTATTTCGATTCGCTTTTTCTTTATTGGTAATTCGCCGAATAAGACTTTATCGATTTTTTCTTTCATTTGTGTCGATATTTGAAGATCACTGATGATTCGTTCAATATCCTCATTTATAAGTCTAACGGCATCTATTTCGATGTCCTTTCCTTTGCATGTTACAGTTAATTGTCCAACGGTTGGGACATCTTTTACTTCAACTACAAAATTAGGCCCATCAACATATGTTTTTAAAGAAACACTTGTCATATTACTATGAGCGGTTACTTCTTCTGTTCTTTTAGTATTTCTAAATACTATTTTATAGTTTCGTTTTTCAGGAATTATACCACTTTTTCCTTCGGTAGCTCTTATAACAACACTATAATTACTTGGAACATAAGTATAATCTATTTGGGTTAAAATGAAATAGTCTTTTCTATATAAATCACTTTCGCCATCATCCTCAAATAATGTATATGAATTACTTTGTCCTGGGAAAATATTTATTTCCATGTCTTCTGGTGGGGTCATATCATTTATTGTTTTTGGATGTGCAAGTGGAACTATTGATCCAGATTTAACAAATACTGGATAATCTTCATCTCTAAAGAAATTTGTATACACTTTTCCACCAGGGAATTTTTTACCAGTAACGAAATCATACCAAATTCCTTCTGGTAAATAGAATTTGTGAACAACCCTATTCATGACAGCGTCTTTTGGAGTAATAATTGGGGCAATGAATAATTCAGTTCCAAAGAAATACTCATTACTATATAACGCATCATCATAATATTCTTTATTTTTATAATAAAGTGGGATTATTAGCTGATCACCAAATTTGTGATACTTATAAGCCTCACTATAAATATATGGGACCAGTTTATGTCTTAATCTTAAATAATCTTTAGCAATAGTACTAGTTTTAATATCCCATTTCCAAGGCTCTCTTTTATAATATTTTCCTTTATCAATACCAAACTTTAGAATTGGTGAAAAAACTCCTAATTGCACTGATCTAATATAAAGCTCATTATCCTCGGTCCCTTTAAAATACCCACCTATATCATGAGCCCAAAATGGTGCGCCATTATTAAAGCTTCTATTTGTGTAGAAAGGAATTTTTCTTAATGTGTCCCAACTTACTTCTGTTTTTCCTGAATAAAGTACTGGGTATCTATGTGGAGCATAATCTTCTCCTTCAGATAAAAGAAGTGGCCTTCTTTTATAATCTCTAGTCATATCATAAAACTGATAGTGTTTTTGCATCGTTAAATTATTTTTATTATCTATATTATCTAACCAGTAAAAATCTACTCCTATATTGTCTAATGGATGAATAAATACTTTTAAAAATACATCGACAAATTTAGGATCGAAAATATTATATGGTATTTTTCCCTCACCATCTGGTTTTATATATTTTATAGCTTCATTATAATGATCATTTTCCTCATTTATTCCTTCTAGAGGATTGATACTTAACCCTAATCTTATTTTTTTCTTATGAAGATAATCAATCATGGCTTTAGGATTTTTAAAATAATCCTTATTAAATGTAAAACCGGTTTTTAAGAATTCTTTTCCACGTTTTTTTCTTTTGTGCCAATCCTTATCTAAAATTAAAAGTGAGAGTGGTACTTCTTCTTTTTCAAAATTATCCACAAGCATTTTTAATTTTAAATCGTCATAATCTTCATTGCTGCTCCACCAGTTTCCTAAAGCGTATCTTGGAACTAAAGCTGGAAAACCGGTTATTTTATAATAATCTTTTAACGCTTCTTCAAAATCATCATTATACATGAATAAATATGTATCTATTCTAACCTCATAGTTTTGAGTTACTGTTCCATCCTCATTTAAAATTGGGGTATTTGAGTCATCAATACTAGCCATACCATCAGCTGAGTATAATCCTTTTCCTTCAATGCCCCCTTTAGCTAAATTACTGTTTGGAATTCCAAAATTTCTTATTTCTGGATGACCATAATACCAAATGTTTTTAGTATTTAATAATTCTACTTTTAAATTGTTGGCGGGATTAGCTTTCCCCCCTATAAAAGATTTCCCTTTTATATAGGTTAGTTTGAAGTATTTTGTTGATATGCTGACAAAATTAGAATTGTCAATGGAATCAAATTTAGGGGTTTCTAAATTACGATATAATACACGTTCTGTAGGATTATCGACAAAGTGACCTCTATCATTATATTCTATTCTTATAAGTCTTTCAGTTAATACAGTAAATCTAAATTTATCACCTTTGATAACGTTTTTTTCATTTGCTTTGGCTTTACTTATATCAATTTTAAAATGTTCCCCTAAATTATACATGACTATTCCTCCTTATTCTTTTATACTTCAATTATTTCCATAAAATTAGTATATTTTACTTTCCTAAATGGAAAGCCTCCGGTGATAATTATTTTGTCACCTTTCTGTAAATTTAATATTTTTTTAATTTTATTTATAGCGTTTTCGGTAATTTGTTCTAGGTTATTTCCTTTAGCAATAATTGGTAAAACCCCAAAGTGAAGCTGCATACTCTTTACAATATCTTCAGTCTCAGCAGCGGCAATAATTGGACATGGAGGTTTTAATTGGCTAATTATTTTTGCTGTTTTTCCTTGATTTGTGGCAACAATAATGGCTTTACAATCAAGTTCATTAGCACCTAAAACAACACTTGAACACACAGTTGCGGTTACACTTTCTGTTTCATCATCTAAGGATCTTCTGAAAAAATAACTATAATCTATACTATCTTCAGATGCTTCGATAATTTTTTTTACTGTTTTTACCGTTTCAATTGGGTGACTACCAATAGCTGTTTCACTAGTTAGCATGATGCCATCTACAGCTTCAGAAACTAAGGTTGCCAAATCGGATACTTCAGATCTATTAGGTACAACTTTTCTCGTTAAAAAACTACTGAATTCAGCTGTTATTATCGACATCTTTCCATATTCATAACATTTATTAATTATTTTCTTTTGAACAGCTGGTATTTGTTCAATTGGAAGTTCTATCCCAATATCGCCACGATCTAAAACAATTCCGTCAGCAACTGACACTATATTTTCTAAATCATCATATGCTCGTTTGTTTTCTACTTTGGCAAGTAATGAGATGTGTTCATTTTTAAGTTCGATTAATAAATCATTTATTTCCAATACATCTTCAGATGAAGAAATGGCTGAAGCAACAATGAAATCAACATTATTTTCGTGAGCAAATAAAATATCTTGATAATCTTTATTACTTAAACCTTTTTTCTTTACAGTTATTTCTGGAAGGTACATTTTGGAATAACTAGCTACTGCACCACCTTTTAATACTTCACAGACAGCATAATCTAATCCTTTTTCTATGACTTCAAGTTCAACATTTCCATTACTTAATCTTATTCTTGTTTTATATTTTAAATCATCGATAAGTTCTGGATAATTAACAGAAAAACCAGTCATATTTCCTTTAATTTTATTCATATATATTCTTATTTTGTCACCAGTATTTAACATGGCTTTACCATCAACAAATTCTCCGGTTCTTATACATGGCCCTTCTAAATCAATCATAATTGCCACATGTGTATCATATTTTTGATTGATTTCTTCTACTAGTTTCATAATTTTTTTGCATTCTTCTCTGCTTGAATAACTCATATTTACTCTTATAACATCAATACCATTTTTAATGAATTCATCTACTTGTCTTTTTTCGTTACTATTACTGCACATAGTAGCAACTAGTTTAGTTTTTTCCATCTTACCATTCCTATCTTAATTAAATTATAAAATAATTATGATTTAAAGTCAATGAATCTCTTTAATTATAGCCGGTTTTTACAAAATAAAAATGTAGTTTAAAACTACATTATTTTAAGTCATCAATATTCTTTTTTAATTGTTTAGCGTCTTGACCAAAAATAATTTTCAATTGATTGTCTATTTCAACAATTCCTTGAGCTCCCATTTTTTGAATAGCCTCTTTATTAACTAAACTAATATTGTGAAGATTTACAATAAATCTAGAATTGTTT
This sequence comes from Bacilli bacterium, assembly GCA_017513865.1. GTDB lineage: Bacteria > Bacillota_I > Bacilli_A > RF39 > UBA660 > Coprosoma. The sequence goes on along the minus strand of JAFWMN010000004.1, from coordinate 3,005 downwards.
ACTTCATAATCTATGATGTTAGCACTACCTCCTAAATATTCAATTAGTTTGTTCGCTTCTAATTTAAAATCTTTGCTTTTGGCTTTTAGAATTGCAAGTGCGATTAAAACTAAAACTGCTATTATAATTAAATATTGCCACGTCATTTACATCACCTATTTTTATTATACTATATTTTAATAAATTTTTAAAACTTTTTTGTTTTTATTTGTATATTTATTTTCTTTAGTGTATTATATTTAATGGTGGTATTATGAAAAGCATTTCAAAATATAAACTTGATAAATCTATCTTAATTCCAATTCTTTTGTTTTTTATTATAAGTGTGATCACTTTACATGGAGCGAAAAGTATTTTACCAAGTTCAATGAATCATTTAGTTACAAATCAAATCATTTGGTATTTTGGTGGCTTTATATTAATTTATATGGTCATGTCTATCGGTAACACTTATTTATATAGAGTTAGTAAATTTTTATATATTTTTGGTATATTGTCATTAATTGGTTTATTTTTCTTTGGGATTTCAATAAATGAGGCTAGATGTTGGTATGAAATTAAAGGGATCGGAACTATTCAGCCATCAGAATTTATGAAAATTATTTTGATTATTACTAATGCTTCAATGATTTCAAAATTTAATGATGAATACCCTAACCCAAGTGTTCGGGAAGAATTTATGTTTTTGATTAAAATTGCTATTATAGTTCTTATTCCAAGTGTTTTAACTTTTATGCAGCCTGATACTGGAGTTGTTCTTATATATTTGTTAATTACTTTTGTAATGCTTTTTATTTCCGGAATTAGATATCGTTGGTTCGTTTTGCTTTTTGGAATTTTGTTTTTCTTTGTCGGTAGTGTTTTAATTATTTATTTCTTAAATCAAGACTTGTTTATAAAAATATTTGGAACTAGTTTCTTTTTAAGAGTTGACCGCCTTTTAGATTGGTCCAACCAAAGTGGATATCAACTTGAAAATAGTTTAAGTTCAATTGGATCGGCTGGGCTATATGGACATGGTTTAAACACAAATCCTATTTATTTCCCAGAAGCGCAAACAGATTTTATATTTGCAGTATATTCTAGTCATTTTGGATTTATCGGTTCCACTTTACTTATTGCTTTACTTACTTTTTTTGATATAAAATTGATTACTGTAGCTTTAAAAACTAACAAATTAATCAATAAATATATTATTGCTGGGGTTGTAGGAATGCTTATCTATCAGCAAGTTCAAAATATCGGTATGACTTTTGGTCTTCTGCCTATAACTGGCATAACTTTACCTTTTATTTCATATGGTGGTTCTAGCTTACTTAGTTATATGGTGGCAATGGGTCTTATATTTAATATTTCTAATGAGAATATGCGTTATACAAATTAAAAGAAATAGAATTAAATAATTTCTGTTTCTTTTTTTCTGTATATTACTTTAATATAAAAACTGCTTATTCAGCAGTTTCTTGTTTTATTACTTCTTTTCCTTTATAAGTTCCACATTTTTTACAAACTCTATGTGGTTTTACTGGTTCGCCACATTTTGGACATGTAGTTACTGTTTTTTCACTTATTTTATAATGTGTACGACGCATTCTTCCACTAGTTTTACTAACTTTTCTAGCTGGTACAGCCATTTTAACACCTCCTATTATTTTTCTTTTAACTTAGCTTAGGCAATCTGGCCTTTAATTTTCGCTATCAGTTATAAGTTCCCATCCATCGCCTTTTACTTTTGTTTCTTCGGCTTCTGGATTTATAATTCTAATGGGAATTTCCATTAGTATATTTTCCCATATTATTGGTAAAATATCAATAGTTTTTTGGTTTTTTTTGAAATTTTCATTATTTTCTTCCAAATTTTCTTCTATTTCTGAAGTAAATTTATATTCTGTGGGTTTTAAAGTTCTGGAACATGGTAAGATCATTGTTCCTTTTACTTTTAAATTTAATATATATTCATCTAATGAATCAATATAAATATTTCCTGTTGCTTTAACTTCTTTTAAATCAAGTAATTCTGTCATCTTTAAATCTTCTTCATTAAATGAAAGGTTTTCATCGATTATAATTTCATCTTTTATACCAGATTTTAACGGAGTTAAATCTATTATCATACTTTCCCTCCCTAAAAAATTATATATTAAATTCTTTCATAAAGCAAATTTTGAATATTTGCATTCTTTTTATACACAATATTTTTAGGTGAGTAAAATGATATATTTAGGAATTTTTTTATTTAAGATTCTTGAGGATTCTTTAACTACTTTAAGATTAATTGTTGTAAATAATGGGAAAAAAGCATTTGGGGCAATATTGCAATTTATATGTACAATTATTTGGGTTATTCTAACAGGGAGTGTCTTAATTAATTTCACGAAAGATCCTTTTAAAATTGTTGCTTTTGCTTTTGGGGGACTTGTTGGGTCTTTTTTAGGAAGTGTTTTAGAAGAAAGAATTGCTTTGGGAACAAATTTAGTGATAATTAAGACTAAGAAGTTTCTTTCTTTATCTCACAAATTTAAATATTTTATAATTACTATTGATAAATACTTTTTTATTTTTATAATTATCCCTAGAAGAAAAATGAAAAAAATAACCAGGTATATTCATAATATTGATAATGAAGCTTTTATAATGGCTCAGAAAATCAAGCTATTTTAAATATTCATATATTTGTTTTGGTATATCAGTTATAATGTTTTCTTTATCACCTATTTTTTCTATTTTATTTATTGTCCACCAAAAAGTTTCTTTACTAGGGATTTTCCCCTTATATTTATAATTTATAGAATTAAATTCTAAATTATTACTTATGTGTTTTTTGTTTATTTTTTGTCCGATAATTAGCCCACATTTAATTCTTTTATATTTTTGGTGAAAATAATTTATAAATTTGTAGTTAAAACTACATAAATATATATTCAATTTACTTTTATATATTGTGTGGTATAAGTATTTAGCTGTTTTTTTAAAATTTATTGAATCTTCTTTAACTTCTATCAATA
>JAFWMN010000041.1 GCA_017513865.1 Bacilli bacterium | reverse complement strand
TTATACAAGTCATCTATAATATAATAAAAAAGACAAAGAAAATATAGGATATGCTAGATTTGTGCACATTTTGTGCACATTAGATGAATATTTTATATAAAAAACGGCAAAAATAGTACAAAAAATACAAAAAATTACCTGTCCACAAACCCTTGAAAATAAAGGAAATATCCATAATACTATAAATATGGAAAATATACCAATTTGGCTCGCATGTGGCAGTGGTAAAAAATATAAGCAATGCCACGGCAAATAAACTCGCAAACCCGCATAAAATAAGGAAAAACGCGAGTTTTTTCTTTGCCAAAAAATTGCGAGTTTATATGTTTTGAACCACTTTAGATACCATTTAGATACCTTTTTCCGGTTTTTTTAAATGAAATTATAAATACAAAACATGATATAATAATATTGGAGTTGATACAATGAGTAAATATGTTAGAGTAATGGATGGATTGAAATCTAATGCTGGTGGATTTGAATATAAAATTGATGAAGTCAATATTGCTGATAATTGGAATCCTAACAGTTTAGAAGCTGAAGAAATGGGAGGATTTAATTTTGGCACCGAAGATAAAATTTTAAGATGGCTACATAGAGGAGATACCATTTATGATGTAATAATTCCAGAAGACGCAGAAGTGATTAAAGTAGATGATGAAAAAGGCGTATATAGATCAAACAAAATCATTGTAACTAATCCAAGAAAAGTAACTGATGATATGGTAATAGAATTATACAAAAAAAGTACTCTATCAAATAAAATAATTGCACAATGCCTATTAACACTAATATGGAAAAATAGAATAGAAATCTCTAAATATATAATTAAAGATAGAGTTAATTTAAATAACGTTAACGAAATATTAGAGGAATTTGTAAATTATGCTGGTAACAAAAATTTAGCTTATGAAAGCACTCAAGAAATATATAATATTTTAAAAGAAATACAAAGTCCAATTGATATAAGTTCATATGTTGATAAAAAACCATATATTAAAGATTTGACAAATGATAAAATCATCAACTTAACAGGACAAAGTGGATCAGGTAAATCCACTTATGCTAATGAACATTTTAATAGTAGTGAATATTTAATAGTTGATACTGATGAAATATTATCTGATCATAGATTTGAAAATAGCAATGGTATTAATAAAGAATTAGGGAAATATTTTAGAAGCAAATATAAAGAGTTACCCAATTGCGGAGATGATTTTGATCTAATATATACTGAGATATTAGAGTATTGTAAAAAATATGATAAAACAATTGTTATTGATTGCGCGCAGTTTCATTGCATTAAAGATATCAATCTTTTAAAGGGAAAAATAATTATAATTAGAACTTGCATTGATACTTGTTACAATAGGACTATAAGTAGATTTAAAGACAATAATCCGAATTATACAGATGAAGAATTAGAAAAATATATGGAGAGAAAGAAAGCAATATTTAAATGGTATAAATTTTCAAATGAATTTATAGAAAAAATTGATAAGATAAGTAGTTGCTAAAAAATTACGAAAAATCGTTAAAAAAGTAATTTAGATACCTTTTTAGATACATTCCGGTCAAACTTCGGGGTGCTGTCGGAAGCTACCAAGTGCATTCAATAGCCAAAAAGTGCTACAAAATGCTCTCAAGAACTCTACTCAAACTTTAAATACGATTAAAAAGAAATGGTTAAGTAAAAGAAAATAATAAAATTTTGAATATATGGAGGTTGCGTAATGAGCAAAAAGCTATTAATTTTAATTATTATCTCACTAACTATACTTGCTGGCTGTGGAAATAAAAAAGAAGAAATAAAAAAGGAGGATAACATGCAAACAAATAATAATTCCGCTGTTATATATTTTTCGGCAACAGGAACAACAAAGAACGTTGCTGAAAAAATAGCTGCAAAATCTAATAGTGATATTATAGAGATAATTCCCAAAGAAAAATATACAAGCAAAGACCTAGATTATAATAGTGACTGTAGGGCCAATAAAGAACAAAATGATAGTAAATCAAGACCAGAAATAGAAAGCACAATTGATATTACTAAATACGATACTATTTATCTAGGATATCCAATTTGGTGGGGAACAAATCCTAAAATAATATTAACCTTACTTGATACATATGACTTTACTGGCAAAACAATTATTCCATTTTGTACATCAGGAAGTACTGGAATAGCTGGAAGTGTTAATGATCTAAGAAATTATAATCCAAAATTAAACATAAAAGATGGAAGAAGATTTTCTGCAAATGACAGTGATGAAGTAATACAAGAATTTATTAATACATATAAGAAAAATGAAATTTCAGTAAAAGTAAACATAAATGAAGAAGAATATACAGTTAGCTTAGAAAATAACGAAACAACACAAAGCTTTATCAACATTTTACCTAAAGAATTTAATATGAGTGAATTAAATGGTAATGAAAAATATGTATATTTAGATAATGAACTACCAACAAACCCATCTAATATCAAAAAAATAAATGCCGGAGATGTAATGCTTTATGGAAATAACTGTTTAGTTATATTTTATAAATCATTTGATACATCATATAGTTATACTAAAATAGGGCATATTGATAATTTGCCAGATTTAGGCAGTGATAATATAATGGTAAAATTTATTAAATAAAACTCAACTTAAACTTTAGTAAATTCAACTAATTATTTATTTAACAAATTATTAAAACATATATAATTAAGCTTAGGAGGTAAACCATGAAAAAGAAAATCTTATTAGGAATACTATTAATAACACTATGTCTAACCGCCTGCACAAAAGAAAAAACAGTTTCAAAAGACGCTTTAAAATTTAAAAAAGAATATGAAAGCTTTAATGAGAAAAAGAATGATTATTTTGAATACCGGGACTTAGATATCGATGAAGATAATCCATTTATTTATAAAACGGCTGAAGATATAGTAAAGAAAATTGAAAATAAAGAAACATTTATCGTATATTTTGGTGACCCAGAATGTCCATGGTGTAGAAGTGTGATTGAACAAGCTATTAAATCAGCTAATGAAGTAGGTATTGATAAAATATATTACGTACGCATATGGGATGGATTTCATAATGAAATATTAAGAGATACTTATGAATTAAAAAATGGCAAAGCCGTACTTAAAGATAAAGGTACCGAAGCATATGAAAAATTAATAGAATATTTTGATAACGTATTAGATGAATACACTTTATCAACTGAAGATGAAGAAACCATAAAAGTAGGTGAAAAAAGAATCTTTGCCCCAAACTTTATAAGTGTTAAAAAAGGCAAAGCCAAAGAACTAGTGCAAGGAATATCTGATAAACAAGAAGGATATAATGGTAAATTAACCGATGAAGTGTTAAAAGATGAAGATAAAACATTTAAAGAATTTTATAATAATAGTATTACTTGTAAAAGTGATTGTTAAGGACTATAAGTCCTTTTTATATGCTATAATATATAAAAGGAGAGAATAAATGTGAAAGATAAAAAATAAAGAAATAAGCACAAAATCATATTTTTTTCAAGACTTGTAATACACATAAAAAAGGTGTATTAAGTATATGGAGGTAGAAGTATGAAAGGAATATGTGAAGCAAACTGTGAAGAATGTGAACTGTTAAAAATAAAGAAATGCCAAGGATGTAAAAACACTAAAGGATGCCCTTTTGGTAAAAAATGTTGGATAGCCAAATATATAGAAATAGGCGGGAAAGAAAATTTTGAAAAATTAAAAGAAGACTTAATAAATGAAATTAATTTTTTAAACATTGATGGAATGAAAAAAGTTGAAGAGCTATATCCATTAAATGGAACTTTTATAAATTTAGAATACGTTTTACCCAATAAAACAAAAGTAAGATTTTTAAAAGATAACGAGGCATATTTAGGAAGTCAAATAGACTGTAAATTTAATGATAATGAAATAAAAAAATATTTTGGTATAGCTGCCAACATGAACTTCTTACTTATATGTGAATATGAGGAAAATGGAAAAAATCCAGAAATACTATTTTATAAAAAGCGGTAAAGAAAGGAGGTAAAAATATGAATGAGTATATAAATTTAAATGAAAAGAATATCGAAGAAGAACATATTTGCTGTGCAATAGGAGATCCTAAACACCAAGAAGGTGTTGATGAAAAGAAAAGATGGATAAAAAGTAAATTAAAAGACGGACACGTATTTAGAAAACTAAATGCTAGAGGAAAAATATTTATAGAATATGAGCCAATAGAAACAGCTTGGGTTCCAATTAATGGTAAAAACTATATGCACATTTACTGCTTATGGGTAGCAGGTAGCTTTAAAGGCAAAGGTATTGGTAAAGAATTATTAGAATATGCTATTAAAGATGCTAAAGATAAGAAAAAAAGTGGTGTATGCACATTAGTATCACAAAAGAAAAAACCATTTATCGGTGATAAAAAATTCTTTGAACACTTCGGATTTAAAGTAGTAGATACTATTGATGATTATGAATTAATGGCTTTGAAATTTGATGATAAAGAAACACCAAAATTTAATGAGCCAGCTAGAAAAATGGAAATTGATAGTAAAGATTTTACTATTTATTATTCTAATGAATGCCCTTATGTAGAATATGAAGTAAAAGAATTATCCGAGTATGCAAAAGATAAGAAAATCAAACTAGATTTTATAAAAATTGATTCATTAGAGAAAGCAAAAAACGCCCCATGCGTATTTAATAATTGGGCAAACTTTTATAAAGGGAAATTTATTTCAAATACAATATTAAATGCAAATGCCTTTGAAAAATTATTAAAATAAGGTATAATAAAAAGGGAGAATGATTATGAAAAAGAAAAGAAAATATTTGTTTTTAACACTAATACTTACAATGTTTGCTTTAACTGCTTGCAGTAAAATTGATTCAAAAATTATTGGGACATGGGAATGCCCAAGAAATGGCTATACGGCTACTTATGTATTTAAATCTGATGGAACAGGAAATTATATTTTTAAATCAAATGAAATAAATGTAGCTGCCGGAGAAGGCGAGACCAATGACGAATTAACATATGAAACTCAAAAAGGAAAATTATCAATGACCTATAATGGTAGTAAAGATGCCTCACTTGAATTAGAATATAAAATTGATAATGATAATTTAATTTTAAAAAATGCAGCAGGTAGTGAATTTACATGTACCAAAAAATAAGGCAAAAAACTGCCTTTTTATGTTACATTTAAAAAAGGAGAAGATATGAATATAGATTTAAAAGAAGAAAACAAAAGATATAATGCAAGAGTATCAGCTATAATATATAATAAAGATAAAACAAAAATACTTTTATTTAAAGTAGAAGATGGTAGGGACTATTATTTACTTCCAGGCGGAAGAATTGAAATATGTGAAGATAGCCAAACTGCTATAAAAAGAGAAATAAAAGAAGAATTAGGATATGATTTGGAGTTTAAATTATGCGCTGTACAAGAAAACTTTACCATAAAAGATAATAAAGAATTTATGCAACACTGTTTCTGTTATAAAGGAATATATAATGGAGAAATAACAAAAAATAGAATAAAATGCAAAGATAATAATGATCAGTATTTTTACTGGGTAAATATAGATGAATTACTTCAATACAAGATTTATCCTAAATCAACATATGAACTAATAAACAGTAAAGAACTAAAACATATTGTGGAAAGAGTACCATATCGATAAAGAGAATATAAAAATGAATTATATACTTATGCATAGTCTAGAAAAGAATTATCAAAAAAACACCTTAAATAGTTTTCTAAAAGAAGGCTATGAAATAATTTATCATGAAAACAGCGACATAATAATTAGAAAAGAAAAAATAATAGATGAAGAGACATATATTAAAATAACAATTTCAATATTAAATAAAAATAATATTATAAAAAAATCTAAAAGCAAAATTGTTGATTTAACAAAAGCTTTTGAATATGCGAAAGCAAAAGGAAAATATAACAAATTGAATAATAAATTTGATTGGTATATAAGAAATATAATAGTAAACATGCTATAATAATTGAAAGGAGAATATATGGAAAAAGATAAAAAAGGAATAAACTTAGAGGGAATATTTTATGATGAGAAAGGTAATTTCACACCACTAACAGATAATAAAGGTATAACAAGTGGACAATTAGCCCATTTAAGAAATACTTATATGGAGGCTGAAAAAGAGTATTTTGAAGTCATATTATCAGACGATGCTTTGCGAAATGGCTTCTTAGATTTACTTAAAGAAGATAGTGAAGAATTACTAAAAAAAGCTCTGGAAATTCAATATAAGTTAGAAACAGGGCAGTTAGAAAGCGAAGAAGATTTAGAAAAAATGAAAGAAATGAACCCTGAAGAAAGAGATGAACTACACATGATGAGGCTAGAACAAGCCGAAGGATTAATGTGTTTATACTATGCGGCTGTCAGAGATAAAGTTAAAGTTTTAGATTTAGTATACAGATACGAAGCTAAAGAAAAAACAAGATAAAACATAAAAAGGTAATATTTTCGAAGAATAAATAACCGATGTAAATATATTATAAAACTATGCACAAAAAGCCCAAAAATATGGGCTTTTTGCGTAAATAAAAAAAATAATAAAAAATGGTAAGATTAATAATGAAATTAATGAGGAGGAATGAAAATGAAAAAATTAATATTCGAAGGATGTGGAACTGCTATATCCACCCCGTTTACAGAAGATGGCGTAAATTATGAAACATTTGGCAAAATAATAGAAGACCAAATAGAAGGAAAAATCGATGCCATTATCGTTTGTGGAACAACTGGTGAAGCTTCAACTATGACTAAAGAAGAAAAGAAAGAAGCAATTAAATTTGTTGTTGATAAAGTAGCTAGTAGAACTAAAGTAATTGCAGGAACTGGTAGTAACAATACAAAAGATGCCATTGAAATGTCAAAATATGCTGAAAGCATTGGCGTTGATGGACTATTAATAGTTACTCCATATTATAATAAGACTACACAAAAAGGCTTAATAGAACACTATAAAGCAATCGCAAATGAAGTAAAAAGCCCTATAATTGTATATAGCGTAGCTTCAAGAACTGGAGTTAACATTACACCAGAAACATGCCTAGAACTATCTAAAATTGAAAACATTGTTGCCATAAAAGAAGCCAGTGGTAACATATCACAAGTAGCAAAAATAGCTAACTTATGTGGAGATAATCTAACAATATATTCAGGAAATGATGATCAAATAGTCCCAATCTTATCTTTAGGTGGAAAAGGGGTAATATCAGTACTTTCTAATGTCATGCCTGAATATACCCATAACATGGTAAGAAACTATTTAGATGGAAATACTAAAGAAGCTACTAAAATGCAGCTAGACGTCATAGATTTAGTTGGAGCTTTATTCATTGAAGTAAATCCAACACCAGTAAAATATGCTTTAAATGAGATGGGATATGACTATGGGAAACCAAGATTACCATTAATTGAACCAACTGAAGAGAATAAAGCAAAAATAAAAACTATAATGAAAAAACATAATTTATAGGAGGATATATGAATATATTATTAAGTGGGGCCAATGGTAAAATGGGTAGAGAAGTTATTAAAGCTGCTAAAGACACTGACTTTAAAATAACTTGTGGCCTTTGCAAAGATAACCATGATTTAGGTTTTCAAGTATATGACAACAAAGATAAAATAAAAGAAAAATATGATGTGATTATCGATTTTTCAACCCCAGAAGGGTCTTTCAAAGCTTTAGAATGTGCGAAAGAAAAAAACATACCTATCGTAATTGCCACTACTGGTTTTTCAAAAGAAGAAACAGCAAAAATAAAAGAATATTCTAAATATATTCCCGTATTTAAAAGTTCAAACATGTCATTAAATATTAGCTTAATGTCTAAAATATGCGGTGAGGTAGCAAAAGTATTAAAAGATACCGATATCGAAATAATTGAAACTCATCATAATCGTAAAGTTGATAGTCCAAGCGGAACAGCGATATTACTTGCAGACGCCATTAATAAAGCCCTTAAAGAAGAAAAAACATACAATTTTAATAGAATGCAAAAAAGAGAAAAAAGAACCAAAAACGAAATTGGATTCTCTTCAGTTAGAGGGGGTAATATTGTGGGCCAGCACACTGTAAAATTTTTTGGTGAAAATGAATCGTTAGAAATAACTCATACCGCATATTCAAGAGGATTATTTGCCGAAGGAGCTTTAAACGCTGCTAAATTTATCATAAATAAAAAGCCAGGATTATATACAATGGAAGACTTAACTAAATGATAAAATTTACAAAAATGCAAGGCATCGGTAATGATTATGTGTATATAGATGCCATAAATCAAAAAATAACTAATGAAATTGAGTTAACTAAAACCTTAAGCGACAGACATTTTGGAATAGGCTCCGATGGATTAATCTTAATATGCAAAAGCAATAAAGCCGATTTCAAAATGCGTATTATAAATCCTGATGGCAGTGAAGCCGAAATGTGTGGTAATGGAATTAGATGTGTCGGCAAATTCGTTTATGATAAAAAACTTACCTCAAAAAAAGAAATAGATATTGAAACTTTAGCTGGTATAAAACACTTAAATTTAATCGTAAAAGATGATGAAGTAGAAAAAGTGAAAGTAGATATGGGAATCCCTTCATTTAATCCTGAGGATATTCCGGTAAAATTTTATGACAAAGAACTAATTCACCAAGATATAAAATATGTGCAAACTGATGCCATAATAAATGATAAAAAAGAAATGTTAACGTGCGTATCAGTTGGAAATCCGCATGCTATATGTTTTACCAAAGACATCGATAATTTCGATGTTGAAAAATATGGAAAACAAATTGAAAACGACAAAAGATTTCCCAATCGGACAAACGTTGAATTTGTTGAAATAATGAATAGAAATACTATAAAAATGCGTGTTTGGGAACGTGGTGCTGGTGAAACTTTAGCCTGCGGAACAGGATCATGCGCCAGTACATGTGCAGCCATATTAAATGGTTTAACTGAAAGAACTGTTGAAGTTTTACTTTTAGGAGGAAAACTAAATATAGAATGGAATAAAGAAGATAATCATCTATATATGACTGGTCCAGCTGTAACCGTATTTGAAGGGATTATAAAAAAGTACTAATCATAGTACTTTTTCTATGATATAATTAATTTAAGGAGGTATAATTATGATTTATTTTTTACTAGCTATTTTAGTAGCAATTTTTGGTTACTTTGTTTTAACTTTCAACAAATTTATAAAATTAAAAATTGATGTTAAAGAAGCTTTTGCTACTATGGATGTTTTCTTAAAAAAAAGATGGGATTTAATTCCTAACATAGTAGAAACAGTTAAAGGATATGTAGCCAACGAAGAAGGAACCTTAGAAAATATAACTAAAGTAAGAAGTGGTATAGATACTTATGATAGCCTTTCAGAAAGCGATAAAATAAAAGCTAATGAAGAAGTGCAAAGAGGCATAAATAAAATTATGGTTTTAGCTGAAAACTATCCAGATTTAAAAGCTGCTGAAAATTTTTTAGCCTTACAAAAAGAATTAAGTACAGTTGAAGAAGACATATCCCGCTCAAGAAATGAATACAATGATGTTGTAGCAGAGTATAATGACAGTGTTTTAATGTTCCCAAGAAATATCGTTGCTGGAATATGCGGTTATAGAGAAAAAGATTATTTTGAAACTGAAGAAGAGGAAAAAGAAAATATTGAAGTTGACCTATAATCTATTTGCAAATCCTCAAAAATATGATAAAATGAACTTGTAAAACGAAGACGAAGAAATATTAATTAGTCCCTCATAAAAGTGAGCTTGGTATAGTGGAAACAAGCTATGATACTATTTAATTCCTATCTTTAGAGTGAAATGCAAACATTTCCGGGTAAAACCGTTATCAAAATTAAGAAAATAAAAGGATGGCACCGTCGTTATGACTCCTTAATGCTATCCTTTTTATTATAGAAAGGGAAATAATATGAGACTAACAAACTTAAATATTAAAAAAATTAATTTAAATGACGTTGATCAAAACTATTCAGGCCAAGATATATTATTAAAACTAGGAGAATTATATCAATTTGAAAGTGGAATTTATGGATATGGTAATCTGTGGACAAAACTAGAAAGAATTGTTGAAAACATTATTATTGAAGAGTTAGATAAAGTTGGATGTATCCAAGTTGAATTTCCAAAATTACAACCAAAAAAAATATGGGACCAATCCGACAGATGGGACACGTACACCAAAGATGGTGATATAATGTTTACCATAAAAAATAACTTAGGCGAATATGGACTAGCCCCAACTGCTGAAGAATGTGCGACCTTATTTGGCGCCAACCGATTAACATCATATAAAAACTTACCTGCAACTTACTATCAAATAGGTGAAAAATTTAGAAAAGAAATAAGAACAAGAGGTTACTTATTTAGACCTAGAACCTTTGTTATGATGGATGCTTATTCCTTCGATAAAGATGAAGAAGATATGAAAAAATCATATGATCTAATGCACAAAGCTTATTTAAATATATTCAAAAGATTAGGTATTAAAATAATGCCAACAGTAAGTGATAATGGTGTAATTGGCGGTAGTGTTGCCGAAGAATTCCAAGCCGCAACTAACTTAGGTGAAGATAAAGTACTATTCGATGCAAAACAAAATATCGGAATCAACAAAGAAGTATTAGAATTTGATAATAAAGACGAATATTTAAAACAATTGAATATAGATGATGTAAGTACCTTAAAAGAATATAGTGCAGTTGAACTTGGTAATAATTTCCAATTAGGAACAAAATATTCTGAAAGCATGAATTTATACTACACCGATGAAAATGGTGAAAACAAACCATATTACATGGGATGTTATGGTATTGGCTTAGGTAGAATTATTGCTTGCCTAATTGAAAATAATATTATTAAAAAAGAAAATAAAATCAAAGGATTTTCACTACCTTACTCTGTTGCTCCATATAAAATTCAAATTATATATAATGAGGAAAACAAAGAAAATGCTGAAAAATTATATAGTGAACTTACAGAAAACAATATAAGTGCCATTATTGATGATAGAGAAGAATTAACCATTGGAAATAGAATAAATGATGTTTATGTTCTAGGAACTCCAAAAATGTTAATTTTAGGAAATAAATTTGATGGCAAAGAATATGAAATAGAAAATACTAAAGATGGTAGTACCGAAAAAATAGAAACAAAAGAAATTATAAAATACTTAAAAAGCTTATAATAAGCTTTTTTTGTTTAAATAAAAATGATATAATTAATTTAGGGAGTGATTATATGAGAAAAAATGAAATTTATAAAAAGGTAATAGATTTCAAAAGAAGATATCCCACAACTATAGCTTGGAGATTACGAGCACATTCAAAACTAGCTGAAGAATTAATAAACAATGATGAAGAAGTCTTATATGCATTTGCTGCCCAAAAAGCACCAAATTCATTTAATATACTATCTACTTTTGTTTTTGTTTTAACCGACAAAAGAATTGTTCTAGCTCAAAAAAGACTATTTTATGGTTATTTCTATTACAGTATTACGCCAGATATGTTTAACGACTTAACCCTTAGAATGGGAATGATTTGGGGGAAAGCAGTTATTGATACCGTAAAAGAACAAGTATATTTAACTAACTTATCAAGTGGTGCTTTAAGAGAAATAGAAACAGTATTATCAAAATATATGATTCAAAAGAAAAGAGAACTTGAAATGGGTGATTCCAAAGACAAGAAAAAAGTAAAAAACATGGAAAAAGAATTAAAGGAAATTGCGAAAAACGGAGAAAAATAATCTCCGTTTTAAAATATTGAAATTAATTTACTATTTATATATAATAAATTGTAGGAGGATGTGTCATGAAGTTTTTATTGAAAAGTTTAGCAACACTTTTAATATTATATATCATAATTTATTATGCCATTTTTTTCTTTAATAATGATCATAAAGTAAATTATAATATAGGAAATTTTAACATAGAAGAAAAGTTAAATAATAAGAATAGCTACTATTTTAATATTAAAGGTGAAAAAACAAAAATAAATTTTCAAATAAATGAAAATTTAAATAAAGAAGAAAAAGTTATAAAAAAGCTTTATTACGAAAAAATAGATAAATATAATTGTTTTATGCCTATATTTAAAAATAGTAAAATTTTAACAGACGTAATGTGTCTTAAAGAAAATGTTGTATTTAATGCTCATGATTTAAATAATCAAAAAATAAACCAAACCTTTAAAAAATATGGATATGATAAAACGATATATGCGGATAAAGCTAAAGCTATAGAAATGTCAAACACCCAAAAAATATATCAAAGTAACATGCCAGAAAACAATTATATAGCTATTGAAAACTATAAAGGATTAACACTATTTAATAGTAAAGAAAGTAATGTTAAAATCTTTGACAAAGACATATATAAAAAACCAATAAGTATATTTACAGATAAATATTATGTAGTAGCAGACTATAATTCAGAATATACCTTCAAAAACTTTTACGTCGTAAATATCATAAATGGCCAAACAACAAACATCAGAAGCTATGACGAAATATCATTTGATTCATATATCGAAGGTGTAGTCGATGGTGAAATATATTTATTTGATAAAGATGCTCAAAAACAATATAAAATAAACATAGAATATGAAAGTGTTGAAAAAGTGAGTGATAAGGATAATATCAAACATTATGATGGAAAATGGAGAACCATTACCTTAAGTGAAGCGTTAAATGAAAAAAAATTCACCACATACCGCAATACTAAAAACTATGAAAAAACTGACAAGATAAATGGATACTATTATTTTTATAAAAAGGAAAAAGATAAATATATAGTATATAGAGCTGATAAACAGAATAAAAAATTAAAAACATATTTATTCGAAACATCAGATATGAATAGTATTATTTACTTAAAAGATAAAATATATTTCCGTAATGGTAATAACTTCAACTACTATAGTAAAAAAGGCGTTAGAAAATTAATAACTAATACAGAGTTAGAGTTTAATAATGATATATCATTAGGCGCATATGAAAAATAAGGAGAAAATATGACAATAACTATTAAAGAAAAAGATTATCGTTTTGGCTGTCGGGCTGGAATTATTATATATAATAATGAGAAAGATAAAATTTTGATAGAAAATCAAGGAGATTTTTATAGACTTCCAGGCGGGAGAATAGATTTTCTTGAGGAAAGCCAAACAGCTATGAAAAGGGAATTAGAAGAAGAATTAAAGATAGATTTAAAAACAAAATTAAAATATACTTTAGAAATGATTATTAATGTAAAAGATAAAAAATATCACGAAATAGGCTTTTACTATACATCAAAAATTGATGAAGAAAAAATAAAAAATAACCAAAAATCATTAGATTATAATAGTTATTTTGTGTGGATTCCTATAAAAAAATTAAAAGAATACTACATAATAGAAAAACCTATAATTAATGAAATAATAAATAATGAACCAAACGATAATTTAAAACACCTTATATATAAAGAAAAATAGAGATAACTCTATTTTTTGTTTTTAAATAAAAATTTAACATCAGGGAAGGCTTTTAATAAACGATTAAAGAAATAAGATTTTTCTTTAAGAGCCATTTTTACTTTTTTAGAAACTTCTTCAGTATAATCTTTTCTTAAAGAATAAGCTGATAGTTTAAGATTTTTAATTATATTACCAGAAATACATATATCTACAATCATTATTAGTAAAAGACTTAAACTTGAAACACATAAAAGACTTTTATTAAAAGTAGATAATAAACTTATAAAAAACGGATTCATATATCTAATTAAAAGAAAACCACCAACTCCAAAAAGCAAAGAAGATCCAAGCCAAACACGCCCTTCAATATTAAAAGGTAGATTTGAATAATCCCACCATCTAGCTTTAAATAGTTTTTCCATAATATAATTAACTATATATTCTAAAAACGTTCCAATAAAAGCCGAAGAAATAATTAAACTAAGAACACTATCACTAGGTTTAACAGACCAAGTTATCATCATCGCACCAAGCCCCCATATAGGGATTATTGGACCCATTAAAAAACCTCTATTTATAAATTTATGATTGTTAATTAAAGCAACTATAATTTCAATTATCCATCCGATAAAAGCATAAATTATAAATAAAGCAAAAGCAAATAAAAACGAATAAAATGCATTAAACATATTCTCACCTATTATAATTTTACTCTATTTACACCAATATGTCTACTTTTTACTTTGTAAAACATAAAAATAATAGTATAATACTATTGGAGGAATAATATGGAAAAATTAGGACTAGTTCTCTCTGGTGGTGGGTCAAAAGGAGCTTATGAAATTGGCGTATGCAAAGCCTTAAAAAAATTAAACATAAATATTGACCTCGTAACCGGAACCTCAATTGGGGCCGTAAATGGTATGTTTATTGCTCAAAATGATTTAAGAAATGCGATAAAGTTTTGGAAACATATAAGCTTTAATAAAATGTATAAAGAAGAAGATTTTCCTCCAATGGAAGATCCTGAACTTTCTAAAGTATATGCTCAATACATTAAAACATTCATAAATGAAGGTGGCATGAATTTATCAAAAATAGAAAAAATGTTTGATAATTATTTTAAACCGTATAAATTCTTTAATTCAAACATTGATTACGGATTAGTTACTTATAATTTTTCCAAAAGGAAACCAGTAATAAAAAAGAAAGACGATATGACAAGAGATAATGTCAAAGGATATGTTATCGCCTCAGCAACTTGTTATCCGGCTTTTAAACCATATATTATTGATAACGAATTATATATAGATGGTGGCTACTATGATAATATTCCAATTAATTTAGCTATTGAAATGGGTGCAACTAAAATAATTGCTGTTGATTTAAGAGCAGTAGGCTTAAAAAAGAAAATAAGTGATGAAAGCGTTGAAGTTACATACATATGCCCAAGAAATAAAATAGCCTCTTTCTTAGTTTTCGATAAAGAAAGAGCTAAAGAAGCTATGCGCTTTGGTTATAATGATGCCATGAAAACTTTTGGTAAATTAGAAGGAGATAAGTTTACCTTCAGAAAATACAATTTAATCAAAAACTATAACTTATATAATGATATATTTGAAGATAATTTAAATAATATCTTTAAAGTCAAAGATAATGTAATACTAAATAAAATATTTGAATCAGCTATATTTAATGAAATAATAAGCAGAAAGACAAGATATAATAATTTTAATAAAATAATTGAAAAAGCTGGAAAAATATTTAAATTTGATGAATCAAATATTTATGATATTCACACATATAATAAAGGCCTCTTAAATGCCTTATCAAATACTGAAAGTATTGATGTAGAAAAAGTGAAAAATAAATTGAAAGATAAAGATATAGCTAACATTATAGATAGTAGACAAATAACCAAATACTTTTATGAAAACATTCTAAATAATAATAAAAATATGTTAAAATACATCCCATTATTTAATGATGAATTTTTAACAGCCCTATACATATATACGATTAAAGGAAGAAAAATAACATATTAGAAAGGAAAAAATATGAAAACAATATTAACAGGAATTAGACCAACCGGTCATCTTCATTTAGGACACTATTTTGGAGCCGTTGGCAACTGGGCTAAACTTCAAAATGAATATGAAACATTTATTGAAATTGCTGATGTTCAAGCCTTAACGGATAATTTTAATGATCCAGATAAAGTTAGAAAAAGCGTTAATAATTTAACGATAGATCTATTATCTATTGGGATAGACCCTAATAAAGCTCATATATTTATTCAATCATTAATACCAGAAATAGCTGAATTAACAGTTTTCTATTCTAATCTAGTAACAATATCTAGACTAGAAAGAAATCCTACTGTAAAAACTGAAATAAAACAGAAAAAAGAACTTTTTGGTGAGCAAGGCGAAAGTATAACTTACGGGTTTTTAGGGTATCCTGTAAGTCAAGCTGCTGATATCACCGCATTTAAAGGTAATTTAGTACCAGTAGGTGATGATCAATTACCACTTCTAGAACAATGTAGGGAAATCGTTAGAAAGTTTAATAGTATATATGGAGAAACTTTATTAGAACCAGAAGCCTATCTATCAAAATTCCCAAGAATAAAGGGTATAGATGGCAATGAAAAAATGGGCAAAAGTTTAGGAAATGCTATATATTTAGCTGACAGTGATGAAGAAGTAAAAAACAAAGTCATGAGTATGGTAACTGATCCAGAAAAGATAAAAGTTGATGATAAGGCTAATCCAAATATTTGTATGGTTTATTACTATCATAAATTAATAGGTAATGAAAATCTGCACAATATTTGTGAAGAATGCAAAAAAGGCCAACGAGGATGCGTAGCATGTAAAAAAGAATTACTTGAAAAATTATTAGAATTTTTAAAACCAGTTCATGAAAAACAAGAATATTATAGTAAACATCCAGAAGAAGTTGAAAAGATTTTAAAAGATGGAACAAGCATTGCTAGAGAAAAAGCAAAAGAGACCATGAAAGAAGTCAAAAAAGCTATGAAAATAGATTACTTTAAATAAAAAATAATGACCAAGTCATTATTTTTTTTAAACACCTTCAACGATCGTATCATTTAAACACCTGATAGAACATACGCAGTTTAAATTCATTGTAAAAAATGAATTAGTTGAAACAAATGGTTCAGTAGCTGTAGTATCAGGGTTAGGTGCTAAAACTCTAAAGGTCGCGCAATTTCCATCAACTTTTTCTACTCTAAACACACTACTAGTTTCAGTAGCTTCTTCATCTCTGGTTGTTGGCATAGTCCAAGGAGTAACTCCATTACTATAACAAGTATAAAGCATTATTGGTCTCGTGTTATAAGCAAAAGGCGTTATAGAATTTCCTAAAAAACCACGATCGCATGTATCTAAGCAAGCATCAGTGCACTCGGCATTATTTTGAAGAATATTTATCACAGTTAAAATTTCTGAAATGCACTTACAGTCGCCAGAATTATTACACATATAATCCACCCCTATTCTCAATATAACATATTCTAAAAAAGAAAGTAGGTGCAGATAAAACACCCAAATATTGTAATCAATATAAATTTACCCACATAGATTTATATAGAGGTGCCATATGAAAAATGTTATAAATTACTACTACAATTTATATCCTGAAAATATTTTTCAGATCGCCCAAGGTCATTATTTTTATATTAAAAATATTAAATATATGTTTATAAAATATGACAAAGATATTGATAAAATAAATGAGATTTATAATATGCATCTTGAAATATTAAATAATAACCTATACATTCACCATATTATATTAAACATAGATGGAAAACCTCTAACAATAATTGAAAATATCCCGTATATTTTAATGAAAGTGATTTATCACGAAGGGCAAGTAACCCTAGAACATATTTTATCTTTTCAAAACAAAATAATTGAAAAAAGTATATATAATCCAGGAAAATTATGGGAAATAAAAAACGACTACCTCGAGTATCAAATAAGTATGCTTGGTAAAAACCATCCTTTAATAAAAGAAAGTTTTAGTTATTTTATCGGTTTAGGAGAAACCGCTATAAGTATAGTAAATAACTTACCAAAAATACCAATCGATAAAGTATATGCCCATAAAAGAATAACTAGTAATTATACAATTTTTGATTTATATAACCCTTTAAATATCATAATAGATTCAAAAATTAGAGACATATCAGAATACTTTAAACAAAATTTTTTTAATGATAAAAACATAGAACAAGAATTATGTTTTTATTTAAATAATATAAAATTAAATAATGAAGAATACGTCATGTTTTTTGCTCGTATGCTTTACCCAACTTATTACTTTGATATATATGAAGAAATAATTACAGATAGAGAAAAAGAAGAAAAGTTATTAAAAATATTAGATAAAGTAAATGATTATGAAAATATATTAAAACAAATATATAGACAAATAAAAAACTTACCAACTATAGATTGGTTAGAATAAAAAAGCAAACATTATACAATGTTTACTACCTCTTTAACACTAGGAACTTCTTCTTTAATTGCCATCTCAACCCCGTCTTTAAGAGTATAATCTATTAAGGCACAACCCGCACAAGCTCCCAGCATTTTAACATACACAATATTATCCTCGTAACGAACAAATTCAATATCGCCCCCATCTGTTACTAAAAAAGGGCGCAATTTATCAATAACTTCTTTAATTTTCTCTTCGTCAGTCATAAAATCACCAAAGACATTATACCGCATCTTATAAAAAAAATAAACCTTTCTTTATATTTATGGTATAATAACAAATAAGAGGTGTGACCATGGTTAAATATACGAAAGGGAAGATAGTAAAAGGTACAGTAACATGTATTGAACCTTATGGTGCTTTCATGTCATTTGATGAATACTATACAGGACTTATACACATATCAGAAATATCAAAAGGCTTTGTCAAAGATATCCATGATTTCATTGATGTTGGAGACCATATATATGTTGAAATATTAGAAGTAGATAAAGAAGAAGCACATCTAAAATTAAGTATAAAAAATATAAATTATAAAATAAACAAAAAACAAAGAAAACATAAAATTATTGAAACAGCAACTGGTTTTACAACCCTGTCTAAAAAGCTGCCAGAATGGACAAATAAAGAACTTAAAAAAATAGAAAATAAGGTAAATACTATTGACAAATAAACTTATAGATGTTATAGTTAATAACGTCTACTAAAGTTTTTTCGGGCGCTTAGCTCAGTTGGTTAGAGCACCTGCCTTACAAGCAGGGGGTCATAGGTTCGAGTCCTATAGCGCCCACCATTTATGCCGGAATAGCTCAATTGGTAGAGCAACTGACTTGTAATCAGTAGGTTGTGGGTTCAAGTCCTATTTCCGGCACCATTTTTATGGAGAGGTAGCGAAGTGGTTAAACGCGGCAGACTGTAAATCTGTTCCTTCGGGTTCGATGGTTCGAATCCATCTCTCTCCACCACTTTATTGCCTCGTGGCCAAGCGGTAAGGCACCACACTTTGACTGTGGCATTCGCTAGTTCGAATCTAGCCGAGGCAACCAACTTGGTCTGTTAGCTCAGTCGGTAGAGCATTTGACTTTTAATCAAAGGGTCCCGGGTTCGAATCCCGGACAGGCCACCATTTTGTTAATTACCCATAAGGGTTTATATATGCTTGAGTGGCGAAATTGGTAGACGCACAGGACTTAAAATCCTGCGGGAGTCAAATCCCGTGCCGGTTCAAGTCCGGCCTCAAGCACCATTCGGAGAAATACCCAAGTCTGGTTGAAGGGACCGGTCTTGAAAACCGGGAGGTCGGAAACGGCGCGGGGGTTCGAATCCCTCTTTCTCCGCCATTTA
>JAFWMN010000040.1 GCA_017513865.1 Bacilli bacterium | reverse complement strand
TTCTACATACTTCTTCAAAACCTCTATTTCATATGCTTCCAAACACTTTAAACTAAAATTTTAAACTCCCATATTCTCTAGTTATCTCTATACTAACCAAACTTTTTGGTTAGTATTTGGTTAGTATAGAGAAATTATCAGATACTCTCCATTTTTTCGCTAATATCTAACTCCATATTTTTTGTAACATGAGTATATATTTGAATTGTCGTTTTTTCATTTATATGACCGACACGACTCATAATTGCTTTCACCGGAATACCTAACTCAGTCAACAAACTAATATGAGAATGCCTAAACATATGACTTGAAAAATCTCTTGGATTTTTGCCTTTTAATCCTGAAAGCACCCCTATTTTTTTTATATAAATATTTAATAAATTGTGATTAATCAATCTACCTTGAGAATTTAAAAAAATAAACTTTTTGGCATTTAAATTGAAGTCTTCATTTAAGATTTTCATTTCATTTATAATTTCTATACAGCGACTATTAATAGATATTTTCCGATATGAATTACTTGTTTTTGGTGCTGTAATTTTAAAATCCTTCAAACTTGCGCTACTATAATCAATAGTATGTCTAATATCTATCATTTTCTTTTCCAAGTCAACATTCTCCCACATTAGAGCAAGAGCTTCCCCAATACGTAGACCAGTTAGATACATAAATTCGATTAAATAATTCATTCTAATTTGACAGCGACTTTTACCAAAACTTTCCTTAAACTTATGAAACTCATCTCTTGATAAAAATTTACATCTCTTTTTTTCGATAAGCTCAATAGTTTTTTTATCTCTAGGAAGTTGCACCCCGTCAATTAAGTTGAAATTAGTATACCCTATTTTCATTGCATATTTAAAAAATAAATTAGCATATCCTTTTTGAGAACGCTTATAACTTATAGATGAGTTAGAAGACATAATTTTATTTTGAAAATAGCTACTAGAAACTTCATTAAATTTTTTATCTAAAATTTCTTTAAATAAATTGTTCAATATTCCCTTATATACATAAAAACTACTATCTTTTAACTCTTGTTTTCTAAATAAAAGATATTCGTCCAATACTTCATTAAAAGTATATTGTTTATTTTTTCGAGAACGAAGTTTACATTTAGTCAACTTTTTTTCAATTTTACTATCCAATTCTCTTTTAGCTTGACCTTGTGCTTGTCTAGTTTTAGAAGTCAACGTAACACTTGCTTGTTTCCACTTTTCCTCGCTTTCATCATAGAATTTTTCATAATAACGGTATTTACCGTTTGCTAATTTTTTAAAAAACAATATACCCCACCTTTCTTGGTATATCATTAGTTGAATACACTAATTATACCACTTCATTTATACATCTTGCTTTGTCTGTATTGAAGATATAAAAAAAAGCCTTTGACATTAATCATAGGAAAGCGAGGACTTCCATAAGTTATGATACATTTAAAATCATCATCTTTTTTTATAGCAGTCATATATTTTTCAAGTGTTTTCATTTTGAATACTGGAAAATAATTATCAATAAGTTGCTGTTTGCTGACATTTAAATCTGGAAAATTGTTTATATCCATGATTTTGCGCTCCTTTCTTTTGTATTTTATATACCTTGCATATAACGAATATGCACCGCCCACATTGTGAGTGTTCTACAATTAAACTAAAGGTACGCTAATATTTAAATACAGCCCAATAATTGAGCTTTAGATTGTTTGTTTAACC
>JAFWMN010000039.1 GCA_017513865.1 Bacilli bacterium | reverse complement strand
CTTCAATCATTTTCTTTAAATAATTAGACCATCTATAATTGTATTTTTGTGAAAATGCCACATCATTCATATCATCATGAAAATATGGTATATATGATACTTTTAATCCTTTTGACATAATCATCACCTATAATATAACTTATATTATCTTACTTTTTTTTTACCTTTTCTTCCATTACATATGTATCTGATATTTCTGGATCAAATAATTCATTTGCCCACAAAATTAATACTAATTCATCATCACCAATATTATTTATTGAATGCTGATAACCAACAGGTATTGTTACATATTGAAGTTTATCACCACTTACAATAAACTCAAATTTATTATGATCAATAACATGTTCAAATTCAATTTTTGCTTTTCCTTTTATCACAATAAATCTTTCCATTTTAGTATTGTGATAGTGTCCACCTCTTACGATTTCTGGATTTGTAGTAGAAACAGACACTTGACCAGCTTCTTTTGTTCTTACTAATTCACAGAATACTCCTCGATTATCTCTATGTTCTTCTAAATCAACCACTAATTCTTCTAATGGAACATAACTAATATAAGTTGCATATAAATCTTTTGTAAAAACATCACCTGTTGATGGTACCATTATTTTTCTATCATTTTCTTTAAATGACTTTATTAAAGAAGATATTTCTCCTAGTGTTTTTTTATAAGTAATTGGTACATAGCAATAGTCACCTTGTCTATTTTCATTATCCGATAAACAATTAATTAGTTCTTTACAAACATCATCTATATATACCAATGTTAATTCTTTTGCAGGATCATTAACCTGTATTTCTAAATCATGAGATATGTTATAGCACCAAGTAGCAATGACACTGTTGTAGTTAGGTCTACACCACTTTCCAAATACATTGGGAAAACGATAAACAAATGTCTTTACTTTATTATCTTTTCCATATTTTAAGATTAAATCTTCACCAGCTTTTTTACTTTTTCCATAGTCATTATCTAGTTCTGCTTGAATAGAAGAAGAAATCATAATAGGAGCTTTATTCTTATTTTTCTTTAAATAATCCAATAATGTTGAAGTAAATCCAAAATTTCCTTCCATAAACTCTTCAGTTTTTTCTGGTCTATTGACTCCAGCTAGATGAAACACAAAATCACAATCTTTAGTATATTTATCTAATTCTTTTTCTGTTGAATTCTTATCATATTTATATATTTCTATTTCTTTATTTAAGCTAAGATTACTTATTAGATTTTTTCCAATAAACCCATTTGAACCTGTAATTAATACTTTCATTTTATAGTTCACCTAACTTTTTAAGTAATTTCACCATTCCGTCTACATCTAATCTTTCTGTATTGTGAGAATCATATTCTTCAATATCATCTAACATATCATTTCCATGATCCTCAAACTTATCATAGTTAAGTCCTCTTTCGTCAGCGCTAATCCTATAATAATTACCCATATCTTCGGCATTAATCATTTCCTCTTTTGTAACTAATACCTCATATAATTTTTCTCCATGACGAGTTCCAATATATTTAATATTTTCTTTAACCCCCATATATTTACAAACTGCTTTTGCAAGTGTTCCAATAGTTGCAGCAGGAGCTTTTTGAACAAATAAATCTCCTTGATTTCCATGTTCAAATGCATAGATAACTAAATCTACTGCATCATCTAAAGTCATCATAAATCTAGTCATATCTGGATTAGTAATAGTTAGTGGTTTTCCCTCACGTATTTGTTGTGCAAATAGAGGAATTACAGAACCACGAGAAGCCATTACATTACCATATCGTGTTCTACAAATAACAGTCCCTCCTGCTTTTAAGTCTCTTCCTTTGGCAACTGCAACTTTCTCCATTAAAGCCTTTGTCATACCCATGGCATTTATTGGATATGCTGCTTTATCAGTAGATAATACAATTACTTTTTTTACTTTATGATTGATAGCAGCTTCAATTACATTGTTTGCTCCAAGTACGTTTGTCCTAACAGCTTCTACTGGAAAGAACTCACAAGAAGGAACTTGTTTTAAAGCTGCAGCATGAAATACATAATCTACTCCATCCATAGCATCATCAATACTTCTATAATCTCTAACATCACCAATGTAAAACTTAATTTTTCCTGCCTCATCAGGAAATTTAGCTTGATATTCGTGTCTCATATCATCTTGTTTCTTTTCATCTCTTGAAAAGATACGAATCTCCTTAATATCAGTTTTTAAAAATCTTCTTAATACAGCATTACCGAAAGATCCTGTTCCTCCAGTAATCATTAGTGTTTTTCCTTTAAATATACTCATTTTATTTCCTCCAATAATTTTTTTAATAATCCCCATTTTTTCTTTTAAAAACACGAGAGGTTTTTTTATATAATGATATCAATCTACCATTTGAAATAGTATCCATTGATTTATTATAAGAAAAATAATCTTCTCGATGTAATAATCTATTTTTGATATTTCTTATCTTTTTAGCAAATATATATTCAGAAGTCAAATAATACTTATATCTTTCCAAATCTAAAAGTCTTTGTTGTTTCAAAGATATAGATTTTTTATCATCATAAATAATATTTATATAATCATCAATACTTTCATCACTAATAGATATTTCATTTTTATCTAGTAAATATTCAATTAAATTCTTCTTTTTACATACCTCATCACTTTCAAATATATTAATACTTACAAGAGGCTCTCTTATTCCCAGAGGATATCCGAGCTTTAACAAATCCATAATAAATATGATATCTGCAGCACAATTAATATTCTCATTAAATAATATGTTGTTTTTAACAATGGCACTTTTATCTATCATCACAGTGTTTAGATTAATATTCAATGCTTCTTTAGATAGATGATCAACTTGCCAATTATAAAAACCTATATCTATTAATTCATTATTATAATTTTTATTTTTATAATATGATGTATAAGTTAATATATTTTTTGAACACTCCATCAATAAAACTTGCTGTTCTATTTTGTCAGCACTTAAGTAGCAACTAGAATCTATAAAAGCAATATATTTTCCAGAAGCTTTTTTTATTCCATCATTCCACATAGCAGCAGAATTTTTAAAAGATTCTAAAATTTTATAATTGTTTTTATTCATACTATTTAGTACATCAAACTTTTTAAGTTTTCCATTATTATAAATAATTAATTCAACATTCTTATATGTTTGATCGATTAACGATTTTAAGCATCTTAAGTTGCTGGAAGTTGAACCATTTAAATTAACAATAACACTTACAACTGGTTTATCTTTTTTATGTTTTTCAGCTATTTTCATATACTTATTTTTACATAGCTCAATTGCGTCTGTATAAGGGCCACCCACAAAGAACGAATGTAAGATATACCAGAAATTATAATCAGAACCCAAAGCTCTTTCTCGATCTTTACTAGAAAAATCATTTAATAAATCTACCCAATATTTATTACCTTCTATTGCAACCAAAGGGCTTGTATTTGTAACTTGTTTTGAATGAATTCTTGTAGAAACAGTCACTTCAGGAATATGAATATATTTATAACCAGCTTTATACATTTTATACCACAGTTGATAGTCTTGAACACATCTTAAATTTTTATCAAAATATCCTACTTCATCAAATGCTTTTTTAGGTATTAACAATGAAAGACCGTCAATAGCACCAAATAACATTGGATAAATAGAATTGCGATTTAAATATTTACTATTAAATTGAACATCATAATTAAAATTACCAAATTCATCTATAATTGAATAATCAGAATACAAAATAGTCTTTGTATTTAACAATTTGTTTTTTATTAAATAATCTACTTCTACTTCCACTTTATTAGGATAATATAAATCGTCATGACTCAACCAACTAAAATATTCTCCAGTCATATTCTCTATCCCAACATTTAAAGCAGTAGATACTCCACCATTTTCTTTTTTAATATATTTAATTTTATTCCCGTAACTCCTGCATATTTTATCAGTATGATCTTTACTTCCATCATTAACTACTATTACTTCTATGTTTGGGTATGTTTGTCTTAAAGCACTATCAATTGCTAAAGATAAATATTTTTCACCATTATAAACAGGAATTATAATTGAAACTTTCGGTAGTGTAATAATAGAAGATTTTTTTTCATATTCCATAATAGGTATTTTTTTATTCAAAAAAAGTAAATATAACTCATGATTAAAATTCTTAATAATATTTAAAACATTCGAATCAGAAAACTTTATTTTTTTATTGTCCTCGCTTTTATAATTGGATAATAAAGATGGATAATTGTTTTCATTTACGAATAAATTTTTACTTACTTCAACTAACTTCTTTAATAATCTTTGAGAATTAGGATCATTATAATTAATACTAGTATTTTTTTTATACTGTTGATTTAATTTATATTTTTGTTTTTGATAAACATCATCATATAATTCTTTAATCTTTTTGTAATATTCATCAGGGCTATAATTATCAGAAACAAATTTTCTGGATATTTCGCCCCTTTTAATTAGTTCTTTAGGATGTTCTATATAATATTTAATTTTCTCACATAAATCAGTAGAATCTAAATTTTTAACTAATATACCATAATCAGGAGCTCCTGTTGTACTCGGCAAAGCGGTATTATCAAAAACAAATGTTGGTACTCCAGAAGCCATAGCCTCTACCGCCATCATACCAAATGATTCAGCAGGTGAAGGCATCAAAAACAAATCAGCTGCATTATAACATTCTCTAACTTTGTCTTCATCTATAATACCAAGTTTAACGACATTGAATTTGTCCTCTAATCCAATTAATTGATCAGTTTCTGAACAAGTCAATATAGTTATATTTTGTTCAACATCTAATTTTTTTAATGCTTCAAGTGCGTATTCAGTTCCTTTAAAAGCTTTATTTTCTCTTAAAAATATAACAATGTCTTTAGGAAAAATATTTAATTTTTTCTTTGCTTCTTCTTTAGTCAAATCATAAGTAAATTTACTAACATCAACACCAAAAGGAATTAAATGAACTCTAAGTTTACTTAGATATGGGCTTTCTTTGACTAAATCATACATAAATTTTGAATGAACAACCAAATCTATATCCGTATCAGCAATTCGTTCTTTTATTTTCCAAAGTTCAGCACAATTATCTTCAGGAAGATCAAAAAAAGTATCAAGATTAGGGCATTTATTACAACCGTTTTTCCATTTTTTGCACTCTTTTGGATGAACACATCTTCCCGTTGCAAACCATGGATCATGCAGACTAATAATTGTAGGCTTTGACATTGCCATATCAAAAAAATCGTCTAAAGAAAAATGGCAATTATGGACCTGATGAAAATGAACTAAATCAGCATTTTTATAGTAATAATTTCGTCTAATAAATTCATTAGAAACTGTTATTAACGAATGGACTGATAAGAAATCATGTTCTAAGTTATGTAAATAATACTCTTTTAAAAATAAGTTTTCTCCCGGTACAAATTCTATAACATTTTTATTATTTGAATACTTTTTTAATACTAATTGTTTTATATTAAATCTTTTATCCTTATTTAAATTTTCCATGATGTCATATCCATTAAATACTTTACCAAAAATATCATTATCATTAACTTCAACTACTTTAAACATAAACCCACCGTCCCTATATTTGTATAATGGTCTCCCTATCCTTATACAAATTCTATAAATTAATTATATCACATTATTTAATAGTTCAAATACTTATTTTACATTTCAAGCAATTATTAGTTAATTTTAGGAAAAAAATATGGACTTTTAAAAAAAATTAAAATTATAATATTCATAAAAAAACTCCGATTCAATATTATAATTGAATCAGAGTTTTTATACTTTTAACTACCTACTTTTAATATACTTATTCTAAAAATTTCTTTCTAGTAATAAAATTGAATATCATTACTATACCTGTTGCGAAAACTTTACCAATTAGATAGTGGATGTTAAATTTATCTATACAAATCCAAAGAATTAAATTATTTATACCTAAACCTATAATACTAAATACTATGAATATAATAAATTGTTGTTTTTCATTTTTATCTTTATCAACATCAAATACCCATTTTATACTAGCTATATAGTTATATATAACTGATACTGTAAAAGAAATAGTGTTTGCTAGGATTTCGTTTAATCCTATAAATTCTTTTAATAAATATAAAACTGCAAAATCAATTATAGTAGCAATACCACCCACTACTATAAACTTCAAAATTTGAATTAATAATTTGTTATCTTTTATTTTATTAATCATATTATTCTCCACTATTATTTGAATAGATTTTTATGGCTTAATGATTTTCATTAATTGCTATGATTGACGTCTTCATCATCTACTACAGTTATTTTTGCTCCTGTATTATCACCATATATTATCTCAGCAATTTGTTTTGAACAATCTACTATCTTTAACCAATCATATTTTTTAAAATCTTCTGGGATATAAGTTAAATTTGTGGTATATAATTTATCAAATATTTTATTATCATATGCTTCTACAAATTTTTCTATTCCAGCAGTGAACAAAGAAAAAGTTGATACTAAAATAACTTTTGTTGCTCCTTGTTCTTTAAGCTTTTTGGCTACATCTATCATTGAACCACCAGAAGCAATCATATCATCTATTACTATAGCAATTATTCCTTTTGCACTTTTACCTAAATATGCATGTTCAACAATTGGATTTTTACCATTAATTACTTTTGTTAAATCTCTTCTTTTGTAAAAAAGACCTACGTCACATTTTATTTTTTCAGCATAATATCGAGCTCTTTCCATTGCACCCATATCTGGACTAATAATGATGCTTTTATCATTTTTTATGTCATAGTCTTTTTCTATTTTTTTTAGTATTAAATCTGATGCAAAATAATTTTCAAATGGCAAATTTGGAATTGCATTAGATACATTAGGGTCATGGCAATCAAATGTTATGATTTTATTTACTCCTATGTTTTCTAATTCTTGTAAAGCTAAAGCACAATCTAATGATTCTCTTTCTCTTCTTCGATGTTGCCTTGATTGATATAATAAAGGCATTATTACAGTTATTTTTCTAAATCTTCCATTAGCGGCAGAAATAACTCTTTTTATGTCTTGAAAATGTTCATCTGGAGACATATTATGGGTTTGTCCATATAAATCGTATTTAATATTATAGTTTCCTATATCAGATAATATATATAGATCTTTATCTGAAATTGATTCATCTATATATGACTTTCCTTCTCCATTTGCAAATCTAGTACAATTGACCTTTACTAAATTTGTTTTTTTTGTTTGTAGTTCTTTTTGTAAATATTTATCTACTTTTTTTCCTAATTCAATGCAATTATCAAAGGCGATTAATTTTAGTTTAGACTTAACCATTATACTTCTCCAATTTCTTTTATAATTTTGAACATTTTTTATTACTTATTTATTATTTTTCTATATAATTTATATGTTTTTTTATGTTTCTTTCTTAAATAATTTCCAAATTTTGTTTTTAGTGATACATTCTTATTTTCATAATTTATATATATATTAAAGAAAAATTTTGATTTGTTCTCAAGCGCTTTTTGTGATACTGATTCCATCTTATTTAGTTTTTTTACAGTTTCATAAAATCTTGCTGATGATTCTTCCCATGAAATCCACTTATCTGCTGTTTTCATTGCTGCTTTTTTTAATTTTAATAAAAAGGCATTATCTTCTGCTAGTTTATTTATG
>JAFWMN010000038.1 GCA_017513865.1 Bacilli bacterium | reverse complement strand
TCGGGGCTTAAATTGATTTCTTGTCTGATTTCATTAATCATAATCGTCTCATTCCTTTCTTAAACACAAAAAAACTCAATTTTAGCAATTGAGTCTATCTGTAAGTCGAAAAATTTCGACGATTTTCATAAATGGGGCGTCGTATGAGGATCGAACTCATGCATACTGGTGCCACAAACCAGCGTGTTAACCACTTCACCAACGGCGCCATTTCAAAATACATATATATTTTATCAATAAATTATTATTTTGACAAGTATTTTTTATCTTATATAACAACAATAGGCGATTACCTATACATAGTATAGAAAAAAGAATAGACTAAAAAGAAGGGAGATATTATGAATAACTATCAATATGTAAATTATGATTGGTATAATATGAATCGTATGTACCAACCAAATAATCTAAGTCTATATAATCCAGAAGAAGCTATTATAAGAGGTAATTTGTTTAAAGATTTATATAAAGATTATAAAAACTATAAGCCTAGAAAACCACAGTTAAGAACAGAACAAGAAAGAAAGTTGTTTGAAATACAATCATTATGTTTCGCAGCACATGAACTAAATCTTTACCTAGACTTACATCCAGAAGATCAAAGTATGTTAAGACTTATGAATGATTATATAATTAAAAAAGATCAATTAGTAAAAGACTATGAAAATAAATATGGTCCATTAACACTTAACAGCACAGAAAATCAAACAAGTTTTAACTGGGTAAATAATACTTGGCCATGGGAGGGATATAATGTTTAAATATGAAAAACAACTTCAATATCCTATAAATATAAAGAAAAAAGATTTGAGAATGGCAAAATATTTAGTAACACAATATGGTGGCTCAAATGGAGAATTAGCCGCAGCATTAAGATATTTAAATCAAAGACTAACTATGCCTGACAACAAAGGGAAAGCATTATTAAATGATATTGGAACAGAAGAATTAGGGCATATTGAAATGCTTGAAACAATGATCTATCAACTTATGAAAGATGCAACGCTAGAAGAAATAAAAGAAGCTGGTTTAGATACCCATTATGCAGAACATGCCAAATCATTGTTCCCAACAGACGCTAATGGAGTACCATTCACAGTTGCTTATTTTGCATCAACTGGTGATCCACTTGCAGATATCCAAGAAGATATGGCAGCAGAACAAAAAGCCCGTGCTGTATATGAAAACCTAATAGATCTAACAACAGATCCAGATGTGATAGAACCTTTATTATTCTTAAGACAAAGAGAAATAGTACATTTCAATCGATTTAAAGAATTATTTGAATACTACGAAAAGAAACAAAATATTAAAAAAGAAATAATAAATGATAATGATTTAAATATGAATAATTTTTATCCATATAATCAAAATTTTAATAATATGTTTTAAAGGTATATTCAATATACCTTTTTGCATAAAATAAATTAGCACTCTGCATTGACAAGTGCTAAAAATAGAGTATAATATTAATTGAAAGGGGATGAAATAATGTATAATTATCCTGAAGAAAATAATGAAAATGTTTTAGAAAAATATGGACGAGATATTATAAAAGATGCTAAAGCTGGAAAGATTGATCCAGTAATAGGACGAGATGAAGAAATTCGTAGTATCACAAGAGTTTTATCAAGAAAAACCAAGAATAATCCAGTTTTAATAGGTGAACCTGGTGTTGGAAAAACAGCTATTGTTGAAGGACTTGCACTTAGAATTTTAAAAGGAGATGTTCCATCTTCACTTAAAAATAAAACTATTTGGGAACTAGATATGGCCGCACTTGTTGCCGGGGCAAAATATCGTGGTGAATTTGAGGAAAGACTAAAAAATGTTCTAAATGAAGTAAAGAAAAGTGAAGGCTCAATAATTATGTTCATTGATGAAATACATACGATTGTTGGAACAGGTGCAACAGAAGGAGCAATGGACACTTCAAATATTTTAAAACCTATGTTAGCACGTGGGGAAATACATGTTATAGGAGCTACGACTCTTAATGAATATCGTAAATATATAGAAAAAGATGGCGCCCTAGAAAGACGTTTTCAAAAGATTAAAGTTGAAGAACCAAATGTAGAAGATACAATTACTATTTTGAGAGGATTAAAAGATCGTTTTGAAATACACCACGGTGTAACAATTACCGATAAAGCTTTAATAGAGGCAGCTGCTTTATCCAATAGATATATTACAGATAGATTTTTACCAGATAAAGCAATAGACCTAATCGATGAAGCATGTGCAACAATAAGAGTACAAATGGATTCAGTCCCATTCGAATTAGATAATTTAACTCACAGAATAATGCGCCTAGAAATAGAAAGACAAGCAATAAAAAAAGAAAAAGATGAATTATCTTTAAAAAGAAAAGATGATATCGATAGAGAATTATCATCAATGAAAGAAAAAGAAAAAGAACTAACAGAAGCTTGGAATAAAGAAAAAAATATAAATAACGATATTAAGAAAAAGAAAAAAGAATTAGACGAACTACGATTTGAACTAGATCAAGCAGAAAATAAATATGATTTAGAAAGAGCAGCAATTTTAAGACACGGTGAAATACCAAGAGTAGAAAAGGAATTAGAGGAATTAAACAAAGTTGAAAAAAATAAATTACTTAGTGATACAGTAACAGAAAATGATATTTGTAAAATAATAGCTAAATGGACTAATATCCCAGTCGCAAAACTACTTGAAAGTGAAAAAGAAAAATTACTACATTTAGAAGATGAAATGAAAAAAAGAGTAATGGGACAAGATGAAGCCCTAAAAAAAGTAAGTGATGCTATTTTAAGATCTAGAAGCGGAATCAAAGATCCAAACAAACCAATTGCCTCATTTATGTTTTTAGGACCAACAGGAGTAGGTAAAACTGAAATTGCTAGAACACTAGCCTATGAATTATTTGATGATGAGCGACATATGGTTAGAATAGATATGTCTGAATACATGGAAAAATTTAGTGTTTCAAGATTAATTGGATCTCCTCCAGGATATGTTGGTTACGAAGAAGGTGGACAATTAACTGAAGCTGTTAGAAGAAATCCATACAGTATAGTTTTATTTGATGAAATTGAAAAAGCTCATCCAGAAGTATTAAATCTTCTTCTTCAAATATTAGATGATGGAAGAGTAACTGATTCTAATGGAAGGACTGTTGACTTTAAAAATACAATAATAATAATGACTTCAAACTTAGGTAGTGAATATGTATTAGATAATCAAAAAGAAATGGTATTAAAAGAAGTAAAAAATTCATTTAGACCAGAATTCTTAAATCGTATAGATGAAATTATAGTATTTAATACTTTAACAAAAGAAGCAATTAGTATGATCTTAGATAAAATAATAAAAGAGATAGAAAAAAGATTACAAAATATAGATATAAAAATAGAATTAACCGAAAAAGCCAAAGAAGCTTTTATAAATCAAGGCTATGATCCAAACTTTGGTGCCCGTCCACTAAAACGATTAGTAAGTAGGACACTTGAAGTCGATTTATCAAAAATGCTAATTGAAGGAATAATAAAAGAACATGATACTATTATTGTAGATTATACAGATAGATTTATTATTAAGAAGAAAAACTAGTTTTTCTTCTTTTAATGTTATAATAAAAATAGGTGAAAATAATGAAATATGTAAAAAAGGCAATTCTTCTTGCTGTAGTATTATTATTAGTTATTATTATTGGTATCATTGAATTGTCATTTTTAAAGACCACTAAACTATTATTATTTTCGATAGAAACAAGTTGCTTAATAAATATAATTATCGCAATTGCTTTAAGCATTATAGTTTCAAGAATGACAGAATTAGATTTTGCAAGCACCAATAATCTATTAAAAAACTCAATTATTATTGGAGTAATTAGTTTATTATTACAAATAATTATCTATATTACTGAGAAAGAAATAAAGAAGGCTAGTTAGAAAAATAACCTTCTTTTATTTTTTCATCTATTATTGAAAAAACTTTTCCTAAAGAATCATGAATAGCAATATTAGCTTTTTTATCCCATGAAGTAGGATCTCTATTTATTAAAACTAAATTATCACCATTATAATAGTTTAGGAAAGACGCTGCTGGATAAACGTTTAAACTAGTTCCACATACAAGTAATAAATCAGCATTACTTATTTCTTTTATAGCTTCCTTAACAACATTAGTATCTAATCCTTCTTCATATAAAACAACATCTGGTTTAATAATTCCACCACAACTGCAATGAGGAATATCTACGCTTGAAAACACATAATTATCATCATAAAATTTCCCACAATCCATACAATAATTTCTTTTAATTGAACCATGAAGTTCAAGAACCTTTTTACTACCAGCTAAAGTGTGAAATCCATCAATATTTTGTGTAATAACAGAACTAAGTTTTCCCATTTTTTCTAATTTACTTAAAACTTCATGCGTTATATTAAAACTAAAACCATTTGTATTAAGTTTGTCCTTATAAAACTTATAAAAGAGAGAAGGATGATTCATAAAAAAACTATGTGAAAGTATTTCTTCAGGTGGATAATCATAAGATTCATTATATAAACCATCAACACTTCTAAAATCTTTGAGCCCCGATTCAGTAGATACACCAGCACCACCAAAAAAAACAATTCTTTGGGCTTTTTTTATCAAAGAAATTAGCTCTTCAACATTCTTATCCATAACTTATCACCATATTAATTATAACAAATAGTACATGCTTTATCAATTTGACAAATAAAGGTATTTTTAGTAAAATTAAAACATCAATAAATTCATATGAGGTGAAGAAATTGAAAGTATTTAGAATAATTACAATATTTACAATTATTATTGGTATTGCGATGATTTCCTTCGGAACAGTTTTAGAATTTAATCTAAAATCTGATAAGTTACCATTTTTAAAAAATATCGAAAAGGTAGATTTAAAAAATGTCGCAGCAAGTATAAATGAATTAGAAAATGATGAATCTGATACAATGGTTCAGTTAAAAGAAATAGAATTTGATACAGCTCCAGCAGGTGTTACTAGAATAGAAGTATATGAAGGTATGACACTAGAAGAATTAGGAGATAAACTAAATAGAAGTTTAGGAAAAGATATTGTTGCTGGAAAAGGATATTTTATAGCTAATGAATGTATTAATAAAGGTGTAGATCCTTATATTGCAACAGCTGTATTACTTCTTGAAACTGGTTGTGGTTCAAGATGTTCATCTCTTGCTCGTAACTGCAATAATTTTGGTGGACAAAAAGGTTCTCCTGGATGCAATGGTGGAAGCTATAAAGCCTATAATTCTATGGAAGAAGGACTAGCTGGATACATAGATAATTTAGCTAGAAATTATTTCAATAGGGGTTTAACAACAGTTGAAAGTATCGGACCTAAATACGCTGAAAGTGATACTTGGGTAAGCAAGATTAATGCTTATGTTTCTAAGATAAGACAAAGATAAACTACGAAAGTAGTTTTTCATATTAATATAGTAATAAACATATATTATACTAGACACAAATTTGACAAATAATCATAAAAATGATATAATTGAACTTGTAATTGATGGCACATTATTCTAGTCAATTACTCTAATAGGAAGACGAGCTTAAAAATTCGTTAATGGCATATCTGTGAAACCTTTGGTGTCTGCTTCTTACGCCCAGTTTGGGGTGGATGCTGGAGATGAAGATAATGGGCAACTTGTAATGGCATACAAGATTATGACCCACTATCTGTGGAGACCAGTAATTGTGGTAAATCTATACGGACAACTTCTGATGGTTTATTACGATATTGGATAAAACCTGTATGTGGCGAAAGTTATGTGCAGTGTAGCCTGCCTTGAGTGGAAATATTGGGATAAATGATCTGATTCCTTTTAAGCGGCCGCTTAAAAGTGAATATTGCATTTTGAAATTATTTTTGCAAAAAAGAACTATTATTAGAGAGTTGGGGAGGAAATCTCCTAGGGTGTATTTTTTATAGGATTGCAGTGGGCACTAAGTGGCAATCAAGTCATATGTTAAGGTAACTACATATTGACTCTTTTAAAGGGGAACCACATTTTTGGTAACGAAAGTGTAAGAGTCGGGGAAATCCTACTTGACCTAAGGCCCAAAGTTTACTATGAAAAAGCCAAACAATTAATAAGTAAATGAAAGTAGATTAACTACTTTTTTTTATGTTATAATATCCTAAAGGAGCTTATATGAAAAAGAAAAAAATAAGTGAATTAGAAAATTTAGTTGAACAAACAAAGAGAAAAGAAAAAGTAAAAAAAGAAAAAGTAGATTGGAAATGGATATTAATAATTGTAAGTATAACTTTTGCAATATCATTTTGCCTATCCTTTGTTGCAAATACCATAATTCCAAATATTACATTATTTTTTGGTATAGTAATAACTATAATTTTTATATTAGTTGGAATATTATTTGATATTATCGGAGTATCAGTAACTGCTGCTGATGAAAAAGTTTTTCACTCAATGAACTCTAGAAAAGTAAAAGGAGCAAGTATAGCAGTTAGATTTAAAAAGAAAGCCGATAAAGTTTCAAATTTCTGCTGTGATGTAATTGGTGATATCTGTGGAGTAATATCAGGTTCTGCTGGTGCAACAATTGCTACAATATTAGTAGTAAAATATAATTGGAATGTAATATTTTCAGGATTACTTGTAACTTCAATAATATCTTCATTAACAATAGGTGGAAAAGCCATTGGTAAAAGCTTTGCTATAAACAAAAGTGATATTATTTTATATGAATTTGCAAAATTTATATCAAATTTTTACCATTAGAAAAAAATATGCTATAATATAAAGCCAAGGAAGTGTCTTAATTATGGGATATAGATTAGAAAATAAAGATGTAGATTTATCAGGCATAAAACCATTAAAATACGTACCTACTAAGAAAGCTGGAGATGTTTATCGTTATAAAAATAATGTTTTAAGAATTTTTAGAGAAAATGAATCACATATCGAAGAAGAAACAGCAAGATATTTAACTAATATCTCAACTGAAAGAATTTTATTACCAAAAAAGCTATTATTTTACAATAATGCTTTCAAAGGATACACAATGACACTAGTATCACAAAAAGGTTCTAGTAAAAAAATAATCACGACCCCTTTGGAAGAAATATTAAGAACTATTGAAATAGTAGAAAATGATATTGAAATATTAAGTCAAAAGAAAGTATTATTAAATAATGCCGCTCCAAATCATACATTATATAATGGAGAATTATATATAGTTGATCCAAGTAAATATAGTATTTTAGATTTAAACACCTCAAAAGAGTTAGAAAAAATAAATTACTATCAATTACAATTATTATTAACAGAATTAATTGTTACAGAATTAAATAAAAACAACTATTCACAACAAGTACTAAGAAACATAAAAGAATTATTAAGTTCAAGAGAAACAGATGAAAGAATTAGTACTCATCTAAATAATGTAATGAATAAAGAAAAAAATATTAAACAATATATTAAAAATAGATTTTAATAATCTATTTTTTCTTGTTAATTTAAGAAAATGTATATTATAATAAATACAGCTTTTGGGGTGATAATATGATACAAGTAAATAATGTTAGTTTAAAATTTGGAAAAAGGACTCTTTTTGAAGATGTTAATTTAAAATTTACTAATGGTAACTGTTATGGAGTAATAGGAGCTAATGGAGCTGGAAAATCAACTTTTTTAAAACTATTAAGTGGTGAATTAGAAACAACTACAGGAGAAGTAATAATTACCAAAGATGAAAGAGTATCAATTTTAAAACAAGATCACTATCAATATGATGATAATCGAGTACTTGATGTTGTAATAATGGGTAATAAAAAACTATACAGTATTATGGAAGAAAAGGAAAAAATGTATTCCCAAACTGAATTTAGCGAAGAAGATGGTATGAAATTAGCCAATTTAGAAGCCGAATTCTTAGAAATGGATGGTTGGAATGCTGAGGCAGATGCCGCTTCTCTTTTAAACAATCTAGGAATTGATGAACAATATCATTATATGACTATGAAAGAATTACCGGTAAAACTAAGAATTAAAGTCTTACTTGCTCAAAGTCTATTTGGAAATCCAGATATATTACTATTAGATGAACCAACTAACTCACTAGATTTAGAAGCAATAAGATGGTTAGAAGAATTCTTAATTAATTATAGTAACACCGTAATAATAGTTTCACATGATAGATACTTTTTGAATAAAGTTTGTACACATATTGTAGATATTGATTATTCAAAAATTAAAATGTACGTTGGAAATTATGATTTTTGGTATGAATCAAGTGAATTATTACAAAAGCAAATGAGAGAATCTAATAAAAAGAAAGAAGAAAAAATAAAAGAATTACAAGCATTTATAGCTAGATTCCAGGCAAATGCATCAAAAAGTAAACAAGCAACTTCAAGAAAGAAAATGCTAGAAAAAATTCAATTAGATGAAATTATTCCATCAAGTAGAAAATATCCATATATTGATTTTAAAATAGAAAAACCGGCCGGGAAAGAAATATTAAAAGTTGAAAACTTAACTAAAATAGTAGATGGTAAAAAAATACTTGATAAAGTATCTTTTACAGTTTTAAAAGATGATAAAATATGTATTTTAGCCAAAAACGACATGGTAAAAACAACACTTTTTAACATTTTAAGTGGAAAAGAAAAATATGATAAAGGTAAAATAGAGTGGGGAAAAACAATAATTCCAAGCTATCTTCCACAAGATAATAATGAATACTTTAATACAGATAAAAATATATTAGAATGGATGGGACAATTCTACGATATAAAAGATGAGACAATTCTAAGAGGCTTTTTAGGAAGAATGCTATTTACTAAAGAAGATGTATTTAAAAAAGTAAACATATTATCAGGAGGAGAAAAGGCACGTTGTATGCTTTCTAAAATGATGTTAGAAGAACCTAACTTCTTAATATTAGATGAACCAACCAATCATCTTGATCTAGAAAGTATAACCTCTCTCAACAAAGGATTACTAAATTTCAAAGGGGAACTACTATTCACATCAAGAGATTATGAATTAAACAGAACTTTAACTAATAGAGTTATTGAAATAGATGAAAACGGTAAAATAACAGATAGATCTATTCCATATGAAGAATATTTAGAAAAAAATAAAAAATAATTTTTTTGTTTCTTATAACTATGATATAATGTCTATAAGAGGTAGTATATGAAACTTAAATATAAATTATTGATATTAGCAGTTATAATTTTACTAATAATAGTTTTAATTGGAAGTGCTTTAGTAGTAAAAAGGGAATATGGTCTTATTCCTAATGAGAAAGATCAGATCATTTTAAATGCTACAGAAGAATCAAAAAGAATTAAAGATAAAGAACAAAAAAAGCCAACAGAAATAACACTTAATGATTACTATAATTACTATAATGGAACAGATGCTAAAATAGTGCTAGTATCTAGTCCTAAGAAAAAATCATGTATCATAGTAGAACCAATTATATTTAGTATTTCCCAAGAATATAATTTAGATATTTATTATTTAAATTCAGATAACTTTTCAGCACAAGATCAAAATAATTTTATCAATTCAAATGAGTATTTACAAAAGCACTATGATGTACCATTACTTATGATTGTTGGGAATCAACAAATACTAGGGAAGACTAAAGGAATAAAAGATAAAGAAACATATCTAGCATTTTTTCAAAAATATAAAATAATAAAAGAGGAGAAATAATATGAATTCAGTATATAAAAAAGTGTTGCGTTTTAAAAATAGATATCCAGATACAATAGGTTGGAGACTAAAACAAAACTCAGAAGTAGTTGAAATGCATCTAAATCCTGAAGAAGAAGTATTATATGCTTTTACTGCTCAAAAAAATGATAATCCAATCAATATCGTTGGGAGCTGTGTTGTTGCTTTAACAAATAAAAGACTTCTTATTGGAAGAAAAAGAGTAATAATAGGTTATTTCCTAGATTCAATAACTCCAGATATGTTTAATGATCTTAAAATATCTAGTGGCATTATTTGGGGAAAAGTGCATATTGATACAGTAAAAGAATACGTTACCCTTTCTAATATAAGCAAAGATGCATTGACTGAGATTGAAACTAAAATATCAGAATACATGATGAAGAAAAAGAAAGAATATAAAAACTTAAATGACTAATTAAAGTCATTTTTTTATAGAGAGGTAAATATGAAAAATATAAAAAAAATGTTTATTGTAGTTGCTATCATAACAGGATCTTTCTATATATTCAAATATTTCAAAAATAACATAAAAAGTAACTATGTAAT
Source organism: Bacilli bacterium (assembly GCA_017513865.1). Classification (GTDB taxonomy): domain Bacteria; phylum Bacillota_I; class Bacilli_A; order RF39; family UBA660; genus Coprosoma. The sequence continues at coordinate 27,834 of JAFWMN010000038.1, read as the reverse complement.
TAATAATATTAAAATAGAAGAGTATTTTTCTAAAGATAAAGGTCATAATTATGATTTTAGAATAAAAACTAATAAAGGTACCTATGTCTTCAATTTAGAAAAAAACCTTAACAGTTCTACCAAAATAATAAAAAACATTAAAAAGTATAATAAAAATACTATTGAATGCATACTTATAACATATAAGGACAATAAAAATGAATTATACTGTTTAAATAATAAAAAACAAGTATCTTTATATTATCTAAAGAATAATAATGATTTTATTACCATTAAAAATAAAATAAAGAATAATAAACTAGTACCAACCAGTTATAATGAAAAAAAAGATTATAGAAAAATAACAGTTTATAACAAAAATATAAGTAACGATGAACTCTTTACAGTATGGGATTACAAAGGAATATATCTATGCAGTAATAAAGAAAATAAATATAAGAAAATACTTAAAAATGATTTATATGAAAATATACTTATTACAGCAATTGATAAATATTTTATACTGTTTGATAACACATCTGTAAGAGGAATTAATAAAATATATTATTATGATACAAAGAAAGATAAATTAAATACAATGACATTTAAAAATTATCTCTCAAACGACATATATATAAACGGTATAGTAGATGAAACAATTATCATCACGGATAAAAAAGGAAAAAAAGAATACTCATTAAATATTTTGAAAAAAGAATTGAAAGAAATAGATAATGATCAAACAAATTATGTTATATATGAAAATGGAATAAAAAAGAATATTTCAAAAAGTGATTACTTCATGAAAGAACAAATAATTGATAATAATAAATATTACTACCAATATGAAAATAATATATTTTATAAATACCATAAGAAATATAAAAATAACAAAATATTATTATTTGAACAAGATAATATAGATGATTACTTTATTAAAAATGATGAGATTATAATAATAAAGGAAGGCAAAGTGTATTCATATAAGGATAATACTGGTTTAAGACTAATTTTAGAGAGTAATGAATTAAATTATAATTATAAAAATATCGTTAGTTTAATAAAAAACAAATAAAAATATTGAAAAGAGAGCCAATGTTTGTTATAATCATATTTGCAGTGGGGCTTTAGCCAAGTGGTAAGGCGTGGGTCTGCAACACCCTGAGCACCGGTTCAAATCCGGTAGGCCCCTCCAATTGCAAATGTGGTTCAATGGTTAGAATACGGCCTTGCCAAGGCTGTGATGGGGGTTCGATTCCCCTCATTTGCTCCAAGTATGTTTATAACGAACTATTAGTTCGTTTTTTTATTGGAAGAGGGGAATCGACAAAGCTTCCTAAACTCTAGTATATCATCTTTCAAATTATGCCATCTAATAGCTACTAAATATCTATCTTTAATATTACTCTTATTGTTATTCAAACATCTTTTTTTAGGGCCAATTGTTAAACAAGAAATATGTGGAGAAGTAAAATACATATTTTTTTTAGATAATATCAAATCATATAAATCATATTTTAAAATCCATACATAATCATCAACAGTCCCACTTATTAGTGCATCTATATCATAGTCTGAATTATTACCTCTAATTAAAAATCTATCAATCATATCTATCATAATTCTAGTTTTATTAATACTAGCATTAAATAAATCAATTTCGTCTTGATATATCTCTTTATAATCATATGAACTAAGTTGACAAGAATAATCAAAATGTCCATTTGAATCCCGTTTATATCCATAATGATAACTAACATATTTTTCAATGATTTTATATGGTATGTTTAATCTTTCTAAATAACATTTAAATGTTTGAATTTGTTCACAATGAATGGAATTACTATTTCCAGACTTCAAACTAACTCTTTTAACAAACTTTCCATACTTTATTAAAATATCTGCTTTTTGATTTACACTGTTTTTCCATGTGATAATCTTTTCACCATTATTAATTTCATTGTTGAATAATTCCATTATAAAAGACTGTGATCTATCATCTAACTCATAAAAGTATTTATTATTGAATAAAGCTACAAAATCCTTTTCGTTTTGATAACCATAATTTTTCATTGCAAATCTCACCTCATAATTATTATTCTAAAAAAAATTAAAATCATATAAATAAAATTTATATAACATTCTTGAAATATAAATATAAAAAAGATATAATTAAATAGAAAATAGGTGAGATAATGGAAGAAAAGAATAATAAAGGTTTTATTATAACAATAATTATTTTAATAGTTATTATATTAGGATTAGGTGGTTTCATTGCCTATGACAAATTTTTAAAAAAAGAAAATGAAGAAGAAAAAACAGTAGAAGTAGAAGATGCAGAATTAAATTTAAACACATTTTATCAAGTAGGAGATATTTTAAATCAATTTGATAAAGCATTTAGCGATACGAGTTCAACTTTTTTTGGATACCCTTACAGAGCAAAAAAACTAACTGCTAAAAATTTTGATATATCAGCAGCTTTATATTTATCTTCATATTCATTACTTACAAAAAATGGAGTACATACATTACTTAAAGAAAGTAAGGTTGAAGATAATTTTGTAAAAATATTTGGTGATAATTTAAAATATACTGGTGGTGAAGTAGTTGCTGGAGATAACTATCATATTTTATATGATGGATCAGCAAAACTATATGGGGCAGCACTACAGCCAGAAGTTAGAAATAAACTAATCAGTTATAATGCTGTAACTACAAAAACTAGTGTCACTGAAAATGAAATAATAGTTACTAGAAAAGTATATTACCTTGAATATGAATCAGCAGATAACGGTGTAACAGCAACTAAAGCATATATCTATCCTGATAATACAAAACAACAACTAGTCGCAACTATGTCTTTAACAGATGGAAAATTAAATGAAAAAGAATTATTAGGAAAATATGGATCAAAGTTAAAAACTTTTAAATATACTTTTTCAAGAAAAAATGAACAAACATATAATTTTTATTCAATAGAAATGATATAAGGCAATGCAAATTGTCTTTTTCTGTTAATTATTAGAAAAAAAACAGAGTAGTTTACACTTTTACTTTTATAGATATTTTATAAGTGATATAATAAAAATGGAGTGATATGATGAAAATTACTGTAAATAATTTAAATATAAACTACATACAATATGGTAAAGGAAAAGATATAGTTCTTCTCCACGGCTGGGGACAGAATATTGAAATGATGAAACCCTTGGGAGACTACTTTTCTGATAACTATAGAATAACTATTTTAGATTTACCAGGATTTGGTAAAAGTGATGAGCCAAAAGAATCATGGAATATTGAAAAATACTCTTCATTTTTAGAATTGTTTTTAAAAGAATTAAATGTTAAAAAACCAATTGTAATTGGTCACTCATTTGGCGGTAGAGTAGCTATTAGATATTCATCAAGAAATCCAATAGAAAAATTAGTACTATTTGGCAGCCCATGTATAAGAATAGATGAAGAATTACCAATTACTGTAAAACTATTGAAAAAAATAAAAAGAATTCCTGGCTTAAATGAAATAGGGGAATTCATGAAAAAATATATTGGTTCAAGAGATTACAAAGCAGCTAGCCCAGTAATGCGTCAAACTCTAGTTGAAGTAGTAAATGAGGATTTATCAAAATATGCTCGTGAAATAGAAGAACCAACGCTACTGATTTGGGGAGAAAATGATACGGAAGCTCCAGTTAAAGATGCTAAAGAATTAGAAAAAATTATGATTGATGCTGCGTTGATAATTTTACCAGGAACCCATTATGCATACTTAGAAAATTTACCTAGGGTAATAACAATTTTAAATAAATTCTTTGGAGGTGAATAGAATGATTATCACAATAGTATTACTTTTACTATCTTTTGGATACACTATTTATTATAAATCATATAAATCTCTTCATATGCTTCAACAAAATTTATACAATGAAAATAATAGATATCTAAAATGGTTAAATAAAAATAATGATCAATTTATAAATATAGAAATTTTAGGCGTAGTAATATCGTTAATAGGGTTTCTACTATTTAATGATAATGCTTGGTTAACAATCCTTTCTACAATAGTGATGTCAATTATTTTTCTAATTTCTGGATTTACATGGAAAAATAATATAAAAAATGATCAAAATAAGAAAAAATTAGTAATTACTAAAAGAATAAAAAGGCTAATAGTAACAGTTACATTATTATATTTAATACCTATTGTTATAGTTGTCATAAATAATAAATTATTATGGTTGGGGATATTTATATTAGCTATTATGACATATTTAAATGCATTTGTTGTATTTATAGGAATGATAATAAATACTCCAATAGAAAGAATGATCTATAATTATTACAAAAGAAAAGCTCAAAATAAACTAAATAGTATGCCTAATTTAAAAATAATTGGTATAACAGGAAGCTATGGAAAGACAAGTTGTAAAAATATATTAGGCGAAATATTAAATATAAAATACAATGCTCTTCCAACCCCTAAAAATTTAAATACATATAATGGATTAATTATGACTGTTAATAATTATATGGATAAATTTACTGATATATTTATTGCTGAGATGGGTGCATACGTAAAAGGTGAAATTGCTGGATTATGTAAACTAGTAAAGCCAAAGTATGGAATATTAACAACAATAGGAACAGCCCATTTGGAAAGTTTTGGTAGTGAGCAAAACATTATTGATGGTAAATTTGAACTGATTGAATCATTACCAAAAGATGGATTTGCTATTTTAAATGGTGATGATCTAAAACAAGTAAATTATAAATTAAAAAACAAAGTTAAAACAATCTGGATTGGTATTACTAATAAAGAAGCAGACGTTGTAGCAGAAAATATCAAATGTTCAAGTAAGGGGACAGTGTTTGATGTTAAATTTAAAGGAGAACCAAAAACATATCACTTTGAAACAAAACTATTAGGTGATCATAATGTATATAATATTTTATCAGCAATCGCATGTGGAAAAGAATTTGGAATAGATTATGCTGATCTTCAAAAAGCAGTTAAAAATGTTCAACCTATAGAACATCGCTTACAATTAAAGAAAATAGGTAATTTCAATATGATAGATAATGCCTATAATTCAAACCCAACAGGAGCAAAGAATGCTATAAAAGTTTTGAATACTATGCCTGGCAAAAAAATAATTGTAACACCTGGAATGATTGAGTTGGGTAGCAAAGAAGAAGAATATAATAAAATCTTTGGTGAACAAATGGTAGAGTTTGCAGATTTAGATTATGTTATTCTAATTGGTGAGAAAAAAACAAAGCCTATAAAAGAAGGCTTGTTATCAAAAGGATTTGACAAAGATAAAATTATCATATTTAATGATGTTAGAGAAGCATATCCATTTATTGGAAATATAGCTTCCAAAGAAAAACAAGAAGTATTTGCATTATTTGAAAATGATTTACCAGATATATATAATGAAAAATAGGAGAGTGTTATTATGAAAATAAAAGTAGGAGTTATTTTTGGTGGAGAATCAGTTGAGCATGAAGTAAGTATAATCTCAGCTATTCAAGCTATGAACAAAATAGATGAGGAAAAATATGAAATTATTCCTATATATATAACTAAAGATAGAGAATGGTATACAGGAGAAATGTTAAAAGACATTGATGTATATCAAGATTTAAGCTTAATTAAAAAGTATGCAGACAATGTCGTTTTATACTATAAAAATGGAAGCTATGTACTGCAAAAGAAAAAAGGACTTTTAAAAAGTGTTGTAAAAGAAATTGATATAGCTTTTCCAATAGTCCATGGAACAAATGTTGAAGATGGAACATTACAAGGATATCTTCAAACAATAGGAATTCCATATGTAGGAAGTAATGTTTATGCTTCCGTTGCTGGTCAAGATAAAACAATGATGAAAGATATTTGGTCAAGTGCTAATTTACCTATGACAAATTATATATGGTTTTACGACGTTGATTATAGAAATAATCCAGAAGATGTTTTTGAAAAAATTAATAAACTAAAATATCCTCTAATAGTTAAGCCAGCAACAACAGGATCAAGTGTTGGAATTAGTTTTTGTAAAAATGAAGAAGAACTAAAAGAAGGAATTGATCAAGCAATACAGTATGATAGTAAAATAATAATTGAAGAAGTAGTTAAAAACTTAAAAGAAGTAAATATTGCTGTTATGGGTAATTATGAACATCAAAAGGTTAGCGCTATTGAAGAAGTATTATCAACAAATAAATTTTTAACTTATGCAGATAAATATATAGGTGATGGAAAAGGAAAATTAAAAGGAAATAAGTATTCTTCAAAAACAAGTAGTAGTAAAGGGATGGCTTCATTAAATAGAAAGTTACCTGCAGAATTAGATGAAAAAATGCAAAAAGAAATTGAAAATATAGCAGTCAAAGCATTTAAAGCATTAGGATCATCTGGAAATTCAAGAATAGATTTCTTAATTGATGAAAAAGCAAAGAAGGTTTATATTAATGAAATTAATTCTATCCCAGGAAGTTTAGCTTTCTATCTTTGGGATGCTAAAGATATTAATTTTACCCAAGTATTAGATGATATGATAAATATTGGAATTAAAGATTACAAAAGAAGAATGAGTAAAACTCACTCATTTGAATCCAATATTCTTCAAGGATTTGCAAGTAGGGGAACAAAAGGAAAATTAAAATAAAAAAACACCATCACTTAATGGTGTTTTTAATATGCAATATGGTGGACTGTTAGGGATTCGAACCCTAGACCCACTGATTAAGAGTCAGTTGCTCTACCAACTGAGCTAACAGTCCATTTACAACTAGCAATAATATTTTATCGCAAAAAGTTATACTTTACAAGTGCTTTTTTTGAAAAATAGCATATATAATGCTAAGTTTTATAAAAAAAACTTGACTAAATGGGAATAAATATAGTATTCTAATAATGCACTGAAGAAGTATAACAAAAAATATATTGCAAAAAAAGCACTTATATAGTATACTTATTAAGTACAAAAACATTTATATGGACCTGTAGCTCAGTTGGTTAGAGCACACGCTTGATAAGCGTGGGGTCATAGGTTCAAGTCCTATCAGGTCCACCATTTGCCTCAATAGCTCAGCTGGTTAGAGCACTTGACTGTTAATCAAGGGGTCCTAGGTTCAAGTCCTAGTTGGGGCGCCATGGCGAGTTGGTGAAGTGGCTTAACACACTGCCCTTTCACGGCAGCATTCACGGATTCGAATTCCGTACTCGTCACCATTGACAAATAACACCGATAAGGTGTTTTTTTTCTTTTATTACAAATAAATACAAGTTGTTTTTCTTGACAATCCGTTGTTGAATATGTAATAATGTATATACGGACGCAAATTGAGAAATGGAGTAGTACTCAAGAGGCTGAAGAGGCGCCCCTGCTAAGGGTGTAGGTCGGGCAACTGGCGCGAGAGTTCAAATCTCTCCTACTCCGCCATTATTAGTAAAAAAATGAATTATTCATTTTTTTTTATTTTGTATAAAAAAAAACACTATTTATGATATACTTTAATAAAGGGAGTGTTACGTAATATGGCAAATACTATAAATAAATTCTTTAATGATTTTAATGATATAACTACATACTATAATTTCTTAGTTAATAAGACAAAAAATCGTGAGAATGTTGAAATTACTAATGAATGGTTAATTGATAATTACTACTTAGTTGTTGAACACAAAAATAATATTTTAAAATCCAAAAAAATATTAAAAAAAGAAATAAAAACAATAAATAGTAATTATTATTTTTTAAAAGACATAGTTACAAAAAGAAACTATAATATTTCATTTAAATATTTAATAGAAGAATTAAATAATTATCAAAAAAGCAATGGTAAAGTATTTACTTATAAAGAATTATCTCTCTTTTTTAATATGTTAATTTTTATTTATACAGAAAAACTTAATTCACTATGTCGTGATGAGTATAAAAAATTAATAGACAAGGAAGATGTTGCAAAAGTTATTCGAAATCACGAATTCTTGAGACTAGAAGATTTATTCCCTCAAAATTTTGATATAATGAATAACTATCACTATATTTTTGAAATTAATAATCAACTATCACAAGTTAGTAATAACACCACTTTATTCAAAGAAATAAATGAATATTTAGAAAACAATAATGTAAGCTTAAAAGAAATAATAAATGAAGAATATCAACATAAATTAGATAATAATATTTTAATAGCAAATATTTTTAATGATTTTAAAGAATTCTTTGAATATTCGACTGAAGAATTATACGAAAAAGTATCAAAAACTGAAAAACTTCTTTTAGCTGATCAATTTTATAAAGAAATGACAGACGAATCTAAAGCTATATATAGAAAAAGATTAGTTAAATTAGCAAAAAAAAATCACATGCATGAATTCGTTTTTTTAGAAAAGATTTTTAATCCAGAGGAACATATAGGCTTTAAATTGTTTAAACATACCAATAATACAGCAAGAGTGATTTTATATATCAGCTTATTATTTGTATTAACAAGTTTATTATCATTTTATCTTTCAACAAAGTTTATAAAATATAGAGTACTTGGTTTTATAATCATGTTTATACCTATAAGTCAAATAATAAGTCAAATAATAAATGAAATTATTTTATGGTTTACTCCTACAACAGTAATACCAAAATTAGACTATTCAAAGGGAATTCCAAAAAGTGCTAAAACTATGGTTGTAATTCCAACTATAGTATCAAATAAAGAGAAAATAAAAGAAATGTTTGATTGCTTAGAGACATTTTATTTAATAAATAAATCAGATAATTTGTATTTCACTTTATTAGGAGATGTAAAAGCATCAGATAATAAAATATGTGATTATGATCAAGAAATTAGCGAATATGGTGAAATGTTTGCCGAAAAACTTAATAATAAGTATAAAAAAGAATTGTTTTTCTTTATATATAGAAAACGTATATGGAATAAAAAGGAGAATAGTTTCCTAGGCTATGAAAGAAAAAGAGGAGCCTTACTTCAATTTAACAAGATATTATTAGGCGAAAAAATTGATGAAGCAAAGTATTTTAATTCAAATACATTAAAAGGAAAAAAACTTGATATAAAATATGTGATTACTTTAGACACAGACACTAAATTAGTTCTAAATTCAGCCCTAAATCTTGTAGGGGCAATGGATCATCCATTAAATAGGCCTGTTTTAAACCGAAGAAAAACAAAAGTAGTTAAAGGATATGGAATAATGCAACCACGAGTTAGTGTTGATATAGAAGCTACCAACAAAAGCTTATATAGTCAAGTTTTTGCAGGTATTGGTGGATTTGATACATATACTGCAGTTGTTCCTAATTTATATCAAGACTGTTTTAATGAGGGAAGTTTTATTGGAAAAGGTATATATGATTTGAAAGTATTTAATGAAATTCTATCAGAAACTTTCCCAGACAATTTAATATTATCCCACGATTTATTAGAAGGAAATTATTTGCGATGTGGATATATTTCTGATATTGAGTTAATAGATGATTTTCCAGCAAAATTTTTAACAGATGTTACAAGACATCACAGATGGGCAAGAGGCGATACTCAAATAATAGGATGGTTGTTTAACAAAGTTCCAAATAAAAATAGCAAAAAAGTAAAGAATCCAATTAATCTATTAGGAAAATATAAAATATTAGATAACATTGTTAGAATGTTCTTAAATCCAATGTTACTTATAACTCTATTTTGTGCTTTTACAGGTAGTTTTAAAAAATCACTTTTTTGGGTTTCTTTAGTAGTGTTAGATGTTGCTGTTTCAATATTGTTCTTTCTAAGAAGTAAAGTTAATACAAAAGAAAGAGACAAAAAGAATGTCTACTACAAGAATTTATACTATGGTGGAAGAAGTTTAGTATTGAGATCTTATATCGTCTTTGCAACAATTCCATACTATTCAAAACTATACATGGATGCTTTCTTCCGTACCATTTATAGATTATTAATTAGTCATAAAAATCTACTTAATTGGATAACTGCTGAAGAAGTTGAAAAAACAGTTGATGGAAGTCTTAAAAATTATATTAGGAATTTTTTAGTGAACATTATAACTGCTATAGCTTTTATTGCAATAGGTATAGTAACCAATAATTATCTTGCTTATATAATTGCAGCTATATTTATAAGTGCTCCATTTGTTTTATATATGGTAAGTAAGACAATAAACCATCATCAAATAGAACTAAAGCCAAAGAAAATAGATGAATTGGAAGAGTTGGCTAAAAAAACCTGGAACTATTTTGGAGACAATCTAAATGAAGAATTTAATTATTTAATACCTGATAATTATCAAGAAAACAGAGAAGAAAAACTAGATTTTAGAACTTCTCCAACTGCAATAGGGTACTCACTTACAAGTGTAATAAGTGCAAGTGAATTAGGCTTTATTGATGAAGAAAAAGCCATTGACTTATTAAAAAATATAATTGAATCAATCGATACACTTAAAAAATGGCATGGTCATTTATACAATTGGTATGATATTAAAACAAAACAAGTGTTAAAGCCATATTTTATATCAACTGTTGATTCTGGAAATTTAGTAGCCAGCTTAATAATAACTCGACAATATTTAGAGCAAAAAGGAGAAGAAAAACTAGTCAAATTATGTGACAAACTAATTCATAACACAAATTTCAAAAAGTTGTATGCTAAAAAAGATGTTTTCAGTATTGGTTATGATGAAGATGAGGGAAAATTATCAGTTTATAATTATAACAAATTTGCTAGCGAATCAAGATTAACAAGTTATATTGCAATATGCTTAGGAGATGTACCATCTAAACACTGGTTCTCCCTAGATAAATCTTTAACATTATATAAGGGAAGAAAAGGGTTAATTTCATGGTCTGGAACAGCATTTGAGTATTATATGCCACTTCTATTTATGAAGAATTATCCAAATACATTACTTGATGAATCCTATAATTTTGCGTATTTCTGTCAAAAAGATTACATAAAAAAGGTTTCTCATAAATTACCATGGGGAATTTCTGAATCAGCTTATAATGAATTAGATAATTCTTTAAACTATAAATATAAAGCTTTCGCAACACCATACTTAAAAACAAAAGAGGATATAGATAATAGAATTGTATTATCACCATATTCATCATTAATGGCCCTAGAACTATTCCCAGAAGATGTATATGATAATATTAAAAAGTTTAAAAGTATGGATATGTATTCCGAATATGGATTATATGAGTCTTATGATTATGATAACAATGGAATAGTAAAATCATATTTTGCTCACCATCAAGGAATGAGCTTAATGGGTATAACTAATTATTTGAAAAAAGATGTATTAAAAGAATACTTTCATTCGAATGTATATGTAAAAACATTTGAAATATTATTAAAGGAAAAAGTTCAAATTAAAGCAAGTATTGATATCAAGATGGCTAAATACAAAAAATATAACTATAACAAAGAGTCAATCGAAAATGATATCAGAACATTTGATTATATTTCTTATCTTCCTGAAATGTCAGTTTTATCAAATAAAAAGTATTCACTTATCATGAATGATCGTGGAAATAGCTTTTCACGTTATCGTACATTACAATTAAATAGATATCGTAAGGTAACAGAGCAAGACTATGGTGTGTTCTTATTTGCCAAAGATACAAAAACAAAACAAATTTGGAGTAATACATATGCACCTATGAATGTAAAACCAGATAAATACGAAGTTGTCTTTGCTTCAGATAAAATAAAATTTTTAAGACGTGATGATAACATTTCAACAAAAACAGAGATAGTTGTATGTAAAAATCACCATGCCGAAATAAGAAAAATTACATTTAAAAATGAATCTGATTTTGATAAAGAATTAGAGATTACTAGTTATACAGAACCAATTCTATGTGAAAACATGGATGACGTATCTCACAAAGTATTTAATAATATGTTTATTAAAACTGAATATGATTATAAAACAGATAGTTTAATAGCAAAAAGAAAATCACGTGGAGAATCTAATATTACTAGTTATATGGTAACTCGTCTAATAATTAATTCACCGCTTGGAAAGTATTCATATGAAACAGAAAGAGATCGCTTTATTGGTAGAAATAATCTATTAAGTTCTGCTAAAGCATTGACTGAAGAATTGACTAATTATGCTGGAGATAACCTTGACCCTATAATGTCTCTAAGAAACAATATTATTGTTCCAGCAGGAGGTTCAAAAACAATATATTATTTGATAGGTTTTGGAAGAAGTAGAGAACAAATTAATGAAATAGTTAAGTACTATAGTAATCGTAATTCATTAGAAAAAGCTTTTGAAATATCTACACTTATGAATGTCATGGATACAAAGAATATGAATATTACTGGCGAAAATATGAGAACCTTTAATATTATGCTAAATTATCTTTATCAAACAACAAAATTGTCAGTAACAGAAGAGAGAATGGACTTTTTAAGAAAAAATGCTCTTGGACAAACTGGTTTGTGGAAGTTTGGTGTTAGTGGAGATAGACCAATAATTACTGTTGAAATAAGTGATATTAGTGATATGAGCTTTGTTCATGAAATATTAAAAGCCTTTGAATATTATAAGAATAAATCAATATTTGTAGATATAATTATTATTAATAATGAGAATAATCAATATGCCAAGATTATAAAAAAAGAAATAGATGATGAAATATATAGAATGTATGCCTTAAATAGTTTTTATCATACTCCTGGAAGCATTACATTAATAAACAGTGACAACATTACAAATGAAGATAGAACTCTATTAAATGTTGTACCAAGATTAAGATTTGTTGTTGAAAATCACATTAGTCTTAAAGAAGCTGTGGAAGAACTTCAAATGAAAAACACTGTTAGTGATTATCCTAAAAATGAATACGAAAAAAATATTGAAATTCCAAATAAGGATAGATTAGTATTCGATAATAGCTATGGTGGATTTAAAAATAATGGTAGGGAATATGTAATATACAACAAAAATACTCCTGCTCCATGGTCTAATGTTATTTCAAATCCAAACTTTGGAACAATAATTACAAATAACGGTTGTGGATATACATATGCATATAACTCAGGTGAGTTTAAAATTTCATCATGGACAAATGAAACAGTTATTAATGATAAGAGTGAAGGTTTTAAATTTAATGGAAAAATGTTTGATCCTGAAAAATGTACTCATGGTTTTGGCTATTCAATACTTGAAAGTGAAACAGAATTATTAAAACATGAAGTAACTGAGTTTGTATGTGAATATGATAATTGTAAAATATATTTAATGAATATAACTAATAAAAAGAATACTAAACAAGATGTTAATGTAGAGTTCTGGATAAATCCAACATTTGGAAACTTTGAGGAAAAAACAACAAGACATATATTAACTGAATTTATGGGTGATGATAATTATTTAAAAATGAGAAATGTTTACAGTATCAACTATTCTGATGTAAATGTGTTCATGTCTTCATCTGAAAAAATTAAAGAAGCTGAAATAAATAAGATGCTTGTTAAAAACATATCTGTAGATGTTTCACTAGCAAAAGGTGAAGAAAAAACAATTTGTTTTATCTTAGGTTGCAGCCAAAGTGACAAAGAAAACCTAGCCCTTATTAAAAAGTATTCAGAAGTTTCTAATTGTAAAAAAGAGTTAAAACTAATAAAGGAACATTGGAATAAATTATTAGGAACTATTCAAGTAAAAACACCAGATAGTAGTTTTGATTATATGATTAATGGTTGGTATTTATATCAAACTATCTCTTCAAGAATTATGGCAAAAGCAGGATTCTATCAAGTAAGTGGTGCGTTTGGTTATCGTGACCAGCTACAAGATTCCATGAATATTGTTTTAGTTAAACCAGATTATACTAGAAGACAAATACTAATTAACGCAGCACATCAATTTGAAGAAGGAGATGTTCTTCATTGGTGGCATGAAAAGAATCATTTTGGTTTAAGAAGTAGATATAAAGATGATTATTTGTGGCTAGTATATGCAACTGCTAATTACATTGAAACAACACAAGATTATGATATTTTAAAAGAAAAAGTACCATATGTAATTGGCGAGAAATTAAGTGACTATGAACATGAAAAAGGAATGACTTTTAGTTATTCAGAAAACAGTGATACTTTATTAAATCACTGCTTAAAATCACTTGAATTATCAATGTCAAAATTAGGAAAGAATAAACTTCCACTAATGGGTGGTGGAGATTGGAACGATGGAATGAATAAAGTCGGTATTAAAGGAAAAGGTGAGAGTGTATGGCTAGGATTTTTCCTATATAATACTATAGATTTATTTACAAAAATATTGAAGAAATTCGATAAAAAAATTGATCTAGATAAATATTTATCTTTCAACGAAAAATTAAAGGAAAACTTAAATAAAAAAGCTTGGGATGGAAAGTATTATTTAAGAGCATTCTTTGATAATGGTGATAAACTAGGAAGTAGCGAAAATAGTGAATGTAAAATAGATTTAATATCACAAAGTTTTGCAATCATAAGTGGAGTAGCGCCAAAGGATAGAATTCAATCAATAATTACATCAGTAGAAGAACAACTTGTAGATTCTAAAAACAAAAACATCAAATTATTGACCCCTGCCTTCCATAAGTCATTAAATAATCCGGGATATATTATGAATTATCCAAGAGGAATAAGAGAAAATGGTGGACAATATACTCATTCAGTTGCATGGTATTTAATGTCTTTGATTAAAACTGGATATCACGATCGTGCCTATAGATATTATCAAATGATAAACCCAATTAACAGGACAAGAATAGAAGCAGATATTCAAAAATACAGAATAGAACCTTATGTAATTGCAGCAGATATTTATTCTTCTGAATCATTCCCAGGTCGTGGTGGTTGGACTTGGTACACAGGTTCTTCTGGTTGGTTCTATAAAGTTGGTATTCAATATATCTTAGGTTTCGAAAAACAAGGTGATAAGCTTAAAATAAATCCGAAAATTCCAATAGCATGGGACGGCTACAAAGCAGTTTATCATTACGAAGATACTGACTATAACATCGAAGTAATAAAATCTACAAAACAACAAGTACTTTTAGATGGAAAAAAACAAATATCTAATTCAGTAGAATTAAAGAACGATAAAAAGGTACACACAATTATTGTATATATTACGAAGTAGTTAGATAGGAGAGAAAAATGACTAATAGTGAAATTGAAATAACAAAAACAGAATTAACATTAGTAGCCAAGGAATTAGGCACTAAAAAAGAAGATATAGAAAAATATTTAAATAAATTAGATGTAGAATTAGATAACATAAATAAATCTTGGAAAGGATCTGATGCGATTAAATATACAAAAAAAATGAGAGATGATTACTCAGTACTTCTAAATGGATTAATAGAGAGTCTTTCATCTTATATTGAATATTTAGGAAAAGTATATGAAGAGTATGAAACTTTAGATAATAAATATGTTGGAAGAACAATAGAGGTGTAGTATGGAAGAAAAAAGAGTTAATTATTGTGAAATTAAAACATACTGTGAGGAACTTACCTCTCTTTCTAAATCTTTCAAAGAAACAATCAATGTGATAGATACAACAATATCTAAAATAAAAAGTCCAATATGGGCCGGTTATGCTGCAAATAATTATGTTGAAAAACTAAAAAAACTATCAGATTGTCTTCCCGATGCAAATAAACAACTTGCAGAAGCAGTTTTGTTTCTTGCAAGTTGTGCTGATGCATATCAGTCAATTGATAAAGAAAGTCTAGAAGCATTGAAAGAACTAATAGGTGGTCAAGATTATATTGATAACTATGATGTTAATAATGCTACTACAGTAGATTTGAATGCCAGATTACAAAGAAAAGATGTATTAATAATTAAAGAAAAAGTTGAAAATAATTATCCGCAAGTAGATAATCAGACGAGAGTTGTAGAATCTAGTTCTACTGTTGTACCACTAGTTTCAAGTATCCCATCAAATATTGAAGTCTTAGATGATAAATATCCAGATGATGAATTAAACAAGCAAAAAATGGTAGAAGAAGATAAAGAAACAGTAATACCTTCTAGTATAAACCAAGAAGAACTAAAAACTAAATTATATGATAAATCGGCATTTGAAAGAGAGAGTAAAGAAGATTATATTTATAAATTATGGGAAGGACAAAAAGCAAGTAATAACAATAATTTAGCAATTTTAAAAATAGATGAAGAGGACTATTACTTAGTAAAAACATCTCCTACCTACGGTGAAGTTGGTGATATAATTACACTTACTCTAGAAGATGGTACATCAATAAAATGTATCATTGCTGAGCATCAAGAACAAGTTAATAATTATAATGAATTTGGAGTAATCACAAATAATGGAAAGACTCAAATTATTGAATTTGAAATTAAACAAGAAACAAACCAAGAATTATCAACAACTGCAAACTCATTTGAATTAAAATGGGGTAATGAAAAAGCAATTAAAAGTATTTCAAACAATGGTGAAATAGTCGGAGTTTTGAAGGCAGATAAAACAAAAATTGTTTCAAGTATGATGGTAGATAAAGAAATTACAAAAATTAGAGAAAATATGATAAGTGTAGCTACTAAAGAAATTGGGAATTCAACAGAAGGAAAATACATAGAAATATTTGGAGAAAAAGAAGGAAATGCATGGGATAGCGAATTTGTATCATGGTGTGCTGATAAAAATGGATATGTTGCAGAAGAAATTGTTCCAAAATTTGCTGATGCTCAAACTGGAGTGAACTGGTTTAAAGAAAAAGAATTATTTCAAAATAAAGATTATACGCCTAATGCTGGAGATATCATTTTTGTGGGGTCAGATGAACCAAGTCATACAGCTTTAGTTGAAAAGGTTGAAAACAATGTGATTTACACTATTGAAGGTAACGTAAATGATGTTGTCAAAAGAAAAACTATTCACGTTGAAGACTCAAATATCTATGGTTATGGAACACCGGACTATAGTAAAATAGTTATGAAAACTATAGAATAAGGAGATAAATATGTCACAAATGGGATTATATTCAAAAATAAATGAAAATACAATTAAAGCAAATGCGAACACATTAAAAAAAAGTTTTGAAAATGAAAAAAAGAGACTCGATGAGTATAAATTAACCTTAACTGAAAATATTTGGAAAGCTAATTCAAAAAAAACTTTTATCACAGGCATAGAAAAAATACAAACTGATGTATATGAAAAAATAGAAAATAAATTAGATTCACTAATTGTAGTCTGCGAAAGAATAACAGATTATAAAACAGCAGAAAGTGATTATAAAAAAGCTCAAGCAGAACTTGAAAAATGTGAAGCAATTATTGCAAGCAAAGGTTCAACTAATCAAGAAACAATAAAAGAAGCTATGGGAAACAAAAGTAATTATATAAATCAAATGAAACAGTATGAAGCAATTATGGATAATTGTGAAACAGAGATAAAACAAATATGCGGAGGATAGATTATGGATTACTTAATATATTTAAAAGATTTAAATAAGTGTTTGTCTGAACTTGAAGGTCTTAAGGAAAATGTTACAGAACTTGCAAATACAGCAACTGAAGATCTATCAAATATTTCAGGGACTGAGATAAACAGATTATATGAAAGTATCACAGCATTATTTACTAGACTATCAAATGGCTATAATAACTGTTTTCACTGGTTAGATGATTATGCAGAGTCTTTTGAAGAATTAGAAAAACAGTTAGGAAATTTCAGTAATTCTAATTTAGAAATTCCAATAGAATTTAAAGGAGAATTTATAGATCTTTTTGGAAAGATATTAATTCCGACTTTAAAGTCAGGTGGGGACAAAAACGCAAATTTAACCTTAGGAAAACAAAATACATTTATAGATTCAGTATTGGAATGGGCAGAATCAATAGCAAATGATAATAGTCATGGTTATTCTATGGGTAGAAGAAATAGTGGAGTTGATTATGATTGTTCATCATTTGTCACTTACGCTTTAGAACAAGCAGGATTGGGAATTGATAGATCATCTAACGCCTTAACAACTTTTAACATGAAAGAGAAACTAACCGAAACAGGACAATATGAATGGATACCTGGCCCGGTTGATCCAAATAATTTACAGACTGGAGATATAATACTAGATATAGATTCACATGTAGAAATGTATGCTGGAAATGGAAATGTAGTTGGAGCAAGAGGTGGAGATGACGACGGAGTCTATGGAGATTCAAATGGTAGTGAAATAGCGGTTATCCCATATGGTAATCTTAGAGGCTTTTACCCAGATGGAGTATTAAGATACAAGGGATAGTTTGTTACCTTGATAATAAAAAAAGAATATAGTATAATAAAAAAAAGGAGAATGGAAAAATGAATGGAGATTATTTATCAATCAATACGAGACTTTTAAGAAATATTGCAAATGAAATAAGTAGTATTTCGGAAAGAGTTGAAAAATCTTATCAAGAGATTGATAACACTGTAGAAAGTTTAACAAGCAATGGTTGGGAAACCGAAGCAAGCAAAATGTTTAAAAAAGAATTTGAAAGTCATAAAAATAAATTTAGAACACAACTTCAAAGATTAAGTGATTCAGGGAAAACATTATCTAATATTTCACAAAAGTATGATAAAACTGAAGATGATGTCATTGGTTTAATGTAAGGAGGTTTCTATAATGGAAGGAAATATAAAATATAAAATGGTATATGATGCCTCTAATAAGATAAAGCGCGAAGTAGAAAAACTTGAACAAGAGTTAGAAGCATATAATGAAAATATTAAAAAAATAGGTAATGATAGTGGTGTATGGGATGGATCTGCAGCAACTTCATCAAATGAAGTTTTGAATGTAATTCACAGTAATATTGCAGAATTAAAGTCAATTTGTAATAAATTTGCAAGTGATGCTAGAACAGCTGCTCAATTATACCAACAAACTGATACGCAAAGTGCAAAAGAAATGGAAAATATTTTATAAGAAATCACTTTTGATTTCTTTTTTTTGACTATTATTTGATATAATAAAATAGGTGATAGCAATGGATTTAAAAAAAGATAAATATATAATTGTGGAAATAATCCCAACTCACAGTACTAAAGATAAAGGATATATTGCTCAAATAAGTGCTTTGAAAATTGATAGCTTAAAATTATTAGATAGATTTGATTATCGACTAAAAGATAATCTCATCGAAAATGATGATTTAAAAAGATTTATTCAATATGATAAAAAATCATTTACTTATGTAGACAATAAGTATTTTATATTAGAAAAATTTAAACATTGGGTAGAAGATTACCCGCTCTTAATATTAGAAGAGAGTTATACAAGAGATTATTTAGATGAGATATCTAATAAAAAAGAGTTAGTATACAAATATTTAGATATGACTTATAGTCAAGACATTTTTGAAAGAATAATGGAAAAATATAAATTAGAACCATCTAACCATTTAGTTGACCTAATATATGAAGCAATTATCTTTGAAACAAGCAAATAAAAAGAAGAAAACTTCTTTTTATTTTTGCTTAAAAATGATATAATTAAGAAAATTGGGGAGTGATAATGTGATAAAATTTGATTTTCAAACATTTACAAAATCATTTATAAATATTGATGAATACAATGATATTCTTAATAAAAAAAATGACTATATAAAAAAATTAAAAGAATGTTCTATGACTGGGTGGCTAGAAGCTCCAGATAAAGATGTTATCACTGATATAAAGATAACTTCAAAATATATAAAAGATAATTTTAATTGCTTAATTGTTATTGGGATAGGTGGATCATACTTAGGAAGCTATGCTTTTGATAGTATCTTTAAAAGCTATTTTAATAACAACAATTTTGAAGTAATATATGCTGGAACAACACTTTCTAGTAAATATTTACATGAATTATCTAAATATATTCAAAATAAAAATGTTTGTTTATATGTAATAAGTAAAAGTGGCTCTACCTTAGAAACTAGTATTACCTATAAGTTTTTAAAAGATGAATTAAAAAGAAAATACAAAGAAGAAGAATTAAAAAATAGAATAATACTATCTACAAATGATTCAAATGGAAAATTATTTGATGAATCAATTAAGTATAAATATAAAACATTTACATTTCCTGAAAATATAGGTGGTAGGTATTCATTTATGACACCAGCTCATCTTTTACCATTATCACTTAATTATAATTTAGATGAAATAATTGAAGGCTACTTAGAAGGACAAAAACTATATGATGTTGCTTTTGAATATGCTACTACTCGTTTTTTACTCTTTAAACAAAAAAAGTATATAGAAAACTTTTGTGTATATGAAGAAAATCTAGGACCATTTACCGAATGGCTTAAACAACTATTTGCTGAAACAGAAGGAAAAAATGGTAAAGGAGTATTCCCAGTATCTACTATAAACACTAGAGATCTTCACTCATTAGGACAGTTCATTCAAGAAGGAAACAAAATCATTTTTGAAACATTTATAAAAGTAGCTAACTCTGATGATTTTGTTGAATATCAGAAGAAAGAATTACAAACCATTAATAATATTGTCCTTGAGTCAGTAATTAATGCTCATTATAAAGGTGGAGTACCAATATTACAAATTGAATTAACAGATCTTGATTGTGAAACAATATCTACACTTATGTTTTTCTTCATGCTATCAGCTGCATTTAGTGCGTTATTGTTTGAAGTTGATCCTTTTAATCAACCAGGAGTAGAAGTTTATAAGAGTGAAGTCAAAAAAAAATTTAATAACTAGGTGAATTATGAAAAAAAGTAAAAACTATTCTATCTTATCATTTACATGTTTTGTTATAATTACTATTTTATTATATACAAATAATTTGAGTGGTATTGATAATCTTTTATACAATAATATAATGAGTGTTAGAAGTACACTATTAGACTTTTTCTTTATAAATATTACTAAGTTGTGTAATCCATTATTTATTACGATTGCATCAATACTTTTATTATTGATTTTAAGAAAAGATAATCGTATGTTTTTTGGAATAAACACAATATTAACAATAATTACCAATCAAGTAATTAAAAGATTGATTAGAAGGCCACGACCAAATCACATAAGACTAATAAAAGAAGGTGGATTTTCTTATCCATCAGGACATGCTATGATTTCAATAGCACTATATGGATTCTTAATATATTTAGTTATGAAAAAAGTTAAAAATAAGTATTTAAAGATTAGTTTGCTAACATTACTAATATTTATAATACTGTTAGTTGGAATTAGTAGAGTATATCTAGGTGTTCACTATCCAACAGACATAATAAGTGGATATTTATTATCAATATCAATTATAATAACTGTTAAAAATTATTATAAAAAATTCTTAGGGGGAATAAAAAATGTTAAAAATGGTTTCGAGTAGTTTTTATAACACTCTAATAGATAATGAAGAGGCTATACCAAAAACTACCATGCTTGAAATAGATCGTATTAGAAAGAAAAATATACTTTTCACAATAAATACAAATAGGCATTATCAAGAAGTATTGGATTATAATAAATCATATAACTTTATTGATTACATAATATCATTAAATGGAAGCTATATATATGATGTTAATAATGAGAAATGCTTATTTAAAAAGAAATTATCTACTGTAAATTTAAAAAAAATAAAAGAATTATATAATGATAAAGAATTATTTTATTATACAGAAGATAGTGTCTTAAAAGATTTTGAAAATAACGATATTTATAAAGTAGAAATAAAAATAAACAATGACTTAGATGATTTACTAAAAAGGGCTAATAAACTAAAAGTAAATATGTCTATTTTAAATATAAATAATGAAGAGTTTTTAGAAATAACTTCCAATAATGCAAGTATGTTTACAGGATTGGATAAAATAAGTTTAAAGAACAATTTTGATTTAAAAAATATTCTTTCTATATGTGGTAATGATAGTGATTTACCTATTGTAAAAAATATTGAAAAAGCATTTATAGTAAAAAATGCCTCTAATCTATTAAAAAAAGAAACCAAAAGAGTAACTTTTTCTAATAATGAAAAAGGTGTTGAAAGAGTTTTAAAGAAAATAAAGTAGGGGAATTATATGAAAAAATGGAGAATAATCAGTGTTATAACGGCATTTATATCAATAGCTTTAATTATCACTGGATTTTATCTTGAATTTAATCCACAACCAGTCAATAAAATAAAACCAAAAATAATTAATAAAGAAGAACAAGAAGAAACGGTAGAAGAAACACCTTATAATAATCCATTACCTAGTTTTATTGAAACATATAATAATACAGATATAAAAGCTATTCTAGAAATTCCCCAATTAAGTATTAATTCTTTAGTTACTAAATCAACTGATAATACCTATTATTTAACCAATAGTTTATATAAAGAACAAGATAATTTAGGAGTACCATTTATAGATTATCGAATAGAAGATATAAATAATGCAAGACAAATAAATATCTATGGACATAATACTGAAAATCAAAAATATTTTGATGTATTACCGTTTAAAAAACTAGAAAGTTTCTTATCTCAAGAGAATTTTAATAATATAAGAGATATCTATTTATCAACAGATCAAAAAAAGATACATTATGAAATAATAGGAATTAAAATTATAAATGATGCCAATAATGAACATATGAGAATTAGTTTTAGAGATAATAATGACTTTAAAGAACATACAAATAAATTATTAACTGATACTTTATATAAAATAGATAATTTAGAAATAAAGGAAACAGATAAAATAATAGTACTTCAAGTATGTAACTTTAATCCAATAGATACCTATTTACTGGTAATAGGAAAAGAAATGAAAGCTTAAGAATCTTAAGTTTTCTTTGTTTAAAAGAAAAATATGTTATATAATTTTTATATATGAGGTGATTCCATGAAGATAATAGTAAAAAAAGATGGAGAATTATTAGACTATCTATATAATAATTTAGATATGCCAAGAAAAAGAATAAAGCAATATCTTACTCATGGAATATTTATAAATAATAATAAAGTAACGAAGTATAATTATAAAATAGTAAAAGGAATGGAAATAGTTATAGATACTAATAATAAGAATAAAAAAGAATGTCCAGTACAAATACTATTTGAAGATGAACACCTTATTGTTGTTAATAAACCAACTAATTTACTAACAATTGCTACTAAAAAAGAAAAAGAAAAAACACTTTATCATATAATAAGAGAATATCTAGTCAATAAAGATAAAAATAACAAAGTATTTATAGTTCATAGATTAGATAAAGATACTAGTGGTATAGTAATATTCTCAAAAGATATTAAAACAAAAAACATTCTTCAAGAAAACTGGAATGAATTTGTAAAACTAAGAGAATATACTGGAATAGTACATGGAGTACTTGAAAAAAAAGAAGATAAAATTATAAATTATTTAAAAGAAACTAAAACAAACTTAGTATATGTATCTAAAAAGAATGATGGTAAAGAAGCAATTACAAATTATAAAGTAATAAAAGAAAATAAATTATATTCAACTGTTAAAATAGAAATAGAAACAGGAAGAAAAAACCAAATAAGAGTAGCTTTATCAAGTATAAAACATCCTCTAGTGGGAGATAAAAAATATGGTCTTAAAGATAATGAAACAAGATTATACTTACATGCGAATAGATTAAAAATATACATTCCATATTTAAAAAAAGAAGTATTATTTGAAACAAGTATTCCTAAAGAATTTAAAGTACTAATGAATAAAGGAGAATAATATGAAAAAAGTATTAATACTATTATTACTATTAGTAATATCTATCCTAATTGGAATGAATTATTTTAATAATACTAAAGTTGAAAAGAAAGATTCTAAAAAAGAAGAAATAATAGAAAATAAAACTATAAAAAATTCCCTTTTCAAGTTCTATTCTAAAGAATCAGCTAAAAAAGTAAAAGACATGTCAATAGAAGAAAAAGTAGGACAACTATTCTTAGTAAGATATGATAAAACTCAAACAAATAAATATAAAGATTATTATCCTGGAGGATACATTCTCTTTGCTAAAGATTTTGAAAATCATACCAAAGAATCTATTAAAGAAGAATTAACCAGTCTACAAAATAATAATAAATATCCTCTAATACTTGGAGTTGATGAAGAAGGAGGATTTGTTACAAGAGTAAGTAGATTTAAAAACTTTAGAGAAGAAAGATTTAAGTCACCTAGAGCTTATTATGATGAGGGTGGGTATGAATTACTAGAACAAATGGAAAATGAGAAACTAAGTTTATTAAAAGAATTAGGTCTAAATCTAAATCTAGCCCCAGTAGCTGATATATCCACAAATGAAGATGATTTTATCCATACTAGATCATTTGGAAAAGATGCGAATGAAACAAGTGAGTTTATTAAAAACATGGTGGAGTTTGCTAATAATAATGAAATAAACTCTTGTCTTAAACATTTTCCTGGTTATGGTAATAATAAAGATACACATACTGGTATTGCTATAGATGAAAGAAGTTATGAAAACTTTCTTGAAAATGACTTTAAACCATTTAAAGCTGGAATAGATGCCAATGTTCCATCAATTCTTGTATCACATAATATTATAAATTGTTTAGATTCATCTAAACCAGCATCTCTTAGTCAAAATGTTATAAAAGAATTAAGAGATACCTTAAAATTCACAGGAATTATCATGACTGATGATTTAGCAATGTCGGCAGTATCTTCCTATGTAGATGAAAATGTTGCCGCAACCCTTGCAATTAATGCAGGAAATGATATGATAATAACTAGTGATTTTGAAAAAATGTATCAAGAAGTATTAAATGCTGTGAATACAAATGAAATAACTAAAGAAACATTAGATACAGCTGTAACTAGAATAATAGCTTGGAAGTATTATTCAAAACTATTTAAATAAAGAAAGAAGGAATAAGATGACAGTAAAAGATTTATATAAAGATTATAAAAAGTTATTAGATAAAGAAATAACTTTAAAAGGTTGGATCAGAAATCATCGTAAACAAAAAGAATTTGGTTTTATGGAGTTTTCAGATGGAACTTGTTTTAAACATGTTCAAATTGTTTATGAGAATAAATTAAAAGATTTTGAAGAAATTCAAAAAATGCATAATGGTTGCGCTATTGAAGTAGTAGGAAAAGTAGTGAAATCTCAAGGAAAACAAGATTTTGAAGTAAATGCTAATAAAATAATATTACTTGGAGATTGTCCAGAAGATTATCCAATGCAACCAAAAAGACATACTAAAGAATTTTTAAGAGAACAAGCTTATCTAAGACCAAGAACAAACTTATTTCAAGCAATATTTAGAATAAGAAGTGTTGCTGCTTTCGCTATACATGAATATTTCCAATCTAATGGTTATTTATATGTCCATACTCCTTTACTAACAACAGCTGATTGTGAAGGTAGTGATCAAATGTTTAAAGTAACAACACTAGATTTAAATAACTTGCCAAAAGATGAAAATGGAAAAGTTGATACTTCAAAAGATTTATTTGGAAACCTAACTTATATTACAGGTTCTGGCCAATTACATGGAGAAACTTTTGCTTTAGCTTTTAATAAAATATATACTTTTGGTCCAACATTCCGTACCGAAAATTCTAATACAAAAACACATGCTAATGAGTTCTGGATGATTGAACCAGAAATAGCTTTCTGTGATTTAAATGGTTTAATGGATATTGAAGAAGATATGTTAAAATATGTCGTAAAATATGTATTAGATAAATGTAGTGATGAAACAGACTTCTGTGATAGTTTTGTTGAAAAAGGATTAAGAGAAAAATTAGAAAAATTAGTATCATCAAAATTCACAAGAATTACTCATAAAGAAGTAATTGATATCTTAAAGAAAGCTGACGTAAAATGGGAGTTTACTCCAAATTATGATGATGACATTGCTAAAGAACACGAAAAATATATAACAGAGTATTTTGATGGACCAGTTTTTATAACTGATTGGCCAAAAGATATTAAAGCTTGGTATATGAAAGTGAATGATGATAATAAAACAGTTGCAGCAGTTGATTTAGAAGTTCCGGGTGCTGGAGAATTAATGGGAGGAAGTCAAAGAGAGGATGACTATGACTTGTTAGTTAAAAGAGCTAAAGAGTTAGGTGTAGATACAGATGCTGTTGACTGGTATATTAACCTTCGTAAATTTGGTGGTTGCTATCACTCAGGATTTGGAATGGGCTTTGAAAGATTAATTATTTATCTAACAGGAGCAGATAATATCAGAGATGTTATTCCATATCCAAGAACTCCAGGAAATTGTGATTACTAAGAAAAGA
Source organism: Bacilli bacterium (assembly GCA_017513865.1). Classification (GTDB taxonomy): domain Bacteria; phylum Bacillota_I; class Bacilli_A; order RF39; family UBA660; genus Coprosoma. Next base: position 1,548 of record JAFWMN010000038.1, on the reverse strand, counting down.
GAAATCTTTTCTTTTTTTTGATTTATGTTATAATAACACATAAAGGAGTTTTATTATGGAAATACTACAAACAAAAACAGATATCGGATTAGTTAGAAATCATAATGAAGATTATGCCGTAGTAACAAAACATCCAAAGAATAAAAATATTAAACTTCTAATAGTTGCTGATGGAATGGGTGGAAGAAACAAAGGAGAAGTTGCTTCCAAATATATCGCAACAGAATTAGAAAAATGGTTTCATGAAAAATCTCCTAAAATACTAAATGATACAGAAAAAGCGCAAGACTTACTCACAAAATATATAAAAAAATTAAATTCTAATTTAATAAAAAAATATGGAGAAGATCATCTAGGAACAACTCTAACGCTAGCTCTTATAAATAAAAAAGAAACCCTTATTTTAAATGTTGGTGATTCAAGAGCCTATATCTATAAAAAAAGAAAGCTCCTTCAAATAACAGAAGATGACTCAGACGTATGGGCATTTTACGAAGAAGGTTTTGTTAAAAAAGATGATTTAAGATACTTTAAGAATAATAATATAATCAGTGCCTGTATTGGTATTTGTAAAGAACTATGTATTGTAACACCAACAATAATAGATAATGACTATGATATTATATTCTTAGTAACTGATGGAGTAAGTGATGTACTAACAGATAAAAAAATAAAAAAAATTATTCGCCGTAAAAAGAAAGAAAAAATACTAGATGAAATAATAAATGAAGCAGTAAATGTAAATCAAAAATTAAAAATACCATTTCATCTAAAAAGAAAATATACATCTAATTATATAATTCCTTATCATGGTAGAGATAATGCAACTTGTGCAATGTATATAAAACAAGTATAATTTAAAAAAAACTTCCTAAACTATATATAGGAGGTTTTTTTATGAAAAAAATAACTTTAATAATAATAGCTTTATTACTCTTAATAGGTTGTAAAAACACAAACAATACCCCAACAAGTAAAGTAGAGGAATTCTTTAGTAGTTATCAAACTCTAAATAAAGATGTTTTAAATGATTTAGATAATATAGTATCAAAAGATAAAACAATGTCTAAAGAAGAAAAAGAAGAATATAAAGTATTATTAGAAAAACAATATCAAAATTTATCTTATAAAATAAAAAATGAAGAAATAATAAAGAATAAAGCTATAGTAGATACAGAAATAGAAGTATTAGATTACTATACTACAATAGAAAAGGTAAAAAGAGAAAATAAGAATGAAAAGACTTATCAAAAAGAAAAACTAGATGCCTTAAAACAAGTAAATACAAAAACAAAGTATAATATAACATTTACTCTAATTAAAGAAGATAATAATTGGAAACTAGATTCTTTAGAAAAAGACATAATAAAAAAAATACATGGTTTATATGAAAAATAATTGAAAAAGACACAAAATACCTCTATAATTATAATAGAGGTAGTATGAGAAAGATAGTTAAGAAAAGACAACTATTAAATAAAAGAATAGTACTAAATATACTTTTAGTACTTTTCATGTTTCTATCTATTGGATATTCAACTCTTTCTA
>JAFWMN010000037.1 GCA_017513865.1 Bacilli bacterium | reverse complement strand
TATTGTCTCTAGCAGCTACAACAAGGATTGCATCGTATCTTTTCTTTCCAAGTTGTTCTAACATTCACTTGAATAATTCGTTATGTTGTCCACCATCTACTTGTCTTTGTGTAAAGTAAACATAACCATTTCCTTCACCTACTTGTTGAACTTTAAAATAACTATTAGGAATTTCTTCTTGTGTTCCATCTTCTTTTTGAGCATAAAATTTGTAATGATCAATGTTGTTAGATAAATTTGAACCTCAAGTTCAAATATTTGTTCATACAGATTTATCAGTATGAGTAGCACCTAACTGACTACCTCTAATAGTTAAGATACCTTCTGTAGGATTTGTAGTCCCTCCATTGTCGGTACCTCCACCACCAGATCCACCGGTACCTCCTCCAGTTCCGGGATTTTGATTTTGATCTTGATCAACTTCTCCTCCTGGAATATCAGGAATATTAGGAGGAAGAATGTTGTCTATTTTACTTTTAAATCCTTTTAGATATATTGTTCCTGTTTGTTTTTGTGCTGTTTTATATGAAAATTCATAAGTCACAACTAAATAAGTAGGATCATTTTTAAATGGTTCAGCTTTTATAAATGTATAAGTGATTCCTTCTATTTTTCCTACAAAATCAAAATATTGTAATAATTGTTGTTCTGTTGTAATCGAACTTGCTTCAACTCCCTTAAGTTGGTCGTCAGAAATTGTTCCTTTTTTTATAAAATTAAATGCTTTAACCGCCTCTGTAAGTTTAGCATTAACATCTTCTTCAGGTTTAGTTTCAGGTTTAGTATTAACATCTTCTTCAGTCTTCTTCTTGTTACAACTTACTACTGAAATAGAAGCTAAAGGTATTAAAGATACAAGTGAACTTAATACTAAAATTCTATTTTTTTTCATAGTTCTCTCTTTCTCCTCATATTATTAATAAAATCTATTTAGTTTCCAAAAAAAAAATATATAAAAATAATTTTAATTAAAAAAATGTTTTTTTTTTTTTTTTTGGCCATAAGATATGACATGGTGGCTCCGGCAGGAATCGAACCAGCGACACACAGAGCTTCAATCTGTTGCTCTACCGACTGAGCTACAGAGCCATGGCGGTCCAGACGGGGATCGAACCCGCGATCTCCTCCGTGACAGGGAGGCGTATTAGCCACTTTACCACTGGACCACATTTATAATATATTAATAAAAAATATTGAAATTATTTCTTTTTTTAATTTAATAATTTGTCCTTTTAAGGAGTCGAACCTCATTTTTAATTTAATAGTGTTATTAAATTAAAAGTAATACCAATTATACTATCAAGGACATTGGTTGCGGAGATAGGACTTGAACCTATGACCTTCGGATTATGAGCCCGACGAGCTACCAACTGCTCTACTCCGCGATGTTAATAAAGTACTTCAACTAACTTTTAAATTAACATTAGTACTTTATTTAAATTTGAATATTGGCAAAAAACACTTTTTTTATCAATGTTTTTTAAATGGCGGGCAAAGAGGGATTCGAACCCCCGCGGGCCGTGAAGCCCCTGCTAGTTTTCAAGACTAGTCCCTTCAGCCAGACTTGGGTATTTGCCCATTTGGTGGTCCCACCAGGACTTGAACCTGGAACCTACCGGTTATGAGCCGGGTGCTCTAACCAATTGAGCTATAGGACCACTTAGATGATATTTCATATGGTAGCACCGAAGAGATTCGAACTCTTGACCTTCCGGGTATGAACCGGATGCTCTAACCAGCTGAGCTACAGTGCCATTGGTGGAGAGGAAGGGAGTCGAACCCTCTACCTCCTGCGTGCAAGGCAGGCGCTCTAGCCAAGTGAGCTACCCCCCGAAAATGGTGAAGAAGACAGGATTTGAACCTGCGACCACTTGGTCCCAAACCAAGTGCTCTACCAAGCTGAGCTACTTCTCCTTGATTAAAAATTATATTTCATTTTATATTAAATTTAAATTTTTTTATCTAAATTACTTAAACTAATTTCAATATTTAAAATAGTTAAGCACATATTATTATAAAATTTTAATTTAATTATGAAAACAAAAAAAGATAAAAGATTTAGCAAAATTCTTTTTAATCAAAAACAAATTGAAAAAAAAATTAAAGAATTAGCTAATTGAGTAAATAAAGAATACAAGGATTCTAAAGATTTAATAATAATTGGTCTATTAAAAGGATCATTACCTTTTTTAGCTCAATTAATAAAAGATGTTGAAGTTGAACATTCAATTGATTTTATGGTTGTCTCTTCATATAATGGTGCTTATGAATCAAGTGGTAATATTAAAATAATTATGGATTTAAATTCAAATATTGAAAATAAAGATGTTTTAATAATTGAAGATATTATAGACAGTGGTAAAACACTAAACAAAGTAAAAATTAATTTATTGGAAAGAAAACCTAAATCATTCAAGATAATGACTTTATTAGATAAACCTTCTAGAAGAAGTGTTGATATTAAACCAGATATCTATGGTTTTGAAGTTCCAGATGAATTCTTAGTTGGTTTTGGATTAGATATTAATGAAAAATTAAGAAACCTACCATATATTGGTGTTTTTAAAAAAGAATATGTTGATAAAATTTAAAAATATAAGTACTTTTTTAAAATTTAATAATATGATAAAATTTTCTACATTATGAAATTAGCAATAGTTGTAGATTCATCATCAGGTTTAACTGAAAAACAAGCAAAAGAAAGAGGATGACACTATCTACCATTATATTTAACAATTGATGGTAAAGAATATAGAGATGGGGTCGATTTAACAATCGATACTTTTTTAAATGTATATAAAAAAGATTCTAAAGGTCATACATCTTGTACACCAATTGGAGAGTCTCTAGCATTAATTGAAAAATTATCAAAAGAAAATGATTTTGTTGTTATTTATCCAATTAGCATGGAAATTTCATCTCAATACAATAATTTAGAAGTTATTTCAAAACAATATAAAAATGTTATTGTTGTTAAATCAAAATTAGTTTGTCAATTTATTGTTAGGGATTTAATGGAATTAGAAAAAGATGTTAAAGAAAATAAATTAACAGTAAAACAAGCAGTAGATGTTATAGAAAATCGTGATTATTCTGAAGTAAATGTTTTACTATATCCAAAAGATATTAATGTTTTAGCTAGAGGTGGACGTTTAGCACCTTCTGCTGCTAAATTAGCTAAATTATTAAAAATATTCCCAGTTATTGGATTAGAAAATGGAAAATTGGAAAAATTCCATAAAGGAGTTACTTTTAATAAAACATTTATAAATACAGTTATGGATCAATATAAAAAAGTAACTAAAAAATCAGATAAACAAATTTTATTATTAGATACTGAAAATGAAGATGCTGATAAATTATTACAAGAAGCACTTAGCAAAATAGAATATAACAAAACAATAATTAGATCAAAAATACCACCAGTTATTTCAATTCATACAGGTTATGGAGCAATTGCTGTATTTTTTATGGAATTAAGAGAAGATATTGATTTTTATAAATTTTAATAACAATAATTAATAAGGAGATTATTTTTTTATGGAAAAAATTAGAAATGGTTTTTTTAAAAAATATAAATTAGAAAAAACAAATGTTAAATCAAATTTATTAACAAAATCACTTCTTTGAATGTCTTTAGGTTTAATGGTAATAATTTTTGTTGCTTGATTATCATCAAATATAAATTCTTTTCAAAATTTTGTTTTTAGATTCTCTTATGGAACTAATTGAATATTTGCATGAATTATTAATATTATTTTAATTTTTTCTTTATTTATGACCTTAAAAAATCCAAAAATCAATATAGCTATTCCAATAATTTTATATTCGTTATTTGCATTTTATGAAGGTATGTTTATAACATCTATATTAATATTTTCTGGAAAAACAGATGTTTTTAAAGATCTATTAGTTTATATGTTAGTACCAGCTGGTATATTTGCAATAATGGGAATAGTTGGATATTTTAATTTAATTGATTTTACAAAATTAATACCTTTTACTTTATTTGCTACTATTGGTTTATTTGTTTTAGCGCTACTACTTTTTATATTAAATAGTAGAGTTCTTGAATCAATTTATTTAATGTTAGCAAGTGTAATATTTATTATTTGAATTGGATTTGATATGCAAATGATTTATCGAACTGATCAAACAATTTATAATTTGAACATCTCAAATAAAGAAATAACAAGAATTGCATTTTTATTTGGTATTAAATTATTTATTGATTTTGTTAATCTACTATACATAGTAATTAGAATTTTTAATAGAAGATAATAATAACATATTATTAAATAACATAAAAAACCCTCCAATAATAGAGGGTTTTATTATATTAAATTTAATTAGAAAAAACCTATATAGAATAGTCTTATTTTTTTATTTTTTATAGATAAAATTTATAATCAACTTTTACAGTTTATAAATCTTTTACAAGATATATGGTGCG
>JAFWMN010000036.1 GCA_017513865.1 Bacilli bacterium | reverse complement strand
TTCCCAGAGATTAAAGTTAATTTAAAAGTATACTCTGACAAGCAACGTGTCGAGGTAACAATTCCATTTACTGATTTATTACTTCGTGCAGAAGAAACTAATAGCGATATGTACGCTGCTATCGATTTAGTAGTTGATAAAATTGAGCGACAAATTCGTAAACATAAAACAAAAGTAAATCGTAAGTTACGTGAGAAAGGTTCTATAAAAACGAACTTTATCCTTCCGGAAGCAGTAGCTGTTTTGGATGAGGTAGAAGAAGATGAATTAGAACTTGTACGTACAAAACGATTCGATTTAAAACCGATGGACGTTGAAGAGGCAATCCTACAAATGGATATGCTAGGACATAATTTCTTCGTCTTCACAAATGCTGATACAAACGAAACTAATGTTGTATATGGCCGTAAAGATGGGAAATACGGTTTAATCGAAACTAAATAATAATTCGAAAGCGTAGCCGAAATGGCTGCGCTTTTTTGTATTGAGATTTTGAATGTGATTATCTCCATAAGTATGTACTTGTTAGGAGTATACTAATTTTGTTTAATTTAGCAATATTTTATAATTGTAAATAAAATATTAAGTTTTCTGGAATCAATTGATAGTGTATTTTGCTTTTGTTATCTTAAAATTATATTATATAGATTTAGTTTGTTTCTTTAGTAAAAAAATAAAATCAATATAATGCTACAAATTATCGGAGGTGCTTTTAGTGAGCGTTAAGAAAAAAAGTCGTTTTATGTTTGGATCTGTTTTATCGTTAGGTATTTTAGCTAGTACTTTTGCTTTAACCGAACCTGCTAAGGCTGATACAAAGGATGATCATGTAGAATTTACCTTTAGACTTTGGAATGCATATGATTTTACTAATGCACGTCCTAAAGAGACACCTACTTCTATGTATATGCGTGTAAAGAGTAGTGAGAAGGGCGGTGGTTCTTTTAACGTTTGGACAGAAGCTGATAAAAATAAAGGTAAAGGTAATAGAGATTGGGTAAATGTTTCAGGTGAGTCGGGTAAGCATGAAGGAACGGTGAAACCAGGTAAAACGTATCTTTTCCAAAATTACGCATATGAAAACTATGGAAAAAATGTACCTGTGAGATTTGGTGGTTATTCTAGAGAAAATAATGCTTATCCTACTGCTTGGAGTCCTGATAGTGTAAGACCAAGTGGACCTTACACTGAATATTGATTTAGAAATTATTTATTGTGTAGTACTAGAAAAAGTCGTATAGTTCAGAGTCTTGATTATACGGCTTTTCCTGCTATTTCATTTTTAAAATAGGAGGAGTTGTAATGAGGTTTATCTCAAGATATATTTTAGTTTGTTTTTTTATATTGAGTATTAGTTTCTTAGTTTCTTGTCAAAAGAAAGTAGATGAACCGATTGTAAATATTGAAGATACTTTAACGGAAAAAGATAATTTGAAAAGTATTCAGTTACAAGAAATTAAGAAAAATACTATTGTTGAACAAGTGTTTTTAAAAAGTGAAAATGGTCATGATTTCTTTCAAGGTCAAATAGAAAGAAATGATAGCTTAATAGAGGATAAGCTTTCAAATAAAAAATTAAAGTCAGGAGTGATACCAGAAAATTATTATGTTTTCTTAACGGGTGTGACGAATAAGAAAAAACCAACGTATCTTTTGGGACGGATTGAACAAATTGATGGAAAAATAATTCAGTGGAAACAAGAAGTTAAGAGTGTAAAAAGAAAAGGTACAAATGATGTTTATCAGTATGAAGTTGAGTTTCCTAAATTTGAAGGAGAGAGAGCAAATGTTTCTTTTCGTTACATTTGGTTAAATAAAGAAAATAAATGTTATGGTGTTGCGGATCAATTGTTCATATTAAAAAAGATTTAAATTTAATGGTTTATGGAGGAGCTATAGATGAGTTACTTTTTAGGAAGGATTTTAAAAGGTAGGATGTTTTGGTTGTCTGTATTTATTATGTTAGTAATTGTTATTGCTCAATATATTGCTATGTTTTTGACAACTAAAGGATTTAATGATGCTGGGATTATAAAGGTATCTCCATATTTATCTAACATTTTACATTTTAATAGATTACCATTTTATAGTGAATTTTATCTACTTATATTTCCTATGATTTCTGCAATGGCTGTAGCTGGGATTTATAGAATTGATAAAAATTATGGATTTATTTATCCTGTCATTTCTAAGATGGGAACGCGTCATTATTTTAGATTACTTTATTGTATTAATTTTATAGTATCTTTTTTTATTATAAGTGTCCCTTTACTATTTCATTTTTATTTATATGCGATGACTTATCCGACAGTTGCTCCGCATCCGATATTAAATTATATGGCGGCTACTGTTTCACCAACAGCTCAATTTAATACGGTTTATTATGAGTATCCTACTTTATATTTTCTAATGTATGTATTTTTAAATAGTTTATACGGTGCAGTTTTTTCGAGTTTAGCTTTATCAGTTTCGTTTTTTATAAAACGAGTTTATTTTGTTTATTTAGTTCCATTTATTTTACATATTTTTTGGCTTGGTATTGGAAAAGGGATTCTCAATCCTAAAGATTATTTAATTAAAGATTTTGGCTTTTTTGAATTACAAATTTTTCTTAGTGTACTGTTATGTATTTGGTTTT
>JAFWMN010000003.1 GCA_017513865.1 Bacilli bacterium | reverse complement strand
TTTATCATCTTCTAGTCCGGTGAATGTATATATATTATTACTTCCATTATTTTGCCATGTTGTTCCACCATTTATTGAAAATTCATATGATTCAATTCCATCATTAGCACTAGCATTGGCTGTTACAGTTATTGAATCTTTTGTCGATGTTACACTTGGTTGATTTATTTTTACATTATCTTCGATTTCATCTTTTTTACTTGATTCTGAATTACAACCATCGTTTTCCTTGTACCTTACACGATATATGTAATTAGATCCTCTTAGCATGACAACTGCTTTTGTTTCAGCATCATATTTTTTATCAGTTGAGGGATTTGTAAAATCTTCAGCTAAATATCCATGGGTTCTTAAAAACTCAACTTCAATGATTTTTTCTTGATTTTCATCTGTTGGTAATTCATTAGGATTATCAATCATATAAGTTTTCATTGCTTCAAGAATATTTTTTTCTTGAGCAAGACATGCTTTTTGTCTTCCTTCCTCTAGGTTTGTTCCCGTTGTACTTATTGCAATTATAGCAATTATACCTAATAGAACAATAACTCCTAATAATTCTGCTAATGTGAATCCTTTTTTATTCATTATAATCACCCCTTAGCAATTTTACTTGTTTTTGATAATTACCACTATCAGTAATAAATGATCCGGCTACGGCAATATCTGCTTTTTTTATTTTTTTAATAGTTTCATTATTTATGCCACCATCAACTTCTATTACATATGATAATTTATTGTTATTTTTATATTCATATAAAGTGTTTATTTTTTCAGAAATATCGATAAATTTTTGTCCTCCTTTTCCAGGATGAACTGACATTATTAGAACTAAATCTATCTCTTTTATATATGGTAATATTTTCTTTATATTTGTTTCAGGATTTATAGCAATTCCTACTTTTATATTTTTTTCTTTTATATATTTTATAAAATACTCAGGATTATCTGTAGCTTCAATATGAAATGTAATATAAGTAGGGTTAAATTTCAAAACTTCATCTATATATTTTTTAATATTTATAACCATTAGATGAATGTCTATTTTTTTATTTATGTCTTTTAGATTTTCCTCTAATGTATTAAGGCTTATTGTTGCTCTTTCGGTGAATTTGCCATCCATTATATCAAAGTGAATTTGATCGACAGCATTATTTAATTTGTTTATTTTTTCTTTATCATTGGCAATTTTTAAAAATGATCCGGCTATTTTCAATTTATCACCTACCTATAAATTTCAAGTAGTTTTCATAACGACTTTTAAGGATAGTCCCATCTTCTACTTTTTCTTTTATCTTACATTTTTTTTCATGAGTGTGGGTACAATCACGATATTCACAATCATCTCTGTACTTATTAAATTCTATAAAACTATCTCTTATATCCTCTTTTGACATATCATGAAAATCAATGGCTGAAAAACCTGGGGTGTCAGCTACTAAACCACCTTCGATATTTATTAGTTCTGTATGTCTTGTCGTATGTTTTCCACGATTTAATGCTTCAGATATTTCGTCTGTTTTCAAATTTAAACTTTCATCTAATCTATTTAGTAAAGTGGATTTTCCGGCTCCACTTTGGCCTGTAAAAACACTGACTTTTCCTTTAAATATTTTTTTTATTTTTGAGGTTTCATCATTCATATAAACTTCATATCCTATTTTTTTATAATAATCGATATAAGGTTTTACGTTTTGATATTCTTCTTTATTTAATAAATCTTGCTTGGTAAAAATTATTACGGGTTTTATATTATTAAATTCAATAACTGTTAGTAATTTATCGAGCAAGTTTGAAGAAAAGTCAGGTTTTTTTAAACTGGTTATTATTATTGCTTCATCAATGTTAGAAATTTGTGGTCTTTTTAATTCATTTTTTCTTGGTAAAATTTCCAATATATAATTTTCATCATTAATAATTACCTCATCGCCTACAAGGGGGGTTATGTTCATGTTTCTAAATTTTCCCCTGGCTTTACAAACATATATTTTGTCTGCTTTAACAGTATAATCGTTACTTATTTGTTTTATTATTTTTCCAACCATTATTCGTTTTCTTGGGCCTCTTCTGTTTTAATATCTGATTCTTTTGGTTTTTCTTTATTTTGAACAACTTTTATTCTCAAGTTAGCACCTTTTGACACTTTAGCTCCAGCTGACATATTTTGATATATAATATCGCCATTTTTAGCAGTAGCATCTTCAACATAAGTTATATCAATTGTAAGTCCATTATCTGTACAGAATTTTTTGACGTCTTCAACAGTGTATGTGCCATCGGTAAAATTAGGATAACTTGTGAAGAAGTTTGGAATTGTTAAGGTTATTGTATCTCCTTTACCTATTTTTTCGCCAACTTTTATACTTTGCTCTATGATCGTTCCTTCTTTTACATCATCACTTGTTGCGACATCTTTCTTTTCGATTACAACTGTTATACCGGCTTCTTCTAATTTTTCTTTTATTTTTTCATAGTTTTCGCCCTTATAATCTTCAACTACTATTTTTTTACTTCCTTTAGAAATTATTAGGGTTATTTTATTACTTATTTTTATACTTTTACCAATTTTAGGATTTGTACCGATTACTTTTCCTTTTTCTATATCTTCACTATTTTCTTTTTTTGTTTTTTTATTTATGGTAAAGCCTTTATCTTCTAGAATAGTAGTGGCTTGTTTTATTGTCATTCCTTCAACATCAGGAATCCTAGCTGTTTTATTTTTAGCTATAGAAGGATATATAAAGAATATAGTTCCTAGTATTAAAAGTAAAGCCCCCACAATACTACCTAAAATGATTATGGCTTTATTCATTTTTTTGTCTTCTTTTTCTTCTTTATTTTCAACATTTCTAGTGGCCCTTCCGTGCTTTGAAATATTTGTTTTTGGTTCATCATCAAAGCTTTTTTCTTTATATTCATAAATTATTTTAGGTTCATCAAATCTTTCTTTGTTCAAGGCTGTTTTTAAATCGTTGTGCATTTCTTCAGCCGAAGAGTATCTATTTTTAGGATTTTTAGCTGCCGCTCTTAATATGATGTTTTCTATTGATTGAGGCATTTCTGGATCATATTCACAAATACTTGGGAGTTCTTCATTCATGTGTTTTATAGCTACTTCTACAGGGTTTTCTCCTTTGAAAGGAACGTGACCAGTAACTAATTCATACATTAATATTCCTAATGAATAAATATCGCTTTTGATATCTGCACCTCCGCCGTTTGCTTGTTCAGGCGGAATATAGTACACTGTTCCCATTACACTATTTGTTTGAGTTAATTCACCGGCATTTAGCGCTATAGCGATACCAAAGTCCATTATTTTTACTCTACCATCTTCTAAAATTATGACGTTTTGGGGTTTTATATCTCGATGAATTATATAACTTTCATGGGCGTGCGCAATAGCAGAAGTTAATTGTAACATTATATCTATAACTTCTGGTAAAGTTAAACTTCCTCTTTTTTTGATTAATTGTTTTAAAGTTTTTCCTTCAACATATTCCATTACTATAAAATATTTGCCATCGTCTTCACCAACATCATAAACTTCAACAATGTTAGGGTCATTTAAGGAACTTGCAGATATAGCTTCTCTTTGAAAACGTCTTACGAATTTTTCATCTTCAGCTAAATCTCCTCTTAATATTTTGACGGCCACTTTTCTATTTAAAATGGTGTCTAAGGCTAAATAAACGTTAGCCATGCCTCCTTCACCAATTGATCTAATTATCTCATATCTTCCATTTATCATTTGTCCCCTTGTTATCATTCATTATCCTCCTTTTTTAAATAGGCTACTGAAATATTATCGGTTCCACCGCGATTATTCGCTTTATTTATAAGTTTTTTAACTTTTTCATCAGCAGTTAGATTTCCTTCTAATACTAATGATATTTGTTCATCATCCAGCATATTAGTTAGACCATCACTGCATAGTAATATGCCATCAACATCTCTTTCAACATCGAAAATATCCATTTCAACAGTTATGTTAGCCCCTAAGGCTCTCATTAAAACATTTTTTCTCGGATGATTTTTAGCCTCATCTTCACTTAATTCTCCAGATTTTACAAGTAAATTTACTAATGTATGATCATTAGTTATTTTGTGCAGTTTATTATTTTTAATCGCATAACCAGATGAATCCCCAATATTTCCATATAATAAGAAATCTTTTGTGAGCAGGGCCATGACTATGGTTGTTCCCATGCCTAAACTTTCGGGATTATCTTCAGTATACTTATATAAAAGCATATTCGCTTCACTAACGATTTCCTTTAAGAAATTTATAGCATCTTCTTTAACTCCAACGGTCGATGTATCCATAAATCTTTTACCAATATGAGTTATGGCTATTGAAGAGGCTATTTCGCCGCCTTTATGTCCTCCCATGCCGTCGGCGACAGCAAGCAAAATTTCATCCCCTTTATTTTTTACGATAGTAACACTGTCTTCGTTGTGTGTTCTAACTTTTCCTGAATCAGTTAGATATGAATATTCCATTACTATTCCTCCTTATAATTTGATCTTAACTGTCCGCAAGCTGCGTCTACTTCACTTCCAAATTCACGTCTTACAGTTACATTTATTTTATTCTTCTTTAAAACATCATAAAATTTCATAATCTGCTTATTATCTGATTTTTTAAATTCAATATGACTTGTTTCGTTATATGGAATTAAATTAACATAGCAGTTTAATCCTTTTAAAAGATTGGCAAGTTCTACGGCGTATTTTGGATCATCATTAATATCTTTAAGCATAATATATTCAAAAGTTACTTTGCGGTTATTAATTTTTAAGTATTCTTTAACGGCTTCTATAACCTCTTTTAAAGGATATACTTTATTTATTTTCATTAATTTGCTTCTTAATTCATCATTTGGAGCGTGTAATGATATGGCTAAATTGACTTGTCTTTTTTCCTTTGAAAAATCTTTTATTTTAGGAACTATTCCACATGTTGATATCGTTATGTGTCTAGCTCCGATGGCAACAGCCATATCATCATTTATAATATCAATAAATTTCATAACATTATTATAATTGTCAAATGGTTCACCGATTCCCATTAAAACAATATGGGATATACGTGTGTTTACAGTTTTTTCTATTTCCAATATTTGAAGAACCATTTCATCGGTAGTTAAATCTCTTCTTTTTTTTAATCTGCCACTTTCACAAAAAGCACATCCCATATTACACCCAACTTCAGTTGAAATGCATAAGCTATTGCCATAATCATGATTCATTAATACAGCTTCAATTTTTTCATTATCTTTTAGCTTAAAAAGAAATTTATGAACATCTTTACCATTTTGAATTTTAATTATTTGGGGTTTTTCAAAATTGAAATCTTTTTTTAATTTTTCTTTTAGTTCTTTTTTTATATTGGTCATTTCATCAAATGAATTTACTCTTTTTTTATAAAGCCAATCATATATTTGAAGGGCTTTGTATTTTTTTTCACCAATTTTTTCAAAATACTTTTCAAAATCTTGTCTTGTAAAACTATAAATGTTCATATTTCCCCACCTTAATTAATTATACCAAAAAATGACAAAAAAAAATAGGAATTGACCTATTTTTATTTATTTTTTTAACCGATGTATTGCATTACTATACATATAATAAAGAAGATTAACCCTAAAACTGCCGTAAGTCTAGTTATAAATAGTTCTCCACCACGTTCTTTTCTGTGCGCGAACAATTCATCATTTCCACCTAAAATACTACTTGATGGACTTACAGCTTTGCCACTTTGTAATAATACAATCGCAATTAATAAAATTGATACAATTATTAATAATACTTTCATAGTATCCCTCCGACTTCTAATAATTTATCATAAAACCGTGAAAAAATCAACTATATTTATTTTTATAGTTGATCTTCCTCTTTTACATGAATAAGTCCTTGTTTTATTTCTTCTAAGGCTTTACCAATATTCTTTGATGATTTGTATTCAGTTTCTTTTATTTGATAATGTTCTGTTTGTTCCATTTCTTTTGCTCTTTTAGCAACTATATTTACTAATAAGTATTTTGAATCAACTCTTTTTAATAATGAATCTATTGATGGATATAACATTTTATCACGCTCCCCTATACTAAAATTATATAGGTTTTATTTTTTAAAGACAACTGATTTTAAAATATTTTACATTATTTAACATAAAAAAATAAAAAGCACTTTTAAGTGCTTATTTTACATAAATATTCATATTATTGAAATAATTTTCAATTTTACTTTCTGTTTGTTCATTTAAACCATTTTCTTGTATTTCATTTATGAAATCATTTATATTAAAATTTCTGAAATCACCTGAATTAATAGCTGCAGCAATAGCTATTAGAAGTGTGGCGAATATAGAAAATAAAATTATACCTAGGCATCCACAGCCACCTACTGATAATCCGATTACAGCTCCGTTACTAATTCCAGTTTCTGATGTTTCAAAATCTTCTTCACCGATCCATCTTCTATATAAATTTACTAGTGTTAAATCTATATATGGAACTAACCATATCGCTATAATCCCTAATGTTAGAGGGATTAGTAAACACCATCCTACAAAACTTAAAGCAGTTCCATAGTATTCTACTCTTTTGCCTTTAGTTATATCTAAAGCCTTTTTAAAAGTGTCAGTAAAATTCAAATCTAATAAGTTTTCAGTATCAGCTAAAATCATTTCAAAAACGCTTAATACTGGGATAAAATATACCATAGCTACCATTAAAGCTATCCAAACAAGAATTCCTAGTAGTGGAATTACCATTAATACTCCGGCAACAAATCCAATTGCCATACACAATAACATTAATAGTACTACGTAGCCTAGCTGTTTAATATTTTCAAAAGGTAGTTTAAATACATCAGTAAAAGTTATTGTTTTTCCGCGAACTTTTTTAAATGAAGCTGCTAAAAGTCCATAGCCAAATACTGTACCTACTAGTATTATGACAATTTGGTTAATAAATTTGATTGTGTAACTATCATTATTTGCACTACCAAACAAAGCGCCGATAATTGCACATATAACTAAATATAAGGCAGTAGCTCCAATAAATGATCCTGTTAAATTTTTTCTTGCATCCATTTTTAATGCTTTTCTAATTCCACCTGGATTGCTGGTAGAATTTATTTTTTGAGAAGGAGCTTTCTCACCTTTTAAAGAGCTACCACACTTTGTACAAAAATTAGTTCCCTCTTTATTTTTTTCTCCACATTTTGGACAAAACATACATCTCACCTTTCTTTTATTTTACAATTTAATTATATCATTAAATGTTTTTTGTGACAATTATTTTATTGTCTTTTTTAATCCCTCTAAAACTTTATACATGGCATAAGTGTCTTGCTGACAATATTCTACTAATTTTTGGTATTTATGTTTGTAATCTAATTCATTCATTTTTGGGAATTTGGCATATGTTACTAAAGCTTCAACACCATTGGCAACTTCCATCCCTTTATAAGTTAAATTAGAAAAAATTGGTAAAACTTTTTTAATTGAATAAGAACCATCCATATCAGGGTGATAATAATTTAACATTTTAGCTTCTTCTTTGTCATATCCTAGTTCTTCATACATTTTACTTCTAGTTTTCACAATATTCATTAAATCAAAAATTTGGGAATTTATTTTTAATAATTTAGATTTATAATCTACAAAAATTTCTGATAGTTCTTTTATTCTACTTTTTTCAAATGAATCATTATAAACCAAAACTGTACCTTCACCTATTAGATCACACATCATTTTAATTAGCTCTTCTCGGTGATCCTTATGATCTTTAGCTAAATAACCATAGTGATCTTTTTCTTTATCACATTTTCCTTCTTCTTTTTCTATGTGAAGGGAAAACTGAAAAACAGACTGAGTATATGGCTTTTCGCCCCTATATCTAGGAAGTGGACAAGGAAATGTTTCAAAATCTAAATGGTAAATAGGATATTTTATCTGTTTAATGCCATCAATTATTTTTTGTTTATTCATATATGGGGCATTTGTTTCCACGGCTCTTCTTTGAATTTTATTTTTTTCTCTAGTTAAATATGATTCGTCGATATCAAGCATACTTACTTTTCCATCATTTATTAAGTCAAAGGTCGAATATTTAATTTTATCTTTAGTAAAGCCATGGTGATTATCGATGTAACAGGTAATGGCATGTTTTTTAGGTAATATATTCCAGCATACTTTACAATATTTACATTTTGTTACCTTTTTATTTTCACAATATTTCCCTAGTGGAACTTGATCAGCATGAAGATCATTTACATAATCTTCTATTCTTCTAGCATCTAACATAATTTTATCCATCATGCTTTCGGTAATGCTGGTCATATCGATGTATGATATGATATCTTCACCGTTTATTTCATCATATTTAGGTATATCATTTTCATATTTTCCATCAAAAATATAATTACTATTTAGCACAGCTAAATAATATTTTACTTTTCGGTTATCATTGTTTTGTTTTAAATCATTTTCAATAATATATCTTTGAACAGCTAAATCATAAACATAGTGTCCTGGTCCTGTATATTTGTCAAATAATTTTGCTCTTTGTTTTTCATATGTTTCAATATCCATATAATCTTCGATTTTGACATTTAAATCTTCAAGTAATTTGTAAATCCCTTTTTCATCTTTCATAAAAATAGAGTTTTCTTTAGTTCCAAGCTCTAAATATTTTTTAGTAGTTGTGGCTTTAACTTCTATTATGTTAAAGCCATCTTTATTTTCATTATATATGTCAACATAACAAATATATCTTATGTTATTTATAAGGCAATCAAAGCTTTCCTGATTATATGTTGTTTTAGAATATTTGAATGTTCCATCAAAATATTTAGGAGCAATGTGCCCGGCTAAAAGTTCTACTTCATTATAATATGGAAGCATTGTTTCTAGATGTTCACTTGTTACATCAATTAAGTCATTACCATTTTCATCGAACATTGTGTTTAAAATCTCTTTTATTTTTGTTTCTTTTTCTTCATTTTTATATTCGTCAATGGTAACTATACTATCAAGTTTTTCTTTTTTTATATCATCTAGACTAGCATATCTTGGACATCTTATGTAGTTTATAAATTTGGTTTTAGTTATTGCCATATTTCACCTACTTTATCATATCAATTATTACTTTTGGTTTTTCTACTTTTTCTTCTACTATTTCGTAAGCAGCTAATATGTCTTCTTCTTTTATTTCTTTGTCTTCATAATATATAGTTAGTAATTTTTCACCTTTTTCTACTTTGTCACCAACTTTTTTATTTAAAACAATACCAACTTTAAAGTTAATAATATCTTCTTTGGTAAGTCTTCCGGCGCCTAACTCTCTTGCAAGTTTGCCAATTTTTAAAGCATCGATTCTCTTTATATATCCATCTTTTTCAGAAACTATTTCTTTTGTTTTTTGTGATACTTCAATAGAATTTATATCACCATTTTGGGCTTCTACCCACTCTTTAAATTTTTCATATCCTTTACCATTATATAAGTTTTCTTCAACTTGTTTAGTTGCTTCTTCTAGCGGAATATTTTTACTTAAGGAAATCATAAGTGAACTTAATCTTATAACAAGTTCATTCAAGTCTTCTGGTCCATTACCTTTTAATGTTTCAATACTTTCTAAGACTTCTAAAGCGTTTCCTACCGCAAAACCTAATGGTTGATCCATATTAGTTAAAAGGCATGCGGTATTTTTTCCATTCATATTGCCAATTTTAACCATTAAGGTGCCTAATTCTTTAGCTTCTTCTAAACTTTCTACTAAAGCACCACCGCCAACTTTTAAATCAAGAACGATGGTATTAGCACCACTAGCTAGTTTTTTACTCATAACACTTGAAGCAATTAAAGGAATAGAATCAACTGTTCCCGAAACGTCTCTTAAAGCATATATTTTTTTATCAGCTGGAACTAAGTTTCCCATTTGTCCTACTAAAGCAATATTTATTCTTTTTACTTGATTTTCAAATTCTTCTAAGGTCATTTCGGTTCTAAAACCTTTTATGGATTCTAGTTTATCAATTGTTCCTCCAGTATGACCTAACCCTCTACCACTCATTTTAGCAACATTTACACCTAATGAAGCTACTAGGGGCGCTACTATTAAGGTTGTTTTATCACCAACCCCACCAGTTGAATGTTTATCAGCTAATGGCTCTATGTCTAATTTTATTTTATCACCACTATTTAACATAATGTTTGTTAGATCTATGGTTTCTTCTTCCGTTAATCCCAATAAATCAATTTCTGTTAGAAAAGCAGACATTTGATAATCTTTTATCGTACCATCTAAAAAACCATTTATAACATATTCTAATTCTTCTTTTGAAAGTATTTCCTTTCTTTCTTTTTTTTCTAATATTTCTAGTATATTCATATTTTACCTCCATTTTTATTATACTATTTTTAATAAAAAAAGAATAGTTTTATTTAACTATTCTGGAAAAACCTCTTTTAAATTATTATTTATAACTTTGACATTGCGATTTGGGTCATTTAATAATACTTTATATAATTTTGCATTATTTCTAATATTTTCTATTATTTGAAGATCTTTTTTTGAAAGTTTAACTGTATAATCTTCATCATCACTAATAACGGTAACTTCTCTACCTAATATTTTATCAGCCGATATATTTAATATATCTAACAACTTTATAAACACATTCCATCTCGGTGTACGTTTATCTGATTCATATTGTGAAATTTCAGCTGGTTTTACACCGACGATGTGTGCAAGTTCAGTTTGTGTAAGTCCAGCATTTATTCTGGCTTCTCTTAACCTTTGACCCATCATATAATCACAGTTACCCTTTCATTAACTAGATTATAGCAATGTTTATTTCTTTATACATTAAAGTTAACTTTATGTGATATTT
Organism: Bacilli bacterium; assembly: GCA_017513865.1. GTDB lineage: Bacteria > Bacillota_I > Bacilli_A > RF39 > UBA660 > Coprosoma. The sequence goes on along the minus strand of JAFWMN010000003.1, from coordinate 87,354 downwards.
TTGTTGTTTTTAACCAAAAGTTAATATATAATTACTTTAGGAGGGATAACATGGACAATTTAATAAAAATCAGAAAAAAACACAATTATACTTGCACTTATATGGCAGAACAGTTAAAAATAAGTAAACCTTTTTACTGGCAAATTGAAAACAAAAAAAGACGGCTTTCTTATGATATGGCGGTTAAGATTGCGTGTATATTTAATTTAAAGCCAGATGATATTTTTTATAAAGATTTTAAAAAGCAGAATTAGTCTGCTTTTTTACTTGATAGAAATGTTACTTTGTCAGCAACTACTTCTGTTAAATATTTTTTACCTTCTTCAGTTTCATAGTTATATGTTTCTAGTTTTCCGCGAAGGCCGATTAAATCACCTTTTTTACAATATTCTACAGTGTTTTGGGCAACTACTTGCCATAACTTACAGCTTATAAAATCTGTTTCATACTCTCCTTCTGAATTTTTATATGATCTTGGAACTGCTAAAACGAGTCTAGCTACTTTTTTGCCGGTTTCAGTTTGATAAAGTTCGGGATCACCGACTAATCTTCCCACTAATACTACTTGATTTAACATAATATATCTCCTTTCAGGAAGTTAATATACTATGTTTTGAAAAGGCGCGCAAACAAAAGAAATGCTTGTTTTTAGGCTTTTTTTAATATGTTTTTGCTTTTTTATATTAACCATTTTATTTATTTTCAAATATTTATTTTATATAAAAATAAAAAAGTTAAGTTTTTTAACAATTTAACTCAACTTCAACTTTTTTTGGTTCCCCATTATTATAATCTATGGTTACTCTAGCTAATGTTTTTTGTCCTTGACACTTTTCTAAACCTTTCAAGTCATATTTTTCACCTTGATTATTAGCACTTTTTAACATATCTAACGTTACAACATATATTGATGTACTGTCATTTGCACTCATATATTTTGTAAAATACTCTCGGCTTGCTGTATCTAATTTTTTTTCTAATGTTTTATCTGTTTTACTTTTTGCAAAAAAGAAAAATCCACCTATTAAAGCAACTATCAATATAACAGCAATTATAATAACGTTATTTCCTTTTTTTGTTTTTGGCTCTTCAACATTTTTTTCAGTTTCTAATTCTAAAACTTCAACATCATCCATATTTCCACCCTTTTCTTTCTAAAAATAACTTTTAAGTAATCTGCTTAATTCTATAGCATATTCCATTGGCAAATTTTCCCTAAATTCATCGATAAAGCCAATTATTAGTAATTCTTTAGCTCTTTCTTCATCTAAACCTCTACTCATTAAATAAAATAATTTTTCCTCATCTATTTTTGAAACTGTAGCTTCATGTTCTAAGTATGATGAATTGTTCTCAACTATATTCTTAGGGATTGTGTCGCTTTTGGATTTATCATCTAATATTATTGTATCACATTTTATGATACTTTTCGAATTTTTTGCACTTTTATTTATTTTTACTGTTCCTCGATAATTAGCAGTTCCTCCACTTGCGGCAATTGATTTACTAATTATTTTACTTGTAGTATTGGGCGCTAAATGAATCATTTTAGCTCCAGTATCTTGATATTGATTTTTAGAGGCAACAGCTACCGATATGCAGTTACCTATGGCTCCTTTGCCACTTAAAATACATGATGGATATTTCATATTAGTCTTTGATCCAATATTACCGTCAATCCATTCCATTTTGCCATTTTCTTCAACTATAGCTCTTTTGGTTACTAAATTATATATATTATCAGCCCAGTTTTGAATTGTTGTATATCTGCAGCTAGAATTTTTACCGACATATATTTCAACAACAGCTGCGTGTAAAGCATCAGCTGAATGATAAACTGCGGTGCAACCTTCCATATAATGAACATGGCTATCATCATCTACAATAATTAATGTTCTTTCAAATTGCCCCATGTTTTTAGAATTAATTCTAAAATAACTTTGCAAGGGCCTATCTATAGTTGTATGTGGAGGGACATATATAAATGTTCCGCCACTCCAGACAGCTCCATTTAAAGCTGTATATTTATTTTCATCATATTTTACTAATTTGTTAAAATATTTTTCAAATATTTCTGGATGCTTTTTTAACCCATCATCAGTACTACAGAAAATGACTCCTTTTTCCTCTAGTTCTTCCATCATGTTGTGATAAACAACTTCGCTTTCATATTGGGCACCGATGCCCCCAAGATATTTCTTTTCCGCATCAATTAGACCTAATTCTTCAAAGGTGTCTTTTATTGGACAGGCAACATTATTCCAATTGTTTTCGGTTTGCTTAGATACTTTTTTATAATAATTTATTAAATCAAAGTCTATTTTTAATTCTGGACCAAAATTAGGATTTGGAATTTCGATAAATGTTTTATATGATTTTAGTCTAAAATCAGTCATCCATTTTGGTTCTTTTTTCTCTTTTGATATTTCGATAATCTTATCTTCATCCAAACCTAAAGTTTTTGTCATTTTCTTCACCTCCTAGTTGTTTTTTAATTCATTTAATATTTTTTCTATCCCCCACCATGATAATAAAACACATTTTTCTCTATTTGGAGTTTTTGATACATCTTCGTATACTATAGCTTCTCCTAACAACTCTTTATCATATTCTTTTTCAGTTGTCATATTTAAAAAGTTTTCTAGTATTTTTTCTACTTCTTTAGTTTTTTTGCCAATCAAAGTATCTGTCATTATTGAAGCTGATGATATACATAATGCGCAAGCTTCTCCATCAAATTTAATATCTTTAACTATGTCATCTTCTATTTTAACCATGATATTTAATTCATCAATACAGCTTTCATTATTCATATTAGTCTTTATGTAAGTGTCATCATCAATCAATCCTTTGTTATGAGGATTTTGATAGTGTTCTAAAATAATACTTCTTTTTAAATTATTATCCATTAATCTTCACCTTCTATGTGATTACTATAAACCGTTTCATCTAATTCAAAATAAAAAGTTCTTAACTCTTGAAACGTACAGAAAAAAACTGTTGGTATATTAAGTGTTGCTTTATTTTTTAAAGTTTCAATAACTTCTATTATATTATCTGGTTTTTTAGTATTTAATTTATGCGGATGATTTTCTTTATATATAGAAAGGGCGCATTTACCTTGAGTATATAAATTTTCATCGACAGCGAATAATATATCAGCTTCAGTTACCGCCCCAACTATTTTGGCAATATTATATATAGTCTTCATAACTGTAAAATTATATACGTGTTTTTTTTCTATTAAGCTTTCTTCTATGACATCCTTAATTCGTGTAAATAATTGTTCACTATCTTTACTATCGCATGATAATTCGGCACATAAACTATCGTTATTACTTTTTACATTAAATTCGCAATTTGGTATTTCTTTAACCAAATCCATAAGCATACTAATATTTTCTATGTTATTTTTATCTATTTTTAGAATGATGTATGCCAAGGAATCTTTGCCCTTACCTTTGCTTGCACGTAGTGGTATTATTTTATAGTTATAACAGGTATTTAAAAGCAATTCTAGTTCTCTAGAATCTTCAGCCATATCGTGAAAATATATGGCTCTTGTTTTTTCATCTTCGAGATTTACGTTTGTCCTTAATTTAATCATGTTATCCCCCCTTTTTTATGTGTTTGGGCCTAAAACAATTATAATTTATTTTTGTTTTTTTGTAAATGATTTGGTATTTTTCTTTATTCTTTTTCATACATTTAAGTGTAAAAGGAGGAATAAATCGTGGAAACACTTAAAGTAAGAGCTAAATCTAATCCTAATTCAGTAGCTGGGGCTTTAGCTAATGTTTTTAGAGAAAAAGGAACTGTTGAAATTCAAGCTATTGGAGCTGGTGCTTTAAATCAAGCTATTAAAGCAATTGCTATTGCTCGTGGATTTGTGGCTCCAAGTGGAAAAAATTTAATATGTATTCCAGCTTTCACCGATATTGTTATTGATGGCGAAGAAAGAACAGCTATTAAGCTTATTGTTGAGGCTAAATAATTTTAATGGATTCTATCTTGACAGATAATATAAATATGGTATAATTTATATTGTCTACTAATTGCGGATGTAGTTCAATGGTAGAACCCCAGCCTTCCAAGCTGACTACGGGAGTTCGATTCTCCTCATCCGCTCCATATGAAATAAACGTCGAAATTATCGACGTTTTTATTTTAAAATTACATTCATAAATAAATCTATAAGCATAGGAATGCCTATGATTAAAGATATTATTAATTTAGTGTTTAATTTAGATTTTTTTAAAAAATTATTTAGTAATGGCTGGATGGTATATAGAAGTAATGTTCCACCTATCGCAAAATTTCTACTGGCATCCCAATTTACTCTTCTATTAATATTTAGAAAATCATATGTATAATCCCATAGTAATTTGTGAGTGTATGTTTCTATAAAGTAATGAGACACATATTCTATTAACGTTGTTATTATCCATATGGCTAAAAATACAAGTATAATGGTTGTATCTATATTTTTTATTTTTTTGGTTTTTTTTATTATTATATTAATTATTGTGATTAAGATAATATTGGTTAAAACTAGCCCTATTCCATATTTGCTTAAGAATGCAGTAACACTATATATTTTAGGGGTTGTATATTCAATTATTGTTACATAAATAAATGTTATTATGGTAAATAGCGATGCTGCTGAATATATTTTATTTGATATTTCATGTTTTTTATTCATAAATTTTTTCAATATTAATAAAAGTATTAATATTCCGAATCCATATATAGGCAGAAATGGTCCAAATAAAACACCCCTATTGACAAATTTGTGTTCAACAATTAAGTACCATGATACTTCATAAATCCACCCTATTAATGCATAAACGCAAAAAATAATATAATTATCAGTAAAAACATTTAAAACTCTTTTCATAAAATCGCTCCTTATTATTTATATTATATCATTTTATTTTATTTTTTTAGACGGATAAATATCTTTTTTTAAAAGTCAAGCATAAAATATAATAAAATTGCTAGGTTTACACTCAACTTGACACATTTTCCTTATTTTGGTAAAATGTAATGGAAACGTTAAAGATAAAGGAGAAAATTTATATGGAAATTATAAAAGACCCATCGTCGGTCGTTTCAAATAAGAGAGTAAATAAAACAATGCTTATGATTAGTATACTTTCACTTATTTTTGTTGGTTCATTTAGTTTTTTTGTTATTAATGACGTTCGTAAACAAAAAATATATGAAAGTATAAATATATCATTTGCTAGCAATAAAGAAATAGAATATGGAGCTGACTACAATCCTATGGACCTTGTAAAAAAAGTTAGCGAAGGTTCTATAAAAAGCTATACTGAGAAAGTTGATACTTCTACTGTTGGTAAAAAGGAAATAGTATTTGAAGTAGAAAAAGATGATGTTGTTAAAAAAGTATCTGTAGAAGTTGTTGTAAAAGATACTAAAGCTCCAACAATCGAACTTACAGATGCTGTTGTAAACATGTATGCCGGAGATGCTTTTGATGTTAATAGTAACGTTGTTAAAGTTAATGATGTTGTCGATGGCGACATACCTTTCAGTGAAACAGATGTTGAAAATGCTCATTATATTGTTAATACTGATTTAAATAATAACGAAGTGGGTACTTATAATGTAACAGTTAAAGCCACTGACGCTAATGGTAACAACAATGAAGTTACTTATAAAGTTAATGTTATAGCTAAGCCTAAACCAAAGGTTGTTACAATGAATAAGAGTCTTCTAAATGCCACTTATAATGGACCAGCATCAGTAGATACTTCTAGTGTTGTGAATGCTGCTCGTTCATTAATTGGAACTAGATATGTTCATGGTGGTTCTAATCCTTCTACTGGATTTGACTGTAGTGGATTTGTTCAATATATTTACGGTGCTGTAGGTAAAAGCATAAGTAGAACTTCTAGATCTCAAGAAAATGATGGTGTAGCAATTGCTAGACAGAACTTACAACCAGGAGATATTATTATTTGGACAAGAAGAGGTAGCAGTACTCCTAGTCACTCATCTATATATGTTGGTGATAACACTATAATTCATGCGATTAATAGTAGAAAAGGCGTTCAACAAACTAATTTAAGTTCATGGGAAAGTTATGGTTACAATATAGATGCTATAAGACGTGTATAATAAAACACTTACATATGTAAGTGTCTTTTTTATAATATACTTTCTAAAGCAACTAGAAGAGTTATTAAAAATAGGCAAAATACCAAAGATATAATAATACCAATTAATATATTAAATACATATATAAAAAAGCCGGCAAAAACAAGAGTAGCAATAATTATATATGGTAAATATATTAATATATCTTTCATATTTTAGCCTCCTTTTTTTAACAATTGTCTTCTAGTGAAAGTGGAATGACATGTTTTTTTATCTTGCCTTCTTCATCTTGAGCTTTTATTTTTAAAAACAAACTATTTTTACTATATTTTTTACAAGTCCTTTCATATTCATCTATTTTAATGTTTAATGTTTTTAAAAATTCATTTAAAGTTATAGGTTCTTTATTATAATTCATTTTATTTATAACATTTTCTTTATTAATATTTTTTTCATATAAGATGCATTCTATTTTGGTATATTTATTATTATCTTCTTTACCACAATAGTTTATATCGGATATATATATTGATGATTTTTTATTATTATAAGCAATACTTCCGGTTATGTTAAAATTTGAGCAATTACTTGATATTGTTTTAAATGAAAAACTTTCTGATTTATTCATATTTATAAATATTAAAGCAGTTATAGTTATTAATATAATAAGTAAAATAAATAATTTGCTTTTTCTTTTTTGATTTAAATTGCCTTCTAACATATCATTAATATCAATATTAAAATCCTTGCTCATTTGTTTTAAAAGGGAAACGTCAGGAATATTTTTACCATTTTCCCATTTAGATACAGCTTGATATGTAACACCATATTTTTCAGCAAATTCGGCTTGTGTTAAATTATGTTTTTTTCTTATTTTTTTTATAAGATCACCTATTTTTTCTTGATCCATACGCTACCTTCGCTTTCACATTAATTATAACACATTTTATTTAATAATAAAAAAAATAGTTATTAACTATTTTTTTTCACACTATTTACGACTAAAGCAATAACGGCAATTGTCGCGAAAATTACAAATACTACTACAGAAGTACTGTCTTGTTTTTTAGTTTGTTTTTTTGCTTCTGGGTGCTCTTTCATCTCAGTTAAAATGTCATATTTTTCTTCGGCATTATATAAATCAGTAATAGCAGTTTTAATCTCTTCATTCATTGATTCAGCATACCCATTAAATGATTTGTCACCAATCACAATATATGGTACCCCACTCGCATCATCATTTAAATATTTAGATACGCTTTCCATTAAATCAGAATTTGTTTTATTATTCCACACTTCAAAACTTATAAGTTCAAATTTGTCACCATATTCTTTTACTAGATCAGATGCGACATATTCTAAGAATTCATGACAATGTGAACATCCTTGTCCTCTAAACAAATATATTGGAACTTTATTTTCACCTTCGTTATATTTGCTTAAATCTCCTTTTATTTCTTCTGATTTTAATGCCTCTTCTAAAGTTTGACTAGTATATTTTTGTTCTTCTGCGAAAACCATAGTTGGTACTAATAAAACAAGTAATAAAAATGTAATTATTTTTTTCATAAATACCTCTTTCTAGAAGCCTTAACTTCGTATAAAAATATGATATCACATTATTTTAATTTTGAAAAGCGTTTACATTTAGTTTGACATGTATTTGCTTTATTTTGGGGACTTTTTGAGGATTTTTATTATTAATATATACTTATAGTGTTTGATTATTATTGTGTAACATGTTATATTTATAATGTAGTTAATATAATGGAGGTATTTTATGATTAAATATGAAACTGATTCTAGAAAAGTGAAACCTGGTCAAACTTTTGTGGCTATTAAGGGTTATACAGTAGATGGGCACGATTATATTGAATCTGCAGTTAAAAATGGAGCGACTGCGATAATTGCAGAAAAAGAAGTAAAAACTACAGTACCTGTTACAGTTGTTGAAAATTCCGCTAAATATTTTCAAGAAAAATTAGTTGAAGAGTATAGTAAAAATTTCAAAAATTTAAAGTTAATTGGCATTACTGGAACTAATGGGAAAACAACTTCAGCTTATCTAACTTATCAAATGCTCAGTAAATTTGGTAAAAAAGTGGCTTATATGGGAACCATTGGCTTTATGTGCGGTGATTATTATGAAGAACTTCCTAATACTTCTCCTGAAATTTTAACAATTTATAAATTACTTGAAATAGCATTAGATAATTCTTGTGAATATGTGGTTATGGAAGTAAGTTCTCATGCTTTAGATTTAAAACGAATTGAAGGTCTTTCTTTTGAGGTGTGTGCATTTACTAATTTAACTGAAGATCATTTAGATTATCATAAAACCATGGATAGTTATTTAGAATGCAAATTACTCATTACTGACTATTTAAAAGATACTGGAGTTATGCTAGTTAATAAAGATGATGATGCTAGTAAAAAATTTATAGAAAAATTTTCTAATACTAAAACGTTTGGTATAGGGAATGCTGATTACGATATAAGTGAATTTGATATCCATCCAGATCATACTGATATTAGATTTAAAGTCTACGGAGATGATTATAAAGTTACTACTAACTTAACAAGTAAGTTTAATATTTATAATTATATGACAATGTTTTCAATTGTTCATGAATTAGGTTTTAATTGTGAAGATATTATTAAACACACTAAAGATTTAAAACAACCTAAAGGTAGATGTGAAACTTACAAAGTTAAAGATGGCTTTGCTGTTGTTGATTATGCTCATACTCCTGATGCTGTTTTAAAAGTTGTTACCGCTTATAAGGAACTTGCTAAAGCGAGAGTTATTACTTTAGTCGGTTGTGGTGGTGATAGAGATCCAATGAAAAGACCTATTATGGGTGATATCGCTTCAGAATATAGTGATTATGTAATTTTTACTAGTGATAATCCTAGAACAGAAGATCCAGAAAATATTATGAAAGATATTTTAGCTGGGGTTAAAAAAGATAATTATGAGGTTTGCTTAGATCGAAGAGAAGCTATTAAAAAAGCTTTGGATATGATTAACAAAGATGATATTGTTTTACTTTTAGGTAAAGGTCATGAAGATTATCAAATAATTGGTCATACAAAGATTCATTTAGATGATAGTGAAGAAATATTAAAATATGTAGATAATTTAAAAGAGTAATTTTATTACTCTTTTTCTTTTAAATATTTATTTATTTTAGTTTTTATTCTACTAATTGCATTATCTACTGATTTAGGATCTTTTTCTAATATTTCGGCTATTTCTTTATAATTAAAACCGGCTGTTTTTAATTCAAAAACTTCACATTCTAAATTCGTAAGTTCTTTTTCGATATCTCTAATTAATTCTTTGGTATTCTCACCAATAATTAATAATTTTTCTGGATTACTATCATAATCACTAAAAATGTTTTCTTTGGTTGAGGGGTCTTCAGATATACTTTCAACTGATATTGATTCATTTAATATTTGATGTTTTTTAGTATTAGCGGCAGTTATACTACTTAAAATTCTTCTTATTATGCACATTCTGGCAAAAGTATAAAAAGAAGCATCTTCTTTATCATTATAAGTATTTATAGCTATACTGAATCCAACCATACCTTCTTGAATTAAGTCAGCTATTTCTACACCACTTACTTTACTTGAATAGTATATTTTTTTGGCAATTCCGGTAATTAATGGTCTATATTTTTCAAATAAAGCTTCTGTAGCTAATTCATTGTCGGATACTTTATCTAAAAGTTCATTATCGGTTATTTCTTCGTACATTATCTTATCACCTCATATATTATTAAAGCGGCAGCAACTGACGCGTTTAAACTATTTACTTGCCCTTTCATGGGAATAGAGGCAATAAAGTCACAGTTTTCTTTTACTAATCTACTCATACCTTTTCCTTCATTACCTATTACAATTGCTACTTTCCCTTTATAATCTATTTCTTTATAATCAGTTCCATCCATATCGGTTCCAATTATCCAGTAACCTTTTTTCTTAAGTTCATTGATAGTATTTACTAGATTATTTACTCTCGCTATTTTAACCTTTTCTAAGGTCCCCGCACTTACTTTCATTACAGTAGGATTTACTTCTACTGACCTATCTTTAGGAATAATTATGCTTTTAAAACCCGCGGCTTCAATAGTTCTTATTATAGCCCCAAAATTATGAGGATCTTCTAGGTGATCTAACATGATAATTACATTTTCTTTTTCTATTTCATCAAGTGAAAAATATTCATAATCATCAATATCGATAATTATCCCTTGATGATTACCTTTTTCCATATTATTTAAAACATTTTTGTCAACAAATCTTATTTGGATATTTCTTTTTTTTATCTCGTCTATTAATTCTTTATCTTTAAATGTTTTAGATAAATAAACTCTTTTGACGTTTTTGTCTAATACTTCTTTAGCAACGTTTTTACCATATACTCTCATTTAATCACCTACTATATATTTCATTATTTCATTTATTCTATCTTCATTTTTTGTTAGTTTTAAATAACCAATTAAAGCTTCTAGGCCGGTTGCTTTTTTATAAGTGATAATGTCTACGCTTTTACTTGGATGACTTTTATGATTTCTGGCTCTTTTTATAATTTCTATTTCTTCTTCAGTTAAAAAATTATTGTTAATCATATTATCTAAAAATTTACTTTGAGCTTTAGCACTCACATAATTTATAGATTCTTTTTGAAGATCATTTACTTTTTTGTTAGAGTTTAATAAATATAATCTTATGTATAATTCATAAACTGCATCGCCTAAATAAGCAAGTGAAAGGGAATTTGTGTTTTTAATATTTATATATTTTTTTATTGATTCAATATCTTTTTGATCTTTTTCTCTATTTAAACTTTCTTTTAATTTTAAAATGTCTTCTACTTTTTGAATGTTATATTTATCCATTTTATTATAATTAAATTTATCATAGTAATGGGTAGAAAAATTTATAATATTATCGATCATATATGCTTTATATGTTTTACCATTATCAATTATTTCTTTTTCAATAACACATTTGTATTTTTTTAATAAAACTTTTTCATATTCTTTGGAAATGGTTATATCAATATCATTTGTCTTTTCTTTTATTCCATATAAAACTAGGGCACTTCCCGCAATAATATATATTTCTTTTTTATCAAAATCATATTTGTTTAAAATTTCTAATATATCCTTTTTATTCATATTCCTCTACTCTATCAAAAGTTATTCCTTTTATATACCCATTTTTAACATCAGTAATTATTAAATCAATTACTTTGTCATAATCTATTTCTCCACCTTTAATAAAGCATCCTCTTTTTTTGCCTATTTTTTCTATTGTTTCAATAATATCTTCATCTAAATGTTCAATATCATATCTTTCTTTTAATTGATCTTTATAATATTTTTCAAGGGTTTCTAATATATAAGTGGCAACTTCAAATTTAGGAAGAATTTCTTCTCTAATGGCGGTGAAAGCAGCTAGATTTAAAGCATTTTTTTGTTCTAGCTTTGGCCATAAGATACCTGGTGTGTCTAATAGTTCTATTTTATCATTTACTCTAATCCAATTTAAGCCTTTAGTTACCCCTGGTTTATTGCCGATTTGAGCTACTTTTTTACCAGATAGTCTATTTATTAACGTACTTTTACCAACATTGGGAACACCAATTATTAAAACCCTACTTTTTCTTTTAATAAGTCCTTTTTCTTCCCTTTTTTCATTTGACGGTTTTAATACTTCATCAGTTAAATCTAATAATGAATTTAAATTGGCATTTCCTTCTAAGGAGATTAATAATACTTTGTATCCTTTATTTTCATAATATTTTTGCCATTTTTTAGTTTCATTTAAGTCACATAAATCGGCTTTGTTCATGATAAGTATTTTGGGTTTGTTTTTTATATACTCATCAACATCAGTTATTTTTGAAGAATATGGCATTCTAGCATCAATTACTTCATATACAATATCAATTAAACCTATATTTTCACTTATAAGTCTTTTAGCTTTAGCCATATGCCCTGGATACCAATTTATATTAGTTTTATTTTCATTATTCATGCTTATCACCCACTTTTTTCTGTGCTATTATATCATAAAAGTGCCACTTTTTGTTATCGCTTTCTCTAACGTATTCCACTTCTTCTAGTTTAATTATTCTATATTTTTTTAAATAATCTTTTACTTTATCAATAGGAAATGTATTAATTGAATCTACTACATTCCAAGCATCTCTATCACCAAATAATTGCCCCACAAAATAACCGTCATCTTCAATTGAATTATAAATTTTATTCCATAACTCATCAAAATTATTAGGATTACAAAATGGGATACTAAAGAATGCTGTAAGTAAATTAGTTCTAGGTAATTCAACATCTTCAAAACTACTTTCTTTAAATGAAATCATTTTTTTCTCATTATCTGATAACCTATTTAAAATAAAATCTTGATTTAATTGTCTATCGATAGCTAAAACTTTAATACCATTTTTAATCATATAAACAGTTTCGTTTCCACTACCACAACCTAAATCAATTGCATTATCTATTTTATAATTATCTAAAAATTCAATAAGTAATTTACACACGTCATCACCATAAGTTTTATTTTGATAATTTGTCCAATCTTTCATAATTTCACCTCTATTTTCATTCGGTCTTGACTAGATGTTCTCAACTAATTTATCTTTGCTTTATTTTCGCTCATTTGAATCAATTACTATCCAACTTAGAATATCGTTAATCATATTATCGTTTAAATATTCACATTCTAAACTATATCTATTATTACCATGATAATCAGAACCACAAGATACTAATAAGTTGTTATTTTTTGCATAATTATATAAGAATTCTACTTCTTCTTTACTATTTGGATTATTACATATTTCAATGCCATCAACATAGTCTTTTACTTCTTCTAACACTTCCGTTACATTCCTATTATATCTATAAGGATGCGCTATAAATACTTTCCCATTATTATTATGTATTATTTTTAACAATTCTTTAATATCTGGCCATACGATATGCATATCTATATATAAAGGAAAAGATGAATCAATGGTACTAATTCTATACAAATCACTAGTGCTTTTTATATTATATTTTTCTAAAAACACTTCATCTAGCATTCTAAAAATTGCCGCATGTGCATATTCATTTTTAGAATCATATGAATCAATATTAGAAATGGTAATATTATTATCATTAGCTTTTTGTACTAAAGCATTAAAAATTTTATTTTGTCTTTCATCGATACTTCCATATTTTTTCTTTGCATAATTATATACTTCGTCAAGATCAAAATTATAACATAAAAAATCATATGTATGATTATTAACTATGGCATCAGCCTCAATACCAGTTATTATATTAATATTGGAGTTATCTTCTATATGTTTATAAGCTTCACAAGTATCATGATCTGTTATTGATATGATATCAAAGTTATTATCTTTAAAACATTTTATTAAATATTTAACATCAAATTCTCCATCCAAAGAATAATTTGAATGAGTATGTAAATTAATTTTCATATTTTCCTCTTCTCTTTCATTTGGTCTTGACAATGTGTTATCGACCAATTATTTTCCTTCCATTTATAATATCATATGTATACTATCTTCTGATATATTTTTATTATCTTGAGTAAAGCCTACTTTTTCATATATATGAATGGCTTTTTCATTATTTTTATAAACATTTAAATCATAATTACTTATCTCTAACTCTTTTCGACCATATTCAATTATGGATTTGATTGCTTCAGTTGCATAATGCCTTCCTTGTTTGGATGGTGTAATTGAGATCATTATTTCTGCAACATCATCTTTTTTTATTATTTCAATATTCCCTATAAATTCTTTTGTATTCTTATCAATCATAGAAAATGTATAATTATTTTCTTTTATAAGCTTTTTTATCCAACCTATTATAGCATTGTCATGATATTCATTTTTAAATAAAGATTTTTGAATATCTCTGTCCGTATACATTTTTATATAATCTTCCATATATTTTTCTGATGGTTTAACATATATAATTCTATCTGATTCAAATATCATACTCTTTTCCATTCCTTATAATTTTTTTAATATCTTTACTGTTTACAAATTCTAATTTATCTTTGCATTTTTCTAAACTTTTTATTTTATTTTTTTCTTTTTTATAATACGAATTAATAATTGAAAGATAATATAACCATTCTTTAAAAGTTGGCGGATGATTGTATCTTTCTTTTCCTAGTCTTTGTTTAATAATTCTTTTTGTTACTCTGTAATATGCTTTTGCTTTTGATAGCTTTATATAATAAATAATATCGGCTTCATTTCTACCTTGTTTGAATAATTCTCTTCCAATGTCTTCGATTACCCAAGAATTATTTTTTAATATTTTTTGAAATAATTCTAGGGCTTCTTTTTCAGGCCGTTTAATATGACCATTATCATCATCCCATGATATTTTATCAAGTTCATAATATTTAATATTATACTTTTTAGAAAGTTTAGTTGCAAAAGTGGTTTTGCCGCTTCCAACAGGACCTATAATATATATTTTTTTATGCATGTTGTTTACCTCTTTTAGAAATGTAATTTTTCTATTACTTCTATGCTTGTGTCGGCTAAATTTTCTTTTAATTTTTTTCCTTCGTTTTTGCTGCCAATTATAGAACCATAATGAATTGGTATTACTATTTTAGGGCTTATCTTTTTTATTAGTTTTGCCCCTTCGTTTGCATCCATAGTAAAGTGACCGCCTATTGGAATTAAAGCTATATCACAATTCACATTTTCAGCCTCTTTAGTTCTATCGGTATCACCAGCTATATAATATGAAATATTATTATAAGTTATTATATATCCTAACCATTCGTTTTTTCTTGGATGAAATGGTTTTAAAATATTGTAAGCTGGAATGGTTTTAATATTAATACCATCTATATTTGTCTCATCATTTGGATTTAAATATATGTATTCTTTAAATGGTATTCCACTAATAACATCTTTCATTGTTTCTGGGGCAACAATAATTGTGTTTTCTTTTTTTATTTTGTTAATTGATTCTGTATCCATATGATCGTAATGGTTATGAGTAATGAAAATAATATCCGCATCATGTTTTTCTTCTTCTATCTTATATGGATCAAAATAAATTATTTTATCAAGTGTTAATCTTATACTGCTTTGAGTGTTTATTTCAATATTATCTGTTTTCATATTAGTCACCTCTTTTTATAAAACCAATAAAATTATAGCATAAAAAAGATAGATTTTGCAGTATCTATCTTAATATTAATCGGATGATAAATATTTTTTTAATTTATTTATAAATAAATCAACTTGTTTTTCTATTTCTTTAAGTGAACAATTTGTATTTATTTTGTAAAATATTTTATCTTTAGGTATGCCTTTTTCTTTTTTTAATTCTAAATATTTATAGAAATCTTCTCTACCAGCTCTTGATAAGTTATTACTTTTGTCATAATTTTGGGCTCTTTTATCAATTCTTTTTAATATTTCATTTTCATCACATACTAATTCTATGAAAATTAATTTAGCATTATATTTTTGATAATTATCAGTGGCCATTTGCCAAAAAAATTCCATATTGGCATCAATAATGTGACTTGTTTTATTTTTTAATAAATATACTGTTCGATCATTAGCCATTTTTTTAATGTCATCTTCATATAAAACATTGTCAAATCCAAGTTTATCATATAGTCTTCTTATTTTATCATTAGCAGTTATATATAAGTTTAATTTTTTGGCTATCATACTAGCAACTGTTGATTTTCCATATCCTGGGCCAGCTATGAATGTTATGCCATATACCTTATCACTTTTATTAATTGGTATTTCATTTACTAATTTATTAAATATTAAATCATAAGAATATTCTTTCATATAGACCTCACTTTTTTGCTAGAAAAGCCATAAACTCTGGTATTTCATGATATTTGTTCCAATAATTATAATCAATATCTTTGGCTTCATCTATGCATATGCCTTCTTTAAAATCTTCAATCGTAAATCCTGCTTTTTTTAATAATTTAAAGTGCATAGAAGGACTTCCAACATAAAAAGATAATACTTCTCCATTTTTAAAGTGGTGTTCATGTTTTTTAAAGGTATTATAGTTTCCTATCTCATATGGTGTATCATCACTAGTACCATGGGCAATTACTCTACATTTTATTCCTTCTATTTCTTTTTCTTCGCAAGCCCATCTTAATGGATGCCCTACTGAAAAAAGTAATCTTCCATCTTTTTTTAGTACTCTATATATTTCTTTGTATACGTTTTCTGGTTCTTCTGAATAATGCAGTGCTAAACTACTATAGACAAAATCAAAGTAATTATCATCAAATGGTAATTTATGCATGTCCCCAGCTATAAATTCACAATTTGGATAACTTTCTTTAGCAAGTCTAATTGACTCTTCTGATAAATCAATACCAGTAATGTTGGTTGCTCCAAATTCATTTAACATTATTGATTCTTCACCAGTCCCACATCCTAACATAAGTACTTTCTTTCCTTCTAGATTAGGTAATAGTTCTCTCATCATTGGTTTTTCTATAAACCTATGTGGACGTTTTAATCCTTTCTTTAATTGTTCTTGTCTTTCTTTAGCAAATTTATCATAATCGTTTACCATGTTTTCACCTCTTATACATTAATTATATCATAAAAAGCAGAAAGGTTTTTCCTACTTTTTAATTTGTAAGTGTTAAACAAGATGTTTCTATGGATATGTTTTCATTTTATACACAATAAATGAATTTTATGATATTTAAAAAAACTGTGATTATTAAAAATCACAGCTACTTGGAGTTCTAGGAAATGGAATTACATCTCTTATATTGTCAACACCAGTTAAATACATTATTAATCTTTCAAAACCTAGTCCAAAACCAGAATGGACACATCCTCCAAATCTTCTTAAATCTAAGAACCATTCAATAGGATCGGTATCAACATTTAATTCTTTACATCTTTCTTTTAAAATATTTATATCGGTTTCACGTTCTGATCCACCCATTAATTCTCCTACTCCTGGAACTTCTAGGTCTACCGCTAAAGCATTTTTCTTGTCGTCATCTAGTTTCATATACCAAGCTTTAATATCTTTAGGCCAGTTATAAACGAATACTGGTCCATTAAAATACTCTGTTAAATATTTTTCATGTTCTTTAGCAATATCTTCACCATATTCTGGTTCAAATTCCCATTTTACTTTAGCTTCTTTTAAGAGTTTTATAGCCTCTTCATGAGTAATTCTATTAAATTTTGATTTAACTAATTTGGTTAGTTTTTCTTTTAAGGTTTTATCAACAAATTTATTTAAAAATTCTATTTCTTCTGAACATTTGTCTAAAACATAATTGACCACAAATTTTAGCATATCTTCTTCAATATCCATTAATTGATTTAAATCACAAAACGCTATTTCTGGTTCAATCATCCAAAATTCGTTGGCATGAGTTTTGGTATTTGAATTTTCGGTTCTGAAAGTTGGACCAAAGGTGTATATTTTGTTGAAGGCTAAGGCAAAAGCTTCACCATGTAATTGTCCGCTACCGGTAATAAATGTTTTTTGTTTAAATAAATCTTTAGAAAAATCACAGTTACCATCTTTTTTTGGTAAGTTATCCATATCTAAAGTTGTAACTTTAAACATTTGATCTGAGCCTTCACAATCAGCTGTTGTTAAAAGTGGAGTATTTACATATATATAACCATTATCTTGGAAATATGTGTGGATAGCATGAGCAGCAACACTTCTTATTCTAAAGACAGCTTGAAATAAATTGGTTCTTGGTCTTAGATGAGCTACTTCTCTTAGAAATTCTCTAGTATGTCTTTTTGGTTGTATTGGATAATCATCATCACAGTCACCTATGACAATTAGTTTTTTAGCTTTTATTTCATAATCTTGGCCACTACCTTCACTTTTAACTAGATTTCCTTCTACTTCTATAGCTGACCCAAAGTGAAAACTATTTATTTCATCAAAGTTTTTTAAACTACTTTCATAAACTATTTGCATATGCTTATGACAACTACCATCCGAAAAATCAATAAAACCAAAATCTTTTTGTTTTCTTTGACTTCTAATCCATCCTTGTAATTTTACTTTTTTATCAATTAATTTATCTATATCTTGATATAACTCTTTTAATGTCATTTGTCTTCCTCCTTATGGTTCTAGTCTATTTGGCCCTCTAAAGATAAACATTTCTTCTTTAATAGAAAGACCTAATAATAACATATTTAATCTATCTATACCTATAGCAAATCCGCCATGTGGTGGGCAGCCATATTTGAAAAATCTTAAGTAGAATTCCACATCTTTTGTTAAACCTTTTTCATCGCATTGTTTTTTTAGTGTTTCATATCTATGTTCCCTTTGAGCTCCTGTTGTTATTTCAGTTCCTCTCCATATTAAATCATATCCTTGCGGAACATCTTCTTTTCGCATATGATAGAAAGCTCTTTTGGTTTTAGCAAAATCAGTTATAAAAATAAATTCATGTTTATACTCTTCCATGGCATATTTATAGGCTAAAGCCTCTGATTCAGCATTCATATCACCAACATCTTCAGTTGGGATATTATACCCATATCTTGTTTCTAATTCTTTATATAAATCTTGAAGTTTTACTCTTGGGAATGGTTTTTTAGGTATTATTACTTCTTTACCAAAAACTTCTTTTATTTTTTCACCATATTTTTCTTTTACTTTAGTAAGTCCCGCTATTAATAAATCTTCTTCAAAATCCATAACATCTTCATATGAATCAATATAAGCAAATTCGATATCAAATGATGTAAATTCGGTTGTGTGTCGATTAGTATTTGAGTTTTCTGCTCTAAAAGCCGGAGCCACTTCAAAAACTTTTTCTAATCCTGAAGCTAAAGCCATTTGCTTATAAAATTGTGGTGACTGCGCTAAATATGCTTTTTTTCCAAAATATTTTACTTCAAATACTTCTGATCCTGATTCAGAAGCTGCTCCAATTAATTTTGGTGTGTGTATTTCAGTAAAATCAGATTTATAACAAAACTCTCTCATTCCTTCTACTAGGGCTGATTGAACATTAAGCATTAATTGATTTTTGTCACTTCTTAAGTCTAGCCATCTATAATCTAATCTTGTATCGATATTAGCATTATCTTCTAGTGGTGAAGCTTCGGCTTTTGAAAGTATTTTAATTTTTTCTGGCAAAAACTCTTTACCACCTTGTTTTACATATTCACTTTTAACCATCTTTCCTTCAAATTCAATTACTGAGCCGGCAATAATATTTTCTAATTCTTTACATATATCACTATTTTTTTCTTTGTCAATCGATATTTGTATAGATCCAGTTTTATCTTTTAATATAACAAATATCATATATTTAGTATCTCTTATTTTTTCTATAAAACCAGCTATTTTAGTTTCTTTATTTTCTTTTAATTCATTTATTAATGTTCTTTTCATTTTTTTCACCCTTTCTTAAGAAAAAGTACCCTAAATTTTGTAAGGACGAAAATTTTCCGCGGTGCCACCTTACTTTACCTGGGTACTCTTATTTTAGTTTATCGCACTTATACGTTTTATATTATGAAAAGCTGTCTTCATTTATTTATTAATTTAAGCATTTTCACCAATAGCTCTCTCTTTAAAATATTTAAATAAACTACTTCTCTTTTCTATAAAATATATTATAAATTACATATTAATTTTATTATTTTTTGGCTTATATGTCAATTGTTTTGGTTTATTTTTGGCAATATCTATTTTTATTTCTTCTAACATGTGGCCGATATTTCCTTCACCAGCATATTTATCTATATCAAAAAAATTATCATTTATATCTATCCATTTTAATTTATTAACTTCCTCCACTAATATTACTTCCTTATTTAATATGCCATAATACACTTCTAATTTTATATTAAAAGTAAGATATTCTAGATTCATAAAATGTTTTAAATTTATATCATCTTTAGTTATAGCGGTTTCTTCAAATAATTCTCTATATGCTTCATTTAAATTGTCGTTTTCTTTTTCTATTTTTCCAGCAACTAAATTATACTTCCCTTTATATGGTTCTTTAGCTCTTTTACACATTAATAGGTTTTCTAAATTTTTATCAAAAATAAATATTATATTGTAATTTTGCATGTTCCAATCTCTTTTCTCCAATTTATTTTATCATAAAAAAAGTAGATTTTATCTACTCTATTTATATATTACTAAATTTTCAATATTTTTTCTAATACTATGAGCTTCATTCGCTTTAGCATCATCCGCTTTATATCCTAACATTAATAAACATACGGGAATTAAGTTTTCAGGAATTTCAAATAAGTCTCTAATCATATTTTGGTCAAACATTTCAACCCAGACATTATCTACTCCTAAATTAGTAGCCTCAAGCATCATATGGGTGGTTACTATTGAACAGTCCATTTCATATGTTGAATAGTCTTCTTTGTGGAATGCTTCATTTTTATCACCGCAAACTAATAATACTGTTTGGGCATTATATCTACATGGTGAAGCTTCATCTACTTTTTTTAATCCCTCGTCTGTTTCAATGACATATATTTTAAATGGTTGATTATTTTTAGCAGTTGGAGCAAGATTACCAGCTTCTAATATTTTATTTAGTTTTTCCTTTTCTAATTTTTTGTCACTATATTTTCTAATGGCTGTTCTTTTTCTAATTATTTCTTCAAAATCCATAATATTACCTCCAATATTATTATACTATTTGTTTTTATAATAATCCATATATTTTATACCTATTTTTTTATATATATCTGCTGATCTTGGAAGATTTAACGTTTTAGCAAACAGTAAATTATATAGCTCGTCAAATAAAAATATAGCACATATAGTTATTGAAAAAGCAAGAAATACCTCTTTTTTTATTATAGTGGAGACATATATACATATAGGTACTATTCCATATATTAAAAGTAAGGCTGATAAGCCAAAGAAAGTTACACTTCTTAAACATACAAAACCACCGATGTTACCAAAGTTTAATATTTCCGTATTGTAGTCCCAGCATCTAATGCCATTCATTAATTTATACATAGTAAGACCAGTGAAGTATTCTAATATTCCTGTTGATATAAAAGCAATTAAAAATACTAGTAATGGCTTCTTTTTATATTTTTTTGTAAGTATCATTATCATTATTGACCCTGTTGCATATATATTTATCCAAGGGAGAAAATTGGCTCCTCGCCAATAAAACTCTTTCATGCCACTATTAAAGTAGTAAAATATAAATTCATATAACCAGCCAAATATACCAGTTATAACAATTACTAAACATATTACGCCTATTTTTTGCCATGTTTCTAACTTTAATTCATTATTTAAATATTTTATATATATGTTTTTCATATTTCCACCTATTTTAATTTTAACATATATAAAATAAAAAGTAACAAATTAAATTTTGTTACTTTACATTTTAAGCTTTTTTTAACTTTCTAGCTGTTTTCTTAGGTGTTACGTTTTTCTTGGTGGTTTTTTTAGCAGTGGTTTTTTCTACTATAACTTTCTTTTTCCCAACTACTTTAACGCAGATGATTAAAGCGGCTACATATAAAATTAAAGTGGCAATTAAAATAAAGTCATATTTTTTACCAGTCATATTTAAAATTAACTCTGACATATTATTTCCTGTAATTCCAGCTACAGCCCATGCGGATAAAGCAAGTCCATGTATTTTACTTATTTTTTCCATACCAAATCTTTCTGAAAGTAAGGCTGGTAAAGTTGAGAAACCACCACCGTAGCCTAAGTTAACTAAGCATAATAGCATAATTACTAAGCTTGCAAGAATCATTGAATGAGCTTTATTAGTGATTGCGAATGGTAATAAAGTGATTAAAGTAATTACAATGCAGCTGGTAAAGATAATTTTATAAACTGTATTTCTTTCTTTCATTTTATCAGAAATAGTTGAATATCCTATTCTACCTAAGGCGTTAAAAGCGGCGGTTACTGATGGAATAATACTGATCATAGCGGTTAATACTGCCATTTTGGCAAAAGTCGTTCCTAATATTTGTTTTTCATACGTTATTAAGGCAAGTCCACAGTGAATATTTATAAAGAACATAAGCCATATACCTAAGAAAGTTTTATCCTTAAACATGGCAAATGGTTTAAAGTCTTGTTTTTTGTCGTCTGGTTCAACCCAACCGTCTGGTTTTTTAAGTAAGAAATGTCCTAACAGCATCATTACAAAGTATACGGCTCCTAAAATATAAAACATCTCAGATATACCTAAATTCTTTTGAATTAATTCCATTATTGGAGTAGCGATTGCTTTTGCTAGGCCAAACCCCATAATAGATATTCCAGTGGCTAAACCTTTTTGTTCAGAAAACCACAACATTAAAGTTTTAACTGGAGTTAAATAACCTATTCCTAGGCCGATACCCATAATACATCCATAGCATAAATATATTCCTATAAGGGCAGCAATGCCGGTTGTGTGCTGAATAAATAAACCTGTTCCAATCATCCCCACAGTAAAACATATGCAGGCGATTAGTGATGATTTATGAATATCCTTTTCAACCATTCTTCCAGCAAAGGCAGCTGACATTCCTAGGAAAAATATAGCCAATGAAAAAGCCCATCCTAAAGCAAATGTACTCATACCTATTTTAGCCCCAATTGCTTCTTTAAAAGTTGACCAGCAGTATACAGTTCCAATTGAACAATGAATTAATAAAGCTGGAATTGCAGCTCTGGTCCATTTGTTACTTAATTTTTTCATGTAAATCATACTCCTTTATACTTACTAGTTCATTATACCACATTTTTTTATTTAATAAATATAAAATTAAAAACAAACTATAAAGTTTGTTTTAAAATTTCTTTTCTTCAAGTTTTAAGTTTAATTTTTTGTCAACTGTTGCTTTATATTTTACCTTTTTTTCTACTCTATTACTACTAACACTTTTATATTTAAATGTTATGATTGTTGTTCCTTTTTTTGTTCCTTTAAAAATATATGTTTCAGTAACTTCTCCACCAGCTAAGTTTTTATTTTTAGCCTTAACTTTTTTAGCTTTAAACTTAACTATTTTAGGATTTTCAATTTCATATATCCAACTATATGGAACCCCACTATTTGTTTTTAAAGTTATACTGGCAGCTTTTTTATTAGTTATTAAAAAAATCAGTATTACTATAAGAAGTAAGACAAAAAATATTAATAATAATTTCTTTTTCATTTTAACCTCCTAAAACTTTCCTATTTTGGTAAATGGGAAAATTATAAAGTCACTTTTCCCAGTTATTTGTTTACTGTTTATTAAGCCGATTATTCGACTATCTGTGGAATTAGTTCTATTATCCCCTAAGACAAAGTAATAGTTTTTAGGTATTTTTTTATATCCTAATTCTTCTAAACTAAAATCGTATGTTTGCTGATCATTTTTTAAAAATTTTTCTTTTACATATTTTCCATTTATATATAATTTATTATCTTTATATTCAACACTTTCACCTGGAAGACCGATAACTCTTTTTATTAATTTGTCCTTTTCATTTTTAAACACAATAACGTCGAATCGCTTATAATTTTTATCATATTTTTTTAAGATTAATATTTCACCATTTTTTAAGGTTGAATACATCGACTGTCCTTCTACTTCAACTGGTGTCATGATAAAACTTCTAAATAATACAACAATTATAACAATTATAATATATGGAATAAGTTCTTTAAAAATATTGGTTTCTTTTTTTTCCATTTTTTGTCCCCTTTAACAAGAAAAAATAAGGGTTGGCCTTATTTTCTTTCTTTAATTTTTGATTGTCCTTTAAGGTCACGTAAATAGTTAAGTTTAGCTCTTCTAACTTTACCTTTTCTCATAACTTCTACACTATCAATTTTTGGTGAAGAAAATGGGAATGTTCTTTCAACTCCAACACCGCTTGATTTTTTTCTAACTGTGAAGTTTTTACTTACGCCACTACCTTTAATGGCAATTACTATACCTTCAAACGCTTGAATTCTTTCACGTTTTCCTTCGATGATTCTAACATTAACTTTAACGGTATCACCTACACGGAATTCAGGTAAATCAGTTCTGATTTGGCTTTTCGTTATTTTATCTACCAAATTCATAGTCTCACTCTCCTTTTGTAAATCTATGATCATAAGTAACGACTCCCAGCGGATCACGACGTCAATAATTGTAACATATTTTTATTTAAATTTCAACTATCTTTTGCGACCTATTTGCATTTCATTTTGATAGTATATTTCTTTTAATTTGTTTTTTAATTCTCTTTCAACTAAATTTACTTTTTTTACAAGGGTATTTATGTATTTTTTATCTAAGAATTTAGCATATTTATTGATGATAATACTTTTATATCTATTAGTATCTTCAATAACTAATTCTAAAGCATCCCCATCGGTATCATCATCATCTATTACAGTTAAAAGAAAGTTTAAATAAGCATTTAGTTTTATTTTTGTCTTTCTTTTTAAAACTTTTTCAATGAGTTCTGGCTCAACGAGAGTTAAGTGACCCACTTCTATTCCTTCATAAGGAACTTTATTTTGTGGTTTAATACCAAATCCTTTAATTTGATCATAATCAATATATCCATGAATAATTTCTGTATTATGTTTATCTACTATGTAATATCTTTTACTCATTTTTATCACCCTCTAGTAAATCAGGTCTTCTTACTCTTGTTTTCTTTAATGCCTCTTCTTTTCTATATTTTTTTATATTTTCATGGTGGCCAGAAAGCAATACTTCAGGAACTTTCATGCCTCTATATTCCACGGGTTTTGTATATACAGGGTAATCTAACAAATTATTATTAAATGAGTCATTTAAATGTGATTCTTCATCAATTACACCTTCTAATAGTCTTACTACGCTATCAGTGATTACCATACTTGGAAGTTCTCCTCCAGTTAAAATATAGTCTCCAATACTAATTTCTATATCAGCTAAAGACCTTATTCTCTCATCAAAGCCTTCATAATGCCCGCATATTATAATTAGATGTGTTTGGCTTGCTAGATCGTAAGCGGTTTTTTGTTTATATGGTATTCCTTGAGGGGTCATAAGTAATATTTTACTATCTTTTGTTTTAATGTCATCAACAGCTTCAAATATTGGTTCAGGCATTAACACCATGCCTTTGCCACCACCATAACCGTAATCGTCAACTTTTTTATGTGGATCTTTACTGTATTTTCTTATGTCATGAATTTTTATTTTTACTTTTTTATTTTCTATCGCTCTTTTAATGATTGAGGTTTTTAAAAAACCATCAAACATTTCTGGAAATATTGTTAATATATCAATCTTCATCGATAAATCCTTTTATTAAATCTAGATGGATATCTTCATTTATTTCTTTTATAAATTCATCAACATAAGGGATTAAATACTCTTTATTTTCATTTTTAATGACTAGTATTTCTTGATTTGTATTTTTTATTATTTCTTTTAAAATTCCTATATATTTATCTTTGTCATACACTTTTTTTCCATATAAATCTTCATTAAGCGGTCCTGGAAATATATATTCTTCTTTATTTATGTAGACAGTTTTACCCTTTAAAGGAAGCGCATCATTAATGTTATCTATTCCTTCAATAGTTATCATATCGTATTTTTGATGTTTTCTATAGGTATTTATTTTATATTTTATGTCATCTATATATACACTATTACCTTTTTTGAAAACTATTTCTTTATATTTAAAATCAGAGATGATTTTAACTTCGCCTTTTATTCCATGGGTATTAACTAATTTACCTATATAAAGCATATAATCATCTCCTAACTTAATTCATATAAAATTATACTTGTCGCTACAGCAACATTTAAACTTTCACATTTTTCATTCATGGGAATGTATATATTTTCATCAGACATTTTTACCAGTTCTTCACTGACACCATTTCCTTCATTGCCCATTATTATAACAAATTTTTTGGTTTTTTCAATATCTTTTAATTTTTTTCCACCATCTACTTTGGTGGCATAAATTTTGTGATTTTCTTTGATATTTTTTATGATTTTTCCTAGATCTTCTTTTATGATATTGGCATTAAAAATCATGCCTTGTGAAGCTCTAATAACTTTGGAACTATAAATGTCCGCACATTTATCATTAATAATAATAGTGTCAATATTAAAAGCTATACTACTTCTTATGATAGTTCCTAGGTTTCCGGGATCTTGAACACCATCTAAAACTAAAATTTTTCCTTCTTTAAATTTCATTTGTTTTTTTTCACATATACCAAATATGCCCGTTGGATTTTCTAATTCAGTCAAATATTTTATGACACTTTCACTTATTTCGTTTATTTCAACATCTAATTTATAATTACTTTTTTCGGGTATTAATATTTCTTTTAAAAAGCCATTATTATAAGCTTCTTTTACAAGGTGATCTCCTTCAACCATGAATATATTTTCTTTATCACGGAATTTCTTTTGTTTTAACATGTTTAATTTCTTTATTTTTGGGTTATTAATAGAACTATATAACATATTTATCACCAAATTAATTTTAACAAAAAAAAGGATTAAAGTAAATTAACCCTCTCCATTTTCTGTGCTTTCGTTTTCTTGGACATTTTGATTTTGGCCTTTTGTGCCGTCACATCTTGTATCATCTTCGTTAAATTGATATGTATATTTATATTGTTCAGATGTAGATATCTCTATTTTAACAGTTCCAGTGAAAACTCCGCCTTTGGGATTTTCTAATTGGGCTTCATCTAAATATCCTTCATTTTTTAAATCTTCTAAGCTTAATTCTTTTCCTTCACTATAATCCGCATAAGGATGAGCCGAAACATAGTTTTTTGCCGCTCTTTCAAACACTTTTATTTGATCTAAACATAATGTTTCAGAGTTTTCTTTAATTAAGCCTTGGATAATTGGGGTTACAATAAGGCCAATTATTCCTAATATTATAATAACCCCCATAAGTTCAATTAAGGTAAAACCTTTTTTCATACTATCACCTACTATAGATTTTATATTTTATTCTTATTGGTGTCAATTGTTTTTAATAATAATCAGTTTTTCTCTTTCAATTTCTTCTAGTTTATCTTTTATTCTTTCTTTACATTTTTTATAATATGGTTTTAGTGATAAAATATTTAAATATTTGTTAATTGTACTAATATATTCTTCGTTTTGATTTTGCTTATATTTTTCAATATATATGTAAATTAATTCTTCATAAGATTCATCTATATTATCTAATGTATATTCGAAGTATTCTATCGCTTTATTTACATCTTTTTCTATATGTGCTTCATATGAACCTTTTAAGTAAAAATATTTTGCAAGATTAAAATAGGCCCAGTAATTTAAAATATTTTGAGGAACATCTAAAGCTTGTTTATAGTATTCATACGCTTTTTGCATATCTTGTTCTACATATATACCTTTTTGATACCATTGTCCTAGTTTATTCGAAGCCCAGCTCTCTTCTAAAGAAGCACTGAAACTATAATGTTCAAAAGCTTTTTTATAATTTTTTTCTTTTTCATAAATTTTTCCTAAATTATTGTGCGCATATACATAATCATTAGCAGCTGCTTTTTCAAAATATTTTATAGCTTTTTTAACATCTTTAGGCTCATTTGGAACTAGTCCATTTAGATAACATAAACCTATCGTATTAATAGCTGCAATACTTCCCAATCCTTCAGCATTTTTTAGATATTCATAAGCTTCTTTTATCTCTTCTTCTGTTTTACTTCCTATTTGTCCATCTAGTATCATTTTGGCAATTAGCCAATTAGCTCTGGGATTATTTTTTTCAGCAGCTATTTTAAAATATTCATAGGCTTTTATGTATCTAGGTTTACCTATCATTCTTCCTGAATATTCCATTTCACCTAATTCAAATGCTGCATAAGCATTTTTTTCTTTAGTTAATTTTTTTAATGAATAAGCATGATTAATTCCATCTTGAAATTGGACTTTTAAAAATTTTTCTAATTCATACATAGAAATATTTGTGTTATTTAAAATACTTTCAAATAATTCTTTTTGATTTTTTTCAATGTACACTGGTTGTTTTTTTTCTAAAACTATATATATTAAAATTTCACATATCGCACTATAAATATCATTCTCATTAATTAATCTATTTAAGTTTTTAGTAAAATCTGTATTTATCGTTTCATCATTTTTGGCTAAATTGTATAATTCTAAACATAATCTTTTAAAAATCCCTTCATTTAATAAGTTTATGATACTTTCATGATTTGTGTCATGATATATTTGTCCTTTGATTATTGAAATTAAAGCTAGCATGGTTTCATCAAATTCTTTATTTGGATAACTTTTTCTTTTTATATATATTTGTTTAAAGTCCGTACCAATTGAACGATATCCTATACAATAATTATTTATTGTCGAATCGCTTATATCATCAACACCAAATATGGCATAAAAGATTTCTGTTTGACTAGCAAATGTCTTATTTAAAGAAAACTCCTTTACTATTCTACAAAAATTACCTAATGATAAATGTCTTTGGTTGTTATTCATTTTTAAATATTTTGTGTCCATAAATTTCACCTTTTTTATTATATCACATTTTGGGCGTTTTGCGGGTACTTTTTCGTTTTTTTGTGGACTACACATACTAGTATTTTAACGAAAAACGCAATATAATGAGGGTGAAGGGAGATTTTTTATGAAAAAAATATGGGAAAGTTACAAAGTAACTATTCTACTTGTCTTAGCTTTAATAGTTGGCGCAATTTGTGGCCTTATCTTTAAAGAAGACGTAAACGTGGTTAAACCACTTGGTGATTTATTCTTAAACTTACTTTTTGTGACAATTGTTCCACTTTTGTTCTTAACAATTTCTACAACAATTGCCAAAATGGATTCACCAAAAAGACTTAGAAAGATTTTTGGTAGAATTATAATTGTTGCTTTAGTTACTTCACTTGTTGCAATATTCTTTGGTATTGTGACTACAAAAACTTTTAAATTAGTTGATGTAAAAGACACTAAAGTTATTAGAGAAGCTTTTTCTAGCGAAAAGGTAACTAGTCCAAAACTTAATGTTTTAGAAAGCACTGTACAATTAATTAGCGTTAATGACTTCAGCGGATTACTTTCTAAAGGTAATGTTGTGGCTATCGTAGTATTTGCGATTATCTTTGGATTTGCGATGAGAAAAGACAAAGAAAAAACAAAACCACTTCTTGATGTTCTAGAAGCAGCAAATAAAACAGTAATGAACTTAATTAACATAATTATGTATTACGCACCTATTGGTCTTGGTTGTTATTTCGCTTCTTTAGTTGGAACATTTGGTGGCGAAATTGCTAAAGGATATTTAAGAACTTTTGTTATCTATACAGTTTGTGCATTAGTATTCTATGTTGTGTTCTATACTTTATATGCATTCTTGGCTGGTGGAACAAAAGCCGTTAAAGCCTTCTGGTCAAATATTTTTGAACCTACTTTTACAGCTTTAGCTACTTGTTCATCTGCAGCTAGTTTACCAGTAAATATTGATGCTGCTAAAAAAATGGGTATTCCTGATGATGTTTCAGAAACATTCGTTGGTTTAGGTACAAGTTTACACCAAGATGGTTCAATTATTGGTTGTGTATTTAAGATAATGTTCTTAGTTAGCCTATTTGGAAACAATGTTTCTATTTGGCAAATAGTTATTGTATCACTTTTAGCAGTACTTCTTATAACTGCCGTTCCAATCGGTGGTGGTACTATATCAGAATCATTAATCATTTCAATGTTAGGTTATCCAATGGCTGCTTTACCTCTTCTTACAATGGTAGCTACAGTTATTGATCCACCTGCAACTGTTCTTAATGTTGTTGGTGACGAATCAGCAGCTATGCTTGTTGCAAGAAGTGTTGATGGTTCAGATTGGATGACACATAAGGATAAATCAAAATAAAAAGGAAATTAATATTTCCTTTTTTTATATCCAAACACCATAGATTAAGGCTACTAAGGCAAGAATAAATCCACCTGTCCAAAATAGTTTTACAATATCTGTTTCGGCCCACCCTAGTTCCTCAAAATGATGATGTAGTGGAGCTTTTAAAAATACTTTTTTATGAAATTTTCTGATAGCAACTAATTGAATAATGCTTGATAAAGTTTCAATAACAAATACAGCGCCAACCACAGCTAATGTTAATTCATGATGGGTTATTATAGCTGTAGTAGCAAGAACGCTACCTAAAGCAAGCGAACCAGTATCACCCATAAACACTCTAGCTGGATGGGTATTATAAAGTAAGAAACCAATTATTGAACCAACCAGTGTAAATAAAAATATTGCTATATCTTGATTACCTACTACATAAATGCTACCCCATGAAATAACTCCATAGGCAAGTAAAGCCATAGCACTTAAACCGCCACATAAGCCATCTAGGCCATCGGTGATATTAACAGCATTAGTCGTAGCTGTTAATAAGAATAATACGAATAATGGGTAACACCAGCCTAATTCTATATGAATGCCAAATAGTGTTATGTCTAAGGCAGATGTTCCACCGCCTGATGCATATATTAAATAGAATATTATTGATATTAAAATTTCAAATACAAGTTTTACTTTTATTTTTAATCCTTTATTATTAGTATATTTTATTTTTAACAAGTCATCAGCAAGACCTAATAAAGCATAAGCTAAGAATACAAATATAATTAATATCAAATTTGAACTTATCTCTATTGAACCTCTTAAGTATAAAATAAACAAAGTAATTAGTGGTGGTATTATAAATATAAGTCCACCAATAGTTGGGGTTCCATTTTTCTTTTGGTGTCTTTCATTTATATGTTTCGAAACAGTTTGTTTAGCATTTACATTTCGTAAAATAGGAATTAATATTAATCCTGTAATTGCTGATATAATAAAACCTAGCCCTAAGGCAAATAAAGACTTACTCAGTGTAAGCATCAAATCACTTCTTTCTCATAATATAAATTGTATCATAATTATAATAAATATGTAAATAATAAATACTATTTACTGTTTCTATAGACATCAATTTAACAAAAAAATAGGATTATCCTATTTTTTCTTTTAATATGTCAATTATTTCTTTTGGGTGAGTTTTCGCAATGTTATGTCCTCCATTTTTAATAGTATATACATTTTCTTTTAATTCTTTTGGTATATTGTCTATTACATATTTTGGATTGACCATTGTATCATCTTCACCATATATAATGATTAGATTTTTTGGTTCTATTTCTTTTAATTTGTCTAAAAGTTCAACTCTTACAATATTTTGATATGTTCCTTTTAGAAATCTTGTTCCGGTAATCATATATTTATTTTTTACGACATAAATTAAATATATGTCTCTTAAGAAATTTCTTATAGGTTTTAAAAATGATGGGGTTTTTATATATTTTTTTGATTTTTCTCTGTTTCTAGTGATAGCTGGACTTATTAGTATTAGTTTTTGATTATTATCATATTTTCTATTATATTCGGTGGCAACAGCTCCACCAAAAGAATACCCTAGGATATAATCTACTTTTAAATTATTGTCATCTAAATATTTTTTTACATATGTGGCAAAATCTGATAATTCCCAAGGTCTATCTGGTTCTTTCTCACCACAAAAACCCGGAAAGTTTATCTTATATATTTCATATTCTTTACTTAACATATCGGTAAATTCTTGTCGATTATGCCAAGCATCTTTTTCGTTTGTTTGATTTGTGTAGTTTAAATTATTCCATCCATGTAATAATAATATTTTTTTCACTTAATCGTTCTCCTTTATTATTTTATACTTTTCTCTATCATAAATATTTAAATTTTCTTCTTTAAATTCATCCCATACTCTATAATAACCACTATAATGATAAATAATTTGGCCATCTAAATCTTTTATAAAATCATTGCTGCTTACAATAACAACGTTTTTTTCTTTTTTTAGTTCATCTAAATAATCAATATCATCAAATATAAATACTTTTTCGAATTTACTAAAGAAATCTACGATGTTTTTAATTCTAAAAGTATTTTCAGCAGAACCAACTTTTCTTAACACTAAATACTTTTTTGAATATAATGTGTCAGCAATTTCATTCATTCTTTCATATGTGGTAACATCACCATCAAAAATAATTTCTTTACCAAAGGCTTTTTTCTTATTTAATCTATTTTCTACGGGCATGTAATTTTCCAAACCTTTTTTAATTTGCTCGTTTGTAAGTCCTAGTTTTTTGGCTATTTTATAACAAGTTAAATATTGTATTCCAGCTAAGGCACTTAAAATAAATGGCTCTACTTTTATATTGTTATTTATTAAAAAGCAATTATCAACTACTTGAAGTTCTTTATTATTAACATAATTTATTTGTAAGTTTTTATTTTCAAATAATTCTTTTCCTTTATATTTAACTATTCCTTTATCTAAGGTAATGTTTTTCAAATAACTATCATTATTATTTAAATAGGCATATTTAGCATTTCGCATTATATCAGCTTTATAAATACATATGTCATCAACACTGTTTAGTTTTTCTACGCCCAAATGAGATGATTTTATATTTAGCATTGAGACTATTTCGGGTTTTAAAAGCGTACTTAAAATCTTAACATGGTCATGATAGTAAAGAGAATTTTCTAAAATTACATAATCAATATTTTTTTCTAAAAAATTAATAATATTAGCTTTTAAATTTATTGGTGTGATTCGTTTACTATAAACTCTTAAAACGTTATATTTT
This sequence comes from Bacilli bacterium, assembly GCA_017513865.1. GTDB lineage: Bacteria > Bacillota_I > Bacilli_A > RF39 > UBA660 > Coprosoma. The sequence goes on along the minus strand of JAFWMN010000003.1, from coordinate 54,449 downwards.
TCTTTTAAAGCTTTTTCTAAAAGTCCAACAGCAGTTGTTTTTCCAACACTTCCTGTAAAGGCAATAACTTTTGCTTTACTTCTATTTAAAATATATTCATATATTTTATCTATGGTTGTATTAATATTTTCAACTATGATATATTTTGTATCTTTATTTGCATCTTTTTCCATACTTGGTTCGATGATATATGTGTATTTAGGGTGTTCACTACATATATTATTGAAATAAGGGCGCAAATCAAAATTATTGATATACCATCCATGACCTTTTTCTTCTTCTTTTGTGTATGATAAAAAATACAATGGATTTTTGGCTTTTTCTTCATATTTTGCACTTAGACCAATTACTCTAAGGTAGTCAAATTCGTCTTCATCACTGATGTTTTGGGTTTTTATAATTTTACATACATCTGTTAATTCTTTAAATGTTATTTTATTCATAATTCCTCCAAATAATTCTTTTTTTATAATGGATTTTCCTTTTTAAAAATATCACGTTATACTTGTTTTGTCAATGAAATTATATGTTTCTAAGTTTATTGTATTGTATAAAAAATGTATATTTTTTTAATCTATTTTTGACATTTTTTTATAAAGGTTTTAAATATTGGTAAATCCTTATCTTCAAGCTCTGGATGAAATTGGACACCAACTATAAAATTATCTGATTTTATCCCTTCTATAGCTTCGATCACACCATCAGGACTTTTTCCAGTAACTTTAAATAAATGACTATTATTAAAAATATCTTCTTTTACTATAAAATTATGGATTGAAGGAAAATAACTATTTTCTCCGTATATTTTATATAAATTACTTTCTTTATCGAAAATAACACAGTGTTTAGAGCTTTCTATTTTACTTAAATAAAACGGATTTAATTTATCATGACCTTCTTTTTTCTTTAAAAAATATTCTTCATCTTCTGGCTTAAAGTTTTTTTCAATTTTTTGATATGTTAAATTTCCATTTAGTTTTTTATATAGCCAGTTATAGCCGGCCATTGTTTGCATACCTAAACATATCCCGAAAATTGGTTTATCTTTAATTATCGCGTAATGAATCGTACTAATTTGACTACTTTCTATTATGCTTCCACCTTGAAATAGAAATCCATCACACATTTCTACTTGTTCTTCTTTAAAACCATCAGGAAATATTATTCCAATGGGTATTCCGCCCGCTTCCATTATTCTTTTTCCATAAGTATTTACAAATTTTGTATAGTTTTTAAATGGGCTATTTATGTCTATGTTTCTTGGACAAATCATGCCGATAATTGGTTTTTTCATATTATTCCCTTCCTTTTTATAATTTAACCCATTATATCATATTATAGATATATTCCTTTTCGTGTGTTATAATGAAACTGGTGATACACATGAATATAAATGATTTAATTTTAAGTACAAAAGGAAAGCTTGTTGGTGAAATTGATTTAAATGAAAAGTATAAAGAAATTAAAACAAGCAGTTTGGATGTTAAAAAAGGTGACGTCTTTGTTGCCTTAATTGGTAATAGCGATGGTCACAAATATGTTCAGTCAGCAATCGATAATGGGGCCAAGATATTAATTGTTTCTAAAAAAGTCGATAGCTCTATTCCTTATATTTTAGTTAAAGATACAACTTTGGCTTTAGGAGATATTGCTCACTATATGGTAGAAAAGTATAAACCTAGAGTAATTGCTTTAACCGGAAGTGTTGGTAAGACGACAACTAGAAATATTTTACTTAATTTATTAAGCACTAAATATAATGTGGTAGCTAATGAAAAAAACTTTAACAATCATATAGGTGTTCCTCTTACGGTTTTTAATTTAAAAGATGATACGGAAATTTTGCTTTCAGAACTTGGAATGAATCATTTAAAAGAAATTTCTTATTTATCAAAGATGATTAACCCAGAAACGGCAATAATTACTAATATTGGCTCATCACATATTGGTAATCTTGGTAGTAAAGAAGAAATATTAAAAGCTAAATTAGAAATCTTAGATGGCATGGATAAAAAAATTTTGTTTGTCAACGGTGATGACGAATTATTAAAAAAAGTTAAAAATACAATAAAGTCTGGTTTTAATGATTATAATGATTTGATTGGCTATGATTTAAAAAGTGATTTATATTCCTCTTCTTTTAAAATTAAATATCATGATAAAGAATACAAAATCGAAGTTAATCTTCCAGAGCATTTACTTGAAGATGTCTTGCTTTCTATAAATGTGGCTTTATATTATGGTGTTAATATAAATGATATTATTAAAGCTTTAAAAGAATACAAATCTTTTGATATGCGAATGAATATTTTGGAAGACAAAAATGGTAATACAATTATTAACGATTGTTATAATTCTTCTTTTGAATCTTTAATTGGGGTTCTTAAAATTTTAGAAAATGAAAAACAAAAAAAATTATTAATATTAGGTTCTATTTTGGAACTTGGTGATTTTTCTAAAGCTATTCATCGAAAAATAAAACCTTATTTGGATAAAATTGAAAATAAAAAAGTGATTTTAGTTGGCGAAGATATTAAAGCTTTAAAAACTGACGCTTTATATTTTGACAATTATGAGGAAGTAATTTCTTGTTTAGAAAAAGAAAATATTAAAGATACTTTAATTTTAATCAAAGGTTCTAGAGGAATAAAACTTGAAAATGTAACAAATTATTTTATGGAAAAAGACAGAATTTAAACTGTCCTTTTTTATTTATATTTAGAGATGTTAAGGATAATTCCCATTGATAGTAACGTAATTAACAAGCTAGAACCACCATAACTTAAAAATGGCAAAGTTACTCCAGTTACTGGGATAAGACCAATAACAACACTTAAGTTTAATATTGTTTGAAACGACAGCATAAACACAATACCGAAAGATAAATATTTTCCAAACAAATCATTACAATTTAAAGCTATTTTTATTGATTCAAATATTATTGTACAAAAAAGAAGAGATACTATTAATACTCCTAAAAAACCAAATTCTTCACTGATAATTGAAAAAATAAAATCTGTTTGGGGTTCTGGCAAGTAAAAGTGTTTTTGTCTTGATCCCCCTAACCCATATCCTAATAATCCTCCTGGCCCAATCGCATATAAAGATTGAATTATTTGAAAACCGCTTCCTAGAGGATCACTCCATGGATTTAAAAATGATAGTATTCTTTTTAATCTATAAGGGGCAGCAATTATAAGACCTATTATTCCTCCTATTCCTAGAATGCCTATTTTTAAAAAAAACTTTATATTTACGCCACCAACAAAAAGTAGACCCATAATCCCTATTACTAAGATTATGCCTGTTCCAAAATCGGGTTGTAACATTATTAGTGCGAATATTATTAAAGTCATAATTAATATCGGCAATACTCCTTTTTTTACATTATTTATTTCTTTTTTATTTTTGCACAAATATTTACTGGTAAATATTATCATTGATAGTTTCATAAATTCTGACGGTTGAATTCCAAAAGATCCTATGCCAAACCAACTTTTACTACCGTTTCGCTTTGAACCAATTATTAAAACTAGAATCATTAGGATAAAACATATTATGAATATTTTATTTGAATACTTATAATATTTTTTATAATTTATTTTACTAACTATATACATTAATACTATTCCTATTATAAGAAACAAGCTTTGATTTTTTAAATATTTAAATGGATCTGAAAATTTATATAAAGACCACACATATGATGATGAATAGATCATTAAAAGGCCAAATAGTGACAAGGTTATAACACTTATGAAAAGAGGTATGTTCATTTTTTTCATAAAATTACACCCCATATGATAGCAATCATGCTGGCAATTAAGCCAATAATCCAAAATAGTTTTACAATATCTTGCTCATTCCAACCTAATTTTTCAAATGTATGATGAATAGGCGTCATGAGAAATACTCTTTTTTTAGTATATTTATATACTATTAATTGAATTATGCAGCTTACTGTTTCAATTATAAAAACTATACCAATTAAAATTAATAATAATTCATGTCTTGTTATGATGGCATAGGCTCCTAAAGTGGCTCCTAACGCAAGTGATCCAATATCCCCCATAAATATTTTAGCTTTGTTTACATTAAAAATCATAAATCCTAATAATGATCCTACTAAAATAAAAGCGAAAATAGCTATTTCTTCATATCCTAATAGCCAATCCGCATTCCATGAAAGAATTCCAAAAGTTATAAAACTTATTAATGAAAGACCTCCAGCTAGGCCATCTAAACCATCAGTTAAATTAACCGCATTTGAAGAAGCAGTTAAAATAAATAATATGAACAATCCATATAGCCAGCCAATATTTTTTCTTATTTTTAATGTATGAATCCATATTAATGGTTCGTTTCCTGTTTTCATAAATAAATAGAAAAAAACTATGGCTATTATAACTTGCATAATAAGCTTTTGATTTTTGCTTAAGCCTTTATTGTTTTGTTTTTTTATTATTAAAAAATCATCGATAAAACCAATTATGGCATAACTAATAAAAGTAAACATAATAATAATCAAACTATCATATAATTTTATTTTATTAAATACTATTAAAATTAACGTTATTAAAAATGAAGGAATTATAAATATTAATCCTCCCATAGTTGGTGTTCCAACTTTTTCTTTATGTTCTTTTTCTAAAAATCTATTTAAAACTTGATTGAATTGTCTTTTTTTAAAAAAGGGAACTATCATTAAACCTAATAATCCAGAAAAAATAAAGCCGATCATTATAGACATTACTGATTTAATTAAAATAATCATGTTTCCTCCTAACTGGTAAAAAGTCTTACGGTTTTACCTTCATTTAGTTTGGTATTAGGTTCTGGTGATTGATGAATTATGGTATTTCCATTTCCACTTATAATTACATTTAATCCTTCTAGCTCTTTTTTAGCCTCTTCTATATTTTTTCCAGTTACATCAGGAACAGTTATAGTTTTAAGATCTGGCCATTTATATTTTTTTTCTTTACCACCATTTGATTTAGGAATTTTTAATGCTTTTATCGCATCTTTTAAAACGGCTTTAGACAAGGGGCCAACGGTTGTTCCACCATACTGAATTGTTCCTTTTGGATTATCTATTGCTATATAAACGACTACTTTGGGATTATCTGCTGGAAGAAAACCAATAAATGATAATATATAATTATTAGTTAAATATCTTCCATTTTCGGCTTTTTGGGCTGTACCGGTTTTACCACCTACTCTATACCCATCAATATAAGCAGGTCTACCACTGCCGTTAGCAACAACATTTTCTAAAGCATTTCTTACTTTTGCGCTGGTATCTTCACTGATTACTTTTCTTACTAAAGTTTTTTTATTTTCTTTAATAACTGTGTTAGTTTCAGGTTCATTAATACTTTTTACGATATATGGTTTATAAAGATTTCCTCCGTTTATAGCCGCACTTACTGCAGTTATTTGTTGTATTGGCGTTACAGAAACACCTTGGCCAAAGGCAGTAGTGGCTAGTTCTACTGGCCCTACTTTGCTTCTATCAAATATTATTCCAGTAGCTTCCCCATTTAAATCGATACCGGTTTTTTTCCCAAAACCAAATTTATCAATATAATCAAATAAAGTATTTGTACCTAATCTTTGTCCCAGAATGACAAATCCTGGATTACATGAGTTTTCAACAACTTCCATAAATGTTTCTTTCCCATGGCCTCCGTGTTTCCAACAATGAATTGTTGCATTTTCAACTTTTATACTTCCCTTATCATAAAAAACATCTTTTTCTAAATCTACAGTTTTTTCTTCTAAAGAGGCTGCTAAAGTTATTATTTTGAAAGTTGAGCCTGGTTCATAGGTAGCCCATATTGGTAAATTTCTATTTATTTCTTCTATGGAGTAATTTTGGTAATTTTCTTGTGAAAAATTAGGCCTTGCAGATATGGCTAATATTTCACCATTATTTGGATTCATCACTAACCCAACCATCCTATCGGGATTATATTTTGTAACAGCATTACTTAATTCTCTTTCTAATGATATTTGAATTTCATTATTTATAGTTAAAGTTATATTCATTCCATTTTGTGGTCTTTCATATATTTCATTTAATTTTAATTTATTTCCTTTTGCATCGCTAAAATACTTTATGGCGCCATCTTCTCCAGTTAAGTACTTATTGTATGTAAGTTCTATGCCTGAAAGTCCTTGATTATCTATTCCAACAAATCCTAAAGTGTGTGCCATGTAAGAATCGTATGGATATTTTCTTTTTGATTCTTTTACTAAATAAATGCCTTCTAGTTTTAAGTTTTTAATTTTATCAGCTGTTTCATAAGAAAGTCTTCGTCCTTCAGGATGTACTCTTTCTATTGATGTTTTTTTATTAATGTGTTTAAACATAGCCTCATAATCTATATTTAATATTTGGGCTAGGGCTTTAGCTGTTTGTTTTTTATCTCTTATTTGATTTGGTATTATTACTAGCGATGTCGTTGTCACATTATCCGCAAGGATTATCCCATTTCTATCATATATTAATCCTCGGTCAGCTTTAATTGGTAAATTTCTACTCCATAAATTACTGGCATATTTATTTAATTTTGAATAATCAATCACTTCTATATAAAATACTCTTAATATAATTATGAAAAAAATTATAAATAGTATTAATAATACTATTTTAATTCTAGTATGAATACTTTTAAAAAACATATTATTCACCAATAAAATATATGTGCGGGCCCCCAAAATTTTGACAAATAAAAAAGTCCATATAGGACTTTATTGTTTGTATGACCCTTTAAAATGATAATTATCATTTTCTTTTTCAAAGTGTAATTTATATAATGGAAGTTTATCAGCATAATTTAATAAAACTTCATCAAAGTCATATATTCCTTCTTTAGCTTTATATATTTCACTTGTTTTATTAAAGTCATTATAGATGTGATATAAGGAATTATTGCTTTGCTCATTCTCATTAAAATCATAGTGACCGAAAGCCACCTTAACATAAATATCTAGGCTTTTATCTTTTCTTATTGCCTTAGCAATTTTTGTTTCTAAAAAGTCATAACTATCGCCAGCATAGCCGCATGCCGGAGCGATTCCAACATAATTATCATTTTTATTATATTTATAACCACCAGAACAGCTTACTGATTTTATATCAGTGTTTACATATTTAATATCACCTAAAATTTCATTTATTACTTTTTTTACATTTTCTGCGGGTATAGTCACTTCACCGGCAGGATTTTCACTTGTTGTTTTTATGCATTTTTCATCCCAAGATTGAGTACATTTCAAATGTTCATGGTAAACACCGATAGCGACAATTAAATCATCATCCATTTCTTCAGCTTTTAATGAATCTTTTTTGTATAAATAACCATAATATACATCACTATGATTGTTTTTAGCTAAGAGGTTTACATTATTTAATAGTTTTAATACTTCTTGTGAGGTCACGTCCAATACTTCTTCTTTAACTTCTTTTTTTGTTTCCTTTGGTTTTGCTTCTTGTTTTAAGGTTTTATCATATATAATAAAAACACTTAAACCGGCAACAATTAATAATAACACTATTATCAAAATATTTTTCTTCATATTATTCTCCTTTATAATAATTTTATTATAATAATTTCAAATATTCAATGTTTTTTGAATCTTGTTTTAGTGTTTTACGTAAAGAAAAAGAAGCTATGCGGCTTCTTTTACAGGTATATTTTCATCATATAATTTTACAACTTTGCTATATTTATCGTATAGTCTTTTATAATCAGAATTATAATTTGTATTCATTTGGCTGAAAGGAACTACTTTAAAGTTATACCATCTGCCACTACCTTTTGTGTAGTAATTATATAAAAGTTCATTGTTTAAATTTTCTAATTTAAGGGTACTTTTATTACCTTTAGTTTCTTTTACAATATCTACTGATGTCATAAGTTCAACCATTGTATTATAATCACTATTGGTAGATTGAGCAGAGATGAAATTGCCTAATGAATAAATTACTAAAGTATCATTTATATAAGTAACTGGTTCAATAATATGCGGATGAGTTCCAATAATTATATCAGCTCCTAAATTTGATAAATATTCTGCTTCTCTTTTTTGTTCAGCAGTTGGTTCTGTTTGATATTCAATACCCCAGTGCATAGAAATTAATAATAAATCTACTTTATCTCTTACTTTTTCAATATCTTTTTTTGCTTGCTCATCACTATATAAATTTACTAAATATTCTTTTCCTTTAGGAACTGGGATTCCATTGGTTCCATATGTATATGAAAGCATTGTATATTTTATTCCATTTTTTTCAAAAATTTTAATTTCATTTTGATCTTCAAATGAACAATAACTTCCAGCAAATAAGATATCTTTCTTTTTTGGGTTCCAATATTCACAAGATTTTATTATGGCTTTTTCGCCTCTATCCATAGTATGATTGGTAGCTAAATTTACGATATTAAATCCAGCATCTAGCATATTATCACCAAACTCCCATGGTGAATTAAACGTTGGATAATCTGATAAACCTAATTCGGTACCACCCAATATTGTTTCTTGATTATAGAATGCTAGATCATAGTTTTTAATTATTGGTTTTATAAATTCTAATTGATGAGAAAAATCATATTTTCCATCTTTATAAGCATCCCTATAAACTGAACCATGAAGCAGGGCATCGCCGACCATAACCATACTTAATTTGGCCGTTTCAACTTTTTCTTCTTGTTTTATCTTAGGTATTATACTTTTTGCTTTTTTTTGTGGTTCTTTTTTATTGAAAACTGTTATGGCTAGTAAAAAAAGTAAAGCAATGATTATAATTAGGCCGAAAATTCTTCTTTTTTTTAACCTTCTTTTTTTCCTTTTACTCATTACATGTTCCTCCTAATGACTCTACATAACTTTTAAGAACAATTTTTCCTTCCTCATTGTTTTCTGAACTAGTAAAATATGTCCCATTTATTTCATCAATTTCATAATTTTTCTTTTCTTTGCCATCTAGTTTATATTTTACAATGATGCCTCTTTTTAAAGCAAATGTAGCTTTTTTATTATTAATTATGCAGGTCACTTCTTCATTTTTTGAACACCCCATTAATAAAAATATAACAAACAAAAATATAAAATACTTCTTCATTTTTGGCCTCCGTTATTTATATTTTATCACGAATTTTAGCATTTTAAAAGAAGCTTATTTAAGCTTCTAATTTTATAATAACTTTATTTTCACCAACATCCATTCCGGGAGCTATACTTTGACTTATAACATGCCCATATCCTTCTAGTTCATATTTATATCCTAATTTTTTCATTAAATATATTGCATCTGATCTAGAATATCCAGTTAAGTCTGGCATTTTACCTTGATCTTTATTGGTTATTAAGAATACTTTATCATAGGAAAGAACTTTTTCACCTTTATTTGGATATTGATCAATTATTTTATCACCACTGCCAATTATTACTGTTTTGATATTATTTTGATTCATTAAATTTTTAACGTCTTCAGTTTTTTTATTGATATAAGAATCTAATACTAAAGATGTTACATTACTATTATTATTTTGACTGTTTCCTTCAAAAATATTTCGATATTTGGCAATGTTTTTCATTAGACTAACAATTGATGGACTTAAAGTACTTGAAGTTGGGGTGTCAGGTTTTTTTATGGCTGCATATATGATTACTTCCGGATTATCTTTTGGATACATACCAGCAAATGAATATATGTAGTCGTTTTCGCCTTTTAAATAACCCCCTCTTTTTTCATCGTAAATCTGTGATGTTCCAGTTTTACCAATAATGTTAAATCCTTCAATAAAGTATTTTTTACCAGTTGCTTCAGGGTCTGTACTGTTAACAACGTTGTACATTAAATCTTTTATTTTATTTATAGTGTTTTCGCTAGCTAAGGCTTCGGTTTTTTCAATCTCTCTTTTGTATGTTGTTTTACCGGTATTTGAATCAACTATTTTAGAAACAACATGCGGAGTAACTTCTTTACCATTATTAGCAAGCATCGATAAAGCTTTTAGGTGCTGGATAGCGGTGGTGTTGATACCTTGTCCAAAGCTGGCATTAGCTACTTCTACAGGATATTTAAATCCTAGTGCTCCTGTTACCTCTTTTGATAAATCAATTCCTGTAGATTTACCAAAACCATATTTTTTAAAGCATGTTTTTAGTTCATCTCTATTTATAAATTTATTTATCATCGTAGTAACACCGACGTTACTCGAGTATTCAAAACCTTTATCATAATTTATAGTTCCCCAACCAGTATTATTCCAGTCTTTAATAACTGCATCTGCTACTTCTATTTTTCCTGATCTAAAGATGGCATTTCCATTATATGTTCCTTTTTCAATGGCGCACATATATGTATATATTTTCATCGTTGATCCTGGTTCAAAAGCGTTAGACACTAATGGGTTTTGATAACTGACTAAGTTTCTTATATTAGGATTAAATGAAGGTGTTCCAGATGATGCTAAAATATCGCCTGTTTTGGCATCCATTACAGATATCATAGTCCATTCTGGGTGGTATTTCTGATCTATAACTTGTACTTCTGTTTCAACAAATCTTTGAATGTTTGAATCTATGGTTAAGTATATATCATCACCATTTAAAGCTTCAATTCTAGTTTCTGGGGTATCTGGTATTTTATAACCAAAACGATCTTGTTGATATTTTAAATATCCATCGGTCCCTTTTAGTTCATCGTCAAATTTAGCTTCAATTCCAAGTTCACCATCAATAGTTGTTTCTATTTTACCATCTTCATTTTTTGTTTCATTTGTTTTCGCATAACCTAATATATATGAAGCAAAATCACCATTTGGATAATATCTTTTATAATTTTCTTCAAAATCAATTCCTGGTAAATTTATTTTTTCAATTTCACTTTTTTTCATTTCGGTAATATTTTTACCAATAGTACCGAATTCTATTTGATATTTATTTTCATTTTTTCCTTTTTCTAGACGCATTTTTATTTCGTTTTCATCACCCTCTAAGATTTCAGCTAGGGCTTTGGCTGTCATATCAACATCTTTTACATGATGTATTTTAGTTTTAGTACTTCTTTTGGGATCTAAATAAGCAATCAAAGTATATGAGGTAACATTATGAGCGAGAACATTTCCTTCAGAATCGTAAATGTTTCCTCTTTTAGCTTTTAGTATTCTTGATACAGTATTTCTGTTAGCGGCAAAAGCTTTCATGTTTCGGCCATTTATATTAGGTGATATAGCAATATAAGCATATTTAGCGAATAGAATAATTATAGCAAACAAAAAAACAAGAAAGGTATTTCTTGGGTATTTCCAATTATTTACTTGACTTTTTTGTTTGCTCACATAATCACCTTCCACTATCAACGACGATTATATTATCATTGTTATATGCTAGCCCCATTTCCTCAACAACTTTCTTAACATTTTCGAATGATGTGAGTTCATTTACTTTCATAGTTAAACTTTCATTTGTTTTTTCTTGAGTATCTATTTTATATTTTTTTTCTTCGATGCTCATTTTCATTTCACCAATAGAAGCCCCACAAAATATTTTAAGGCCTAGCATTATGACAAATGAAAAAATAGCGGCAGTATATAGTAACGCTTCGCCTTTGGTTATTTTTGTCTTGTTTTTCTTCTTTGCCATAAAAACCATCCTTTCTATAATTTCTCAATTACTCTAAGTCTTGCACTTCTAGAGCGTGGGTTATTTTCTATCTCCTTTTTACTTGGTGAAATATTAGCCAAAACTTTATATTTTGGTTTATATTCATCAGGAATTACTGGTAAACCTCTTAATTCTTTGGGAATATTGCTTACTTCATTAAATATTTTTTTACATATTTTATCTTCTAGTGAATGAAAGGTAATGACACTTATTCTTCCACCTTTTTTAAGCATAGTTAAAGAATCTTTTAAAGCGGATGAAAAAACATTTAATTCATCATTAACTTCAATTCTAATAGCTTGAAATATTTTTCTAGCAGGATGCGATTTCCTGCGGTATTTTTCAGGAACATTTTCCTTTATTATTTCAGCAAGTTCAGTAGTTGTTTCTATAGGTTTTTCTTTTCTTTTTTTAATAATTGCTTGCGCTATAGAAGTAGAATACTTTTCTTCCCCATATTCTTTAAAAATATGAATTAGTTTTTCTAATGGATATTCATTTACTACTTTATAAGCATCTAAATCTTGGTTTTGATTCATTCTCATGTCTAATTTGGCTTCTTTATGGTAGCTAAATCCCCTGTAGTCTTCATCTAATTGTGGTGAAGAAACCCCTAAATCGAAAATTATTCCATCGACCTCTTCTTTTATTTCATCTTTTAGATGAATAAAGTTCTTATTAATTATTTTATAATTATTACTTATTTTATTTAGTTTTTTTTCGGCTTCTTTTATTGCTTCATTATCTTGATCAAAAGCGTACAAAAAACCATGAGGTATTTTTTTTAAAATTGCACTACTATGGCCTGCATATCCTAAAGTACAATCTATAACCGTGCTTTTGTCATTTAAATTTAAATAGTTTATACTTTCTTCAAGCATGACACTTGTATGCATTTAAAATCCCCCTATTGCGAAAATAAGTTATCAGCAAGCTTTGAAAAACTGTCTTCATTTTCTTTAGTGAATTTATTCCATCTATCTAAACTCCAAATTTCTAATCTTTCCCCCACGCCGATGACAACACAGTCTTTATTTAAATCTGCATAACTAATAAGTGGAGCAGATATATTTATCCTTCCTTGCTTATCAAGTTCGCAAGTCATCGCCCCTGATAGGAAAAATCTCATAAAATTTCTCGCATCTTTAATATTTGGTAGTTCACTATATTTGTTTATAATTTTATCCCAAGTAGTTTTTGGATATATAAATAAACAGCCATCTAAGCCTCGCGTTACAATGAAATCTTCTCCAAGTTCATATCTTACTTTAGCCGGAATGATTAAACGTCCTTTTTCGTCTATCTTTTGATGATATTCTCCCATGAACATATAATCACCCACTTTCCCCCACAGATTTTCACTGTATACCACTATTCTACTATTTCATTTTTTATTTGTAAATAGTTTTTATTGTTTTTTTATGTCACTTTACACTTGAGAAAAAAATGGCATTTTTTATATAAAAAGTAGTACGCACGGCATACTACTAATTAATAATATAGGCTAGAACCTAGTAAAATAGCAAGCAAGATATATAATACTAAAATTATTAAATACCCATTACCTTTGTTACCCGGTTTTTCACAATTATTCATGAATACTCCTTTCTAGCTTAAATCCAAGCTCCAAGTATGATTATTAAAAGAATAAATAATACTAATACAATAGCAGCACCGTTATTTGTATTACACATAATAAATCATCCTCCTTTTTTATCTTTTCACATTATTTTATGGTTTTTTTCTAATTTGGTGATTACTATTGTGGAAATTGGGCTTAAAATATTGTTTTTTATCTGAAAATTTGTTATTATTTATATGTATGAAATGTGGCATACATATGAAAGGAAGCGAATTAAATTGCATAAAAAATTATTAATTAGTTTGGCAGCTATTTTACTTCTTACAGGCTGCTCTACTGCTACTTTAAAAAATGGGGAGAAGTTAGTAGCAAAAATGGATGGTAAAAAAATTTCAGCTGAGTCTTTGTATGATGAACTTAAAAAACAAGGCGGCGCGACTGTTTTAACAAACATGGTTGATGAATTTATTGTTAATAAAGAAATTAAAACAGATGAGGATGCAAAATCTTCGGCTGAATCTCAATTAAAATCTTATAAAGATTCTTATGCTAGTTATGGAATGGACTTTAGTTCAGCTTTAGCTAATGCAGGTTATAAGAGTGAGGAAGATTTTAAAAAGGTTTTAATTTTAGATTATAAGAAAAAAGCTGTTACCGAAAAATATGTTAAAAAACAAGTTACTGAAGACGATATTAACGAATATTATAAAGAAAAAATCTTTGGTGATATCGAAGCTAAACATATTCTAATAAGTCCAAACACGAAAGATGATATGACGGATGAAGAAAAAAACGAAGCTGAGAAAAAAGCCAAAAAAGAAGCTGAAGATATTATTAAAAACCTTGATAAAGGGGAAAAGTTTGATAAACTTGCTAAAAAATATTCTGATGATGAAGGAACTGCAAAAAATGGTGGAAAATTAACTGTTACTTATGGAGCAGTTGTTGATGAGTTCTGGAAAGGTGTTAATAAATTAAAAGACGGTGAATATAGTAAAGAACCAGTTAAATCTGAATACGGCTATCATATTATTTATCGTATAAGCCAAAAAGAAAAACCAAAACTTAAAAAAGTCAAAGACGATATTATTGATAAAATTGTTGAACAAAGAATAAACAATGATTCAACTTTACAAACCAAAGCATTAGTTGCTCTTCGTAAGAAATATAATTTAAAAATTGCTGATTCTGGTCTTAAAAAATCTTATAATAATTCGATTAAATCAGCTCTTGGGGCAAGTAAAGAAGAATCTACAACTGAAAATAGCTCAAATTAATGAGCTATTTTTATTTATAAAATTTTCTATTTCTTCTTTTGAAAAACCTTTGGTATATAATTTGCTTTTCAACTTATATATTAATTCTTCCTCTTTATATTTTGTTTTTAATTGATTTAATACTTTTTCCATCTCTTTTTCTAAGTTTTTATTTTCAATTTTGATATTTTCTAGTCGATTAAATATCATTGTCTTATCATATCCTAGATTAACAAGATAATTTACCATTTTTTGTTTTAACATATATGCCGGATATTTAGTATTATTCTTTATTTTTTTATTTATTATTTTGTCGATATGTTCATATAATATTTCGTTATTTATATTTGATATTGCTTCTTCAATATATTTTTCATCTATTTTGTGTTCTTCTAAGTTTTTTCTTATTTTATATGGTCCATCGTGTGATAAGTTTATTTTATCATTCGTATAGGCTTTTGCATACTCTTTATCATTTATTAATTTTATTTTTTTTAGGTCGTTAATTATTCTATCTATTTCTTTATTTGATAGATCATTTTTTCTTAATTCTTTTCTTATTTCATATTCACTTCTTAACCTTCTACTAATCATATTTAAAGCTTTGTGATAGCTAATATAGTAGGCAGTATCATTTAATATTTTTTCTCTTTCTTTTTCATTTATATTTCGATTATATAATAATCCGTTTTTTAATATTACTTCTTCATAAGTGGTTATTACTTCATCACTATCTAATATTATTTTATATTTTGAACCGACTTTTTTTATTTTTTCAATTTTCATTTTATCACCTATACCAATTATAGCAAACATTTGTTTTTAAAACAAGAAAAGTATTAAAATTGTTTAAATTCTAATACTTCTACTTTTTCTATTTCAGCATTACTCGCCATATTTTTTATTTCTTTTTTGGGTGCATCTTCAAATATAACAGTTGGTTTAAATTTAAATATATATGCGACGATGTTTGATGGAAATCTTTTTACTTTCTTTTTATAGTTGATTACATTACTATTATATTTTTTCTTTGTTTTTAATAGTTGATCTTCAGTGTCATGAAGTTTACTTTGAATGTCAAGAAATTCGCTATTTTCTTTTAGAGGTATGTAATCCTCAGTAATGGAAAACAAATACCCTAACTCGCTTGTTAGTTTATTTGAATTAATAATTTTTTCTCCTCTAGTTTTTGATATCAACAAATCTTTTCTTGTGTTATTTATATTATTTATTGTTTCTTCGTTTAAGTATTTTTCAGTTACTTTAACTAATTCTGGAATTATATCGTTTCTTGTTTTTAAAATACTATCAACTTTGTCCCATTCTTCATTAACTTGCTTTTGTCTTTTTTTTAAAGCTTTTCGGGTTCTATAGGTGTATATTACTGGTAATATTATAATAATTAATATTTTCATACTACTTCCCCATTCTATAATCATTATACTATTTTTATTCTTAAAAATAAATAAATTTATTTTACTTTACACTTATAAAAAAAGAGCGCTATATAGCGTTCTTTTATCCACAGTTTATTAAATTAATGAATTCTGGAAGTTCAAATTTATCATTACTGTAAGTTATTTTATAATGAGATCCTTTTGATGCTTCGCCATTTTGACAATTATTTGAAATAGAATCAAATTCAATTACGCCTTCAGTAAATTTAAATGTGTTTGGATTTAAAACTGATACATTAATATTGGTGTCTCCTGTTGATAAATCTTTTATCTTATGTGTATTTAATACTTGTTTCAAATCGTAAATCTTTTTGCCACTTGGGTCAAAGGCATAAGCATTAGACTCTTTGTTATTGGTATCTAGTACAAATAATTTGTTATCAAATATGCCAAATTTTATTTTCGCGACACTGTCGACAATTGATGTCATTTTCTTGTCATTTATGAATAATCCCTCATTTATTTTTTTAGTACTATTTTCTAAATCAGAATAAATTATAGATACGTTTACAGCCTCGTTATTAACCGTAACATCTGTTAAATTATATCTTGTATATCCTCCTTTGCAGCCTGCTGCGGTTAAGGCATTATACTGGTTATATGTTACACTAAAAGTACATTCTTTATTTACTGTAGGATACGGATTAATATTGACTTCTTCAATTTCAGTTTCTACTGGAATTTCTTCTGGTTTTTGATTGTTATCTAAAATTATTTTAGTTAAAAATATTAATAATACCATTATTATGAACACTAATAAGTAAATAAATATCATTTGTTTAGTTTCCCTTTTCATTCTATACACCTCTATTATTAATATACCATATTTTTAGGCAAAAATATAGTCTAATTTAAGATAATAATATTATTTGCGATTATTTGGTATTGGTCATATCTTTTTTCAACTTTTCCTTTTATTTTTATAATATTTCCTTCTTTTATATTTTTGTTTTCATTATATATTTTAGGAAATAAAACTATATCTATTTGCGATAATTCATCACTGCCTGTAATAAACATCATCGTTTCTTTATTTTTAGTATTTATTACTCTTATCTTATCTACATAAATAACTGTTTCAATTTGTTTGTCAAAATATAATTGAATATCTTTTATATCGATGTGTTTATTTTTTATTTTATATTCAGTAATTGGGTGGTTACTTAAATAAAAGCCAAATACTTCTTGTTCATAATTCATAAGCTCATGATTTGTATATTCTTCTTTTGTATCTAATTCTGGTTTAAACAGTTCATCATCTAGATAACTGCCAATTTCTCCATAATTTGTCAGTAATTCTATATTATCTATAAGTGTTTTTTTATTTATTTTAAATATATCAAAAGCTCCAGAATATATTAAGCTTTCGATTGTTTTAACTGTTACTGCTCCTTTATAACATCTACTTATAAAATCAAATATATCTTTAAATTTTCCTTTTTGTCTTTCTTCTAGTATTTCTTTTACTGCACTTACTCCAATATTTTTGATATTGGTTAGTGGATAAACTATTTTATCACCTATTATTTGATAATTATCAGTACTTAAATTAATATTAGGCTTTTCAATTTCAATTCCATATTTCTTACATTCATATATATACTCTTTGGTTTTTGATTCACTATTTATAGCTTGTGTTAGTAAATGTTTCATAAACACTTTAGGATAGTGGGCTTTTAAATAAGCCATTCTATAAGATATCATAGCGTATGCGACAGTGTGTGATTTATTGAAACCATATTCAGCAAATTTAAATATCAAATCATATACTTTGGTTGCTAAAGCTTCATTATATCCCTTCTGTATAGAACCACTTATAAATCTCTCTTTTTCTTTAAGTAAAATTTCCTCTTTTTTCTTACTCATTGCTCGTCTTAATAAATCTGCTTCGGCAAAAGTGTATCCAGCCATAATGCTAGCTATTTGCATAATTTGTTCTTGATAAACTATTATGCCATATGTTGGCTTCAGTACTTTTTCTAAATCTTCATGAAAATAATCTATTTTTTCTTTACCTTGTTTTCTTCTAATATATGAATCAATATTTTTCATTGGACCAGGTCTAAATAGAGCTAAGGCGGCAATTACATCATCAAAGGTATCTGGCTTTAGTTTTTTTAAGAAATTTATCATTCCTGATGATTCAAATTGAAATATACCTACAGTGTTTACATTTTTAAATATATTCAAAGCTTCTTTATCATCTTCAGGAATGTCATCAAAATTTAGTTTAACTTCTTTTAATATATTAGCAATTAAGGTTAAGTTTTTAATGGATAAGAAATCCATTTTTAAAAGGCCTAATTCTTCTAAATAATCTTTATCATATTCTGATACATAAAGATTATTATTTTTATCTAACGGTAAATTTTCCTCTAAATCATATTTTGACATCACAACACCGGCTGCATGAATAGAAGTATGTCTCTTTAATCCTTCAAATTTTGAAGCAATTTTATATACTTCTTTTAATTCTGGATTAATTTCAATAAAGTTTTTTACTCCACTATTATAATTTTCTTTAAGATTTTTTCTTGAGTCTAAAAATTTACTTAATGTATCCGTTTTTTTTGCATCAATTTCTAAAACTCTAGCGACATCTCTAATTGCCTGTTTTGAAGCAAGGGTTCCGAAAGTAATTATTAGAGCTACTTTTTTTGCGCCATATTTTTGAATACAATAGTTTATAACCTTTTCTCTTTTAGTGTCTTCAAAATCGACATCAATATCAGGCATGGTTATTCTTTCGGGATTTAAAAACCTTTCAAATAACAAATCGTATTTTAAGGGATCTATTGTTGTTATATTTAGTGTGTAGGCGGTTAAAGAGCCAGCTGCGCTTCCTCTACCTGGTCCTACTAAAATGCTGTTTTCTTTAGCATATTTTATATAATCAGCGACGATTAAAAAGTAATCACAAAATCCCATTTGTTTAATTATTTGTAATTCTTCTTTGAGCCTTATCGCATATTTTTTAGGAGCTGATGAGCCAAAAAGTCTTTTCATACCTTTTATACATTCTCTTTTTAGTAATTCATATGAGTTTTCTTTTGTATATACGGGAAGTAAATCTTGGTTCATTTTTATTTCTATATTACATAAATCAGTAATTTCACTATTTAAATTATTTAAAGGTAGTAAGCTTACATTTGTTATTTCTTCTACTTCTAAATGAGTTTTCCCTTCTTTTATGGCTTTTAAATATTTTAAATACTTTTCATCTTCTTTATTAATGCATAATATTTCATTCATATATATTTTATTTGTTAGTTTTATTTTAGATTTCTGTTCATCATTTTTATAAGAAACATATATTGTTTCATATATTTTTTTTAAATCATTATAATGTATCCTGGATTCGTATGGAACAACACATATTAAATCCCTGGTTAAAGAATACAAATCATTTATAGTTAAGGTCTTTTCACCTTTAATTGTTGTTATTTTTATTAAGTTTTTATATCCTTCATATGATTTGGCATATAATACTATTTTTTCTGGAATTTCGATTTCTAAACCAATTATTGGTTTTATATCATTTTTTTTACATTCTTTATAAAATTCTATAGCATTATACATGTTGTTATCAGTGATAGTTAAAGCTTTAATATCATTTTCTTTAGCTACTTGGACTAATTTTTTGACAGTTATCATACTGTGTAGTAAGTAAGCATCAGTTTTTACATTAAGTGGAGCCATATTATCACCTTCTATAAGTATTTTACTATATTTTCGATTTTTTTTAAAATATTTATGACAAAATACATTAAAAAAAATTGACTTATTTTAAAGTTTGTGGTAAAGTTAAATGGCAAGAAAACTTTAAGGAGGGATACTATGGCAAAGAAAATTACTGATACTAAACCTTTATTTGGCAATCGTCGTTCACACGCGTTAAATGCAACTAAACATGCTTTTAAACCTAATTTACAAACAATAACAATTAATGGCAAAAAATATAAATTATCAGCTCGTGAAATTAGAACTATTAAAAAAATTAATGCTGCATAACTAGTTTTACTAGTTTTTTCATGTAAAAAAGCTCTTTTTTAGAGCTTTTTTATTTTCTTTTTCTATCATTAATTTTTCTGTACTGTTTATCATATCTTCTATTTTGTTTTTTACAAGGTATTTTAGTTATTTTACTGCCGATAATAGGACTATTATCCGCTTTCAAATAATATTTCACCTCATTATATTTCTCATCTTTTTTTCTATCTTTTAACATCCAACCGGCAGATAATAAAGCTACTCCTACTATTGTTCCTTCAGCAACATAGCCAATTGTGGTATATGAACTAATATCTTCTTCATTATCATCTATATCTAATAATGCGTTTCTTTGGGCTATTTCTTCATCTGTTAAATAACCATGTTTGTTACTCGAAACATTTTCAACTATACTATTTATACCTGTTGCAAGAATTAATGAAGTTACAATAGCTAATACTATATTTCTGGGTTTTTTTGATAATTTATATTTTTTCATAGTACCCCTCCTTTTTACACCGTGTTATTATAATATATTTTATATATTTGTCAAATTAAAAACAAAGAGTTTTCTCTTTGTTATTCTCTAAATTCAAATTCAAAATCTAGTATTTTTATAATATCGCCTTCTTTAGCGCCTTTTTCTCTTAATTCGTCGTCAATTCCCATTTTTCTTATTTTATTTGAAAATCTTAAAATAGCTTCATCAGTATCTAATCTACTCATTTTAAATAATTTTTCGATTTTATCACCTTTAATTATCCACGTTTCATTTTCTTTAGTTATTTCATAAGGTTTTTCTTCTTTAAATTTATAAATTACATGACTTTCAAACTTTTCATCGTCATACAATTCTGATTTAGGAAGCTCCTTTAATATTTTGGCAAGTGCATTTACTACTTTGTCAAGGCCTTCTCCTTTAATGGCTGAAACTTCATATATAGGTTCTTTTACTTGCTTTTTAAATTTTTCTAAATTTTCTTTAGATTTTGGCATATCCATTTTATTAGCTATGATTATTTGCTTTTTCTTTAATAAATTTTTATTAAAATTTTCTAATTCTTTATTAATTATTAAGTAATCGTTATATGGATCATTAGTATATCCACTCATATCAATAACATGGGCGATTACTCTAGTTCTTTCAATATGTTTTAAAAATTTGTCGCCTAATCCGCTTCCTAAAGAAGCTCCTTCAATTAAGCCCGGAAGGTCAGCAACTACAAAACTATAATCGCTGGCTTTTACAACGCCTAAATTAGGTTTTAGTGTTGTAAATGGATAGTCGGCAATTTTGGGTTTTGAAGCAGATATTTTTGAAATAATTGTTGATTTCCCTACACTAGGCATTCCTACTAAACCAACATCAGCCATTAATTTTAATTCTATTTTTACTTTACGATATTCACCAGGTTCGCCATTTTCAGCATATTTTGGAGCGGGATTATTTTGAGTTGCAAAAGCCATGTTACCACGGCCACCTCTTCCACCTTTAGCAATAGTAACTTCTTCACCATTTTTAGTTAAATCGGCAATTATTAATCCTGTATCATAGTCGGTAACGATTGTCCCTTCAGGTACTGGAATTATTACATCTTCAGCATTTTTTCCATGTTTTCCTTTACCTAATCCATTTTCTCCATTATTACCTTTAATTATTCTTTTGTATTTAAAATCTACTAGGGTGTTTAACCCTTGATCAACTTTAAATACTATATCTGATCCTTTTCCACCATTACCACCGAATGGTCCGCCCATAGCAACGTATTTTTCCCTTCTAAAAGCCATACAACCGTCGCCGCCATCACCAGCATATAATTCAACAACTATTTCATCAACAAACATATTTATCACCTGTTTCCGTTTATATTATACATTATTTAAGGAAAAGAAAAAAGTTAAAAAGAAAAGTTAATTACTTTTCTCTATTACATTTAAAAATTCTTCTTTTAATTCTTCTACTCTTTCTTTAGTTTTAGCTTCAAATCTTACAGTTAAATTTGGTCCAGTATTACTGGCTCTGACTAAAGCCCATCCATCATCAAAACTAACTCTTATTCCATCAACTAGACTGTAATTATAATTTTTGTTTTTAGCATATTCGATAACATTTTCAACAATTTTAAACTTATTATCATCGGTGATTTCTTTAGAAATTTTTACTTCATCAGTTGAATAATACTTATTTGTGTTTTCAAAAAGTTCACTTACTTTTTTATTCGTTTTTGACAGTAATTCTATTAATCTAAGAATAGCATATATTCCATCATCATATCCTAAGTATCTGTCTTTAAAAAACAGATGTCCTGAGTATTCTCCACCAAATTCTAAATTGTTATTATTTATAAAATTTCTACAGTAAACAGCTCCAGTTCTATTCATACAAGGTTCGATATTAAGTTTTTTAAGTTCATCAATTAATGTCTTGGAACATTTGACATCGAAAACTCCTTTTTTTACTTTCATCTTTGAGGCTATATCTCTATAGAATAAAAGCATTATTAAATCTGCTGGAATATATGTGCCGTCTTCTAAAACCATGCCGCATCTATCAGCATCACCATCAACTGCAAGTCCAATGTCATATCCAAGTTCAGCTACCCTATTACCCAAATCTTTCATATTTTCTTTAACAGCCGGATCTGGAGTATGATTTGGAAAGGTTGGATCACTATCACAATATAGTAAATCGTAATCTATATCAAACATATTTAAAATATTAGTGATAAAAACACTTCCTGTTCCATTCCCACAATCAATTACGGCTTTTACTTTTCTATCACCTAATTTGATAGATTTTTTTATTTCTTCTAAATACGGTCCAGTAATGTCCTCTTCATAAACTTGGCCTATTCCAGAAGAAAATTCATATTTATCTAAATATTTTTTAAATTCACGTAATCTATCACCAAACAAAGAATCTTCTTTTTCCATAGATATTTTAAAACCATTATACTCTTTTGGATTATGACTAGCAGTAACCATTATAGCTGCATTTATATCATAATATATTTTGGCAAAATTGTGCATAGGGGTGGTTACTAATCCTAAACTTACCACGTTAATACCACTATCACAAAGACCTTGCATTAATGCTGGATAAATAACCGGATGGCTACTTCTATTATCATGCCCAATTATTATTTTATCTTCACCGTGTTTTTTAATGTAACTGCCAAAAGCTCTACCAATAGTGTATGCGACATCTTCATTTAAATCTTTACCATATATTGCTCTTACATCATATTCTCTAAAAATTTTTGGATTAATGTCTTTTGTAATTTTCATATGTTCACCTCTATTATTAATTATATATTAGTTTTATTAAAAGTACAATTGGATAAATCATAAATTAATTAAAAACCAGTATAATTTGTTAAGGAGGATTTTATGAATAAATGTATAAAATATATGTTTATTTTAATATTAGTTTTAGTTTTAATTTTATTTGTTTTTAAAGGAAAAACGAAAGCACCAAAAATAACTTTAAGCGGTAAAGGCTTCGCATATACAAATGACAGTCCTTTTTACAAAGATGAATATGAAAATATTGATGGAATTACCCGTTATTGGTGGAGTGGCAATAAATTTGATTATAGGAGGCCGGCCGGTGGGGCTGACATAAATGAACTTAAAAATTATAATGCTTTTTTCTTAGGACCTGATCAAAAGATATTATACTTAACTTTTGATGAAGGTAGTTACCAAACTTATGTAAATGACATAGTAGATGTATTAAACCGCAATGGTGTTAAAGGGACATTCTTTTTATGTAGAAACTTTATAGAGGTAAATAAAGATCTAGTAAAAAGAATTGTGGAAAGTGGTCATTCTATTGGGAATCATACATTTCACCATTTAAGTATGCCTAATTTAGCTAATAAAGAAAATTTTAAAAAATTTTTAGAGGAAATAAAAGAAGTTGAAAAAGTATACAAAAATATAACAAATAAGGAAATAGATAAAATATTAAGACCTCCACGCGGTGAATGGAGTTTTCGAATGCTTCAAATGCTAAAAGACTTAAATTATAAAACTTATTTTTATAGTGCGAATTACAATGATTTTTCAGGGTTATTAACCAAAGAAAAAGCTTTGAATGAAATGCTTAAAAGATATCATAATGGGGCCATATATTTAATTCATCCAAGTAATAAGGGAAATTATGAAGCTTTAGAATCATTTATAATTCAAATGAAAAAACAAGGCTATACCTTTGGCCTTGTTAAAGATATAAATTAAGGTAATTTTAATGCTTGACCAATATTTAGTACATTACTAGTTAAGTTATTTAGTCTTTTTAGTTCATCAACGGTCGTGTTATTCTTTCTAGCTATTCCCCACAAACTATCACCTGATTTTACAATATATGTATTGGCATTTTCAATTGTGGGTATTTTTAATGTTTGACCAATATTTAATATATTACTAGTTAAATTATTTAGTCTTTTTAATTCATCAACGGTTGTGTTATATTTTTTAGAGATGCCCCATAAACTATCACCTGATTTTACAATATATGTATTGGCCTCAATATTTTCTGTTGTTGGTAATACTAATATTTGACCGATATTTAATATATTACTAGTTAAATTATTTAGTCTTTTTAGTTCATCAACGGTCGTGTTATATTTTTTAGAGATGCCCCATAAACTATCACCTGATTTTACAATGTAATAATTTTTTTCCATTTTTGGTTCAACTGTTTCCCCATTTGCCGTAGTTATTACGGCATTAACGACAGCATCAACATACTTTTTATAATTGTTTTGAATTTTAGCTAGGTCTATAGGATTATCAATGAAACCATATTCAACTATTACCGGCTGCGTACTGCCGCCTGTATCTCTATGAATAAAATAATAATCTTTAGATGTGTTGCTGGGAAGTCTTCTTTGATAAAACTTTCTCATAACTTGCCCTTCATTTCCTAGTGCTTGTAAAATGTTTTTAGCAAGTTTATCGTTATTTCTTAAAGCATATATTATTTCTGCTCCTTCGGCAGTACTCGAACCAGAGGCATTTATATGGTTCGAAATTATTATGACATTAGGATTATCCCCGTATGCATTTAAAATTCTTTGAACTCTTTCATTTGGTGAGATTGTTTCATCGGAACTTCTTATTAAAGTAGCATCTATACCTTTATTTCTAAACTGATTATACATGTATTTTGAAATTTCTAGTGTTAAATCTTTTTCTTTTATCCCATTAGAACTAACTGCCCCACTATCAGTTCCACCATGACCTGCATCTATAACTACTTTTAAATTATTCATTATATCCCTCCTAAATTACTATATGTAATTTAGGATATTTGGCTATAAAAAAATGAGTTATATTACTCATTTTTCTTTAATTCTAACTGCATTGAATAAGCATCACTTAAATCAGCACCTATAATACTATGAGTCATTATTTCTGTTTGTTTAGGTTTTATTTTCTTGCCGGTGCCAACAGCAATTTTTGTAATTGGAACATTATTTTTATCTTTAACAATTATATTATAATTACTTAATTCAGTCTCTTTGCCCGTATTATTAACAACGCTATATGTTATTAAAGAATTCTTTCCATCATAAGAACATTTAATATTTTTAAAAATAAGTCCATCAATTTTTTGCGTCTTAACAAAACTTTTATTTTTATTATAAGTGAGATTATCATTTTTTTTAGGCCCACTAGTAAGTTTTATAAAAACTAAAATCATAAAAATAATGAAGACAATTATTGTTAATGAAATTACAATATTTTTTAAATTTATTAGTTTATTTTCATTTGAAATTTTTATGTTTCGCATAACTCTAGTATTCTGCATATCATTCTTTTTACTATATACTCTTCTTTTACCACTCATTTATTATCACCTACTAAAATAATACCATATTTTAATATTCTAATCAATGAAAAAAGAGACACTAAAATGTGTCTCTTATGAATTACTATCAATCATCTTTGTTCTAAACTGGTTAACTAAATTAGTTAAGTTTACACCATCTACTGTTGTTCCTTCTAAAGTAAACCAAGCCCAAACATCTTCGATGCCAGTCACTTCATCATTATCTTGGGTTGCATGACGTATAGCTTTCTTTAAATAAATGAATTTATAAGAATCATTAGTACTATCTTTTTTATAATAATATCTAGTTCTTTCTCTTAAACCATAGAAGGTTGTTAATTCATAGTCTTGATATCTATATTCAGTTGGAACTCCTAGAAGTCCTTCGAGAATATAAGCAAGTGTTCCCGTTCTATCTGCTCCGATACGGCAGTGGAAATAAAGGGCATAATCATCATTACCCGCTACAACCTTCTGCATAACATCAATAGCGGCATCTCTAGCAAGTTGATAATAACTCTTACCATTAAACCTAGTCTCTGATGCAGCAGAACCAAATTCAGTATGATCAATTTTATAATGAACTATTTCGTATGGAGTATAATTTGATAACTGATCTTCTTCTGCAGGAACAATTTCCGAATTTTGAGTACGTAAATCAAATTCATTATATATACCAAGTGCTTCAAATTGGCTTCTAGTTACACCATTATGGTTAGTTCCCCAAAGCTTTTCACCACGATATAATTTTTGATATTTTATAGTCCCATCTATTGTACCATTACCATCAGTATCAACTGGAAGACCACCTAAATCACGAACATTACGTACTTGTCTTGTGGTTCCAGGAATGGAAATAAGACGACGTTCGCCAGTAGGTCTAACGTAACCATTCTTAGTACTATCACTAGCTGATTCCCAATAATATACTTTCCCAGGAATAAAATTATATAATTTACCATTATCATTAAACACATAACTTGCCGTACTATTAGATATAACACCAGTTGATTCATTATATTCATAAACATTTATATTACCGGTAACACCAGTATCATATTTATTTGGCTGATCACAATATACAGAACCATATCCGGTATTAACATTATCATTTAGATAATATACACAGTTATTATTTGATAAGTTATTATACATAGCTGTTTCAAAAGAAGTATAACCGGCGTTACTTTGACCAGCATTCGCATCACTTTGACCAATATTCCAAGTACTAACATTATTAAAGTATGTTCTCATTGCTGTTGGAATAGTATCAAATGGAACTATTTGTACCGCCCCATCAACCGAAGAATAAGGAACTTCAATAACCGGCCTTACACCAGAATTACCAGTAGCATGTCCCAAACTTTTTGCATCTGATGCACCATTAATTCTATGCACGCCTTCAACAGAATTATATGTTTCTAACCAATAATTAGATCTACATCCAGAACCATAAGAAATAGTATTTTCTAAAAGAAATTCATAATTGGCAAGTTCATTTGCTGTTCCATTAATACTAGAACTAGTGGCTGCTTTTATTTCATTTAAAGTAGCTAATCTTGCAGCTTTACCAGCATAAATATAATCATTTTGAACTATAGAACCCGTTTCATCACTTATATCTCTTGGCTCGGAATATAAACTAACATTAGTCCACTGTGTAGTTGTTGGAAGTTCTCCGCTTGCTGTACTAGGTCCATTAGACCCATAGGCTACAGCGGTTGCACTACAGATAGGTTCTCCATTATTTCCGCCTGCTTGTGAAGTATTATTATAAAATACAAATATAGCATTTCCATCACTACTATCAGTTAAATAATAGAATCTTTCAGTAGTGGCATCGTAAGTACCATCTCCATCCACGTCACAGTCAAACGCATCACCCGAACTTAAAATTCCACCTGAAGTAAGTTGACCAAAATCTGTTCCACTAGAAGAATGCAATGTAGTTGCTGGTCTACATACTGTTGTTTGACTTGTATAATGTGCATAATATGTTATATCATCATTAACTTCTGTTGTGGTTAAAACTTTTTCTCCACCAGAAGCTGAAGTAAACCAGCCTAAGAATGCGGCATTAGTTTTTGAGGCAGTAGGCATATCTCCAATTGGGCCAACTGCTGTATATGTTTGCGTATTATTTCCACCAGGATCTATTGAACCACCATTAGCTAGTGCATTAAAGGTAACTGTGTAGTTAACTGTTGGGGCTACTAGATATGCAATATCGTATGTGACATTATCAATTGTCTCTGTGTCATGTGTGATTATATAATTACTATGACTAGTATATGTTTCATTGCTTATAGCTTTTTTAGGATTTGATCCTGCCCCACCTCTAAAGATACCATCATATATAATAACTGTTTTACCTGAGACTGTTTCCAAACCATAAGTATGGCCTTGTATAACAGGACTAGTGGTACTGATGCTTCCATCATCACTACCTATAGTCATAGTGTCATTATTTTTAACACCAGCATTAGCCTTACTAACAATAGTTCCGCCTAAAATATTAACTGTACCTTCATTATTGTGAACACAAGCTCTACCAGAACCACTACTTGTCTGTGATTTGTTTTCTAAATAAGCTGTTCCACTTATTGTAAGTGTTCCTTTATTATTGTAAATTGCTTGTCCTTTAGTTGTAGATGTTGCGACTATTTCACCAGCTGACATAGTCATTACACCATATTGGTTATTATTAATTGCTGCAGATTGATTAGTTGCCTCTAACCTACCACCAGTCATATTAATCGTACCGGCATTAATTATAACATTAGTTCCTGTACCTCTTAACAAGCCACCAGATATATTTAATATTGCATATCGTTTGTTTTCAACAACAAATCCGGTAGTACTTGTTTCAGGAGCTGAAGAAGTAATAGTTCCATTTGAAATGTTAAGCGTTCCTTCATTTATAAACAATGTAGATGAAGAACCAGAGATAGTAAAGGTCTGTAAATCTAATTCAACATTCTGGGTACTTTGAATTGTTATAGCCGAACTTAATTCAACATTATCTAATAAGGTAACTGTTGTTTTAACACCAGTTTTTGGAACATCAGCAATAGCCTCATCTAAAGTCTCATACTGTGTGCCATTTACTTCAGCCACATAATTTATATTTATCCATTTAGCAATAACATTTAATCCTGTATTTGCTACTGTTTGGTCAGTTATTTCAGTATCATATAAACCATTATCTAAATACCAACCATCAAAAATTTTATTGGTTTTAGTAGCTGTTGGAAGTTCGCCAATTGCCGTTCCAGGTTCAATTGATTTTGAATTAAAGGAAGCAGTTCCGCCATCAGCATCAAAACTAATTGTAACATTTTCTACCCATTTAGCAACTATTGTTGTTCCCGAATTAAATACTGTTGAGGTTGTAACTTCTGTTGCCCATGTATTATCAGTATACCAACCTTTAAATGTATGATTATCATACTCTGGAGTTGGTAATTCCCCAATTGCCGTTCCTGTACCAAATGTCTTAGAAATAGGACTTACTGATCCTCCATTAGGATCAAATGTTACGGTTATACTTTCTGCCCATTTAGCAACTATTGTTGTTCCCGAATTAAATACTGTTGATGATGTAACTTCTGTATTCCATGTATTATCCATATACCAACCTAAGAATGAGTGACCAGTATATTCTGGAGTTGGTAATTCTCCAATTGCCATTCCCGTACCAAATGTTTTTGTATTAGGACTTACTGTTCCGCCATTAGCGTCAAACGTTACAGTTATATTTTCTGCCCAGTGAGCATAGAAAGTGATATCGTCATCTATAATTGTATCTGAAGTTATTTGTGTTCCGCCAGTATCACCTGTAAACCATCCAACAAATGTATAGCCTGTTCGCGTTGGTGAAGTTAAATATCCAATCGGATTACCCTTTATAGCTTCGCGATCTGTTGGAGAAGGCGCTCCAGTATAATTTAAATCAAATGTTACATTAGCTATTTGTGAAGCGTCTGGCGCTAATTTGATATACATGTTACTCAATGTACCAATGAAGTATCTTTGAGCAGTTGTCGCTGTATCATTTTTAGGCGCTGCACCAAACCATGTATTTAAATCAAATTCTGGATTATACTCAGTTAAATCATTCAAGCTAGTTTTAATGCCACCATTTATACTATAAAAAATTTCATTACCTGTTCTAAATATTCTAACAGACTGTACACTACTAGAAGCAAATGTCTGTGAAGCATTAGAAGTTAAAGTTTCCCTAGATTGAAGAATAAAATTATCTGTAGTTTCATCTTTTCTGAATGTAAGACCAGGATACTTAATTGTTGAGTCATTTATCTCTGCCTTAGTATTCATTACAGTTGCTCTGGAAGTATTACTACTAGAATTATACGATACAATATTAAATCCAATTTCATAATCTTTTCCATGATTAGTTGAATTATATAAAGCAATTTGTGTATCTATGTATTTTTTTGTTCTTAAAGAACCTACCGTATAATCTATATCCGAACCAGTTGGATTAATAGTACTTACACAATTACCATTAGTACCATTAGCTAAACCTGAAGAAGTAAATGTACATTCACCAGGTATGTAAAACACATATTGTAAAAGAGCATCTTCTGATTTCCAGTGAGCATGAATTGTTCCTCCAGCGTTAATAACAGTGTTTTCTGTTACTTGTGTCCCGCCAGAAGTCTCTGTAAACCACCCTAAAAATTCGTACCCTTCATAAGTAGGATTTGGTAGTTCACCAATGGCTCTTCCTTGTGGGACAGTTTTTGAAGTTGGGCTTACTGTTCCGCCATTAGCATCAAAGTTAATTGTTAAATTAAGAAGCCAATTAGCATAATATGTAGTAATTCCAGAAACAACCGTATTTTCGGTTATTTTAGTGCCACTACCATTTGTTCCTGTATACCAACCATCAAATGTATAACCTGTTTTTGTTGGTTCTTCAGGAAGAGTACCTATTTTTTGACCATCATATTTATACCTTTGAATTGTACTAGGATTTCCACCTTGTGAATTAAAAGTTACTCTATATAGTTCTTTTTCTTGATACCCTTCAATTGTATTAGAAGGAATCTGGATAACTGGTCTAGCTGTATTTGAACTATCAGTATCAGCTGCCCCAGCAAGTAAGGTTTCTGTATGAATTCGATAGTTTTGATTTTCTTCTTTTTCTAACCATATTCCGGCTCTACCTGAATTTTTAGATTGAAATCTACTGTTTTCTAAGAAAAATTTACAAGTGGCGAAATAATTTCCTCCAGTATTAGAACCACAAGCTTCAGTTAGATCATCACGATTTATAAATCTTGTTACATTTCCATCCATACTTATAAGGGCACTATTGTCCCATAGAGCTAAAGTTGGAAGAGAACTTTTTGGTAGATAACTCTTGGCAAGATCATAAGTATAACTACCTCTATCTTTAGAGGAATCCATCTGACCACTTTCATCGAAACTTGTATAATGAACTAAAAAGCTATTTCCAATAGGTACGCTACCTGAATCTTCAACAACTTCCCTAATATAATAAAATCTTTCAGTTGCTGGATCATAAACTCCATCATCATTTACATCGCAGTCATAAGCATCACCTGTAGCTGGGCTGTTAACTCCAGGAATATTACCATAATCAATTTTCGCATTATTACCATAATAACCCTTTGTATAACACGATCCATCAGAACTACAAGTTTCAGAGTGAAGGGTCGTTGCTTTTTTACAAACTAGTTTTACCCAGCGAGCATAAAATGTATCATCAGTAGTAGCTATAGTATTACTGCTTATTTTAGAACCAGTATATGGATCAGTATACCAACCAGCAAAGTTATAGCCAGTTCTAGTTGGTGTTGGTAAAGGTCCTATTTGCGTGCCAGCGGTAACTGTCATAATATATGGATCCGGATCTATTTCACCATCTGTTGGATCAAATCTTAAAGAACAAGTTATTGAATCTCGTATATTTAAATCTATTGTATCATCTTTTAACTCTTTATAAATAGAAAATGAGCCCTTAATAAGAGCACAGAAAAAGAATAATGCGACAATTAACACTAAGATTTTAAAATGCTTCTTCATTATTCTCCCTCACTTTCTATTTTTATATATTACACTTTTTGTTTAAATTCAACATCTATATTTATTTCTTGGGCTGATACTGTTTGGGCCCCAGAAATTGCACTAAAGGTTAACGTGTGATTTTTCGTTTTATCTTGATCACTATAATTTATTGTTCCAACATTATCAACTCTTATCGTATTGTTTGTTGGCTCATATGTTACTCCTTCTAAAGTTACTCTAACATCACTTGGTAAATTACTAATAATAACCGCATATGTTATATCAACTTCTGAATAACTTGTAACTGTTAAAGTATAATCATCTGTTACCGTACCTGGTACTAAATCTATGGAATCAGTGATAAGACTTTGATTACGTGAGACACTCCAACTAGCTGCTGGGGTCGTATCTTCACCTTGTCCACGACTTTTAAATATAGCAAAAGATTTTGCAGCAAAGAAAATAAATAATACAAAAATTGGAATAAATAATAATGTTATTATTCTCTTCATGCTGACACTTCCTTTCACTCCTTAAACTTCTTCTTTTTTTTCAAAATAGCAACTAAATAAGTATATGGCAAGAAAAAAACTTGCGATTGCATATTTATAATTTATTAGAAAATTTAAAATTCCTCCACAATAAATTACTTTGCCGATAATATCTTTAATGCTTATTTCAGCATCTTCAATATTATTTGCATCTCCTTTTGTAACTACTTTAAAGGCCTTTTTCTTAACAATTCTATGGGTCACATGATAATTGTCTTTCTTATATGTGACAACATCACCCACTTTATAATTGTTTTTTTTACAAATTAATATATAATCACCTGCGTGTATGTTGTCTTCCATGGAAGCCGTTTGGACTTTAAATATTTCAGCTATACCTAAAACTCTTAATATAAAATATGTAGCTAAAAAGATAATCATCAAAATAAATACAATATTAAATGTCATTTTAAATATTTTATTCATTTACACTTTCAGCCTCAACATTAATTTTTAAATTATAATTAGCTTGAATTTTTCCGACATCTGTATCATTATCACTACTTATCCATTTCCACTCTAAATAGAAGGTATCACTTTTTTTCGAATTTAAAAGTTCATCACTTAAATTTAATTGATCATATGATACATAATTACTCACAATGTAACTGTTATTTTTCTTAAGCTTATATTTTAAATTAATGTTATAAGGGTTTGTCTCTGAAAAACTTATACTATATTTCAAATTGTAATCAGTAGAGTTTTTTAAAACAAATTGATATACATTACTACTTTCAGGGGCGATTATATCTTCATAGTTATAAAAAGAATTTGAAAAAATATTTAAATCTGTTGAC
Source organism: Bacilli bacterium (assembly GCA_017513865.1). Lineage (GTDB taxonomy): Bacteria > Bacillota_I > Bacilli_A > RF39 > UBA660 > Coprosoma. The sequence goes on along the minus strand of JAFWMN010000003.1, from coordinate 21,241 downwards.
TCACTCCATGTAACTTTCTTGTCATAAACTTTAAAATTACCGTCATCTTCTTCCTCTGAATCATCTTCTGATTCACCGCTATCATTAGAATCTGACGGTGAAACTGATCCTTTGTTTTCAGATTTTTTTGAACCAGAGGATTTAGTATTATCATCGACCACTATTTCACCGTTTTTATCATCTTTCCTACATTTACCATTATCATCACATTTGATTTCGATGATATTTACATTCCCACTTGGTGTTTTTTCTTTGCCTTCTTTTTTAGAAAAACCACAGTTGTGCAGTAATAATAAAATAATAACGATGATTAATACAATTTCAATTGCTCTATCGACATAGTTGTTTTTCTTTTTTTGATTCTTTTTATTTATACTTTTCTTATTAACAATTCTTTTTGTACTTTTTGTCATTATTTCACTTCCCTTTAAAGCCTATAAGTATTTATAAGCTTTAAACGAAAGAATAATGATATTCTTTCTTTAAACCCAGACTAGGCAGCTGGATTAGGATTTTGCGTTGCAGTTACAGTAACTGGAATTCCAATTGTTTGTGCTGCTAACGAAATATCTTGAGCATTGGCTGAATCAGTATCAACGCCATTCCAAGTAATATTTAAAGTAACAGTTCTAGTCATACTTTCACCATATTCGATTGTACCGGTTAGACTTGATCCTGTTGCAGCTGTAACAGTAAATTGATCATTGTTAAGAGATGCAGTATTAATAGTAATTGCATAATCAACATCAACCTCTGAACCGGTAGCATCAATAGTGATAGTAACAGTTCCAGTATCTCCTGGTGCAATGGTATCATTTTGTCCTATTCTACTTTCTCCCCAATTAATATTACCAAGAGTAAATGTGTTATTAGCAACGATATCGGTATTATTAACTTTTACAACCCAAGCTGCAGCCTTAACTGAACCATTACCTGTAGCAGATGATTTATAGATTGCATATGTTGTGAAGCATACAGCGATTAAAAGAACTAAAACAGCTAAAATTAAGATTTTTTTATTTCCTTTCATAAGCACACCTCCTTTACACATTATTTATTTGTAAAGACAGACCAAAACGCACTTTCCTACTTTACTTTTTTAGTATATAACATATTGAAAAAAATGTCAACATTTGTAAACCAAAAAACGCTTGATTTTATTGAAAAAAAAGTCAATATTAAAGACCTTTTTTTAAAACAAAAAAGTGTCCTTTAAGACACTTTTAACATTTCTTTTAATTTTTCTGGATTTTTAAGATATTCTGCTGTTTCTGGAACTAAAACAGGTATTATTTTATTTAAAAGTTCTGCATCTCTTATTTCATCCATATATTCTTCGTCGCCAGAATAATAGCTTCTCATTACCATATATTCATCTAGTAAATCATCCCCTGTTTCATTCACCTTTACTAAATAACTATATTTTGCTCCATCTATCATACTTTCATAGGCAACGAACCATTTATCATTTTCATCAAACGTTACAGTAGTATAAAGTCCATCCATTATATAACTCTACCTCCTTGAACAACATTGCTTAAGGTGTCAGTATTAAAGACTCCGGTTATTTGGTCATAAACACCAACAATATTAGGTCTTGCATATTCACTAATCGGCATTCCATTAGTACCATTAATCGCATCATTTAACGTTGCATAAACAGTATCGACACTATTTAAATCAACAGTTCCGCCAACAGCTGCATCACCAGCAACTCTAACAAATCCAGATACGCCACCTGGTGCCCAAGCATCACCTATAGCAACAACTTGTTGGGTAACGTCTGAAGCCCCTCTAGCAGATTGAATTGCATCTTGTCCTGTATTAGCAACATTGGAAATAAACTCACCTATTGTTCCATTAATATGTCCACCATTAGAAAAATGTTTGACAGTATCACCGACATGGTTTGTTATATTACCAATAGCGCTATTAACATGTTTAGCAATTGGAGTAACATCAGCTGGTGTATTATTACCAGATATAAGATGTCTTAAATTTTCAATTATATCTATATCTAGGGCATATTTAGAAAATAAATATATTGCCCCCATAGCTAAAGCGGCTCCAGCAACTATTAGAAGTGCTTTTTTAAATTTTTTAGCTAATTCTTCATTTTTTTCACGTGATTGAGCTTTTCTAGCAGTTGGTGGAATGATTGGATTTTTATCAATTGTTCCTATATCTGAAACATCTAAATCGGGTTCTTCTAAGTCTCCCAACCCATCATCGAATCCTTTAATTCCATCGTCGGTTTTTTGGGCGGTTGGTTGGTTATAATATTCTACTTCGTCGGCCCCTTCTACTTTAAATAATCCATTTTCATCTATGGTTAAAATGACATTTGTGTTAGGATAAGCATGCTTTCTAGGTTCTACGTTAGAACTAAAACTATACTTTCCATGATATTTATTTATCAATGGACTATTAGTTTTTCGTACTTCTTCTTGTACTTTTTCAGGCGCAATATCACCAACAACAAATACCTTGCCACCTGATTCAAATATTACAATTGGTTTGCTTTGTGTGGTTTGTGCAGAATCTTGTGTTGGATTATTGCTTGTTGTTTTTCTTTTTTCTTCTTCTTTTTCAGCCTCTTTTAATTCTGTCCTCATTATCGTATGTAATTCTTCTATTTCTCTTTCAATCTCTTCATCTGTTTTTCCAGGGTTTGCTGTTTTTAAATCATTTATATCTTTTTGTTTATTTTCAGGCACCGAATAAAAGTTAAGCCATACTCTATGATTTTCTATGTACTCTTTTAATTCTTCGTCTGTCATTTCTGCTGGTGATTTTTCATCATCTTCATCATTATCTATTTCATCTTTTTGTGTTTTTCTTCTTTCTATTTCTGCTTCTATTTTTTTTAATTCTGCTTCATAGTAATCAAGATCATCTTCTGTAGCTTTTATTTCTTCTTTAATTTCGGCTTCTGTATAGCCACCTTGTTTCAGGTTTTCTATGTATTCTTGTAATTCTTCATCTGTCATTGTCCATCTTTTAATTCGTTCTCTACAATTTAATAAATATGCTTGTAATTCATCATCTTCCATATCTTCATAGTTTGGTTCTTCATATGCTACTACTGGTTGATCCTCAACTGCAGGTTCTTCCGTTGATTCTGTTGTAGATTCAACTATTGATGATGGTTGTTGGGCAAAAATATCTGTAGACACTTCTGTTTGTGGTGGTTGATTATTTCTATGAATTTCATTCATTATTTTATTATATTCTTCTTCTCTTTCTGGGGTTAGTTCTGGCCCTAATATAGGTTCTGGTGTTTCTGGTGGTTGATTATTTCTACGAATTTCATCCATTATTTTATTATACTCCTCTTCGCTTTCTGGGGTTAGTTCTGGTACTGGTTTTGTTGCTGGTTCTACTACTGATTCTGTTTGTTGATTATCTCCGAGAATTTCAGTCATTAATCTATTATATTCTTCTTCTCTTTCTGGAGTTAACTCTGGACCTGAGCTTACTGTAGGTTCTGGTGTTTCTGGTGTAAGCCTTTGCCATGGGGTTTCTGTATATGGGTTTTCTCTATGTATTTCATCAATCATTCTATCTAATTCTGCTTCCATCTCTTGTTGGCCATATACATTTTGATTAGTTTCTTTCATCAAGTCATCTGTAGTTTGTCTGCCCTGTTCAATGAATCTAATTTGCTGTTCATAAGCTTTTCTATATTCATCTTTATTTTCTGAAGTTACTTGTCTATCCCCTTCTTGACCATTTTCAACATAGTGATAAGTTAATGGGCTTCCACTTTCATAGGCAGTTTCAACTCTTAATTTTTTTAACTCTTTTTCAATTAACTCTTTTTCTTTACGATAACTTGGTATATAGTTGTCCATATCTGTAGGGTTAATTTTAACAAAAGTTTTTTCACCATTTTCATTGACTTTTTCTACATTAATTGGCTCATCATTAATAAATGCTAATCGCAATTCTCTTTCTCTTTTTTCTAACTCTTCTATTCTTTCTTCATAAGTCATAAAAGCCCTCCTTAAAATACACTGATATTTTATATAATTTGTTTGTTTATGTCAAATGCTTATACTATCTATAATTACTATACCATATAAGTAAAATAAAGTCATTATATTCATAAAAAAAAGACATATTATTGTCTAATTTAGTAAATAAACATTATAGCTTAAAATAGCGGCAAATATTAGCCATAATATATATGGTATTTGTAAGTATGCAGCTAAAGGTTTTATTTTATAAAATTCAGTAGTCATTAAGATAACTAATATTAAAATAATAATTATTAATATAAACGAAAATAAAAACCATTTTAAATTAAAGAAGAAAAATGTCCATGAAGCATTTAAAATAAGCTGAATACTATATAAAATTAGGGGTCTATTGTTATCAGTATTCTTGCTTTCGATAATTAAGTATGTCGAAACTCCCATTAAAATATAAAGTACTGTCCAAGCTATTGGAAAAACTATAGATGGTGGGGTAAAATCTGGTTTTACAATTTCATTAAACCCATTTTGAACATTACCAATCAAACTGCCTAAAAAACCTAAAATGTTGGGAATCAAAATACAAATAATTAATTTTTTCCATTTGATCATTACTATCACCTATTATAATTATATGTATTTTTATCAAAAATAAAACAAGTTATACTTGTTTATTAGCTAAAATGGCGTCCTTGGGCAGATTTGAACTGCCGACCTATCGCTTAGGAGGCGATTGCTCTATCCTGCTGAGCTACAAGGACAACATAAACATTATAGCAAAAAATATTAAAAATATAAATAAAAAAAACAATAAATTGTTTTTTATTTAATTACGCCTATCATAAATAATAGTAATAAATTATAGGCATATTTAACTTTAAATCTAAATTTTAATGATAGTTCTCCGAAAGCAATACATTTATCAGTTAAACTAACTATCCAACTTTCCATATATTTGGGAACAGAAAGATTAAGAGGAAACATGTGTGATCTTATCATATCTTTTTCTTTAGTGGTTAAATCAAATTCATTTTCAGCAGTTTTAAGAGCTAATTTCGGATGAGTAAAAACAGATTCAACTCTTTCGATATTCGTTTTATTATCACTTATGAAAAAATCATGTAATAATCCACCAATTGCTGTTTCTTTATAATCTAATTTTAAAGCTTTTGCTACTTTATATGAATAATAAGAAACTTTAAGCGAATGTTCAAATCTTGTGATACCATGATGTTCAATATCTTTTGTTTGCTGAAAGTTTTCATTATTTATATATTTGTTAATTATATTTAAATATTCTAAGTCAGTTTTATGACTGCTCATATAATTCACCTCAAGTACTTTACCAGTATATCATAATTGTATTTTTTTTACAAATCATGTTATGCCTGATTAGCTTCTATTTTTATTTCTTGTCCCACAGGGGTAATTTGGATAAAGGTGTTACCATCATTAACTCTTATTTCTTCACCGTTTTTGTTTTTATATACGGTTTGCGCTGTTCTACTTTCTTTAGTCCAAGTTATTGGAATAGAAAATCCATTTGTAATAAAATATCCTTCTCCAGAGCCAATATTATCAAGTTTTTGTCTTCCATAACTATCATAACTTCTATTTCTAATAGGTGTTATAATTATATTTTTATACGTGTATTGTTGGCCAGTTATAGCATCAGTATGAGCAGTTCCAGACATAAAACGTTTATAAACTTTATTTTCAGCATCATACTCATAGCTACTATTTGTATAATTTGAATATCTCATAAAAACTTTATCAGCTTTTACAGCATCTTCTCTTTTTGATAAGTCTATTTCTGCAGTACTATATTTTAATAATAGTTTTTTATTTGTTTCACGATTATAGCCTTTGTTTTCAGAAAACTTTTTAATTCTTTCCATGTTTGTAAAAGCGGTATGTTCTTTAGCTTTTTTTAAAGTTGTATCGCGCCAAAAAACACTTTCATCGGTTAAACCATTTATGTTATTGATTCCTAATTCTTTTATATCTTTTCTGGCATCTTCACTATACCCAAAATGAACATAAATAGCATCATTTTCTAATGCATAATCTAAATAATATGGCCTAGAACTTCTTACAGAACCTATTTTTGCAGTATCTTTATCTTTAAAAATCGCCATTAATCTAGTAATGCCACCTTCAGCAATTATCTCATAGGTGATATAAGCATCATTTAACCCAGCATGTGGCCAAGCTTGATGATTATTGTTAATCATAACAGCAATAGGTCTTGTTTTTGAAAATTGATTAACAATCTTTAATGGTTTTATTTGAACTTCACCAACCATTTCTAAAGCGGCTTTTTTTAATTCTTTTTTATGGGTTAATATATAATATGTTCCAAAAGCAATTATAGAAATCAGTAAAATTATAACGGCCCATTTTATTTTTTTAGCCATATAATCACCTACTTTTATTTTATTATAACAAAATATGTATTTATTGTTTAAAAAATAATTATAGTTAATGTAAATATATGTCTAAATATATTTATAGATTACTTTGTAACTATCCAAGAATCTGGGATTTTTCTTGTTTTTTTCTGACCACTACCATTAACAGGTTTATTTATTAATTTATCCCCTATGACGAGGCCACAAGATGTTCCTCCATCCAAATTAGAGGCATTATAAGCACCATACTTCATTAGAATTTCTGTAAGTTCAACCATGCCAACGCCGTCTATTCCATGTGAATAGTCTCTCCCATCCATAACTAAAAATAGAACAATCCCATCTTGTCTTTGCGCAATGGCACTTCTTGGAGCAGTACCCCATCCACCATTTCCTCTAATGAATGATGGTTTACCATTAACAATTAAATATGGTCCAAATTCTACAGCATCTCTAATGCCTTTATTAATAGCTTCATTGGCAGACATTTTTCCTAATATCAATTTGTTTTCTTTGGTAAAACCGATGATTCCACCACCAACATTTGGTTTTTCTAAATTACTAACAACTTTGCTATTTTTTATAACAATGCCATATGGTTTTCCACCATTACCATTATATCCTGGATCGTAAAATCCGCTGGCGTTCATTCCAATTATGGCATTATTTTTTTTAACCATATCAGTAAGCATTTCACCATATGAACTCATATTTGTTGCAGTAGCAACTTTTACTTTTGATGGATCATATATAACTACTAAATAACCACGCATTCCATCTTCATTAATGTTTATTAGTTTGTATAAATCATTATTTTTATCTTTGGTTAGTATTTCTTTTTCATATTTGTTTTTATACATTACTTTAAGATTACTATAATCGACAAATTTTACTTGGCTTGTATCTACTTCTTCATTTGTTTCTACGACGTAATTCTTTTTCATAATGTTATCAATAGTTTTATCACTGTAAAACCATTTAGCTAAATATTGATGGTTCATTGTCGTCATTGCGGTTGTAATAAGCCATTCACGGAAATTAGGATATGGTCCATAAAGTAAAAATGCAAGTCCTGAACCTCCAGCTATAAATAAGCATATAATTATAACAAATAATTTTTGCCATAATTTCATTTTTTTATTTGTTTCTTTTCGTTGTCTTCTTTTAGGTGCTTCTTCATAATCTTTATCATATAAGAAAGAGGCCATATTTTCTTCTTTATCTTCTTTAGGCTCTTCTTCAAGTTCTTTTTCATCTATAGCTTTATTAGTTTCTGGTTTTTCTAGGTCTTCAGGAATCTCTTTTTCAGCTAAATCTTCAAGTGTTTCAGTTTCTTGATTTTTTATAAATTCAGGAATAATTTCTTCGGTCTTTGTATCATCTAATGGTGTATCAAGAGACTCTATCTCCTCTAAAACTTCTTCAGATGGTTCTTCTAGATCTTCAGAAATGATTTCTTCAGCTTCTATTTCTTCTAGTGGTGTATCAAGAGGGGTTATTTCTTCTGAAACTTCTTCAATTGGTTCTTCTAAATCTTCTTTAACATTTTCTTCTATTTCAGGATTTTCTTTAATATTAATACCATCTGTATCATTTTTTTCTACGCTAGCATATAAATCAAGAATAGTGTTTTCATGTAAATCTTTAGTGTTTTTAACACTTTCTAAAATGTCGATGTCTTCTTCTACTTCAGTATTATCATAAATATTTGTGGCCAAATCATCTGCTTTGGCATGTTTATAATTTGAGGCTTCAACGTTTTCTTTTAAATTTTCATTATCATCAAATAAATCATTCATTATCTTTTACCTCAACTTTCCCAAAATACTCTCCATCTTTGTCATAATCAATATATTTTTTATAAACAGGAAAGTTTGCTTTTTTAACTTGTTCAGCCTTATTACCATTTTTTTCATTCCATTCATCATAATTTTCAACAAGTTTATTAAAGCTAATTGCATCGCTTATATAGTAATTATGAGCAGCTTCATAATTGGCTTTAAATGCGGTACATTTACTATTTGTATTAACATCACCAAAATTGACAACACAATTTTTCTTTAAAACTTTAGAAGCTTCTTCTAATTTTTTTATACCTTCAGCATATTCATCTATAAAAGTATTCCAATATGTAACGTTTTCACTTAATGTTTCAAAATAAAGCTCATCTTTAAATTCATAAAGAATATTTCTTTTATCCGAAAACATATTTACGCTTTCATCAAATTTTGGGTAAGCATCTATAATTAATTTCATTTTTTCTTTAGTTATTCTCTGATCTTTTTTTAATCCTTTGGCCCAAATACAGCCCAAGAAAACAAGTATTATAATTATCAAAACAAAAACTCCGATAATTTTTAATGACTTTTTCATACTTCTTACTCCTTTTACTCTACTGTAACAATATATCAAAATATAAAAAAAATGTAAAGTCAAAATATAAGACTGAACATTTTATTTTAGGCTATTTTCCTTTATTTTCATCGGAAATTTCTTCTAAAATTTGTTTTAAATTTATGGCCACTTCTTTTGGAATTATATTTGAAAGATTTTCTATAGATTGTTTTCTTATGTTATTTACTGTTTTATATTTTTTTAATAATTCATTTTTTCTTTTTGGCCCAATTCCATCAATATTATCTAATATGCTTGCATATAGCCCTTTACTTCTTATTTGTTTGTGATAGTTTATCGTATAATTATGTACTTCATCTTGCATTCTTTCTAAATAATGAAACAAATTACTTCTTTTAGCAATTTCGATTTCTTTTTCAAAAGTGACTAAGGCATTGGTTGTATGTTTATCATCTTTTTTTAAACCAACTATTGGAATGTTTAAATTAAATCCATTAATTACTTCTTTAGCAATATTCATTTGTCCAATACCACCATCAACAATAATTAAATCTGGTTTTGGTAAATTATCTTTTAGAACCCTAAAATATCTACGATATAGTACTTCTTTCATGGTTCCATAATCATCATTTTTATCAAAAGAAATTTTATATTTTCGATATTCATTTTTAGCAGGCTTTCCATCAATAAAAACAACCATGCCAGAAACATTATATGTTCCAAACAAATGAGCATTATCAAATAATTCAATTCTGTCTAGTTTGTCTAACCCTAACACTTCTTTAAGTTCATCATTTGCTTTGCTTGTTTTTTCTTCATCTTTTAAGAGTAATTCAAGCTTGTCCTCAAGTTGTTTTTTGGCATTATTACTAGCCATATCCACAAGTTTTTTCTTAGTTCCTTTTTCAGGAACTTTAACGTTTATTTTAAAATAATCTGACAGAAGTTTATTATCGACAATACTAGGGACGATTATTTCTTTTGGTATTAAAGCTTTATCATAAAATTTAGCAATATATCTTGTGAGCTCTTCTTCCTCATTATCAATTAAAGGAATTACTTGATGATGATGTCCAGCTATTTTGCTTCCTCTTATGAAGAAGATAAAAACACTTAAGTAGTTTCCATCGTTGTAAAAACCAAAAACATCCCGATCAATATTGTCACTAGTTTCTATTTTTTGTTTAACTAAAGTTACTTTTACATAATCTAAAAGTTCTTTTAATTCTAAAGCTTTTTCATATCTTAAATTTTCACTTTCAATATTAATCTCTTTTTTTAATTTTTCAGTAACGATTTTATCGTCACCTTTCAAGAATTTTATAATATCATTTTCCATGTTTTTAATTAATTTAGGATCGACTTTATTTGTACAGTATCCTAAGCATTGTCCTATGTGATAATAAAGGCATGGTCTTTTATTATATGTTTTACATTTTCTAAGGGGATATAGTCTATTTAATAAATTAACTGTATTTCTAGCAGCAGTTACATTTGGATAAGGTCCAAATAGTCTAGTTTTATTTCGTTTTTTATGCACATTTCTAACAACTAATAATCTTGGAACTTTTTCCATAGTAAGTTCAATATATGGATAACTCTTATCATCTCTAAGTAAAATATTATACTTTGGATCATGTTTTTTTATTAAATTTATTTCTAATATTAATGATTCTGTTTCTGAAGAAACAACTATATAATCAAAATCAGCAATTTCTGATACTAATCTAGCTGTTTTTCCAGTATGTGAAGAGTGAAAATATGAGTTAAGTCTATTTTTTAAATCTTTAGCTTTACCAACATATATAATTACTCCGTTACTGTTTTTCATTAAATAACACCCGGGTTTATGAGGAACTAATTTTAGTTTTTCTAATACCATAATTTTCACCGCTTTCAAAAGTATTATAAATAATTTCTTAATATTTATCAAGATATTAAATATTGCATTTTGACTTATCATTTAATATAATTAGGTTGGTGGTTATATGCGAACGATAACGAGAAAAATAAGTGATGAAATAATAGTTAATAAATCAAAATTTATTACTATTTTGTATCCAATAATAAATGATGATGAGATTAATAAAAATTTAATAGAAATAAAAAATGAGTATACCGGAGCAACCCATTATTGTTTTGCTTATATAGTAAATGGTAAGGAGAAGTGTTCAGATGACGGAGAACCAAGTGGGACCGCTGGCACGCCTATTTTAAATATATTAAAAAATAACGATTTAACAAATGTTTTATGTGTGGTGGTTAGATATTTTGGAGGAATTAAATTAGGGGCCGGAGGATTGGTAAGAGCTTATGCAAATTCAGTTAAAGAAGCTTTAAATAAGTGTTCTTTTGGTATTTTAGTTCCTGGATACGAAGTAACTATTGAGTTTGATTATGATAATATTAAAAGTATTGATTATATTTTAAAAAATATTGATGTTGTTAAAAAATTTGATGATAAAGTTATTTATAAGTTTAAAATAGAAAAAAATGTGTTTGATGGTTTTTTGGATAATATAAAAATGTATTCTGATATATTGCATAAAGAAGAGATAGTCATTATAAAAGACGATAATTAATCGTCTTTTTTTGATTCTAAAATAACTACAGCACGGTTGCTTAAGTCTAATGAATTAATAATTTCTTTAAAATCACTATATTCTAAATTAATTAACCTGCTATGGATATCGGTAATAAGTTTACCATAATTGCGTATTTGACTAATTATTCTATGACATATAGTTTTAGCATTTTCTGTTGATACAATCAAAGAGCTAATATCGTTTTTCTTAAGTAAGTTAAATGTATTTTCATTTGTTTTCTTTTGATTTAAGGTATCATCAATTAACTCTATAACAGCATCAGCATCATCTTTAGCAGTTATGTTAAATTGTAAAATATAAAAATCATCAGCTACTAACAAACTGTTATTTATTGGTGACAAATAATTTTTATCTTTAAAGGTTATATCACTAAGTGGCGAAAATCCACCAAAGTTCATGTGAAGAAACATATTTAAAAAGCATATATTTTTAAATTTGTCTTTCATTTTGTCATTTTTCTTTATTTTATAATTTATATATATTTCTTTTGATTTAACGTCTTTATATATAATTTCTTTTTCTTTTACTACTGTTTTTGGTTCATCTATTTCTTTTAAAATTATTTCTTTTTTAGGACCAAAATCTTTTTTACTATAATAATCTTTAATAAATTTCATAGTTTCTTCTATATCAATTCCACCACTAATTGTAAGCAGCATATTACTTGGATGATAAAAAGTATTATAAACTTTATATAGTTCTTCTTTGGTCATATTATTTATATCTTCTAAGCTACCTAAAATAGAATTTTTAAAGCCGGAATTTTTGAAAGTGTTTTCAAATGCTTTATCTCTAGTAATATAATAAACACTATCTAAGTCTTCCATTTTTTCCTGTGAAATAATTCCTTTTTCTTTATTTATGTTTTCATCTGTGAAGTATGGTTCATGAACACATCTGAGTAAAATATTTAAATTTTCATAAAAATTATGAATGCCTGTAAAATGATAAGAGGTTATTTTTTCTGTTGTAAAGGCATTAGCTGATGCACCATTTTTTTCATATATTTGAAAAGGATCAAAATCTTTTTTTTCAAACATTTTGTGCTCTAGAAAATGGGCAATACCCGCAGGAACTTTTGTAAATTCTTTATCACCTTTAGTTTTAAATTCTAATATGGATCCACCGTATAAAGCTGTAATTCTAGCATGAATTTCATTTCTTGGAATTTTGATTAAGAACACTCTAAGTCCATTATCTAAAACTTCGGTATAAACATCTAAATCAATATTTTCATAAGATATTTTATTCATTTTTATCACCTTTTAGTAAATAAACAACATCGATGTGCGTTTTTTTGGCGTAGTTCATAATATCCTCTTTAGTCATTTTTTGAACTATTTCTTTTCTTGTTTTAATATCATCAGCATCAATACATTCCATGGAAATAAAACTATTTAAAATATCGTTTTGGTAATCTTCAATGTTTTCTAAAGAATTGTAATAAATATTCTTAACACTATCAAATAATTCAGAAGAAAAATTGCCAGTTTGCATATTAACAAGTTCTCCTTCTATTAGTTCGTATACTTTATCATAGTCTTTTCCATCTATTCCCGCGCAAATTCTAAGTCCACTTATTAAATTATTGCGTTCTACATAAATGTAATAACATAGTGAATTTTTTTCTCTAACAACTTGATTGAGTAGTGAATTAAAACCACCGCCTAAAATCCAGGCATAAATAAGTGATACATAAATACTTTCATATTTTGTAATATCAGTTGTCTTAAGTCCCATAATGAGAAAACTTTGCGCATTAGGGGTTTTTTCAATTATTATTTTTGGATTTTTTCTATAAGTTTTTTGAATAATCTGATGTGCTGGTTTTTCTTGTTTAAATCCTTTGAAATCAACATTTCTTTCAACGATTTCTTTCATTTCTAAAGAATTAAAATTCCCACATATAAATATATCAAATTTTCCTTCTTTAATAATTTTTTTATAAAACTCATATAGTTCTTTTCTAGTTAAACTTTCAGTTATTTCAATTAGTTCTTCAAGCGTATATTCGTCATAATCATAGTATTTTGTATTAGCCATATATCTATAACTAGCATATTCTCTAGGATAATCTTTTATGTTTTTATAATAATTAACTAGTCTGTTTTTTTGTATTTCAAATATTTCTTTATCAAAACCACCTTCATCTATATTAGGGTTAAATAAAAATTCTAATAAAAATTTTATACTTTCTTCATTCATCCCTTTTTCAGTGTATTTTTCATTTATAAAAGAGCCTGATAATACTAAAACATCTTGTGAGCCGCTACCGATAAATCTGATAGAATAGTTTGGCTCATAAATATTAGCTGAAGCTTCACATATTTCTTTTATTGTTTTATATTTTGCACTTGTATTAACAAGCATACGCCAAAGCATGGGAATATATTTATCATGTATTTTTTCATTTTTTATTCTTATTTGAGCAACAAAACTAATAGTTTTAAATCTATTAGTTTCAACAGTATGAAGATCATAGTTTTTTAAATTATACACTTCGTGTTTCATAAAATCACCTTTTGTATTATGCTCTAAATAACTGAATCTAAAGCAAGTTCAATCATTTTATTTAAGCCTGTTTCTCTTTCTTCTGGTGTTGCTACTTTATTAATATATTTAGAATCTACTACACTCATTACACAAGCGGCTTTTTTACCAAGAAATTTAGCTATGTAAAATAAAGCAAAAGCTTCCATTTCAGCAGCTATTGGTTTAATACCATTTGGAATTCTTTCTAAAAATTTATTTACATCTGTCATATATAAATCAAAACAATCAGTACAAGCAGTTGTGCCTTCAAATAATTTGATTCCTTTTTCTTTAGCTGTTTTGCTTATTTTATCGCTTAATCCTTTATCACCTTCAATTAAATGGCACACGTCATTATTAAAAGTATAAGCAAAGTTACTTTCACTATAAACATCTCTAGCTAAAATAATATCAAACAAATCTGCTTCTTTTAAATAACCTCCACAAGAGCCAATTCTTATAATTGTTTTTACATCATATATTTTATATAATTCATATGCATATATACCCATGCTAGGCATTCCCATACCAGAGGCCATAACGGTAATTCTTTTACCTTTATAATTACCGGTATAAGCATATATGTTTCTAACTTTATTTACTAATTTATAATCTGTTAAATAATTCTCTGCAATATATTTAGCTCTAAGGGGATCCCCAGGCATTATTACAATATCAGCAATATCTTCTTTTTTAGCTTCGTTATGTGGAGTCATAACATCATCTCCTATTCTTCTCCAATATTAGTTTAGCAATCCATATAGGTTATGTCAATAATTAAAAAGGAAAACTATTTTCGAAGTTTCCCTTTTTTTAGAAGATTTAATAGTTTTAAATTTTGAGCAGCAGTCCCTTTATAATTACTAATACCATTATTAAGGGCGATTGCTTTTCGATTATTAAAAGAAGAATCCACTCCTATAGATTTTAAGGCATCTACAAAAGATAATCCTTTATAATTTGATGAATAGTATTCTTCCTTTATTCTCAAAGCATTTAATAATTTTATATTTTGAGCTGAAGTACCTTTATAGGTGTCATAAAATCCTAATTTTTTATATAAATTTTTTCTTGAATTAAAGGAACTATCAAAACCTACTGATTTCAAACCATCAACAATTGAATTACCCTTATAGTTACTTAAATCAGGTAAATCTAAAATATTAGAACTATTATTTATAAAAATATTACGATATAGATAATTCATATCGACATTTCCATTAATACCACTTACTTTTCCTGATGATGTATATTGCCACATATCATATTTCCCTTTATAAGTATTTGTACTATTATATTGAGCAACCCATATAGTATATTTTTTTTCTAGTTTTTTATAATCTAAATATGTGGTAAAAAAGTATTTATTTGCATATACTCCGGCCCAATAACCAGCTTTTTCAATTTTAGAGCAAAAAGCTTCACATATATTAGTTAAAGTATTTTTACCTAAATTTTGTTGCGACTTATCCTCAATATCAAAATAAACTGGCAAGTTAAGGTTTCTTCCATTTAACCATTTTAAAACGATGTCAGCTTCTTTTTTGGCATCCTCTACACATTTAGCATAACTATAATGATAAATGCCGATAGGAACATTATAATTTTTAAAACCATAATAATTTGATTCAAATTTAGGATCCTTTTGATTATCATATCTTCCATAACCAATTCTTATAATAACAAAGTCTATATCATTTTTTGCTTTATCAAAATTAATATCCCCTTGATATTTAGAAACATCTATTCCTTTATATTTCATATAATACCCCCCTATTTTTATATATGTTAAATGTTAAAAAAAGAAACTATAAAAACCTAAAATAAAAACCACTAAAAAGTGGTTAATTTTTAAATGGCGGAGCAGGAGGGATTTGAACCCTCGCGCCGGTTACCCGACCTACACCCTTAGCAGGGGCGCCTCTTCAGCCTCTTGAGTACTACTCCATAAGACTTACGTTTATAATTTTACCTTATTTATTAAGCCCTGTCAAGATAATAAAAAAAGAAGTTTTAAAACTTCTTAAGAAAATATTTTTGTAATTATGAATACTACTATGTAGAAAACAACACAAGTGGTTAGATAAATATAGCCATATTTATTTTCATCTTTATCACCTAGGAATTTAAGCCCGTGATAATTATACACTGTGGCTAATATTGAACCTAAACCAACGATTATAAATGCAAAATAAATGTTTAAAAACATTAATATACTTGATACAAGCATAGTTACTGAAATAACTATTGAAGTTACACCATATAAAGCATATACTTCTTTAAAGTCTGCCGTTCTTTTAAATATTATAGTATTTACTAAATACAAAACTCCAGAATAAATAAATGAAATAGCAAACACAAGAATTAAACTAGTAAAAAATATTTTTCCGTATGGAATATTAACAGGCATACTTCCATATGCATAAGTTCTATATAAAGATTGGTTACCTATTAAAGCAAAAGCGTTTTTCATGATTGCCATTCCGAATAAACCAGCAATTATACTTAATGCTCCAGTTAAAATCATTGCCAACGTAAAATTACTTTTTTTCGTAAATTCTTTCATTGTATCTATTGGTTTTATAAACATATTTTTACAAATATCTAATATTTTTTGAAAATCAATATTACTAGTTACAGCTGGTGTACAGTCGCATTTTTCTCCTTCTTTTAATTTTTTTCCACAATTTGTACAAAATTTAGCCATTTTTTAACACTCCTTTTCTAAAATACACTAAAATATTTTGGCCAACTTGAAATATCTACAAGCTTATATTCACCTTTAAAATAATCAAAATCTAAATATATTATGTCTTCATCTTCTTTAGAATTAGTTTTTTCTTCACCAAGTAATGATTTAGTAGCTGTATATTCAAAATTAAGTTTAACAGTAACAGAAATATAAGAACCACTTGTTTTTGATGATGTAATTTTCGCACTTTTGGTGTTAAATTTTTTTAATCCACTTGAAGTGGTACCATTCATTAGATAAACATAGCCTTTTTCTAAATTATCAAGTTTAGCCCCATCATAATCATAATCTTTTTTAATATCGCCAAATGCTTTTTTATCAATTGCATTTTTATAAATTGTATTAATAATTTCTGGTAATTTTTTTTCTATTTTTTCTTTATCTTTAGAAGACAATTTTAAACTGCTTAGATAGGCACTAGAACCACTAATATTAACATCACTTTCTAAAGATAATCCGCTTTTAAGTGTAGCTATTGCTTTATATTTGCCTTTAAATATTTGCGGAATAACATATTCATCATATTGACTATTATCATTTTTCTTTAGATATTTTTTATCTAGATTAATGCCTTCTAAAATTACTTTTGATTTTTTTGGAACATATATAGAAAAATCTGTTTTTAATTCACTACTTTCATTACTTACTTTCCAGTTGTCAAAAAATAAAAATTTATTTTTCTTATCTTTCATTAAATTAATGACAGCTTTATTTGATGTTTTAGATGTATTGGTGATATAGTTAATAGGAACTTCCATGGTTAGGCCATCTTCAGATATTTTCCCTTCTCCGACCGAATAATTGACAATTTCGGCTTTTGGTAGAATTACTACTTTTTTAAAGATTTTTTTACTAGTAAAATCAGAGTTTTTAACATCAAAATAATTGTATAGTTTATCAGTATTTCCACTAGTAACTGCCACAAAGTACTCTTTAGCAACATTTGCTGGTTTAAATCTGTTAGACAAAATAGCAAAAGCAGAAACTATTAATATTAAAATAGTAGCAACAATTATAAGGATTGTTTTATTTTTTTTATTCATCGGTTTTTTATCATTTTTTTTGGTGTTTGAAACTAGTTTGGCACCACACTCTTCACAAAACTTAGATTCTTTAGTATTTTTCTTACCACACTCTTGACAAAACATATAGCCCATTTCCTTTCTAAAAGAATAAATTCTTTATCATATTATAGCACATTTACAAATAATTAGAACAAAATAAAAAAAGATTTCACTTTTTTTGAAATCTTATCTTTTTTCTATTTCAGTAGCCATTGTGCTTCTGGCGATAGTTGGATTTGCTTGACCTTTTGTTTTTTTCATAATTTGTCCAGTTAACCAGTCAACAACGTTGGTTCTACCTTTTTTATACTGATCTATAGCATCGGGATTTTCATCTAAAACTTCGTTAGCAATTTTAACTATTTCTTCTTCATCACTCATCTGTTTCATATCCTTTTCTTTAACAATTTCTTGAGGTGTCTTACCAGTTGTTAGGATATCTAAGAATACTTCTTTCGCCTGTTTAGAAGATATTTCTTTAGATTCTACTAAATCAATTAAATCTTTTAACATTTTTGGAGTTAATGTAAGATCATCGAATTCTAATTCTAATTTATTTAAATTACCAAGTAAATTAGTTGTAATCCAGTTAGAAGCCATTTTAGGATCAGCTTTTAATTTTATACATTCTTCATAAAAATCAGATATTTTTTTATCTTTTATAATGATTGTGGCATCATAATCAGTAATACCATATTCATTTATATATGTTTCTTTTCTTTCATATGGAAGTCTTGGGATGCTTTTTCTAATTTCTTCTAGCCATTCTTTTTTTATTTTAAATTTTGGAATGTTAGGTTCAACAAAATATTTATAATCAATAGCGTCAACTTTACTACGCATGTGGATAGTTGTTCCAGATTCCTCATCCCATCTACGAGTTTCTTGTTCAATTTCTTCTTTTTTACCGCTATTTAAAAGATTTAATTGTCTTTCTATTTCATAGTTAATTGCATCTCTAACTGCACTGAAGGAATTGACATTTTTTATTTCAACTTTAGTACCCCAGTTTTCAGGATTTGTTTCATCTAATGAAGCATCCATTATAGAAACGTTAACATCACATCTAACTTGTCCTTTTTTACTATCAGCTTCACTAATACCAGCATATCTATAAATATTTCTAATTGCTTCTAAGAATGCGACAGCTTCATCAGCACTTCTAAAATCAGGTTCAGTAACAAGTTCAAGTAAAGGAACACCTGCTCTGTTATAATTAATTCTCGAACCAGATGGATAATGGTCAGAGCTAGCCGCATCTTCTTCTAGGTGCAGGTTATTAATTCTTGCCTTTTTCTTTTTCCCCTCATGTTCATATATAAACTCACCATAACTTCCAATAGGAGCAGGTTTTGTTTCTTGGGTTATTTGAAACCCTTTAGGAAGATCCGGATAATAATAGTTTTTTCTTTCAAAATATAAATATTCTGGTTGACTACAGCCTAATATCATACTGGCCATCAAACTCATTCTAACTGCCTCTTTGTTAACAGTAGGAAGGGTACCTGGAAAAGCCATGTCAATAGGTTTTACACTGTCATTGGGATATTCACTGAAATCGTTTTTAGCTCCTGAAAATACTTTTGTTTTGGTTTCACTAATTTCACAGTGCATCTCTAAACCAATCATAACTTTATAATCCATTATTTAACCTCCTTTACTACTTGTCCTTTATAATTCATAGAACTTTCAATGGCATAAGCAATATTAAGAACATTAATATCATCATAACATTTACCTGTTATATTTATGCCAACTGGTAAGTTATCTATAAATCCATTAGGAATAGTAATTGAAGGAAAACCACCAAAATTACCTATTTGTAAGTGCTCTTCTAAGATGGCTGTATTTTGATCTAATATGTCTTTAGATCCTTCTAGTTTTTTGGCTGGTCCACTACCTACAGGAAGAATAATGGCATCATATTTTTTATATAATTTATTCCACTCATCTACTAAAAGTCTTCTAACTCTTTGAGCATTGTGGAAGTATCTATCTTTATTTTCAGCTTGCAATACATAAGAGCCTATAACAAATCGTCTTTTAATTAATGGTGAAAAACCTTTAGTTCGATAATTTTTAAGGGATTGATCCCAACTTTCACCTTCTGCTCTTGGTCCAAATATAAAGCCCGTTAAATTAGACATGTTACTTGTAGCTTCAGCGCAAGAAATAACAACATATACTGAAGGAAGAGCATTTAATAATGTTTGATCAATTGACTCTTCTTTTACCTCAAAGCCTAATTTTTTGCATTTTTCTATAGTATCCATAAAATTAGCCAAATGTTCTTTAAGTTCATTATCAGCATTAGGATAATTATTAATATCACATATTTCTTTTATATAACATAGTTTTTTACCTTTTATGTTTCCATCGATAGAATCATATAAGTGAATATTTGAGGAATCCCAACTAGTCATATCATTTTTATCTATACCTTTCATACCATCAACAACAATCGCTGCATCTTTAACGCTCCTAGTTAAGGCACCCAGATGATCAAGTGAGGATGCAAAAGGAAATAAACCATATCTTGAAATCATTCCATATGTTGGTTTATATCCAACAATTCCACAATATGCGGCTGGCTTTCTTATGGAATCACCTGTATCAGAACCCGTGGCGTAAGGATATACACCAGCAGCTACAGCAGCTGCTGAGCCGGCAGATGATCCGGCACACATTCTAGTATGGTCCCATGGGTTTGTAATAGTCCCAGTATGGCATGTTGTTCCAGTTCCGCCCATGCCAAATTCATCTAAAGCCGTTTTATTAACTGGAATTGCCCCTTTTTTAGTTAAATTCTCAATTGCAGTTGCTGTAAAAAAAGGAATATAATCTTTTAATGTGTTAGATGATCCTGTTGATAAAATACCTTCAGTACTATAATTATCTTTAATACCGTACGGAATTCCTGATAATAATTCATCAGTAACCTCTACTGGTTTAGCATCATCTAATATTGTTACAAAAGCATTACATTTTTTTTCTATTTCTTTCGTTTTTTCTAATGATTCTTTTATAAGTTCTTTACTAGTTACTTTTCCTTTTATTAAAGCCTCATGTATTTCTTCTATACTTTTATCCATGTATGTCATATTAGCCCACCATCCTTGGTACTTCTACTTCATCGCCAGCTGTTTTATCACAGTTTGAAAGAAGTTTATCGATTGGAACTGAATCTTCTACAATATCTTCTCTAAGCTCATATTCAAAATTATCTAATGCATGAGTCATAGGTATAACTTTTTCAATATTTGGTATTTCATTAATTAAATCGATATTTTTATCAATGATTTCAAATTCATCTAAAACCATTTGATTTTCTTCATCAGTTAAACCAATTAATAGTTTATCTGCATAATCATCGACCATTTCTTTAGTAAATTTACTCATTATTATTACCTCCATTTTTATACATATAAAAAAAGATGGCGCCCAATGTAGGACTCGAACCTACGACCTAACGGTTAACAGCCGTGCGCTCTACCAACCGAGCTAATCAGGCATTTGAACAAAAAACAGTTAACATCCCTAAGGA
>JAFWMN010000035.1 GCA_017513865.1 Bacilli bacterium | reverse complement strand
ATACGTTCCATATACCAACGCCAGAGAAAAAGCATCCATCGATAAACTAACTGAAATTAATAAACAAACAATAAAACAATATAAAATAAAACGCGGTCGCCCTCCTCACAAGAATTATTTTTAAGCGTGAAAACATTTATTTAGTATAATTATTAAGGTATCGGTTTTATTACTGATACCAAACGCAATTTTTTAAATTTTTGGTATTTGCTAAATGTAGGTTCCCCTACTTTATCACGAGTTCCTTGTTTTTATTATTTATAAGTATCATTAATTAAAAGTTTAAAACATTCTTTCACACAGTCGCATTTTATGCGGCTTTTTTTTATTTTCCTGATATAATTATTTATTAGGAGTGTGAAATTCTATGACAAAAGAGGAAATTTTAAACCAAATAAAACAGTTAGAAAACCAATTAAACGAATTTGAGGAAAAAGATTGAAAAACAAATATTACTAATTCAATCGATAACTTAAATAAACAAATAACCGAATTACGTGAAACAATTTCTAAACCAGCAAATAACCAAGAACCAGATAAATTAAAATTATAATAGGAAGGTTATTATGACAAAAGAAACCGAAAAAGCGATAGAAAAAGCCGTTGAAGTTAGAGCAGCCAAAGCCAACGTTTCAGGGCAAGAATATATCGATAACTTAAAAAGAGAATTGGTAGAGGACAGAGCGTCAAGAGCCGCAACAAACGAATTACAAGATTTAGTAAACTTAATCGTTATTACTCACCAACAATTAACAGAATTAAAACCGGGTATGGAAGTTTTCGCTAACCAATTTATCGACCAAAGACGTAGCGATAAACAAGGAAACGGTAATAGATATATTAAACACTACATACAAGAAGGTAAAGAGTGAGATACAATTAAAGATAAATTTGTTCCAACAGAATTATCTAATTTAGAAGCAATGTCTCGTCAATTTATTAAGTTTAAAGAGGACGACGGAAGGTTAGCACCTACTTCTAAGCAATGAGCGTTTCCCGTTGTTTGACGGACAACAGAAATGATTACTTACTTCATTGACGGACAATTAGGAGAATATATTGAGGACCAAATTATCGGGCAAATTCAACAATCAATCGAAGTTAAAAAATACGACTACATTATGGGTTTAATTACCGCAGATAAAGATAATAATAAAGGTAAAGTAATTCAAGGACAAGCAACAAACTTATTTGACGCTTTAACAACAGAAGTATTCCCAGAGTGTGAAAAAATGCTATTAAACTCACACGAGTATAATTATGATAATACTTTAATATATGCTTGCGATGCTTCACATAAAGAGGACTTAGTTATGTTAGTAGCACCAACATTACAAACAAAATTAAAGTCAAATATTATGTCTCAATTATTTAACTCAAAAAATATTGAAATTAAAAATTTCGTTGGAGATATTCACGTAGTTAATAATAAATTCCGTTCAGATAATGGTTTATATACAACTAAAAACGCAAGTGATAATAACACAACTTCATACTTAGACGAAAATACAATTATTGTTATTGATAAGAAAAATTACCTAAAAATATTAACAATGTTAGAATTTTCAGGGGAGCAAGATTACCCATTAAATATGTCTCATATGAGAGTAATTCATTTATGACTTGCGAGTGGTAAATTAGGTTGAGGAAAATTATTTATCTATAAAAACCAAAACCTAATGACTATGCCTGGAAACGAAACATTATCAACAATAGGAGAATAACGTGGCTAAATTTCCTTTATATCAATGAAAGAAAGCAACAGGTGCCGGAGATACTACCGGCTTAGCAAAGTTAAATGCTAATAACACTTTCACAGGTAAAAATACTTTTGAAAGCACCGCAAATGTTGTTTCTATTAAGTCAACTGACGACCAATCATTCGGTATAGAATTTGAAAATAATACCGGGCAGAGAGTAGGTTATATAGGAACTTCTAATAATGAGGCAACAAAAGCGACTGTATGAGGCGCTAATGGTTTAATATTACAAACTACTAATAGTCCCATTGAAATTAAGTCAGGTAATAGACCTTTAACTTATACAACTTCTAATAATTCAAAAGATAGACGTGAAGTATTAGTTAGAAACGACTTATATTACATTAAAAAAGCGTCTTCTAATGCCTTTAATGTTCCCGCAAGCGGTTATCAAACAGCAGGGTTTACTATAACAGGGTTAGAAAGACAAACCTTAAATGAGTTTCTTGTAATTTTAACAACTAATAAAGTTGATATTACTTTTGAGTTTAAAATTTATTGTAATGTTTTAACATATAGAAATATGAGCGACGTTA
Source organism: Bacilli bacterium (assembly GCA_017513865.1). Lineage (GTDB taxonomy): Bacteria > Bacillota_I > Bacilli_A > RF39 > UBA660 > Coprosoma. The sequence goes on along the minus strand of JAFWMN010000035.1, from coordinate 727 downwards.
AAACAATTTCGATAGCAGAGTGAGATACACAAGATTTAGACCGAGACGGAAAATTAATTCAATTTGGTTTAGTTCAAACAGGAAATAATCAAATAAGATACCGTATAAAAAATTTAAGCACTTCCCAAATTAATTTTACTAGTATTAGAATTTATCACAGAATACCAGGAAAAATTGCTGATAATTAGGAGTATCATATGTTTAAAAAACTATTTAAAACATTAGCAGTATTAAACGACGTTAAAGAATTCTTAAAGTCAATGGAAAAACATTTAAAAGAATTAAACGAAAGCGTTAAAGAAATTAACCAAAAAATAGCTAATTTAAGCGAAAGAGTTTCAAAATTAGAAGGCATTGTAGAAACTACTACAAAATTAAGGGGTTAAACCCTTTTTTAATTTAAGGAGATTTTATGAAATGAAGTTTATTTAATTGAAAGAAACCAGTTGTTAGTTCCGGGGAGCCTGAGGACTACCAAGTAGTTAAAAACACCGTAAGTCAAAACGAAAGAAACATAACAAACATTAATAATCAAATTACAAATGTTAATAATCAATTAACAAATACCGTTTCAACAAACACCGCCCAAACAATAACAGGCGCAAAAACATTTAATGAAGGTATAACTATTAATAAAAGCCCTATTCCTTTATTATTAAAAGCAACTAACAATGATAAAAATTATATTGTTTTTAGAGACAGCGCTAACAATTCTAATTTATCAATT
>JAFWMN010000034.1 GCA_017513865.1 Bacilli bacterium | reverse complement strand
TTTTTACATTCAAAACGTTTTGGTAGTACAATAATATCATATAATAAATAATAATAAATAAGAAAGTGAGAACTATGAAAAAGATAAATTGACTATTTAGCCGTATCGATATTGACGATATTAAATATTATTTAGAATGATGCGCTAGCGCTAGCGAATTCGAGGCATTAGAATCGCTGCTATTAAAAGCGCTAGTTGAAAAAAATAAGCGACTAAAATGTAAAAAAGAAGTTGCGAAAATGATAAATAAATAAGAAACGAAAAATAGGAGTTGAAAAATGAAAAAAGAATTTGAATATTATTTAGTTGAAACAAATGGACTAACACATAAGGCGGCAGATTGCAACGGCCTAAAGGCCTTAGCCGAAGCGAAGGGCTACGGTAAATTAGTTAAAAAATTAGGTAGTTGTTGAGGCAATAAATGAATTATCGACAATAACGGCGTAGAATTACAAAACTATACTATGTATATTGATAAATTGCCATTAAAAAAAGGCGTTTATTTCGAACTGGTAATAAAAATATATAAATAAAAACAATTGTAAAAACTAAGTGGGCGAGTGGGGACGGCAGTTATGAAAGGTGAAACAATGGAAAAAAGTAAAAGCGAGAAAGTAATAGAATTTTTTAAAAAAGGAAACTTTACAGATTTGGTAAAACTAATTAGATGGCTAGAATGAGACGCAAGCAAAGAGGAGCGTTGAGCCCTTTATGAAATGGTAGAGAAAGCGCAAGATTGATACGATAATAAAGGTGGTAAAAATTGAGATTTAAAAAAGTTTAAATAACTAATAATAAAATTTTTAAACAAATTAAATAATATTTGATAAAATATAAAAATATAAGTGGTCGAAGGGGTCGGGAGTTGAAAGGAACAATATGCAAAAAGCATTTAATAAATTTAAAAAAGTTAGTGATGACGTTATGGAGTTAGACGTTAAAGAACTAAATAATTATCAAAAACAATTAAAAGCAGACAGAGCAAAAAATACAAAAAATAAATTCCAAGAATTAATAAACGCTAATAGAACATATAAAACATTGTTTATTGAACCAAAAAGCTTTGTTATGGCTACAGAAAAAAGCGTAATGATAAATTTATTTGGGCTAAAATTTTTCGTGCCTCAAAATATGGCAAAATTAAATGAAAAAAATAAACAAGGTAAAACTTATTCATCAATTACAATAAACAGAGATTGAACTTATAAAGTTTGACAAAGTCAAAAAGTTTCGGAAGGTGTTTACGAAAATATTAACGAGCAAGAAGTGCCCGGAGCTGAAATAATTACTTGATTTTACGATAATTTAAAATAAGAATAATAAATTAAATAAAAATGGCGGTGCACGCGTCCCGGGGAGTAGGGTTGAGGCCCGAGGGTGGAGACGCAAAAAGGAATATATGAAAAAGAAAATTAGCAAGAAAGAACAAGAATATATAAACAAAATTGTTTTAACGGGTAAAAACGTAGCGTTAGCAACCGAAGTAAGACGTTTATTAGACGAATTATCGGTAGAGTGTCAAAATAAAAAATTAAAGATATTTATTGATATATTAAATTGGCATTTAACTAATCATAGAGATTGAGAAAAATGCCCTTATTGTGATAAGAAGGAGAAATAATGTTAAAAGATAAAAACAGCGAACAATTACTTTTTAAGTTAAAAGAACTATTAGAACAATTACCCGAAAAATGTAAATGTGAAAGATTAAGAACATTTATTTCAATGGTTAATAAAAATTTATATGATAATGGGGACTTTGGTTATTGTATCTATTGCGGTCGTGAGGGCGAGGACGAGGTAGAAAATGAATAACAGTTGATACAAATTAATAATTGAGTGCCCCGAGTGTAGAATGAGCGTTAATTATTGCGCGAAATGCAAACTAATTATGAAAAGACATACAAAGGAGAGAAAATGAAAATAAACAAGAAAATACCAAGATTTTTAAAACTTGATAAAAACATATTTCCGAGTTTGCGAGGAGATTATCAATTAGTTAAAAATTTTAGATATTTCGAATTTACCGAAAAGCAACTTGAAAAAGAACTTGAAAAATGATATAAAATTTCAGGACTAAATAAGCAAGTTATCAAAGAGTATGAATTATTTGAAATAAATGATTTTGAAAAACTTTCAGAGCACCCATTTTGAAAAGGTGAGGAGGAATATTTATTACGTAGTTATATGAAACTTCATTATGGGTTTATTTTACGTATGGGACAGTCTAAATATAAGTCAAGTCGAAACACAGTTTCAGCAGTTGGAGAAACTTGCGTTAGTTTCTTACAAAGGCACAACGAAACTTTATATTGTGTATCGAGAAGTTGTGATATTAGTTTAGGGTTTTTAGCAGATTTATTAACATTAAGAATAATAATGAAAAAGTATAAACTAAAAAACATACATTGAACTATTACAACGCCTCATATTTACGTTAATAATAAAGATTTAACAATTAAACAATTTAAGACAAAGAAAAAGCAAACAGGGCTCATATTTAATATGAGAAAGGAGAAATAAGATGTATAGAATAGAAAACGAAAATTTAATCATAAACGAAAATTTAATTAAAGATTTTGATACGGAAAAAACATTTACTAAAAATAATTTTAGGAACCGGTGCACGCAGTCATTTTTATTAGTAATTGAAAATGATAAAGTTTATAAATTAAATACAATGCACGAACTTTTAATTCCTGGAGATAGAAGTATTATTTACCATAACAATTATTGAGATATTTTTAGAATTGAAAGACAATTTACAAAAGAAATTATTTTCGTTAAGTTATTTAGAAAGTCGCCAAGAGGTGAGGCATCTTTTAAAGTATTTATGGACTTTTTAGATGTTGAAATTAAAGAAAATAAGGACTAAGAAAAATTATGAATTAGACAAAACTTATGTTATAGATTTTGAAACTACGACAGCAGATACCGAATACTTTAAAGAACATCAAGCCGGAACTATTACTTGTTGAATGGCTAAGAACTTAACGACGACAGATAAACAATATGGTTTAACAATAAATGATTTAGAAAATTGATTTATTGAATTAGGCAAAGATAATATTGAAAAAACAATTAGAATTTACGCCCATAATTTAGGTAAATTTGACGGTTATATATTATTATCTTGGGCCGTTGAAAATTGAAATTGTATATTAAATAAAGTTAAAAGCAAATTTATATTTACTTATGAAAAAGGTGCAGGAAATGAGATATTAAAAATAGTTTTAAAATATAAAAAATTAACAGTTGTTTTTGTTGATAGTTATAAATTAATAAATTATTCCGTTGCGTATCTAGGTAAATTATTTAATTTTCCCAAAGGCGAAGTTGATTATAAACAAGAGCCGGTTGATAGTTGAGATAAATTACCTTTAAAATATCGTGAATATTTAGAAAGGGACGTTGATATAGTTATTAAAGCGTTATTACAATTTGATAAAGCGTTAACAGGTTATGAAAATATCGATTGGAAAAATTGTTTAACTATTTCGTCTTTGGCAAGACAATTTATCGAAAGCGTCGATAATGATAAACTATTTAAAATTAGTTTTAATAGCCAAAAGTTAGCCAAGCAGTTTTATCGTGGAGGTTTAACATCATATAATAAAGATTATTGATTTAAAAAAGTCGAAAATATTAAAGCCAAAATGATAGATGCAAAAAGTCATTACCCTTCCGTTATGAAATTAAATGAGTTGCCGGCAGGTGAGCCGGAACCAATAACCGAGGAGGAAATAGACGACTATAAAATTGTATTTGTTAGAGTTGTCGGCCATATTTTAAAATGTAAAACTGGTTGAGGAACAATTAATAAAACGTCCGATTTTCATAATTACATATTTGAGGACAACCAAGATTTTATATTTGTTGGTCTAATACAAGAATGAGAAATACAAAAACATTTTTACGAGTTTAGTAATTGAGAGTATGCGGAAATATGAGGTTTTAACCAAACGCAGAATTTATTAAATAATGTTATTGATAATTTTTATGAATTAAAAGAAACAAGTGATACAAAATTAGTTTGAAAATTGTTATTAAATTCTTTATATGGTAGTTGTGGAATGAAAGCCAATTACCCTGATACATTTTTTGTTGCAGAAAATGAAATACCTGATTTAGGCGAAGTATCAAATAATAAAAAATATTATTATCGTTATGCAATTAAAGCAAGACAATTTTTTAAAGGTTTAACAGAGATTGAGTGTGATTATGATTTGTTAGATAATAAAAAATGTTGAAATGTTTGAATAGCAGCAGCAATTACTTCATATGGTAGGTATGAACTATTAAAACATATTTCTTATAAGCCCGAAAGTGTTTTATATTGTGATACCGATAGTATGTTGATATTAGACGATTACCCATTAGAAAAAGTTAAATTAGGTAAAGAACTTGGGTGTTGAGACGTTGAAAAAGAAAATATAAATAATGTTTATATACAATGTGCTAAAAGATATGTTGTTGCAAAAGATAATGAAGTTTTAAAAACCGGGTTTGGTGGTGTTTCTAAAACTAAACAAAGTGGCGAATTTGAAAATATGTATGAGTTATTAAATACTGATATTATTAAAGAAGCCCAATTACGAACAATAATTGAGGAGAAATATAAGTGGTTTCCAATATTAGTTCCTACTACTTATAAAAATACTAAATTAATTAAATGAAAGGCATATAATGAAAAAGAAAAAGAAAACGTTTAAAGTATTAGATTTATACAGCGCGGGTCTTGATGATGCTAAAAGTTGAAACGAAAGATTAAAACATCAATTTAAAGGTGATGCAAAAGAATATACGAGAGCATTAAAAGCGGGGTTTAATTTTATGGATAAGCGTTTATCAAGAACTCAAGGAACCCGAGGAGATTTTGAGGACTTTGATGATATTTATAAAGACGTTAAAAGTGTAAAAATTAGTAATACAAATTGAGAAAAAGCAAATGCTTTAACTGATAAATGACGTAATTTTCTTAGTAACGAGGCAAGCACATTTTTTGGTAATAATATTAGGAGGAATTCCGTCCAAACATTTAAAGACAGAACATATGTTAATTTTAGTAGTAGCAATTATACTAGAACTGGTAATTTAAGAAAAAGAAAAAGAAAAGACAGAACTACTCACGAAAGAATATCAAACCATAATGAGGAAGTAGCAGCGTGATTACTATATAAAGCGCTGCGGGACGCAGGAGAGGACGTTGATTTAAAAACAGGAATTGCTGATTATATTAGTCCCTATATGTTAGCACTTGTTAGTATTTTTGAAAATAAAGCGGGGCATAGATTAAATATCATAACTGATATTGAGGAAATGGAAACAGATGGTGTTAGTCGAGTTGTTAGTTTTCGTTTTACGCCAAGAGTTTTAAAAGCATTACAAAAAATAGTCCCTAAAATTGAGAAAGAGGAAAAAGACGGTGAGATAAGAATTTATACCAACAAATATGAGAATTTTAGAAAATTACCAAAGAAATAATTAAAGGCGGAAGCCATCTTTTTTTTCTAAGGCAAATGCTAAGTCATCAACAAATAAAATTGTTTCCTCTTTGGCTAAAATTGAAGTATATAAAATTTGAGTATTTTTCATTGCTTGTGATAATTTCGCATAAGGTCAGTCCTCGTTATTAGTAATATTAATTAACCCTTTATTTCTTAATGTTAATAAATGAGGCGCATAATTTTTATCAACGATTATTTCCTTATCTTTATCTCAATGCGCCACTCAAACGCCGTTAATTTCGCCAAAAACAAGTTTAACGTCCTCCATATGAAAGGCAAATTTTCAATCAATTTTTTCCATAACGTCTTGTGATAATTTTTTACAATCGGCGTTGTCGTATGATTTATAACCACGGTCATAGTATTTACCCATTACTTCCATTTTCCGCCCAAGTGCTTTTCATATTGTCGGTTTAGCATTGTTGGTAAAACGGCTGTCGTCAAGGTCAATGAAAAATGCTTTGTCCGCAAAGTCCTTATCATTAGGTAATAAAGGAACTACTCAATCTCCTTCAAAGTCGTCAGGAACTAATATCTCAATTCCTAATTCTATTAAAAGGTCGGCGGCTACGTCGTCCCGGTTTCCTACAATGGTAGTATAAACGTCTTGCCTTGTCCTTAAAATTGAGGTTCATAAAGTTAAGAATTTTTCGGCGTTTAGGGAATTACCTATCTGGTTATACTCGTCGACATAAACAAATTTAACATTATCAAAGTTAGCAGAACGTCAACTATCTACCCCGTTTAATGCCCCACAAAAACCAACTATTTCAGTTTTAGCATAAGTTGTTTTATGCTCCTTTGTTTTCTTTTCTATTCATTCTTTTTTCGCAACCCGATAAATAGTTGTTTCACTCATTCAAAATTGAGTTCCATAGTTTGCGTTAAATGATTTAGCATATGCTTTTAATTCTTTCTCTGTATTACGAACAAAAAATAACTGGTTTTTTCCGTCTGTTTTTTGTAGGTCATTTAATAATGTTCCGGTAGTTTTACCAATGTCCCTACCTCCATTAATGATAGTAATACCTCCGGGCTTTTGTAAACCGCATTCTCTATATTCCTCGATATTAAAATATTCTCTTGGTTTTTTAGGTATTGAATAATTCATCGCCTGAACCTCCCCCTGCTGTTAATTGAGTAGATAAACGGTCTTTTGAAATTATTATCACTCCCTGAACTAATAAAACTCATATTGCTTCTCTAATTGTTGGACTTAATATATTGTTATATTTCATTGTAAAAAAGTTTTCTAAACTTTCTGGAATTCTTAAAGTAAAAATACTTTTATTATTCATTTTTCCAATATTAATTAACTCTGTATTATCAATATAAAAATTAGTTTCATAACCATATACCGCATATCACGCGTGATTAATTTTTAATTCATAACCAACTAAGGGAGTGTGGTTTAAAATTCCTGTTGTTTCACTTCAACCATTAGTGGTTCCTGTTGAAAATAGTAATAACGCATTAGATAAAGAACCCGCACTGACTGTTGTTGTATTAACAGTCGCGGAATTTCTCAAGTCCTCAAAAAAGGCCTTTCTTTGATAATAGTTTGAGGCAAGTTGTATTCCTGTATTAACGGCTGCCGCGCCAATTTGGACGGCTTTTAAAGCAGGGTGAACTCCGGCAAGGTGAGTTGTAATACTTTTTTTACGAGTATCTAACGCAACTTTTTTACCAAAAGCAAAATTATTAGTTGTAAAAGTATCGTGTAATCTACCTCTTGTTCCTACCCTTTCTATATGTTGGTGTTGTAAAACGGGGTTAACAAAATGGTCTTTTGTCATTTCCATTGTTGTTATTGTTTGAGGTTTACCTCCTGATAAACTTAAAGGTAATACAGAACCAATAAATGAACTAACCGCATTAACATTTTGTAAATGATATGAAGTATCTAAGGTTTCTTTTTGCCTTCTCAATGTTTCAAAATATGAACTAACAAAATAAGGAACTTCAGTAAATAATTCTATAGAATTTGAACCACTTGATAACACTATTCTATCAGTAAAATATAAACGCGCTGCGTTGTAATAGGTATTTAAGTTGGGGTTATCATAAATGGTATACCCTTTTTTTCATAATTCTAATATTTCATTTCCCGCTCGCCTAATTTCAATACCTTCCGACGTCATTTCAAAACCAATATAAATATTTTCGTCACCTAATAATGAGGAATTTGCCCCTGAAGTTCAGGCCTTATAAACATTAGCATTAGAGCCGTTTAATCTAATATTAACGCCGCTACTTGATTGTGAAGTACTAATTAAATAAGGGGCGTCTGTATTTAAGTTTCTATCATTTCTTTTAATACTAATTCAATTTTTAATTTTTAAAGTTGTTATATGTGGCCCTAAATATACTCCAACTAATGAGTTAATATTAATTCATTTTGATTGTCCGTTATTATTTTCATATAAAGGGTTTAAATAATTATATTTTGTTGATTGTATTAATGAAAAGAAATCACGGTACGCATTATCTCACGCAAGGTCTCTAAAATCTTTAGTGTCTTTACTTAAACAAACATTTTTAAATACGCTGGACTTTTGCCCTGGTAAATCTACTCATTTAGCATTATTTTCTCTTAACGGGTTTTTTTCAAAAGTCGTACACGGAATAAAAACATATCTATCTTGTGAGGTATTAAAAACAAAATATAATGTTCCACATAAGGCGTTTCGTGAATAATACCCTAAAGCACAATTTAACTCTCTCCAATTAATATTTTGATGTTGTAATTGTGATACCTTTTTTGTTTTATCAAGTAAAATTCCTGCGGGGGTAATTGTTGTGGTTTCGGCTACTGTTTCATTTTCAACTATATCATTTATATCATATTTAATATTGGAATACATTTTTATTTTTTGTAAATTTAAGTCGCTTGTTTGGTTTTCTGTTTCTAAAAAGTAAGTACTTCATATATCTAATTCAAAGATACAAGTTTTATTTAATTTAGTTTTATTAATTACTCCGACTAAATAATAGTATTTAATATTTTCTCTTGGGTCTGTATTATTATCAGGTGCTTTAATTTTAACTAAATCAAATGCGTCATTAACTCCACAAGTAATTTGTATTTGCGTTTCATTTAGCCAACTAACAGTAAAATTAGGAACCTCGTCTCAAACAATATTTTTAAAATCAGTATATGTTGGTTTAAATTCATTTCCTTTATTCCATCATATAGGTGTTCGCGACTTATACAAGGTCATTTCAATCATCTCCTTCAATAAACGTGTCAAACATTAAATTAATTAAAAATTTAAAAATGGAATTATGTGAAATATCATAAAAGTTTCTTGCTTTATCTCTTAAATTTAATGAGGTTGTTTCGCTTGAAACTTCCCCTGTTGCTTTTCCGGTTTGTCCTTCTCCTCCGTAGTAATCGACGTTAAAAGAATTATCTGTATCTTGTCCGCGTGAGGTTGAAATATTAGCCAAAAAATCTTTATATTGAGTTGATAAAATATAATCAATTTTTAATTTATTAGAAACTAAATAATATTGTAAAAATTCTTTTCAAGAACTGGTTAAATGCGCTCTAAAAGAACGATTATAATTTTTTCAATAAATAACTGACAAAACGTTTTCTAATACTTGCCTTTTTAATTCGTTGTCCTCTTGGAATGTTATATTATTAACAACTGATACTCACTCGCTAATATTAATCGTTGATAGTTTCATTTTCTTTCTCCTCAACTTTTATCTTTTCAATTTCTTTAACATTTTGATAATCATTGATTGCGTTTTCTAACATTATCTTTGTCGCAAACTGTTTTGAAAATCATTGTAAAAATGCTTTTAAATGTAAATATCTTTCTCTTTCTAATATTCTAAAACTTATTTGGCTGGCTTCTACTTCGGCGTCTAATGAGTGACTGGCTTTGTAGTCGGTATTTGTTCTACGTCCTAATAAATCGTAGTAGTAATTTTTAGTATATTCAATAGTTCTTAATAATTCTAATGAGGTGATAGATAAATTCATACCTTCGAACTTATCTTGTCCGTCTGCGAACTTATGTAAGATTGGGGACTTAAAACCTAATATTTGTTTTACGGCTCTATTGTTAGGGTCTGGGTTTTCGCTACTATGTATTAAACGAGTAGGTAGAACTAATATCTCGTTATATAACGCCTTAGATACTAATTTTTCTACTTTAATAACTGGTCCTAAAATTATGTATGCCGAAAACCCTAAGGTATCAAATTTATAACGGTATAAAGTTTTCGGGTCTACTTCTAAATTGTATTCTAAACGTTTGTAATAACTGTCGCTTTTTTCTAAATTATCGTTTTCCTCTTTAATAACAGATACATACCATTTACCGTTGCACTCACTTGCCCCAACTATTTCGGGTGTGCCGTTATTATTTCATATTCAAACATAACCAAAGATAAAGGCATAACGTATGGCTCTGTTTATAAATAATGTATGTTTCATTTGGTCGGCTTCATATTTAAAAACATTAGCAAAATAGTTGGCTCATTGATTAATAATTATTCAGGTATGGTAGCCAATAGTTCCGTCGTAAACTTCGGAATTAGAAACCTGGGCGTCGATTGCTAATTCTTTTGATAACATTATTTGCTCGTTTAAAACGGTTTGGGTTGGTTTAAACCCTTCAACTGTTGCTTTTAAATCTTGTATTGCTGCTAACATTTGTTTTTTAGTTTTCATTATTTATTCCTAACCTTTCCTCTAAATTAACTATTTGTCCTTGATAAGTTTGATCTATTTCTCTATTACTATTATTCATATAAAATACTGTAATACTAAATTTTGAAAAGTTAATATTAAAATTGTTTCCGCCACTGTTAGAATTATTATATAAATCTTTATCTCCCGTTAATTGTATGAGTAGTGACGCAGTGCTTTTAGTATAACTAACTTCTCAATATGCACCTAATGGAGTTTGTGTTGCTTGGTTAGTTTGTAAATTAAAATTAGGGCATATTCCTAAAACTTCTGCATTTCTCAAATCATTAATAACTAACAAATATTTATATATCTGCCCTACTTGTGTGGGGGCTGAATTTAAAGGTGTAAAAGTATATACTCTTTTTAATATTGTATTATTTTCAACAATACGGTTATTAATTGCTGTTATCTGGTTATTAATTGCTGTTTCTTTTGTATCTACATAATTTTTAGTAGCGGGGTTTGTAGCTTCGGTTGGTTCATTTATTTTTAAATTGAAACGTCTTGTATCAGTAGCATTGTTATTAAAAAATTGTAATGTCTTGGTTGAATTGTTCTCGGGAATAAATTTAACTGTTACTCCTCCATAACCGGCGTTTATTTCTGTACCAAATTCTAACCTTGCTCTGTTAGTTTTAATAGTGTCTGTTTCAAAAGCAACGGTTTTATTATCTTGTAATGTTTTAATTGTTAAATGCCC
>JAFWMN010000033.1 GCA_017513865.1 Bacilli bacterium | reverse complement strand
TTCTCTAAATGCTTTATAGCAAGTATTTTAAAAGTATTAAAAGGATCACTTAAATATGCTTGCTATACATTAAATTATATTAATTCAGATCCAGCTGAAAATGTACATGCACCTAGATATGAAACAATAGATAAAGATCCAGCTCATATTTTTACACAAGAAGAAGTGGAAAGAATTTTAGAAAGATTTAAAGAATCCCATTCAATTTATTATTCATTATTAACTGCATATTATACTGGATTAAGAGTATCAGAAGTATATGGATTAACTTGGGATTGTGTTGATTTTGAAAATAAGACAATTACAATTAATAAAAACATAATTAAAAAGAATCAATTAGGATTACCAAAAAGAAAAAATATTACCAAAGGACATTCTACAACAATTTGGTATTATGGAAATTGTAAGAATCCTCAAAGTCAAAGAACCATATCAATAGGAGATAGACTAGTAGAAGCTTTAAAAGAATATAAAAAAGAACAAGAAGAGAATAGAAAGTTTTATGGAGATAGTTATTTATTACATTATGAAAAGAGAGTAATAAATGAGTTTACTAATAAGCCAGAAATAAAAATAATAGATGCCAAAGCCGAACTAGAAGTAGGATTACCAGAAGCAAAGTTAGTTTTTATTAAAGAAAATGGTCAATTTTTAGGAACTGACACACCAAAATATGCATTTAAAGTGATTCATTATGAACTGGGAATCAATTCTAGATTTCATGACTTCAGAGATACACATGCTACTAGGTTAATCGAAAGTGGCGCAGATATTAAAGCAGTATCTAAAAGATTAGGTCATTCAACTATTGATACAACATATAATATTTATGTTAGAGTAACTGAAAAAATGCAAAATGACACAGTAGAAAAGTTTGAGGATTATGCAAAAGATATGTTTATCCCCAAAACTGTGGATAAACCTTATTTGGATTAAACACTTGATTTTTAGAAAAAAAGTGATATTATAAAAAGCAATTAATTAATTGGAGCTGATGTCTAATGAGAAATAAAGCACTTTTAATTTATACACCAAAACAATTTAGTTTATTAATTAATGTAATCAATGAGGGAAATTGACTATAAAGTCTTTTTCCCTCTTTTTTGTTGGGAGGGTTTGGATGATAAAATATGATGAATATGGAAAATTGGAAGCAAAATTATTAAATGAAGATGGTGTATTGTCTAAAAAGAGAATCAAACAAGAAAATTATAAGATGTATAAAAAGGATTTTCATGAATTGATTGAACTAATGGCAATGAATAAAATGTTTCATAGCCTTTATGCAGAACAATTAGATTTCTATATAGATAAGAATCTAGAGTTTAAAGTAATATCTGAATCTAAACTGCACTCATATTCTTATGCAGAAGGACTAAATGACTTAACAGAAGAAGATACAACAGTAATTACTATGGATAAACATGCCTATGAACAATTTCATGAATTATGTATTCAATTAATCATTAAAGTTAAGAAATCTTGGAAACAATTAAACGAAGTAGAAAGATTTATCTTAAAATCTTTAGAATTTGATAACCCACAAAAAGTAGATGATGATGTATCATTTGAACTATCATATGATCCAAAAAAATACTATCAATTTAAAAAGAGTGGATATATTAAAATGGGAGTTCAATTAAAAGTACATGAAGCGACTAAAAGTAATTCAATCCTAACAAATGATTATAATAAATTAAAAGAAGAAAATAAAAAGGAAAAAAATTCCTAGTTTTTAGTACAGTAAAAATAACAATAATAAAACTAAAAAAATCTCTCTATTA
>JAFWMN010000032.1 GCA_017513865.1 Bacilli bacterium | reverse complement strand
TCCTTTTCCTATTTTACTTACAATATTTGGTACTATTAATAATAGTAATAATCCTACTATTACTATTACTCCTAGTATTTCCACTAATGTGAATCCTTTATTTTTCATACTATCACCTTATTTTAATTTTAGCATATTTTTGACTTTTAAAAAATATATTTTTTTATGAAAGGATGATTTTATGAATAATAGCTTTACTAATTCAAATTTCCCTGGGGCTCCTTTATATACAAATGGTGAAACTGTTCCTAATCAACAAACACAAGTTAATTTCGGTGGGATTACTGAGCAGTCTTATATTGAAAATATACTAAGATTAAACAAGGGAAAAAAAGTTGAAATTTATGCTTCTTATCCTGACTCTACGGAATGGCGTGATAAAGTTTTTTCGGGGATAATTGAGCAATCTGGCCGAGATCATATTATACTTAGTGACCCTAAAGATGGTAAGTGGTATTTAATATTACTTATATATGTAAACTATATTAAATTTGATGAACGTATTATTTCTAAACCAGATTTCTATTTAAATAATTGAAAATTTAATTTAAGTTTGTTATAATGCTATTAGGGTGAGTAAGATGAGTGTATTTATAACTTGTTTATCATTAATTATTTTAGTTTGTCTTATTTTAATTTGGGTAGCTTCTACTTATAATAGATTTCAAATTTTTACGATTAGAATTAATGAAGCTGAAACTAATATTGATTCTGTCTTAAGAAAAAGATTTGACTTACTTAATAAATCAATTGAAATAATTAAAGAAAATACAGATACTGATGATAATGTTTTAGGTTTAATTGAAAAGCTTAAGTCCAAAAAACTTTCGAATTTTGAACTTGATAGAAAATTATATGATGCGATGAAGGAGTTTAACAAATATAAAGAAAGATTCCCTAAACTTAAAAACAATGACGCTTTTGTAAAAATTGATGTAGCTATCACAGAATCAGAAGCAGAAATTGTGGCTTTTAGGAAATATTACAATGATATCATTACTGATTATAATAAAGCGGTTAAATCTTTTCCAACTAATCTTGTTGGGTTAATATTTAATTTTAAAAGTAAATTATATTTTGATGGCAAAGATATGAATGATGATGATATAAAAGATTTTAAATTATAGATCAATTTATTTGATCTTTTTTTGTATATTTTTTTAAGTAATCACATATTATTTTTTGGTGATACTATGACTTTTAATATTGGTGTTTCAGTTACTTCCTGTTATAAAAATATCGTTTTGCAAGATATAGTGAAGATAAGTGAATGGAATTATACAAGGGGGACAAGGTATGTTGGATACCCAAGGTAAGCTTTATAATAATTTAATGATTAAAAATATTTTAACACCTTATATTGGTAAAAATATTAAAATAAAATATAATCTTGGAAGAAACAAATATGAGACTTATGAGGCACAAATTATTAAAATATATAACTGTGTTTTCTTGGTAAAACTTAAAAACAATATGGTTAAATCGTTCTCTTTTGCCGATATTATTACAAAAAATATTAAAATATATGAATAAATGTTGCTTTTTGTGCATAAATATTGTACAATTAAGTTGAAATCATGCTAGAAGGGAGAGGTTGTCTTGAAGATTACATCAGTCAATGTTCGAAAAGTGGACAGTGAAAACCGTATGCGTGGTATCGCTTCAGTAGTGCTAGATGAGTGCTTTGCAATTCATGGAATTAGAATTATTGAAGGTGATGGTGGTTTATTTACTGCTATGCCTAGTCGTAAAACTAATGATGGCACATATCACGATATTGCTCATCCAATTACAACTGAGTGTCGTAAACAATTCGAAGATGCAATTATTGAAGAGTATAATAATATCAAAGACGAAGAAGACGAATAATTCGTCTTTTTTATATTCCTTTATCATATACTTCTTTAGGAGGATATTATGGACAAGATTGATAGTGTTATAACTTCATTAAATCATAGTGTAACAGTTAATGAAAGAAAAAATATAATTATTACTGGAGTTAAAAAAATTGAAAGTTTTGATGAGGAAGAATTTTATATGATAACTAGTATGGGAAATCTTACTCTTAAGGGTCAAAGTTTGGAAATAATAAAACTTGATACTTATCAGGGTAATGTTTCAATTAAAGGAAAATTAGATAGTCTTTCTTATTCTCAAAATGAAAACAAGGAAAAAGAAAAGGGAATTTTTAATAAGCTTTTTAAATAATGGATCTAAAATTACAAATAATTTCCCTGCTTTTCTCGTTTATTTTTGGGTTTTCTTTTTCTTTGTTTTTAAAGATTAATAATAAAATTATTTATAATGATATAAAAATAATTAAATATTTGGGCTCTTTTTTTATTATACTAATAAGTGTTTTAATTTACTTTATTGTTTTACAAAAAATAAATAATTCTTATTTTCATCCTTATCATTTATTAATGATTATGTCTGGTTATATACTCGAAACTTTTATTTTTAAATAGTGTATAAATAGTGTATATCACTTTTATTTATTATTGAAAAGCATGGTTATAAATGATATAATTTTGATGATAGTAGAGGTGATTATATGGCTAAAAAGATGTCTAAAAAAGCTAAAAGACGACTCATTATACTTGGTCCTATAGCTTTCTTTGTCATATGTTATTCGGTTGTTACTTTAGTAACGACTACTATCAATTTATATAATTTACATAAAGAAGAAAAAGAATTAAATGAAAAATTAACTAATTTAAAAGCTAATGCTAAATCACTTAAAACTGAAATTAATAAACTTCAAGATAAAGAATATATTGCACGCTATGCGCGAGAAAACTATTTATATACAAAAAATGGTGAGTATGTTATAAAACTTGATGACGATGGTAAAAAAATAAAAGCAATTAAAGCAAATTATAATGAAGATTATTTAATATACGGTTGTTTTATAGTAATTATTTTAATATTTTTGTTTATTATTCGAAGACATTTTAAAAGTAAGAAAAAGAAAAAACGCAAATAGCGTTTTTTTATATTTTTAAATGTTTTCTTACAGCTCGCCACGAACCGAACATACCAACTAGTATACCAACTAGTACTAGTATGGCTGAAGTTCTATAAACAAATGGAATCGGTTTTATTAATTTTATAAAGTTTGAAAATAAGTGTCCATCAAAATGTTTATATAGTTCGGTATATCCATATATAGTGGCGAAAACAGGAATAATTGAACCAAATAATCCTAAAACTAATCCTTCAATTATAAATGGGATTCTTATGTTTAAGTTAGACGCTCCAATTAATCTCATGATACTAATTTCTCTTTGTCTTGAACTTATAGTTATTTTAATTGTATTAGATATTAAGAAAGCAGTTACTAGTATTAAGGCTACTACGGCACCTATACATATTTTATGAATAAATTCGAATGTTGAAATTAATTGCTCAACCATGCCTTCACCATATTTCACTAAGGTTATACCGTCAATTTTTTTTATCTCGTCGGCAACATCTTTTATTTTATTTATATCAATTACTTTTACTTGATATGTATTTTGAATTGGGTTTTCTTCATCATTCCAGTTTTTCATAATATTGTCAAAAACTTCTGATGAATCACGCATTTCTTCAGTTATGGCTTTTTTAGATTTATACTCATATTTTTCAACATTGTCAATTAGACTAATTTTATCTTTAATTTCATCTATTTTTTCTTGATCAGCCTCATTATCAATGAAGGCAACAATTGTTACATCTTTTTCAACTAATAAAGTAAAATTATTTACATTTTCTGATAACACCATTGAAATAGCTACAACTATTAAGGTTATAGTAATACATGAAATAGAAGCAAATGATAAGGAAAAGTTTCTAAATACTCCTTTAAAGGCATCTCTTATATCTCTAAAAATAATTCTAACTGTTTTCATCGCTATATGTTCCTTTCTGATAATCTTTTAAAACTCTTCCAGAATCTAATACTATTACTCGTTTATTCATTTGTTTTACTATATCTATATCATGAGTTACCATGATGATTGTTGTACCTAATTTGTTAATTTCCTCTAATACTCTCATAATTTCCATACTGGTATTTGGATCTAAGTTTCCTGTTGGTTCATCACATATTAGTAATTTTGGCCCATTTACTATGGCTCTAGCAATAGCTACTCTTTGTTGTTCTCCACCTGATAATTGAGCTGGATAATTTTTTATTTTATTTTTTAAGCCAACTAATTCTAAAACTTTTATTACTTTTGCATGTATTTCTTCTTTTGGTAAACCAAATATTTCTAGGGCAAACGCAACATTTTCATATACTGTTGATTTTGGTAGTAATTTATAATCTTGAAAAACTACACCTATCTTTCTTCTTATTTTATAAACTTTACCATTTCTTAATTTACCAACATCAATACCACCAACTAATATTTGACCAGCTGTTGGTTTTTCTTCCCTGTATAACATTTTTATTAACGTACTTTTACCGCAACCTGTTGAACCTATTATGAAAACAAAATCTCCTTTGGCTATTTTTAGATTTAAATTTTGAATAGCGGTAACTCCTGTACGATATGTCTTTTTGACATTTGTTAATCTTATTAAATCCATCTATTATTCCTTCCTTCTACTTATCTTTTATTCTTCCTTGTATTTCATAGGTGTCCGTGGCTATCACAAAAGCTTCAGGGTCTAATTTTTTTATACCTTCTGTGGCTAAAAAATATTCTCTTGTAGGAACTGCACATAATAATATTTTTTCATTATCACCAGTAAAGCCACCTTTAGCTTCCATTTCAGTAATTCCCCTATTTAAATTTTCAATAATGAATTCTTTTATTTCTTTATCTTTTTTGGTAACTATTTGTAAGGTTTTAAATTCTGATATACCCATTATTACTCGATCGCTGACTATACCAGATATAGATAAAGCAATTATTGAATAAATAAAGGCATCCCAGCCAAAAACAATACCACCAGCAAGCATTATTAATCCTTCAGATAAAATGTTTGCTTTACTATATGCCATTTTCCCATAAGTTGAAAAAATTTGTTTTAAAACGTCTGTTCCACCACTTGTAAAATTGTTTTTAAAAATTAAACCTGTTCCTAGTCCTTGTAGAAGGGCTCCACAAATTACCATTACGATAACTTCGGTTTTCCCTAAACTTATGTAATTAGGTAAAAAATCAGTGGCTTTAACAAAAATTGGATATAGGATTGAGCCAACTACTGTTTTTCTTGTTTTTTCAATTCCTAGAAAAGTAAAACTAGCAATTAATAAAACTACATTACCTATTAAAATAATGACAGAGGGATCAATCATAAACATTTTTTCGGTTATAATTGAAAATCCACTAACACCATGAATAATGTGACATGGTTTAATGAATAAATTAAATGAAATAGCTAATAGTAGGACGCCAAGCACAAACATCATACTACGTCTTATTTTTTTACTGTCATGAATTTCTTGTAGTAATCTAGCATTGTCAAATAATTGTTTGCGATTAAAAATCATTTGGCATTCCTCCTTAAATTAGAGTTTATAAATTCATCTATTTCTCCATCTAATACTTTTCCAACATTAGTATCTTCAGTATTTGTTCTGTGATCTTTTACTAATGAGTATGGATGCATAACATAACTTCTAATTTGGGAACCAAAATTTATATCTTTTTGTTCCCCTTTTAATTCTTTTATTTCTTCCTTTTTAGCTTCGGTTTCTAGTTCAAATAATTTGCTTCTTAAAATTTGCATAGCTTTATCTTTGTTTTGAACTTGACTTCTTTCGTTTTGACAAGTAACTACAATGCCTGTTGGCAAATGAGTTATACGAACAGCACTATCAGTTGTATTTACTGATTGTCCACCAGCTCCTGATGAATGAAAAACATCTATTTTTAAATCATTTGGATTAATTTCAACATTTACTTTATCATCAATGACAGGAGTTACACTTATTGATGCGAATGATGTATGGCGCCTAGCTCCTGAATCAAAAGGTGAAATTCTAACTAATCTATGAATTCCTTTTTCATTTTTTAAATAACCATAGGCATTAGTTCCACTGACGATGATAGTCATGCTTTTTATTCCGGCTTCTAAACCTGGCTGTCTATCAACAATTTCTTCCTTGTAGCCTTTTTTTAATATCCATTTAGAATACATTCTATAAAGCATATTAGCCCAATCACAAGCTTCAGTTCCGCCGGCTCCAGAATGTATTTCTAATACAGCATCATTTTTATCATATTCATTATTTAATAAAACTTCTATTTCTATTTTTTTAAGTTCTTCACCTATTTTATTTAATTCCTCTTTAGAAAAATTTGTCGTTTCTTCATTTATGTCTTTAGATTTTAAATTTTCAAGATGAAATTCAATATCGTTTTTTATAGTTTCAGCCTTTTCTAGAGTTGTTTTAATTGTATTAAATTCATTTATTATATTTTCAGCATTTCTTCTGTCATTCCAAAAATTTGGGTCGTTCATTATTTTGTCTAATTCTTTTAATTTTTGTTTCTTCTCTTTAGGGTCAAAGTGACCTCCATATATTATTTATTTTATTTAAATATTTTTCATATGTAATAGCTAATTCTTTTTCGTCCATAGCTACCTCCCTATCTTTATCATTATACCATTTTATAATTTTTTTTTCTAGTCGACATAAAAAAATTAAAGGTTATTCTTTAACTTTTTTTAAAATAAAATATTTGCAGTCATGGGCACAATAAGTTTTTATATAGTTATCAATCATATTTATATCATTAATTGGTTTGTATTTTTTATTTTTTTTGTCGCAAAATCCCTTTAGTCTTAATTTCCCATATGACCAATCACCTAATATGTAATCATAGCTATCAAAATAGTCAGTCATAAGCTCTTTAACTACATCGTAATCAAAACCATCTTTGTAGTCTTTATCAAGTTCATATTTATTATTAAATTCATATGTTTTCATATTATTACCTCTTTATTTAGTTTACCATATAAAAGTAAATAAATAAAGATTAATTTGGAATTATTATTTGCTTGCTTTCTTTAGTTCCCATATAATATTCGGGTATTTTCCCAGATATTAGTTTTATGGCTATTGGTACTTTAGCTTCCATGTCAATATTTTTATTATAAAATGGGATAATGATGTTTTCATTTACTTTTAAATTAATAAAAACTTTTATTAGTGAATTATTTATACCATAATCATCTACTTCGGCAGTTATGTAACTTATGACATCACCTTTTAAATTAACTTTTATGGGAATTTTAGGCCCTAAATTAGCTAAAATCGGATTATTAAATATAACACCACTATTTATATAAGTTATAATGCCTTTTTTTAGATTTTTTTTATCATAAATTTTAATAATATTGTTTTTTATTTCAGTTATATTTCCCTTTTCAATACTTTTCAAACATTTCTGAATATATCTGGTTGTATCTGTTAAATACTTATTTATATTTATAGTATTGAAATCTACAGATTTTATTTCTCCTTCGGTGTTTGTTATTACATCGAATACGTCTTCTGGTTTGGCTTTAGTAGTGATAGTTTCACTTATGGCGTCGTTTATTACGATATTGGTGAATTTTTTTGTTTCTATTTCAGCATATTTAAGGAAAATTGGGGTTATTTTTTTACTTATTGAATTAAGTAACAAAAGTGTACAAATAATTATTACTGGTAATATTATAAATATTTTTTTCATATTTAATTATATGTTCTTTTTTTATTATAAAAGACTAGATTTACTAGTCTTATTTTTTATACCTATATTGAAAAGTTACTTCTAATTTAATGTCTTCTCGTTTACTAAATTTATCAATTGTCATTTTTACTTTTTCTTCAAATTCTTCTTTTGGTAATGGTTCTTTTAATTTTATTATAGTTAAAAACTCATATTTTGTTCTAAAACGAGTCATTATTTTACTTTCTTCAACACGGTATTCTTTATTACTATCGTCTATTGCTTTTTCAGTACTCCATGCACTTGGATTACCTAAGTTTTCTATTTTTTCATCTTTATAAGGAGTGTATGCTGTTCCTTTTGAAGAATAGTTACTATACTCTCTTTTTTGACCATTATACCATCTCCACATTTTATCACGGTAGCGATATAGGGTGGTTGTTTCAGGTTCGGCTTTATCATATTTTGTGGTGTTTGCTTCATCTCTTGGCGAATATTTCCCATCATTATAATATACTTTTTCATTTTTATCATTTACATAATACATTTTATAGCCGGTGGTTTGTTCAATTGTTCGATATTCTTTTTCTTCTGGATAGTTTTGAACATAATCTGTCCAAGCACTATATATTAATGTATTTTCATCTTTATTAGCAAAACCATTTGGCTTTTCTGAGGTGTGTTCAGAATAGTTTCCCTCAATATTATACCATTTCCAACTTTTGTCACGATATCTATAAAATTTTGTTTCTTCATTTTCAATCTTATATATATTGGCTTCTTTTGGAACTTCTGGTATTTCTTTTTGATCAAGGGGTAATCTTATTCCATACTCTGATATTTCATCTGATAATTCTGAATCGTCATAATATTTTGACCATTTTGTAGTGTTTAAATCTCGGCCATAATAGTTATAATAAGGGATGACATCAACAATAGTTCTTCCCTTAGGGAAGGTTGCTTGTGGCTTACTCCATGTTTTAAATCTTTTATCAGTTGAACATGTATTACAGTTTTTTACATCGAGCGTATATATATATTCGTTTTTATATTTAGTTATTTTTACATTGCCTGAACATAATGTATCATTAGTTTGCGTGCTTTTTAAATATTGTTCAGCATATAAATCACCTATACTAATTGTTATACTATCCCCCTCAACTTCTGGTAAAGTTTCTTCATCTTGGGCATAATTTTTTGTAGATGTTTTAATTACATCATATACTTTTGAACAGCGTTTGTTTTGAAATGTTGTTACTACTATTAAAATTATTAAAATTATCGGTAGGACAGTTCCAAAAACAAAGAAAAATCTAAGTAGTAGTTTCTTGTTTTCAAAGGCTTGGTCTACTTGGTTACCATTTTTATCAACATAAGTCATTCGCTTCATGTTATGCCTCCTATTCTATTTTATATTTTATCATATTTATTTTGTTTTTAAAAGAAGGTTTATTTAAATAATTAAAAAGAAGCTTATTTAGCTTCTTCTGTTACTCTAGTTTCTCTTATAACTACTACTTTAATTGTGCCTGGATATTGAAGATTTTCTTCAATTTTATTTTTAATATCTCTAGCTACTTTAACACTTTCTAAATCATCAATTTTATCTGGTTTAACGATAACTCTAAGTTCACGACCAGCTTGAACAGCATAAGTTTTTTCAACACCATCCATGTCATTACCTATTTGTTCAAGTTCTGTAAGTCTTTTAATGTAGTTTTCAAGCGAATCATTACGAGCTCCTGGTCTTGATGCTGATAGAGCATCAGCAATCGCTACTAGGACACTGATAACACTTGTAGCTTCAGTATCTCCATGATGTGAAGCAATCGCATTAATCACGGTATTATTTTCATTATATTTTTTAGCGATATCAACGCCTAAATCAACATGACTACCTTCTACTTCATGATCAATAGCTTTACCAATATCGTGTAGTAATCCAGCTCTTTTAGCTATTGTCACATTTTCACCTAATTCGCCAGCTAAAATTCCGGCTAGATTGGCTACTTCTAATGAGTGAACTAAAGCATTTTGACCATAGCTTGTTCTAAAGTGCAATTTCCCTATTAATTCAACCAATTCTGGTTCAACTTTTGTTATACCTAGTTCAAATAGTGCATTATTACCAAATTCGATTAATTTACTTTGCATTTCTTTGGCAGTTTTATCATATACTTCTTCAATTCTTCCTGGATGAATTCTTCCATCTTTTATTAAATTTTCTAAAGTTATTCTAGCAATTTCTCTTCTGTATGGATCAAAACTTGATAAAACAATAGCTTCAGGAGTATCATCAATTATTAAATCAACTCCGGTAACAGCTTCAATTGTTCTGATGTTTCTTCCTTCTCTACCGATAATACGGCCTTTCATTTCATCATTTGGTAAAGCTACTACAGTTACTGTTTGTTCTTCAGCAACATCAGCAGCATATTTCTGCATAGCTGATACTAGTAAATCTTTTGATTTTTTATCAACTTCGAGTTTGGCTTCTGCTTCTCTATCTTTGATATAAGAAGTGATTTCTAAGTTCATCATTTCTTCAACTTTTTTCATAATGAGTTCTTTGGCTTCTTTTTTAGAATAACCAGCAATTTTTTCAAGTAGTTTTAATTCTTCTTTTTTAGTTTCTTCCAACTCCACTTGCTTATTTTGAATATCTTTTTGTTTTTCAATTAGACTATTTTCTTTATCTTCGAGCATTTGCTCTCTTTTTTGCATGTTTTGATCACGTCTATCAATACTGTCTTCTCTAGCCTGAAGACGGTCTTCTAGTTCTTTTATTTCTTGTTTTTTCTCTTTTGTTTCTTTATCTAATTGAATTTTTAATTTATGGTTTTCTTCTTTAGCTTCTAAAATACTATCTCTTTTTATTTTATCAGCTTCTTTTTTAGCATCTTTAATTAACCCTTGAGCTTTTTTGGTAGCCGCAAAGGTTTTTACTGAATTTAAAATTATCATGGCAATTATGCCAACAAAAAGTCCTATTAAAACTAGCAAAATGGAGAAAATAATATTATTCATTTTATTACCTCCATCTAGAGAAAATTCATTCTCTAATTATATTTTAAAGATATTATAAATATAAGTCAAGTGATATTTAAAAAAACAAAAAAACACCTAAATAGGTGTTTATTTAATGCTGATTACTTTTACTTGATATTCACCATTTGGACTAGCAACCGCTCTTACTTCTCCTAGTTTTGCTCCCATGATAGCTTGAGCAATTGGTGATTCATTAGAAATTTTATTTTCAAATGGATCAGCTTCTTTAATACCAACAATGGTGTATGTTTCTTTTTCTTTATCTTCAACATATTCTATTTCAACGGTATTTCCAACATTGACTTTGTCATTACCTCTATTTTCAATCACAATAGCATTTTCAATTTGTTTTTCAAGAATAAGAATACGATTTTCAACTTCTGATTGTTCATTTCTAGCAGCATCATATTCAGCATTTTCACTTAAGTCTCCTAAGGCTCTGGCTTCTTTTAAAGCTTCAATTACGGCAGGCCTTTTTTCCATTTTTAAATATTCAAGTTCTTTTTTCATGTCATTTAGACCTTGCTCAGTCACATAAACTTCTTCTGTCATTTTCTCACCTCGGTTTTCTAAATATTTTACTTGCAAAGTATACTATATATTTTATTGTTTGTCAATACATTTTATCATGTAATTTTCTTCGACTTTTTCAGGTACTTTTAAGTATACTATTTGCTTAGGATGCCTAACTATTTCAATAATATTCATATCTTCGTCATATATGTCATTTATTTTTAACTTTTGTCTTGTTTTAGGACCAAATATTTCGATATTATCACCTTTTTTAAAATGATTCCTTTGCTCTACTTTGGCCAATTTATTCTTTTCGTCATAGGAAAGAACAATACCAATGAATTCTTGGTTGGTCGTTTCTTTTCTTCCATTATAATATTGAACATCTTTACCAAAATTGCCATCAAAGAATTGGGTGATTGATTCTCTATTAGCAACATCATCTAATATTTTTTCATATTCTTTATTGTACTTATATGTCTTTTTATTATTAAAATATTCATCAATAATGCTTCTATATGTTTTAACAACTGTTGCGATATAATAGACAGAGCGCATTCTTCCTTCAATTTTTAAGCTATCTACTCCTAGATTTATTAAATCTGGCAAGTATTTAGCCATAGATAAATCTTTAGTACAAAAAGTAAAGGGTTTTTCACCTTCGATTTTTTTATTTTCATTATATAAATCAAAATCCCATCTGCATATTTGACTGCAGCCACCTCGATTGGAATCTCTATTAGTTAGATAATTTGAAAGAACGCATCTTCCGCTATATGAAGCACATATGGCTCCATGGATAAATACTTCTAATTCTATTTTATTATTTTCTTTGATATCTTTTATATCTTCTTTACTGCATTCTCTAGCTAGTACAATTCTAGAAACGCCTTCATTTTCCCAAAATTTTACAGATTTTTTGTTTAGAGTTGAATTTTGGGTTGATAAATGAACTTCTAGTCCAATTTCTTTAGCCATTTTTATAAGTCCTGGATCACTAATTATTATAGCATCAACATTTATTTTTTTTAGTTCTTTTAAATATGGTTTTATTTTTTCACATTCTTTATTGTGCATGGCTATATTAACAGTAACATATACTTTTTTATTTAATTTATGGGCATATTCTACCCCTTCTTTTAAGTCTTCTAAAGTAGAATTGGGGGTATTCGCTCTTAAATTAAACATGCCTCCTATATATACGGCGTCCGCACCATATAATAAAGCAATTTTTAATCTTTCTAAATCGCCAGCTGGCGCTAATAACTCGGGTTTTTCCATATTACTTCACCTTATATATTGTTTCCTTAAATAAGAAACCTGTTTCTTTTTCTAGTTTATTATTTTTATAGTCTTTTAATATTTCTTTAAATGTATCTTCATCAATCATATTACTATTAAAAACGATATAATCGGCCTTTATTTCTTCTTTAACATTTAAAATATAATCAGAATATACGGTTGTGCCTTTTTTATTGTCATCTATGTAATAGTATTTTTCTTCTTTATATATTCTATTTCCTTTTTCTTTTAAATTAAATGTATCAACATAATTATTTACTAAACGTCTTCTTGAAGTAAACATTGGAAGATATCCAAAAACATTTACAAAGGTTTTGCCTTTATATTTTTCTTTTATTTCTTCTATTTCCCTTTTTGTAAGCTCAGAGGATAAATATGTATATTTTACGCCTTTATCATAATAATAATTAGCCGCAACATAATTAGTAGTTAGGTGTTCTTGATGCCAAACTAAATCTGTTTTTAAATTTAATTCTTTTTTTAATTCTATTAATGATATATCGTAAAATATAATGCCATTTATATTTAATTTTTCTATATTTTTTAATGTTTCTTCTAATTTTTCTAATTCATTATTGTGGATATTTTTATTTATAAACACAAAAACTTCTTTTTTTAGTTTTTTTATTTCTTCTATTTCTTCTATTGTAAATGTCTTTTGGTAATTGATACTTAAATCTTCTATAGGTATTAAATACGCATCTACCATATCTTTTATATCTTTAGCTTCAGCTATACTTTTTATAATTACACTAATTTTATTCATAGTCTCCTCCGCGATATAGATTATATCAAAATATAATTAAAAAATCCACTTATAATAAAAACCTCTATTAAATAGAGGTTAACTTTCTTTTTTTTCTTTTTTCTTTAATTCATAATAGAAATTTGTTTGAGCTACAGCTATATAAGGGGTAAGCCATAAATATAAAATTCCAAAGGTAAATATTCCGGCAATAATCCAACCAATAAAGCTTAAAAGAAGAATAATATAATCAAGTTTGTATTCTTCCATTAGGTCCATACTTCTTGAAAATATGTCAACTACTGGCATATCTTCATTTTCATATAATATATAGTATACTTGTGACCAAGATGTCATAATAATTATATAGAAAATAGCGATTGCCGAACATAATAATACGCCAATTATAATCATAAAGGTTACTAACATAATATTTATATTAGCTTCATTACAAATAAAAGTCATTAATGATTTTGCAGCAATGCATTCTAATATTAAACAAATTAAAGTAAATATAGTGTTTACTATGGTTATAGCCGTTGCTTTCCAGAACAAATCTGTTCTTGAAAACAAGGTTTTTAGGTCTGTTTTTTCACCTTTAGATGTTTTAATTACTATTTGAAGTAATCCCATGTATAATAGTCCCGTAATTAATATATTAAATAGTATATCTATATTTTCATTATATATTAATCTTGATGCTGCACTAAAGAACAAAACTATTAAAAAATATATTAAGATAGCTGGAACTATTACTCCATAATTGCCTTTAAGCTTTTTTAGGGCTTTTTCTTTCATTTTATTTATATTCATTTTTCATTCCCCTTTTCTATTATACATTATAACATACTTTTTTTCATTTTTCATCATTTTTTTTACTAATTGATATACCATCACCTTTGTCAGAGAAAAATGTTTTAAATTCCTCATTATTTTTTAAAAAATCTTTGTAATTATTTATTTTTCTTACCAAGGCTTTTAAGGCTTTACTTTTAATATTTTCAGGATTTTCTGTAAGTCCGTGGAAATTTAAATTATCAGTAATTATTACACCATTTTTATTTAAATTATTTTTAAATTTTTCAAAAAACTTTATGTTTTGCGCTTTAGCCGCATCAATAAATATTAAATCGTATTTATCATTTATAGTTACTTCTAAAGCGTCTTTTAAGATAATATTTATTCTTTTATCCAAATTAAATTCTTTTATATTTTCTATAGCTTTTTCATATCTTTTTTGTTCTCTTTCAATGGTAGTTATTTCAATATCTTTATCTACTAAAGCCATTTTAATTGCTGAATAGCCAATTGCTGATCCAATTTCTAAGATTTTTTTAATTTTATTTTCTTTTATATAGTTTTCGAGGAATTCAATTCCATCTTTTTGCATGATTGGAATATTTTCTTTTTCAGCATACTTTTCAATGTCTTCTAAGCGGCCCATTTTCCCTCTTTTTTTAGTTTAGCAATTGTTTGATTGTGTTCATTTATATTTTTAGTGAAGTATACTTTTTTACTGGTGTCGGCAACAAAATAATAGTAATCACTAGGTGTTGGATTTAAAGCAGCTTCTAAAGAGGTTAAGCCAAAATTTGATATTGGTCCAACAGGGAGACCCTTCATAGTTACACATCTAGTATTATAACCATTACAGTCATCTAATTCAGCTTTAGTTAATGATTCGTTTAATGATTTCCCGGCTGAATAATAAGTAGTGACATCACTTCCTAATGACATATTTATTTTAAGTCTATTGTAAAATACGCTGGCTACTAGAGCTCTATCTTCAGCTGTAACGCCTTCTTGTTCTATTAATGACGCCATAGTAAAAATATTATGAATACTGTATGTTTGATTTTGGGCTAGTTTTTCTTCATATTTTTTTAGTTTAGTACCAGTGTTTTCTAACATTTTTTTAACGATGCTTTTAGCGGTTAAGGTTTTTTTATCAAAAATATAAGTATCTGGAAATAAATACCCTTCTAATGGATAAAAAATTTGTTCATTATAAATACTATCAGTTAAAAACCAATAATCACTTTGAATGGATTTTAAGAATTCTTTATCTGTTACAGTTCGTATGAATTCATCAGCTTTAATTTCTGTTTTTTCTTCGACAATTTTTGCGATTTGTCTAATATTTAGTCCTTCTCTAAAAGTTATTTTTATAGTGTCAATTTTTTGATTATCTTCATCACTTAAGGTTTTTACTATTTCGCTTACGCTCATTGATTCATTTAATTCATAATCACCGGCGGTTAATGATTTTGGTGAATTTATTTTTAAATATATTTTATAAAATGTTTTTGATTTTATTAAATTATTCTTTTTTAATTTATCAGCTATTAAATAATAATTTTCACCTTTTTCAATTGTGATCATTTTAGGTGTTTTTTTGCTGCTTACAGGGGCTGTTTCAAATATGTATACACCTATTGCGATTATTATATTAAATATTATTAGAAATAGTAAAAAGAGTAAGAACTTACTCCATGAAAATCTTCTAACTGTTTTCAAAGTAAAGACCTACTCTAAATTAAGCATTCTCAGCAGGACTACTAGCTGATTCAATTTGAGCTTGCATCTCATTTAAAATTGTTTCAATTATTTTCCATTCTTTATCAGTTTCAATTGGTTGAAGTGGTAGTGCGGCAAACTCATTATTTTCATCTTGTTTTAAATCATCAGGATTATAAATTGAAGCATATACTTTTGTGTTTCCTTCATCATCAATCGAATGATCTGTATAAACTATATAGTGTTTTTTTGTCTCTGGTGATTCAAATAAGAATAGTGCTTCACAGTCTAATTGTCTTCCTTCATCGTCAATTGCTTTAAATTTTACAACTTCATTATTTTCCATATTTTCCACCCTTTCTTTTATCCAAATATGTCTGTAAAATAATATTAGCAGCCAAACTGTCTATTTTTTGTTTTCTTTTTTTTCTAGACATGTCTGCTTTTATCATATACCCTGAAGCTTCTTTAGTCGATAATCTTTCGTCTTGAAGAATAACTTCTAATTTGAAATTTTCTTCTAAAAGTTTTTTGAATTCTAAAGTTTCTTTAGCTCTAGGGCCCTCTGATCCATTCATATTTTTTGGATAGCCTAATATGAATTTTTCAATAGGTTCTTTTTCAATAATAGTGGCTAGTTTTTCAATTGCCTTTCCATAATCTTTTTCTTCAAAATGTACTACTTCATATGGTGTAGCAACAGTTTTTGTTAAGTCTGATATGGATATGCCAAGTGAACGAGTGCCTAAATCTAAGCCTAAATATTTCAAACGACCACCCTCTATTACCTACAACAAAATTATATCATTTATTTTTAATTTTGTATAGTTTTATTTATTTTTTTCTAACTTTTATTAATCTTTTAAAACGTTTTATGCCGTTTTCGAACTCTTCTTTTAATCCTTTTTGTTTTGACTTTTCCTCAAGATTATTATGTGGCCTTCCAACAATTATTTCATTTGAGTTGGGGCTAATATCATATGATATTTTACTTTCGGCTTCTTTTATTAAGTTTTCTGGTTCAAATGATAAATCAATTTTTTGATTATAATCTTTTTCATATCTTTTTATTTCATAGATAAGATTTAGTAATGCATTATATTGTTCTACTGATATTTTGTTTGGAAGTTCAATGACAAAATCATACCCGTTTGAAAATATAACAATTTCCTCAGATGCGTCTTGCCAATTTGCTCTTCTTCGTTTAGGAATCGTTTTCTTTAATATTTCTTCTATAATATCAATATGAATCGGTGATAAACCTGTATTATCTTTTGGAATAAGATTTATTACTTGTTTTTTGGTTATTAATCCTGATAGTCTAATTAATCTTTTATTATTACAGTAAGCTAAATAATCATATATATCTATATTTTCATAGTCGTCTTCTTTCATATATATTCCTTTCTTTTTTTAAAATTATAATTATTTTTTGTATTTTCGTCAAGAAATAAACGATATTTTCATTATTATATAAGGTAAATGTGCTATAATGGAGGTGGTGAGTTTTATGAAAAAAAGAAAATTAAAAAAAGAGCCATTTATTTTATTGGGGATTATTTTATTCTGTTTTTTAGCTCTTCTGTTAATTTTTGCTTTATTTAAACATTATACTAGTTATGAATATAAGCTTGGTAAAATTGGCTATGATGATGCGGAAATTGCTTATATCGTAAAACTCGATAAAAAATATATTGATTATGCTTTAAAAAAATATGATAGATTTTTAATACCACTTACTAAGCAAAAGTATTTAATATGGTCAAAATATGATGATTATCTTGCTTATATTAAAAAAACATATAAAAGTAATAGTATTAATTATAAGGATGTTATTGCCAAAGTGAATACGAAAACTAATTATGATTTTTATACTCATACTTTAGAAACTGATATGGATAAGGGATACGGTATTTTAGTTAATAAATACTATTATTTGCCTGATAAATATGAACCTAAAGATATTGTTTCAATGAGTAATTCTTATGCTTATCCAAATAATAGTATAAAAGAAAAAGTTTACGAGGCTTTTAAAGAAATGTCTAAAAAAGCTAAAGAAGATGGTATTACTTTAATAGTTAATTCTTCTTATAGAGATTATAATTCACAAAAGAGAATTTATGAACAATATGAAGATAAAAAGGGGCAAAAATATGCGGATAGTGTTGCTGCTAGGCCAAACTTTTCTGAACATCAAACAGGTCTTGCTTTAGATATTTTCACGCCAGGTGCTGGTATGAAAAATTTTGAAGGAACTGATGCTTTTAAATGGCTTAGTAAAAATGCCTATAAATATGGTTTTATTTTAAGATATCCTAAAGATAAAGAAAGTATAACTGGCTATGATTATGAAGCTTGGCATTATCGTTATTTAGGTAAAGATTTGGCAACTAAAGTTTTCAATAGTGGTTTAACCTTTGATGAATATTATGCATATTATTTAGATAAGTAGGGATTTTAATGAGAAAGAAAAAAAGAAGACTTAAAAAAAAGGTTTATTTATTTGTTTTTTTAATAGTTTGTGGTTTTATTTTACTATGTTCTATCCTTTTCTATAAAGTAAAACCTAGTTTTAAAAAACGATTAAACAATCTTGGATATAATTCTAAAGAAGTTTCAATTATAATGGAAAATGTGCCAAAAAGAAATTATAAATTTATTAAAAAATATAATAAGGATTTAGTTAATTTAATTAAATCAAAAGATTATAAAGATAGTAATTTTAAGAAATATTTTGATTATTATGAAAAAAATAGTAATTCTGATATAAATGACATTATTACAATTGTTAATTCTGGGTATGATTTTATGAAGTATACGGCTTCTTCTTTACTTGCTGATTTAGTTAAAGAAAAATATTTTATTTATGATAATACTTCTAGGTATTTAGATTATGGTAATAGTCATGATTATAATAGTAAAAAAATTGTAGCTATTGTTAATTCTAATGCGGATAAAACTTTTTATAGTGATACTAAATCTTCTAATTTAAATGATGATAATTTAGTTTTAGTTAATAAATTTAATCATTTGTCTGATAATTATGTACCTACAGATCTAGTTGCTCTTTCTTCTAAGTATAATAGCGGGGCCAATAATAAAATGCGAAAAGAGGCTGCTGATAAGTTTATGGAAATGGTTGACGGTGCTTTATTAGATAATATTATTTTAAAAAATGCTTCAGCTTACCGTAGTTATAATTATCAGGTTAATTTATATAATAGTTATGTTCAACGAGATGGTAAAGAAAAAGCAGATATTTATTCAGCTAGACCAGGCTATTCTGAACATCAGACAGGACTATGCACAGACATTAATACAATAAATTCTAGTTTTGCAAATACTAAAGAAGCAAAGTGGCTTAGTGAAAATGCTTATAAATATGGTTTTATTTTGAGGTTTCCTAAAGGTAAAGAAGATATTACTGGTTATAAATATGAGTCTTGGCACTATCGATATGTTGGAAAAAAAGTTTCTAAAATTATTTATGAAAATGATATAACTTTAGAAGAGTATTATGCTTATTATATGGAAAAACATACTTCTTAATTTGAAGTATGTTTTTCCATATAAAATATTACTATAATGTATATAGAACGTAAAGGAAATGTACAATAGAAAACCTCATTTTTTTATAAAATGGGGTTAGTTTATTTCTACTTTTATTTTAGATATTTTATCTATTTTGGTTTTTAAGTTTATATCTTCGGGATTTTCTATAAAATGACTTAAAATCTTGTTTTTAGCATTTGTATTTTGATAAATTTTTTCTTGATATCTTGCTTTGGCTTTTAGAAGTTTTTCTTTATCTAAATTAATTCTTAAAACATCTTGAATTTTTTTTGCTATTTCAATACTATCATTCGCATTTAACTGGTAAATAATTTCATCATAGGCTTTAACTTCAGAATTTTCTAAAAGTTTTTTGTAAATTTGTTTTAAATTTTTATCTAAATCATAGTATGTTTCAGGAAATACCATTAAATTATATATACTGGCGATTACAATGCTGTTATAATCTTTATTTTTTTCTTTATATTTTAATGAATCTAATGATTTAATTATTGGTAGCATATTACTATCATAATATTCTGGTTTATATTCTTTTATTTTTTCTTCTTTTCTTTCTAATATTTCTTCATAAGTTTTAAATGGTTTTTCTTTTAGTTCTATGACGTATGAGATAATACCTCTTATGTTTTTATATATATTGCATTTTATATTATCATATTTTTGATGATTATAATGTCTTAACATATGGAGTTTAGACTCTCCCCATAAAAATATATCTGGTTTTTCTAAGGAATGAGTATATAAGATGTCGCCATATTCATTATAAAATACTCTATATATTATTTTTTTATTATTTGTTTCATATGTTTTTTGATATCCTAAGGTAAACCCTTTTTTATTTATAATTTGTAAGGCTTCTTTAGAGGTAATACTTGGATATAAATCCGTTTGTTTTTCTTCTAGGATATCACGGGCCATATCTTTGCTTTTTTTATTTCTTATATTATTTCTTTCTTCATCAGAGAAAATATATTTATCAGGATTATTTTCTCTATCTTTACTTGTACCTTCAAAAATAGCTTTATATTTAGTAATAGCAAAAGAATTAGAATTTAATTCTTCAGTGTCTTTTTCGGACATATTTATAACTTTTTCATAAAAATTATTTATGTCTTGTTCACACATTTTATATAAATTATATAATTGGCTTCCTCTTATATTCATATCATCTAAAATTATTAAAATAGCCAGAGTGTTGTTTTCTCCTTTAGTCTTAATAAGTTCATCAATGATGCAGGCAGCATTTGCATTACCTTCAATCATTTCTTTAATTATATTTGGTAACGAGGTTAAATCTAAAGGTTTTCTATTCAAAGTATCCCTCCTTATTCTTTTTTTATTATAGCACCTTTATTTTTTAAAAACTACTCTCTTTTTATTAAATAAGTTATTTTCTTTATATATTCTATATCATAAAGCATACTTTCAAACATTTTATTTATTTTTTTTATATCCATATTTCCTCTCTTTCTTTTTCATACTAACACGTTTACCTTATATTTTCAGCTCTTTCGACAATACTAGATATATTTAGTATTTTTTTAATTTAAACTTCAAAAATTATTCTATTTATAGTATAATTATAGTGGCGATCAAATATGATAAAATCATTAGGGGCGAAAAATTATAAATATGCGAATCGTGGAATGACATTAGAAGCTGATTTGGAAGCTACTAATCATTTTTATCTAGTAAATGATATTGCGGTTATTTATAAAAAACCAACGCCTATTACCATATCTAAAGTTAATTATCCTTCAAGATTAGAAGCGGTAATTAAAGAAGGTTACTTTAGAACGCCTTCAACTACTGATTATAATGGGATATATAAAGGAAAGTATATTGATTTTGAAGCTAAAGAAACTAAATCACGTACGTCTTTTCCTTTAAGTAATATTCATGTTCATCAGCTTAAGCATTTAGATATGATATGTAAGCACGGTGGGATTGGTTTTTTAATAGTAAGGTTTACCACAATAAATAAGACGTTTCTTTTAACTCATGGTGATTTAAAAGAATTTATTAATAATAATGATCGTAAATCAATTCCTCTTACTTATTTTGAAAATAAAGGATATTTAATTAAAGATAAATATAATCCAAGGACCGATTATATCGAGGTAATTGATAATTTGTATTTTGGAGGTATGCCATGAAAGAAAAATTATTAGATATTAAAGAATTTTTATTAAGAGAATTTAAAGATGTAAAGGTTTTTCTAATGAAAGATAAATTCCGTTTAATTGTTTTATGTCTATCTTTATTAATTTTTATTATTGGAACTATTATCTTTAATTTCTTTATAGGTTTTTTAGCTTTTGTACTAGCAAATTTAGTATGGCTGATTCCTTATTTTAGTTGGCGCAAAAAATTGGAAAATAGAAATAAAATTAGACATTCGAGAACTTCTAGAAGAAGTAAAAAAGTAGATTCTCCGCTTGTTATTTCTGATTCAGATACAGATAAAGGAAGTGACAATATGGCAAAAAAAAGAAAAACTAAAAAGAAAAAGAGTTTAAAGAAAAAAATTCTTTTAGGTCTTTTATCGTTCTTCTTATTATGTATTATTTTAGGGGTTGTTTTCTGTGTATTTATCGCTTTAACAGCTGGAAAATTTAACCCTAATAAGCTGTATTCTAAAGAGGCTAGTACTTTATTAGATAGTAAGGGCGATACTTTTGCAAAACTAGGTACTGAGATGAGACAGAAAATAGCTTATGACCAAATGTCTGAAGAACTTGTTAATGCGATAATCGCAACAGAAGATTCAAGATTCTTTGAACATAATGGATTTGACTTGCCAAGATTTATCAAAGCTTCATTTGGTCAAGTTTTAGGTCAACATGCAGGTGGGGCTTCAACTTTAACAATGCAGGTGTCTAAAAACCAATATACTTCTAATATTGCTAGAGGATTTGAAGGTATTAAACGTAAATTTACCGATATTTATATTGCGATGTTCCAAATTGAAAAAAATTATTCTAAGGAACAAATATTAGAATTTTATGCTAATTCATATTATTTAGGTAGTGGAGCTTATGGCGTTGAACAAGCTGCTCAAACATATTTTAATAAGCATGCCAAAGATTTAAATGTTTCGGAGTCAGCAATGATTGCAGGTTTATTCCAATCACCAGTTGTATATGATCCAAATTTAAATCCAGAAAAAACCGAAGCTCGTAGAAAAATAGTTCTTTCTTTAATGAAACGTCATGGTTATATCACTAATAAAGAACATGAGATTGCTAAAAAAATGACAGTTGATAAAATTGTTATTAAAGGCCGTAAATCAACAACAGCTAATTCTAAGTATCAAGGTTTCATTGATACAGTAGCTAGAGAAGTTGAAGAAAAAACTGGTTATAATCCATATTCATATTCAATGAAAATATATACAACAATGGACAAAGAAAAACAAGATACAATTTCTGATATTATGAGTGGGGCTAGCTATAGCTGGGAAAACGATGAAGTTGAAGCCGGTGTAATTGCTCTTGATACTAAAACCGGAGCTATTGTCGCTATTGGTGGTGGTCGTAACAAAGAAGGCGCCATGAGTAGAAATAATGCCACACAAATTAAAAGACAAATCGGTTCAACGGCTAAACCAATGTATGACTATGGTCCAGCTATTGAATATAATAACTGGAATCCTTCACAATTAATTTTGGATGAAAAAACCACTTATAGTAATGGTACAGAAATTAATAACTGGGATGGAAGATATAAGGGTATGATGACAATTAGACAGGCTTTAGTTGAATCACGAAACATACCAGCTTTAAAAACTTTCCAAAATGTTGAAAATGAAAAAATAAAGGAATTTGTACAAAGTATTGGTCTTTCTCCAGAGGTTGATGAAAGTAGTGGTAAGATTCATGAGGCACATGCAATTGGTGGTTATGATGGTGAATCACCTATGACTGTTGCTGGTGCATATGAAACTTTCGCTAATGGTGGTTTCTATGTAGAACCTTATAGTTTTACAAAAATCGAATTTGATAAAGATGGTAAAACTTATGAAAATGAGATTAAAAAGGAAAAAGTTATGAGTCCAGAAACGGCTTATATGGTTACTAATATGTTGATCGATACTGGACAAAATGCCTTAGGAAAATATAAAAATATTAATGGGGCTGAATTTGGTGCTAAAACTGGTACGACTAACTTTGATAAAAAAACTTTGGCTATAAGACATTTGCCAAGTAATGCAATCAATGATTTATGGGTGGCTGGTATTAGTCCAGATTATACAATTGCTGTTTGGTATGGTTATGAAATAAATTCAAGTACCCACTATAACAGATTTGGTTCTGGTCAAAATTCTAGATTATTCCAAGCTGTAGCTAAAAACTTCTTTAAAGCTGGTTCACATTTTAGTAAACCTGAAGGGGTTGTTGAAGTTACTGTTGAAAGAAACTGTGGTGAGGCATTACTCCCTGGTCCTAGTACACCGGATGATGCTAAAACTGTAGAAGTGTTTAAAGCTGATAGTAAGCCTAGTGAAGTATCATCTAGATTTAACGCTTTACCTAATGTTACTGGTCTTAAGGCATCTGTTAGTGGAAATAATGCTACTCTTACTTGGAATGCAATTGGAATGCCTGAAGGTCTTAATCCTGATTATTGGAAAGGTCACATTAATAAAGCTTATTCTTCTAGTAAAGATCAAAGCTCACTTTTAAATTATATTATGGGATATAATAATAGTGTTCTTGGTCAAGTAGTATATGATATATATGTTAAAAATGGTGATAGTTTAAATCTACTTGGTTCATCTACATCAAATAGTGCGACAGTTAAACTTCCTAATATTAATTCACCAAAACTTGTTGTTAAGTCTTCTTATACTGTATTTAAAGGGGCTTCAAGTTCTGGTGCTGAAATATCAGTAGATTATAAAGGTATTTCTCCTAGTGATGTTCATATCAGTCCTGATATGTATGTAATAAGTTGGAATGCTGGTAAAGCCTACGACTTTAATCCTAAAGATAAGCCTTATAATCACAATAAAGTTAAAATAACCGCACGTGGTGAGGATATTACTAGTGAAGCTACGGTTACTAGAGGAAGTATTATTAATAAAGTAACTGGCGAGAAAGCAACAATAAATGATGTGTCTAATAATGCTGGAAGATATTTGGTAACATATGATGTTAAATATGCTGATACAAATGTTGGAAAGATAGAAGTCACAGTCGACGTTAATTAAGGAATAAATTATTATTCCTTTTTTTACATGAAAAATATGCAACTAATTGTTGCATATTTCTTTTAATTTACATGTTTCACATTTAGGATTTCTAGCTGTACAGTAGTATCTCCCAAATAAGACCATTTGATGATGTCTTTTACATAAATCTTCTTTTTTAAATTTTTTAGTTAGTTTTTTTTCGATTATTAATGGATCATCTTTTGGTTTAGCTAGATTTAATCTTTTACTCACTCTAGATACATGGGTATCAACGGCGATACATGGTTCATTAAATATATTACTTAAAACAACGTTAGCGGTTTTTCTCCCTACCCCAGGTAATGTTTCTAAATATTTTCTATCATTTGGTAGTTTCCCATCATAATCTTTGATTAATCTTTTAGCTATTTCAATCAAGTTATTTCCTTTTATTCTGAAAGTTCCGATTGGTTTAATAATATTCATTACTTCATTAATATTTGCTTGACTTAAGTCATTTAAAGTAGGATATTTTTTAAATAAAGTTTTGGTTACCATATTGACTCTTTTATCGGTTGTTTGAGCACTTAACATAGTGGCTAATAATAATTCATAATCTTTAATATAATTTAATTCACATCGGGGATTTGGATATAACTCATCTAAGTAATTTTCAATCATTTTCGTTGAGCCAGTCATAATCAAATACTTCTTTCTTCTCTTTTGTTACCTTTGGTTTTTTGTTTATATCTTTTTTACTTTTAATACCTTTTCTTTGCCATTCTGATAATATTTTATCAATATATTTTAAACTGGTTACCCCATTATAAATTGCTTCTTTTAAGGCTTCTTCAATTATTTCTTCACTATAATTATTATCAATCCAAGCCCCTATTATTTCATATTCCATAGGGCTTAATGTTCTAGCAAATTCTTTTTCAAATTTATCATATATAGTAGTTTCTTTTACTTCTTCTTTATTAATAATAAGTAAAGCTAATTTGTTATAAAGTTCATCTAAAATTACTTTTTCTTCATATACTTTATTCGTAGTAGCTTTTATTTCTAAAATATCTTTTTTAGTTAAACTATCAATCATTTTTAAAACATCAGGAATCTTTAAATCTAAATCATTAGATATTCTTTCGGGATCAAATTCGTCATTATTAATTAGATAGACGACTAATATTAATTCTTTATCAGTTATCTCTAATTTTTTATAGTTTGTTAGTAGTAATTTAGGAATTAAAATACTGCCATTTTTTATTAATTCAATCACTTTACTTGTCATGTTATCACCTTTTTAACTTATTATATCTTAATTATTTCTTTTTGCCAATATAAAAAGAGTTTTTAGCTCTTCTTATATTTTTCTTCAATATATTTTATTATTTCTTCCTTTTCATTAGGAAGTTTATCATTTAATATTTTTGATTCTAAATCATCAATAATTTGTTTTAAAAAGGGGCCTGCTTCTTTGTTTAGTATTTTACATATTTCCACTGGTTCTAAAGCTATATCATTTTTGCTTCTTATTGGCATTTTAGCAAATTCTTCATTTAATTTTCTTTTGTCAATGTCTTTTAGTTCGGCTGCCATAGTACAAGTATATAATCCATATCTATATAAGACATTTCTATCTAATATATCTTTATCTTTTACTTCATTTATTTTGAGAATACTTTCTTTTTCAATAGAATTG
Source organism: Bacilli bacterium (assembly GCA_017513865.1). Classification (GTDB taxonomy): domain Bacteria; phylum Bacillota_I; class Bacilli_A; order RF39; family UBA660; genus Coprosoma. The sequence continues at coordinate 64,242 of JAFWMN010000032.1, read as the reverse complement.
AAATTATATTTGTGGATAGCATTTAGCTGAGCCCATGTAACTATCATAGATGGTGTTATTTTAATATTTTTTAAGTTTGAAATATCTAAGTGATTAGTTAATTTTAAATCGATTAATAATTTTATCCCATATTCTTTATTAGAATTTGAAAATATTATATCTAATTCGTTTTTCTTAACATCATTAGATATTTTTCTTAAAAAATGTCCGTATTTTTTTATATATATTTTTAAAATAGGATCAAGTTCAAAATTTAAGGTAGTAGCAAATCTTACTGCTCTTAATATTCTTAAGGCATCTTCTTTTAATCTTACTTTAGGGTTTCCTACCATTCTAATTATTTTTTTATCCAAATCTTTTTTGGCCCCTAATAGATCTATTTCGTTGCCATCTTTATCGATAGCTAAAGTATTCATGGTGAAGTCTCTTCTAAGTAAGTCTTCTTCTAAATTATCAATATATTCTATTTTATCTGGGTGTCTATTATCTTTATAATTATATTCTTTTCTAAACGTTGTGATTTCAAATTTAATATTTTCAAAGATTATTGTTACTGAACCATATTCAGAACTATATATTATTTCTGAAAATATATTGTGCAGCTCCATAGGGGTTGCATCCGTGCATATATCAACATCACTACTACTTCTTTTTAAATATAAATCTCTTGGATAACCACCTATAATATATGCTTTATAGCCAAAGCTACTAATTTTTTGTAATAATTTTAGGGTAGTTTCGTACATTATTTCCTCCAATTTCCCATTAAAAAAAGGCGCAAAGCCTTAGTTTAATGCATCTTTTAATTTAGATCCAGCTTTAATTGAAACAGCATTTCTAGCAGGAATAGTAACAGTTTCCCCAGTTCTTGGGTTACGTCCTTTTCTTGCTTCTTTATGTTGTTTTGTAAAAGTGCAGAAACCTGTTAAAGTTACTTTTCCTTCCTTTTTTAATCCTGCAACGATTCCGCCTAAAACTGCGTCTAATGCTCTAGTAGCATCAGCTTTTGTCATACCAGTTTCTTCAGCGACATAGTTTACTAAATTTTGTTTAGTCATTTCTAAATACCTCCCTTGTTTTGTTAAGCTATCTTGCTTACACTTAAATAGTACCATTTTTGAAGGTAAAAATCAATATTTTTTAAGGTTTTTTTACACTTTTTGCTTATTTTTTTTATAATTTTACTACCTTTATAACAGAATGTTTATTTCTATATTAAAAAGATAGTTTGTTAAACTATCTATATGACAATAGCAAATAAATTATTTGAGCCTTTATTTACTACTTTTGATAATGTTTGTTTTAATTTATATCTAACTGATTCTGGCATTAATGATAGTTTTGCTTGTATTCCCTCTTTAACTATAACATCTAAACTTCTACCAAAGATTTCACTTTTCCAAATATTTTCACTATCAGTTTCTTTGTCTTTCATGAGATAATTAATAAGCTCTTTACTTTGTAGTTCTGAACCGATAATTGGTTCGAAGGTTGATTCTACATCTACCCTAAACATATGAATTGATGGAGCTACAGCTTTTAATTTAATACCATACCTACTTCCTTGTTTGATAATTTCTGGGGTGTCTAAGGTCATATCAGATAAAGTTGGTGAAGCTACCCCATAGCCCGTTGTTTTAACCATTTTTAAGGCTTCTTTTATTTGATCATATTCATTTTTAGCTTCATTATATTCTTGAAATAAACTTAATAGTTGTGATTTATTATTTATTTCAACGCCTATTATATCTTTTAATACTTCTTCATATAAATGGTTTGGGGTTTTTAAAGTTACTCTAATATCTCCGGTTGCGGTATCGACGGCTGAAAGATAAGCTTTTTCAATATATTCGCATTCCTCTAGTTTGTTTGTAATAGTATCGACATCTCTTATTTTATCAATTGGTTCTATACTTTCTTTAATAATATCAATATAAGCTTTTTTTAATTTGTTATTTGGTTCTAAACAAGCAACCCAATCGGCCATATCAATATTTATAGAGTTTACTGGAAATTCATATAAAGCTTCTCTTAATATGTTATAGGCATCTCTTTCACTCATGTTATCAATATTCATTGGAAGTACTGGTACTTTATATTCGTCTTTGAGATTTTGGGCAATATTTTCAGTTTCCGGAAGCATCGGATGAGTAGAATTTAAAATTATTATATATGGTTTGCCTATTTCTTTTAGTTCCTCTGCTACTTTAGTTTCAGCTTCAATATAATCTTTTCTTTCAAATTCTCCTATCGAGCCGTCGGTTGTTATTAGAATACCAATGCTGGAATGATCTTTGATAACTTTTTCAGTTCCTATTTCGGCAGCTTCGACAAACGGTATAGCTTCTTCATACCAGTATGACCTGTTTTCGTGATACCCTTTCGACTTTTTAAAAATTGCTCATCGGCAACTCACTTTTTATTATACTGTAAGTTCATTTTTCTTTATTCGATAATGAATTTCTAATGTCTTATCTTTTGTTATATAGATTTTTTCTATTAATCTATTCATTATTTCTTTAGTAGGATTTTTCATTTTTAAGAAATTTTCTACTATTTCTAAATATTCGTTATAGTCAGAATTTTCTTTTTGAATACTAGATACTTCTTTTTTTAATATTTTTAGTTTACTCTTTGCAATATTAATTTCTTCTTCAGCATTATTAAATAATCTCTGATATGTTTCCACAGTAATAATATTATTAAACTTATCGTCATATAATGAATCTTGTTTTCTTTTCAAATCTGTAATCTTAATGTTTAACTCATCTATCTTTTTTATTTTTTCAGCTTTAGGATCTGTATATTCATTTTTAATAATTCTTTCAAATTCTTCTTTATTGTTATCATACTTACTAGCCATACTTCTTAGTTTGTCATATACTGTCTTTTCTAGTTTTTTATAGTTAATATAATGTGAAAAGCATATATCATATTTGCTAAATTTGCGATAGTTATTACAATTCATTGTGGTTCTATCTCTTTTTTTATCATAACTAATGCTCATTCTAGCACCACAATCTTTACAAAAAACTAAATCAGATAAGACGTAATTTACTTTTCTACGATTTGGATCATAATTATTAGAAGAATCTTTTATGGATTGTGCTATTTGAAAAGTTTTCTTATCAATAAGTGGCTCATGTGCATTTTCTTTTATAAACCATTCATTTTCTGGTACTGCTTTTCTTTTCTTAATTTTATAATTGATTTTTTGAAATTTGTGCTGAATTAAATCTCCAATATATACTCTATTTTTAATGATATTGCTAACTGTAGTATGTTTCCATATTTCAGGATGATTGAATCTATTCAATTTAGCACCAGAATGTTTATACATAATTGGCGTAGGTAATTCTTCTCTAGTCAATATTTCAGCGATTTGGGAACTACCATATCCTGCAACATATAAGTCAAATATCCTTTTTACTACTGGTGCAGTTTCTGGATTTGGTATTAATTTATGTTTATCTAATGGATCTCTCATATATCCATATGAGGCAGAACTACCACAAAATTTTCCATCTTTTTTCATTTGAAGTAGATTTGAGCGAACTTTTTTAGATATATCTTTCGCATACATGTCATTCATACTTAATCTAAACGGCATCATATCAGAACCACTTGTTTCGTAGAATGTGTCTATGTCATCATTTACTGCAATATATCTAACATCGTTTTCAGGAAAATAGGTTTCAACATAGTAACCTGTCATTATATGGTCACGGCCTAATCTTGAAAGATCTTTTGTAATAACCATATTTATTTTCCCATTTTTTATATCTTCAAGCATTCTTTTGAATTCTGGACGTTCGAAATTTGTTCCTGTGTATCCATCGTCAATATATATATCGACATGTTCTAAATTTTGTGCTTTCAAATAACCAAGTAATAAGCTTCTCTGATTTGTGACACTTTCAGATTCTAAATCATCTCCATCTTCTCTTGAAAGCCTTATATAAATGGCTATTTTAAATGTTGTCTTTCCTAATTTGTACTTAGGGTACATTTCTTACTCCTTTCATTAGACAACTTTTTCACTTTATTAGTCGCTTTTATTATACTACTTTTCTCGTCCGTTTCAAGTTTGCTTTTTTTGTTTATTAGTAAATTTTTATTTTCAATGTAATATTTATATATACAACTTTTTAGTACCTCTTTTAAGTCACAGCCATTATTATCGTAAAACTCTATTGTTTTATACATAAATATTCCTCCCTACTTCCAATTCTATGTTATTTATTTTATAAAAATTACATTTTTCTATAATGCTCTGCCTCCTCATATTTTTAAATTTTGTTTTTTTTTATTCCCAATGACTTTAATATTGCATTGTCAACATCTTTCATTTTTTTATCGCTTAGATGTGCTATGTAGTGACCTAATCTATTTTTAGATATTACTCGTATTTGTTCTAATAAAATAATTGAACTGTTATATAAGTAATCTTTATTATTTAAAAAAACATGAGTTGGAATATCATGTTTTGTATATGATGATGAAATAGGTGCGATTATAGTTGTATTACTATATATATTTCCTACATTATTTTGAATGATAAGTACAGGTCTAATCCCAGTTTGTTCAGAGCCAATTCCCAATTCTAAAATTGCTGTATAAATATCTCCTCTTCTAATTTCTCTTCTATTCATTTTCACTTATATCCATTATATATACAGGAATTTCATTATTAAATAATATTTTTAAAGTCTTATCATTTTTTAAAGCTTCTATTATGACATTAGTAACTTTATCTCTTATTTCCTTCTTATTTTTCCCACTTTGTAAAAATTTGCTAGATAAAATTAATTTTAAATCTATTTGATATTCTTTCATTTTTTTCACTAACCTTTCATATGTATAAACCAAGACAAAAAGTCTTGGATATTTTTTACTTAATCATATCTGATATATTTCTCATTCCCTCAGTTGGGATTTATCAAACAACTGCCGGCTTTACAGTTTCATAAGAATTTCACTTTCCTGTTTCTATTCAGGACTACCCCCATTGGTTGAGTCTGTGGCTGGGTAGAAGTATCATTATACTTATTACTCGTCATTACATAATAAAGAGCCACTTTATTTTTATAACCAAGTATTATTCGCAAGCGTACTTGTTAATGTGCTCAAAGTAATAAGAACGTATTTGATAAATGACACTAAATTTTCAAAGAACAAAACCTAAAAAATAGGGTGAGAAGTTTTTTACACTCTCACCCTTTAGTAGCGAAATCGTGAAAAAGTTAAGTCATATTTTGAAAATTTTTGATATTTTTCTCAATGCACTATCAATAGAATACTTAATTGCAACTTTTGAACAGCCTTCTTCCATAGCAATTTCTTCTAAAGTTTTCTCTTCAAAATAATATTTTTTAATTCTTCTTTTCTGAATATCAGGCAGCATTTCAATAGTGTACTTTAATTCTTTAAGAGATAGATTATTTATAACCTCATCTTCTAAAGAATAATTAGATTTAATTTGCGAATAGTTAATTTCATTATGAAATAAATGTTTAGAATATTCAAAATATCTAGCGTTTTCATATTTCTCATTTTTATCAAATAAATCAAAAATATCCTTGTCTACTACTACTTCATGTTTTCCATTTATATCATTAAATTTAATAATATATATATTCTTTTCTTTAATGCTTTCTAGTAAATAAGGATTATCTCTATACTTTCTTCTTATTGGTCTTTTATCCACCTCGTAACTCCTTTCAATTTTTTTAATTGAAAGGATAGGTGGTCCTCTAACTAAAAAAGAGCACAAAAAAAGAGGGCTGCATCTCCTACTCTTAAAATGAGTAAAAGACACAGCCCTAGAAGACAAACTTCTTGAGTTATCACATAGCAAACAGCATAACAAATAACATTTTTCGTTCATAGTAACCACCTATTGCAATTACAATGAACGGAACATTATACAAAGTATATGTTAGATTCGCCGATGAAAAAGGATAAATCCCCTTTTTCTTCATTACAATAGTCCTTTAACATACCCTTGTAATTGCTGATGGCCTTTATTATATTCAATATTCTCTTTTTTTTATATAAGTGTTCCGAATGGTGTACTTTTTTGTCTGAAAGAAATATATATAACATATAGTTACCAATAATTTTATAATAGTCTATAAAATAAAGCGAATAATATATCTAATTATTTACAGAATATAAGAAATAATTTACTTTATAAAAAATGATTTTTGTTATTATATTATTTAATTTAATATTTATATCGAAAAAAGCGTATTAAAATTATTATATACTTTTATTTTTTCTTTAATTGGCCATTTTTTAATAATCTTAGTAATTGTATATTTTGAATAGCACTTCCCGTATAATTATCGATGTTATTAATTTTTGCTATTATTTTTCTATTATTTATAGAACTATCAACATTTAATGACTTTAAGGCATCTACTATAGAATCACTATTTCCATTATATTTAGGATAGAAAGTATTTATAGATTTATGTTTTAGTCTATTTAGAAGATTTATATTTTGAATACTACTTCCAATATATTCATCAATAAACCCCATATTTCTATATATAATACTTCTGTTTTCAAAAGAACTATCTACCCCTATACTTTTTAATCCATCTACAATTGATTTTCCATTATAATTGCTTAAATCAAGTATATTGTTCTCTTTGTTATTATTTTCTATATTAGATTTGTCGTTAGGATTGTTGATTTCTGAAATTAAATCTCTATTCATATAATTCATATCTACATTTCCTATTATTCCATCTACACTACCAGAGGAGCTATATTGCCATATATCATAATTTCCTTTATAAGTGCATTCATTATTATATTGTGCAATCCAATACGTATATCTACTACCTAATTTTGCACCATCAATAATTGATGTGGCCCAATATTTGTTTGAATATATTCCGGCCCAATAACCAGCTTTTTCAATAATATTGCAAAAAGCTTCACACATAGAATTTAATATATTTTTATTTAACGAACTCTGAGATTTATCTTCTATATCGAAATAAACAGGTAAATCTAGTTTTCTGCCATTTAACCATCTTACAACACATTTTGCTTCTTCTTTTGCCTCTTCTACAGAAGTAGCATAGCTATAATGATATACACCTATAGGTATACCACTATTTCTAGCTTCTCTATAATTTCTTTCAAAACAGGTGTCTTTTTGGTTAATAAATTTACCAAAGCCAATTCTTATAATAGCAAATTCAATACCACTATTTTTAACTTTATTCCAGTCTATAATCCCTTGCCATTTAGATACATCTATACCTTTTTTAATCACGTTTAACAATATCCTTCATATCGGCAACTCCTCCTGAACTCATAGCTGCCATTATGCATAAAACAATAGATTCTAACAAATCACTTTCTAAATGACCGAAATAACAAATAATTCCTGATATTAATCCAATAAAAACATTTTGAATTGGTATAAATCTATTTGGCATACTTTCAAAATATGCTTTGTTTATTGCACCAAAGACAAAAGTCATCATTGCAACAATAGACATATAATAAATTTCCATAGTATCAATCCTCCTTTAATGGTTTTAGGTTAAAAGTTTGATCAACCAATTTATTTACTCCATGATTTCCTCCTAAAGATTCATATTGCTTATATAAATCTTCTAAGCAACTCCTTGCATAATCTGGTAGAAAACCCATTCTTAAATAATTTTCGCATTTTCCTGTTATTTGACTACGTAATAATAAAACCATGCTGTTACGCATGGCTTCATCATGTTTTTTATTTTCTTTAAGTTCTTTTGCTATATATCCAAATATAGCAGTTAAAATAAAAGGTATAAACCAATTTAATACTATTTCTATCATAATTTCCTTTCATAAATATTAAAGAATCTTTGAATAAATATCAAAGATTCTTTAATTTTTTGCTATTTTGTGTGTTTTATAATAATATTCCTTTTGCAAATATTAGTTATCTTTTTAGTGTAAATGAAGAAAACAAATTGATGAGACTATATTCAATATCTTGCTTAATATTATCTATATTCAAAACCAAATACTTTTTTAAAGCGTTTTTTATTGATACCATCAGCTACTTTCCATCTATTCAATGGATAGCGAAAATCATTTAAATACTCAATTGGGTCTCTAGAACCATCCGCAGGAACATAATATTCATCATAACATGGATACATATCGCTTGATAAAACTCCACAGACACCTAGTATATTTAAAAATTGAGCGATTTCATTTTTATTAGTAGGGAACAATTTATTTTTCACAATGTAATCTCTATATGTTCCAGCTTTGTTATTTAATTTCAAATCATCAATAAGATGAAGTGTTTTCAAAAGTATTTCTTTGTCTTTTTGTGTTGGCTCAACTTTTGGCATTTTTAGAAATTCACGCAAATCAAACATTACATAATTGACATTTGTATGTACAATGCCCCCAACTCTATATCTATCATAATTATAAATATTATATTTGTAATGATACCATTTTTTTTCATTTTCAGGTGTATCTTTTGGCATATCCATCCAATCACATATATCGCAAAATCCATCAGTTCCATAACGATTATGTTTTTTGTGTGGAAATAAAGCTACGGCATACCAATATGAACCTAAAATTGATCTATATTCAAGTCTTCTTGTTGTTAAACTATAGAGAAATGCATTAGCTACATCTTTTTTTGATATTTGACTTACAAAATATTTAATTTGCTTTAGTATATCATCGTGTTCAAGATATGTAGGAAAATCAAATAAATAACCTTCTTTTTTCGCTTTTTCAAATTCTTCAATACTTATTTTACCACTTTTAAATTTTTTATAGTAATTGCTCATTTTTTTACTTTCCAATGTCATATGCATGTTGAGTATATCACTCAATTTTCGCCATCCTTCCTTATTAATTAGAAATACATAAAGTAATTAAATTCAACTAAATTATAGTTGACAAAATCAATTATGTACTAACTAATAAAACTATTTTAAATAATATAAGAAAAATAAACTATTTACTTTGTAAGTACTCAATCATTGACTTGTTTTCATTGGACTTTGCAATTTCTAATAACAATTCTTTTAATTTAAGTTGATTATTATCATAAAGCATAGAATTTTCTATCAGATATTTTGCAACAATAAAATTATTACTTTTAACCGATGCAACTAAAATGGCATTTAATTCATCAGTACTATAGTTATATTTATTAATAAGTAGTTTTATTGTTTTCAAACATAATCTAGCTTGTTTAGAATTTAATTCATCATTATCAATATAATTAGCCATTAAAAAGGAAACTAACAAATTTTGATTACTACTTCGTACATTTATTTTTGAGCCTTTTTCTATTAATAGCTTTGCAATTTTATATCTATCTTCTGTCATACCATAATATATTAATGCATGTTCAATCGGATAATAATTATAAGAATTCCCTCTATAATTAACGTCTGCACCATTTTCAATTAACATCTGAACTATTTTATAATTTCCCATCCAGCAGGCGGTAGATAATGGGGAAATATTCATGTATTGTTCCTTGGTTTCTTCAATAACATTTCGTTCATAAAAAAATGGTAACTTATTAAGATTAATCGTTTTTATCATTTTTTTTATTTCTTGTTCATTTTCATCTTCTATAGCAAGGTTTAAACGATAAATATTACTATTAACAATTTTTACGCCCCTCTCGATATACTTAAAATGCATACTATTTAATGTACGAAAAATTGAAATAATACAAGTAATTATAATTATTACGCAAATTATTATAATTCCTAATATTCTCTTCATATTTATCTCCCCTCAACTATTTATTTTTTTGGTTTCCACTTATGATATGCATTTATTCTCTGCTCAATAGATGTTGTATCATCTTCACTATTACCCCATAAAATCCATGCAGCTACATCATAAGCATAATGTCTATCGTGATTTTCTTTTTGTAGTTCCTTGTCTTCTATTCCCTCAATTCTTGGTGCAAAATTAGCTGTTCCATAATTATTAGGATCAGTAACTATAAATCCTCTTGGATCAAAAACGACTTCCTTTTGAATTGTAATAACTTTTCCATTTACAACTATTGTTTCTATAGGTCCAACATACTTAGTATTACCTTTTGTTCCTATATTATGACAACTAGAATTTTGCATTGGAACAAAATGATATTTAAACGCCTCTTTCTGATGAGTTAGTGGCAGTTTATTATAGTTATCATTACGACTATAATGTGTTTCTTTAGTTATGCCATAAGCCTTAACAAAGCATTCTGCTTGCTTAATTGCATCTTCATAATGATATTTCTTTGGAGTTTTATACGTACAAGTAACTGCTAAAGATGATAGACTACTAGAGGCTCTTTGAGCACCTGCACTTGCTACTGAACTTGCTGATGATACACTGGAACTATTTTTTTTATTATTTTTGTTTTTTGATGATGAACTCTTCTTGTTTGATTTTTTGCTACTAGAATTAGTTGCTTTTTTAATAAGAGAATATGCTCCTGCTATTACAACACCACCAACAATAGCGGCTAGTACACTAAAATGTCCATCTGAATCTGAATAATTTATCGGATTATTAAAAGCATATTGATATAAGTTGAATCCCATAAAATCTGAAACTCCTATAATTCCATCAGCACTTATAAATCTTCCCCATTTAGGATTATAATAACGACTATTTAAATAATAAAGAGATGTCTCTTTATCATAATAGTAGCTACGATATCTGAAAGGGTTTATGTTAGCAATATGATTATTAATCTGACTAATATCATTATCATTAGAATCAGTAATTGAAACAATATTACCCCAGCTATCATAGCTATATTTTGCAACGCACTGATAGTTAGAATTTAAAATTCCAATTATATCTTCTTGAACATTTTTAACATAATAATATAAATCATTATTATATTTAAATCCTAAAAGATTACCCTTGTTATCACGTATATAGTATATCATATTTAATCCATCTTTTTCAAATATAATATTATGACCATCTAAATAATACTTTATTTCATTTCCATTTATGTTTTTTCCTATTCTCAGTCCATCATGAGAATAATTATACATAATTATATTACCCTCATTATCTTGATATTTATCTAATTGCTTACCATTTGACCACGTTAAAGTAACTCTATTATTAATATTTGTTACATTTCCACTTGCGTCATATAATATTTCTTCTCCGTTAAATTCAACTAATTGATCTTCCCAATTAGTATTATATTCATACTTTATCTGATCTAATAATTCAAAACTGTTAATTTTATAAATTCGCTTTTCTAGTAAATTTCCATACAAATCATAATTATACTTTATTGTTTGACTTAACTTATAATCATCTTCTTTTATTAATTCATTATAGTGATTATAGTAATATTTGTGATTCAGTTTTCCATTTATATATTCATGAGTAATAAAACCGGATTTATTATATTTATATAAATATGTATTATTGTAATATTTGTATTTTTTAACTAATGAAGTCATGCGATTTCCATTTCTTAAATATTCTATTGTAACATCAATGCTGTTATTAATATTAGATTTAATCAATCTTCCTATTTCATCATAACTATATTGAATATTGTTATTATCAAAATTTAAGCACCCAATATTATTATTCACATATTGAAAATTCATCTGCTCAGAATGACTATTCTCTCCTTCTATTATTACAAACTCATTAAAGTGACTTATACCATCATCTGACTCTGAATACTTTATCTTAAAATTGTCAAACTCATATCTGTCTAATTTACCATTTTCATTATAAATAAATCTTTCTTCATGATTATTCGATACTATTCTCACTAAATGACCATTATTGTTGTAAATAAAAGTATATACATCGTCTCCTCTAGTAATAGTTTTTAACCTATCAAACTCATCATAAGTATAATATGTTAAATCATTATTTCCATATTTTGTAGATAAAACTACCCCATTATTATTTTCATAATTACTTTTTATCAATGAATAATTATTATTTAATAAAACTTCAGAAATATTTAAGAAGTCATCATATATAAACTTATAAACTTTATTTCCAACTACTATTTCTTTTAAGCACTTGTTGTCGTTATAATTATAAATAATTTTTCTGTCAAAGTTTATTGCTTTACTAATTTTTTCATCTTCATCATATTCATAAATAGTAACATTTCCATCTGATGAAGTTATTTTTTCAATATGTCCAGTATTTTCATCTATAACATACTTTCTAGTAAATAAGCCGCTATCTATTGTCTCTTCAATATATTTTCCATTGTTATTATATTTAGTATTCCCTTCAATAAATTGCTTTCCAACACTATTTTCTAAGTAAAACTCAAAATTACTATCATTTTGTGAATAGTCTGACAATATTAATAAATTATTATCAACCTTTAAGTATTTATTATTATAATCCTGTATTGAAAAACTACCATTTTTATTTCTTGTTAGTTTGAATAAAGATTTTTGTTCATTAAAATCACACAAAGTCAATTTATTATTTGTGACAGTAAAAAATTTATTTAGTAGAATTGAATGGCTAATTGTATAAAAATCATCATTATATTTTCTAACATTCCACAAATCATGAATTCCACAGTTAGAACAAAGAACAACTTGATTTCTAATATTTCTCACATAAGTGTTACTTCCTTTAATTCTTATACTATATAAGCCATCAGTATTATCATTTTGATATCCTTTTTTTATAGTTCTTGATACAATAGGATTATTATTGCTATCATACATTATCTCATTAACCATACCAAAATCAGTAAGATTCCTATGGATTTTGTCATGAATTAGATTATCATATTCATAATAAGTAGTACATCCATCTTTATTTGCTGAGCCTATCATTTGATTATTTGAATCATAATTATATGAACCAATTTTTTTGTTATAGTCATATATTCCTATAACATTTCCATTAGCGTCATAATTATAAGAACTTTCATTTTCATCTTTGTAAAGTGATATATTTGTTATATACATTTCATTAACATCATGCTGCAATAGTAATATTCCAATTTTATCAAAAGATGCTGGCATAGTCATAGTTTTTGAAAAATATTGCCAAATGTTAGCACTTGAATTTAATGATTCTTCTGGATGCCAATCTGTTTCCAATGATTCTTCAAAATTAGGTGAAATAATAACATAATTGTTTTCAGGATTTGAATTACCGTTATCCTTGTACCAAAACGATATTGTATACTTTTCACCTGCTTTGCCATTAATATAAAATTCTTTATAAATGCTTGTATATATAATAGGATCCATATTAATTTTTAAAGCTTTGCTATTATCATCTAGTGCTACTATACTAAATCTAGAGTTATCATTATCACCAGAAGACAAATCCCATCCTGTTAAACCATCTGAAAAATCAGAATTTTCAATATAATTAAATTTGTTTGCAATTTGGCCTTCTTCAAGCTGAATATTATCTATATAAGTAATTCCTGCAAATTCCTGATATATATTTATAGATATATTACTTAAAGAATCATTTGGATAAAAAATAGAAACTTCATTTCGCTCAAATCTTTGAGATGGCATGATATATTCAGAATTATTCGAAATGCTATTATTATTACTATCTATGTAGGATAATCCAATTTTTACTTTGGCATTATTCTTAATATAGCAACTAAAAGTATAGTATTTCCCTTTAGGAACAGAAATCGAGTAGCTTATATTTTTATCATTTAATTCTGTTGACAGTTTTAAACTTCTATTCCCATTATAAGCATGTTCTTCAGTTAATGATAAATCAAATAAATTATCGCTCTTAACAAAAAACAATTCGTTATTTTCGAATCCTGTGTTCTTTAAATAGTTCTTTACATATTTTGTTGGGATACCACCGGTTATTAACTTATTTTTATATATATCATCTTCACCATATTTGTTAAAAATAGAATATGCATTCGACACTCCATTTTCATTCTTTAAATCACTTGTACATACTTCTAATCCTGAGTCATTAAAACTTATAGTTGTTACTCTATTTTTATTATCAGTAATTTTTGTAATATTGTGTCCATAATCAAATCTAAAGTAAGACCCTTCTTCATTGTTCAGCCCATATTCTTTTACTTTTTTAATCTTATGTGGTGTTTTTTCATAATATTCATATTGTAGTTTTAAACCATCTGTGTTTATTATTTCTGATATACAATTATTGTCATTATAAGAAAAAGATATAATATCAGAATCATATGAAACTGAAACTAATTTATTAGATAAATAATTCAAGCATACAGTATTATTAGCACTTATTACCCTAACTAAATCATTATCATAATTAATTATTATATTTTTATTATTGCTGTCAACAACTTCTATTATTCTATTGGAAGAATCATAATTAATCGTTATAGTATTGTTGGATGTGTCCTGATACTTTGTCAGATATCCTATACTATTTACTATTGTAAATGTCATTTTATTACCAAATCTATCGGTTAATAAATAGTAACTAGTATTTTTTTCTATAGAAAGTTCCAAATTATCTTCATCTTTATATACACCATCTTCGTTAATAAAATAATGTAATGTTCCATCTTCATCTAAATATTCTAAATAATTAATTCCAGAGATGGTGACTTCTTTTATTGTCTGCCATAATGTGAATTTAAACCCAATTCCTAAGCCTCTATTATTATTTAGAATAACATCATTTGTATTATAAACAATGTTTAAATTAACAGGCAAATAACTTCCAATTGTCTGTGCTACTTGAAGCATTGCTATAAGATTTCCATTAAACGTATTCTGATAAACCATACCATTAGTAATTGCTTGTGATTGGTAATTCATATATGATTCTAAACCATTCTGATTTCTATACACTATAATTAAAGTTGGTTTTGGGTTATCGCCACTAATATTATTATTTTTTGAATAAAACTTAGCTAATTCACAATTGCTATTATATGTTTCATTATGTTGTTTAAGCAAAACACCATAATTCTGACTATCAGTATACCAACTCTGAACTAATGAAGTGATATTGAAGGAAGAATATCCAGTATACGTGTAATCTGTATCTTCAAATGTTATTGTACCTTTAACAAAATATGATGAGTCTATTATTTTATGATCATATTTATCATTCATATTATTCCATTTTGCATTGCTTTCATTCCAATCTTCTGTAATCCTATGTACATCAATATAATTATTATCATTATTTCCAACATACCAATTATCAGATAAAGGATAACCAACCAAATTTAATCTTGCTTCGCAGATTTGACTTCCGGTTCCAATTGTAGGTAAGTCAAATTTTATTAAACTTCTATTAATTCTATTTTGCCCATTAACCTTTTCAACACAAGCTTTTAAGACATCATGACTATTGCAATTATCAGATGCATCTCCTGGGTATATATATGTATCATAAACTTCGCCATCACTATATGTTGAGATGGTTGGGTCTATAATAATAGGATAATTAATATTATTATCTGATAATTTATCCTTATTTATTATGAAAGATAGTTCATATCCATTATCTAAACTGTTTAGTTTATATGATACATTATCGATAATATCGCCATTCGCATCGATTATATATGGTGCTTCTAAATTGAACAATACTTTACCGTTTTTTATTGCGCTTATACTTTTTTCAGAATTATATTTTAAATATAATTCAGTTTTCAAAATGAACTTAATATCGTTTTTTAATGATTCTTTATTTTTAATAATTATATTTTCTTTTACTTTTGTAGGGGTTATCAAATATTCAAAATCTATTTCTTCATATATGTTTTTATATGTAATTTTCTTAACATATTTAGTATCAGTATCACTAATAATTGCCTGAGTATCATTAACATCTGTTATGTTAAAAATCAAATTGCTACCATCAATTTCATAAATAAGAAAATCTTCTTTACTATTATTTTTAAAATATACTTTAAAAGAATTATTTTTATTTCTATAATATTTTCCTTCTTTTATCAAAGTATTATCTATTTCTTCATATTTGTTATTTTTTTGAAAATGAATGTCGTCAGAATATATTTTCGCAACAATAGTACCATCTTTTTGCAAAAAATGCTTTTCCCTTTTTCCACGTTTAGATATAATTTCAATACCTTTATCAGGTTCTAAATCCTTTTTAACTTTTGCCATAATTTCTTCTTTTGACAGTTTTCTATTATTATTTAATCTGTTAAACTTATTATTATTCATTTTATCACCTTTTTCACTAATACTATGAAATACGTTTCCACATATAGACTGCTAAATATGGTGGCATATTTCCTGCTGTACCATTACCTGTGCTTTCTGTAGTGCTTGCATTAGTTGTTACTGTATGTGTGTGAGCTCCTGCATTTTCAGTATTACTTATCTGAGTATAATCTCCATTAGCTGATGCTGGGGCTGTAATACATCTCCAATTTGACTGCATGCCTGAGCCATATGTAGAAGTTCTTCTTGATGTGACATGGGAATGATCACCATTACTTTGAGCTGTTCCACTTAAAGAAGGTATACCATGAAAATGGGCTTGTAATTCAGCACTACCACCTGTAGCACCATTTTCATAAATATCTCCAGCGCCAAGTAAAAATCTATCTTTAAGCTGTTCCCAAGTTCCACCAAATAACGTACTTGGATTCGTTGCAACTACTGACATATAAATACTTCCCACAGGATATAAAGTACCAAGTCTTTGGGTAATTAAATTTTCAACTTCAGAAACCGTCATTGTTCCTCCGGCTTCTCCTTGTTCACCTCTTGGCAATACAAGATTAAGTACCTGATTTGGACTTTCACCAGTAAGTGTAGCACTAGCTTCATTTCCCGCTACTACTGTACCAATAGTTATTGAATTTGAAGGACCTGTAGCGCCAGTTTCCCCTTGGTCACCTTTTGCCCCCTTTAATGGATTAAATACGACTAGTCTAGAGCCTTTAGAAAATTTAATTGAACTGTTAGTTAAAGAAATACTTAATGAATTAATATTTTCAAATGATTGAGAAAATACACCACCTAATAGACAAATTGACTGTCCTGATGCAACACTTCTATAATGTCTTAAACTATAATTAACTCTCTTTTGATTAGAAGAATTTTCCGAAATATATAGTCTTCCTTCTACAACTACTGGATAAGAATTAATTGACCCATTTGTTTGTAAAAATTCATTTATATCATCACTGTCCTGAACATAATTGAAATTAGTAGATAAACCACCACTATTATCTCGATTACCTTGAGCATTCATATAGCAATGATGATATCCTGAAGTTTGGTCATTAATTTTAACACTAATATCTGTTTGAGTAGTAGAATTGGTATATCCAATAGCGATAAATTCATATACACCGCCGTCATTTAAAGCATCTAGATTTGTAATCTCTATTTTTGATGCTTCACCGTCTAGGGTAACTTCTCCTGCAATATTAGTCTGTATTTTTGAAGTAATACTATTAACTATTAAATTACCTTCACTGTCTAAACTAAATTTATTATTTCTAGAAGTTAAACAGTCAATGTTAGCATTATTCACTTCTAAGTTTAGTTTGTCTTCTGTTTTTGTAAATGCATCTTTGAAATAAATATCATCTAAAGTAAATTCACCATCTTTTTTTAATTTATGACCGTAATAAATAGCATTGTTTAAAAACATTCTATTTACTTCTGTATCTTTTGGATACATTAAATCAATAACTGCTCCTGTATAATTTGTATAAATATAGTTTTCACCTTCAAATAATGTTATTGGAAAACTTTCAATTTCTTCAATTACAGGACTATCTAATACATAATCTATTTCTTCAGATACTCCAATCATTCTTTTTACGGAAGCTTTTAATATTGCTTCATTTTCTTCAAATTCAATTGTTAATTTAAATTCATCACTAACTCCATTTAGTTGTTTTAATGGGTTTGATAAATCAAATAAATATTCTTTTCTTTCATCTGTTTGATTGTTCATGTCTGCTTTATCAACATATATGAACAAATCATTACTGTTTGGAGCCACGGATGAAGAATTTAGTTTAACATTTAACTTTAGCAATGATGCATTAAGTGAATCTGTTAAATGAATTTCTCCGACTCCTGATAATTTTAAATTATCTAAATTCATTTTTTCCACAACCTTTCTTTTTAAATTTATTATTAAAATTTGTTTCACGTAATAATCAAATGATTGATTGCTAATCAATTCCATAAGATTTTCACTTTCCTGGATCTATTCAGGACTACCCCCATTGGTTGAGTCTGTGGCTGGGTAGAAGTATCATTATACTTATTTCTTGTCATCGCATTATTAAAAGCAAATTAATATTTATAACCAAGTATTATTCGCAAGCGTACTTGTTAATGTGCTCAAAGTAATAAGAACGTATTTGATTATTTTTACTAAATTTTCAAAGAACATTAATTCCATAAAAAAATGGAATATAATGAAAGAGAAAAAACTCCTTCATTATATTCCTCACTTATACTTATTTTTTGAAGTCTAATTTTTAATATTTTAATATTTTTTTTAATTTTGAAATAGAGATATCTATACTTGACTTTACAGCTCTAGGGGAACAATTTTCAAGAAGTGCTATATCTTTTAATTTCATATCATTAAAAAAATACATAACAAGTCTACGTTTCTGTATTTCTGGTAATTTCGATATTTCTTTTTTTAGAGTGTCACATAAAATTTTATTGATTACTTCATCTTCTAAACTTTTTTGTTTATTTGTAATTTTACTAAAGGAAATGTCATCAAAACTCATATGTTCGATGTGTCTATCATATTCATTCATTTGAGAAAGATCTTCAAGTTCGAAAAGATTGAAAGTATCATAAACAAATTCTGGGACCTCTATTATCTGAACATTATTAGATGAATCAATAAATAATATACAAAATTCATCTTCATTATTCATTAATGTATAAGGATTATCTCTATATTTTCTTCTTTTTGGATTTGCATTCATATTTTACCTCCTATTTTTTTTGTTAAAATTTTTGCTTTATAAGGAGGAGCACGAGAGTTAATGAAACCATAAAAAAAAGAGAAGAACATTATATATAATTCTTCTCTATGATATATTTTTAATTGTAAAGTACGCATAGACAGTCACCACTGATTTTCTGTTTTTACTTACTTCCAATTTTTTCAAAAAAAAAGAGTGCTAAGTCACTCATTTAATTTTTCTAATTCATCTAAATAAGGTTTTAATTCAAACCATGTTTTTACCAAACAACTTTTCTTAATTTTTTGTAAAGTATTTCTGCATATCCTTAAATTGTCAGCAATTTTAGTTTCAGAAAGATTCCCAAAAAATTCATTTACGAAATAGACTGCTTCTTCAATTGTTAATTTATTAGACAAGTTAATCATTGCATTAGATATCTCATTTAATAATGCAGTACTATCAATAATATTACATGCCAATACTGCTGTTTTATCACTTTTTATATACGAATTAATTACAGAGCCAAAATCATAATTTGAAATTACTTTATTACCAGTCGAAATATTATATCTATATGTATATTTAAGATTATTAAATTTCTTGAAGAACTGATCCAAATCTAATTTAATCTCAGCAATATTAAACTTATTATAATAATCTTCATCAAGCATTTTTGTATATTCATTTAACAATTCTGAATTATGTAATATCGTATTTGGCAAACTAAATATTTTATCTAATGTAAGTATATCTTCCATTTAGATTCGCCTAACCTTTCTAAAATTACAACTTACAACTTACAACATACAACTTACAACATACAACATACAACATACTACATACAATATTTGTGAGAGACATTCATAGCTTAATGATAGTCTAGGAAAACTCTCTCATAGTAAAAATTTGTTATTTATTCTAATAAATATTGCATGTTTAGTCAATAGTTTGTTTGAAAAAATTGGAAATAAAAAAAGAGTCATTCTTTGTAAAAATGACTCATCATACAATATTATACGAATATATTTTTCACGTTCAATATATTTAATTGTATATAATTATTTCATTATTTTCATATTATTTGTTCATTGTTTGTGCAAATTTTGTTCAATCGTTGTCTTATCTAATAAATCACTTATCTTTTTTATATTTTTTTTGTAAGCCAAAATGCATATGATGTAATAATAGATATATGCCAAAAATTTATTTTTTATTTCTTTATAGAATAAGCCACTTGCAGTATCATCGTCATCAGAAATATGCAAGTACGCTTCATAGCTTTTTTTATTATTCAAATAAGCTAAAGTTGATCCATAAGCATATTCATCGTCTTCTATTTTATAATATTTTAATATTTTTTTTTCTTCATTAATATTATCTTTTGATATGTGCTTTTTTAATTCTTTTAGCTTTATCGGATATGTGTACTTATTTCTAACACGTATTTTTTCTGGCTTTTTAACATTATTATAATAATTTTTTATTCCCATTGCACAGCTATATAAAATTTCAATAGCTAGGGCCTGATCCTTTATATCGCCTTTTTCGCACTTTCTACTGAAGAAATTAGTTAAATATGTTTCTCTTGCTAGTTCATTATAGCCAAGCATATTTTTCTTTTCACTATCAGTGTATAAATTTCCAAGAGTTATTCGTTCATATGGCTTTCCACCAATTATATCGATATTTCTATATATATCTATATCAAAATGCTCTAATCCACCAACCTGTTCTTCTGATAAATTATCACTACTTCTATCTTCTATTTGCTTAGACTGGTAGCTATGAATTTGAATATTCATAAGTGTCCCTACTTGTATATTAATCTGTTCATGTCTAATTCTTCCATTTTTTTTATAAAAATCTCTGCTCTCTATCCACCCTCTTCTTGAAAATCCATAATGAAGTAGATTCAAATCAACATTAGTTATGGTTTGATTGTGAGAATTTGTAAATTTTAATAATCCATAAAAATTTTTCTCACCAAATTTGTTAAATTTAGGATTAGTGTTAATTTTATAATATTCGGGGATTTTTTGGTTTTTAAATATACGTTTATAATCTTTTATATTAAAGACTGCAAGTTCATCATTTGGTGTAAAACAGTTGCTATATATTTCACCTTTTGTAATTTTTTTTGACTGTGGAAGTTGATTATTTATTTTTATAAGATCACTTAATAAATCAATAAAATGATAGCCACTATGAAATAATTTTCCATATCCATACTTGTAAGGATGATTCTCTTTTAATAAATCATGTGGCATTTCCCAGTTTCCATCACAATGGTAAATATCTATATAAGTTATTGGAATTTGATATTTTTTAACAACATCTGACAAGACTTCTTTAATATATTCATAACCTTTATGATATTGTCTTTGACACATGACTTTGCATAGTGCATTAGAATGCTCTGCCAATTTATATATATGATAATATTGTTTTCTAATCTTATTTATACTATTAAAATTGGTCATATTCTTCGTAACTGTTATTGGCTTATCAGTTAAAACGTCTATATTGTTTTTTAATGCAAATTCTAAATACATGTTATGAGCTTTTGGTTCAGTTGCAATCACAATGTGTGTAATTTCTAATATATCGCATATGGCACGTAGATTACTAAAAATTTCTTTTGGTAGATGATCTAAGTCTTTAATTGAATCATCTATTGTAAATATTCTAGTCTTATTAAATCCTTTATCGTCTAGATATTTTCTTATGTTACTTTTTTTAGATGTCAAATCCACTAATAAAGTGAGATTAATTTTATATTTTTTAAAGAAATTCAAATAAATTCTTTTGGCATGTGGTCCTAATCCTATTAAAGCTACAGATATCTTATTTTTCTTATGTTCTATATTACAATGATTATTAATTGCGTTAATAATATATTTATCATCTACCATAAAAGTCCTCCTTTTTTAATATTTATCTTTTATTATAAGGACTTTTCAATATTTGTAAATTATTAATTTTACAATATATGTTTACTGAAATTCAATATAACTTATGTGTTATTATATTACAATTCTTTATATAGTATTTTAATATTTCAGCATCTCTTCTAACTATAAACATTGTATGATAAATACTCTTTTCTCCGTCATATTTAGATGCTATTATTTCTTTTTCAGAATTTCTAATCAACTCAATGGCTTTATCAATTTTCACCCATATACATTTAGAACCTTCGCCAATTTCCTTTTCCGTTAACTCTAATTTCATTTTATCTCTAACAACATGTGCTATAAATACTTCTGATTCCTGAATAAAATTATCGTGAGTTTTGATTTCTTTAATAATTCCTATCTTTTTGTCTATATTTATTAGGCATCCTGCTTCCTCTCTAGCCTCTCGTATAAAAGCATTTTCATAAGTTTCACCTTTTTTTACCCCACCACCAATCAATTTATACTCTTTTTTCTTTTCCTTATATAATAATCCAATTTCATTGTTTTTATTAATTATAATTCCGCGAGCACCAAATCTAATTCTTGGATTGGTAATTTTCTTCATTTTTAAGCCGAAATCTTCATCAGTAATTATTTTGAATACTTTCATATTATCCCTCTATTTTTTTTGCGATTTTATTTCTTTAGAAGAAAAATTATAAATGTCTGCTTCTCTAAAAAGAAATATTCTCTTCATTAATTATAGTAGTCTCATTTTTTGATGAGATATGTAAAATTAATTCATGTCTATTGTAAATTATAACATACAAAATAAAAAAGAGTTAATTATCATATATTAACTCAACAAATTTTTTCACATTATAATTAGAATTAAAGTTTTTCAAATAAACTATTCCAAAGGAATTCGATGGAAGATTTTCTTTAATCTTTAATTTGATTAAATTAGTCCCTGCTAATTCATTTTCAATAAAATATCCAATATAATCTTCTGTTCTTTCAACAAAATTAATCATTAATTTTGAATCTGGCATTTCTATTTTGGGATTCAGTTGAATGTTATTTTTTTGAAGTATTTCATCCAACATTTGTCGTCTACGAGAACTACCTGGTATAACTAAATTATAATTGTTTAATTCTTTCAAACTTTCAATATATTTTCCATTCTTCATGTAAAAATCTTTACTACAGGCAAAACAAGTTTTAAATTCATTTAAAGATTTAGTTTCAAAATCATATTTTTCTGTAAAATTTATTTGTGGAAAATAATCGATTAAAATATCTATTTTATGTTCTGTTAAATATGTATTTAAATTAGAAGCATTATCTGTAATAATTTTTATAAAAACATTAGGATATTTTTTTTTAAAAATTGTCAAATAGGTTGCGAGATAATTATCAGCAATATTTCTTGTTGTGCCAATGATTAAAGATCCTTTTGTATCAGCTTTACCATAAATAGAGGTAAGATTAGCCATTTCAGATTCTATTTTTTTAAATAATTGTTTACCTTGTAAAGTTAGTTTTATTCCTTTATTATCTCTAATCATTAAAGTTTGATTCATCAACCCTTCCAAAGTAGATATTCTTTTACTTAAGTTTGATGATGTTAAATCTAGAATATTAGCAGCAACATTTAATTTTCCTTCTCTAGCAACAACCCAAAAGTCATAAAGTAATTGTATGTCATTTCTTGCTTCTTTCATTGCATTCACCCCTTGAATTGATGTATATAATACGCTTTTTTTATAATTTAGTCAAACACGAATCTTGAATATATTACAACATATAATAAAAACAATATTTTATACATTTAACACCTATTAATGTTTCATATATCAAATATAAAGAAAAAGGAATAGCATTGTTAACAAATAGCTATTCCTTATTGCATCTCTTTGTAAGAGCGTGGGAGATGCAAAGTTAAATGGTTCGTATTCTTTCGAATACATTTCTATTATATCACTTATTTCTATAAATATTATTTATTCTTCCAAGTATATAATCCATAGAAATATTATATGTCTTGCAAATATAATAAGCAGATATCGTGGTAATTAAATATAATCCTGTTTCATAATGACTATAAGTTGTTTGGGAAATGCCGATTTTTTCGGCAAATTTAGCTTGAGATAAATTCATTTTTTTTCGCACTTTCTTAATTCTTAATCCAATTTCCTTTTTATCTATTTTTATTTGTGTTCCGTATTTATTATTTCTTCTAGTGAAGCCAACAGCATAATCTGCTGAAAAATCATATGTATTACATAGCTTAACCAACTTTTTAAGTGGAATTGGATTATTTGCAGTTTCCCAACCAGAAACGGTTTTTCTGCTAACACCAAATATATATCCTAGTTCCTCTTGTGTCATATCTAGCTCTTCTCTGCACCATTTTAAATTATTATCAATCATACTACTATCACCTATAATAATTTTCCCATTTAAATCAATTTTAACCTCGTATGTCTGACGTATAGATTAGAAATGTGATATAATCAATTAAAAAAGGAGTGCTATATGAAAGCAGACTATCAAAAAGAAATAGACAAATTATATTTAATTGAATTAAAACAAAGTAATTTAATATTAAAAAGTATTAATATCAGTTTAAATCACTGGAAGAAGCAAAAAGAAATACAATTAAATTATAAGCCACTTAAAATATTTAAAAAGAAATACAATTTGTGGAAAGAAGAATTAGATAATATTACAGAAAAAATAAATTACTTTGAGGAAAAATTAGAATATGAAAAAAATGAATTAAATCATTTTAGAAATAAATATAATAATAGATAACAAAAAAAAGATCGTCCCAAAGGACGATCAATTTGTGTATAGAGGTGTTCCAAAACCTAATATATCTTTACTATTAATAGGATATTTCATTTGTTTACATCTATCACCTGAATTACCTTCAACTGTATATATATAATTACTATCTGTTCTCTCTACAATTCCAACATGATTAGCCCAGCCATCACCATTCCAATCGAAGAATATTATTTCTCCTGATTTAGGAATATATCCTCTATCTTTCCATTCTCCCATAGCTTTAAACCAATCAGCTCCATTCTGACAACTTGCAAATTTAGGTATTATATTCGCTTTAATATATCCTGCTTGATTTGCTACCCATGAAACAAAACAAGCACACCATTCTACTCTAGATGGAAAACCATACCAAGACCAATAAGGATCTCCACCTACATTTCCGATTTGACTTAGGGCAATTTTAACAATATCTGAATCTCCTGTACTGCTTCCATAAATTGCTTTAGTCCATAAACTAATAAACTTTTTATCAGATATTTCATTTAACTGTTTTATTTGCAAAGGTGAGAAATTATATTGAACTTGCATATCCGTAATAGTTTTAGGGGTTATTTTAATATGAAGAACTTTTTTATTAACTTGTTTTGATGGCCCTGTTTTGTCAGTCATATCCTCATATGTCATTTCATCCTTTACTTCATATGTTAAAACATTCATATCCCAAAATACTTGTTTTAATAGTTTTTTCTTTTCTTCATTCATTGTTACTACTTCTGTCTCATTTTTTCCATTAGAAAGTTTTACGGCATATACACTTAAAATATCTTTCCAATCTGCTCTATCTGATTCAATTATATAATCATCATGAGGATTGGAATTTTGAATTTCAGTTATTTTACTCGCAAGTTCATTATTAAGTTCACTTACAATTTCACTCATAGGAACATTATTTTTATCTAGTTTTTCACTAGAAAAGAATATACCAAACACAGAACTGAAAAGCATACCTACTAAAAGAATTACAAGCAAAATTACAAGTACTATCCAGCCACCTGCGACTAAAAATTCTATAAGTGCCTCTGTTGCTCTTGCCAAAGCTTTAATTGAGGAAGCAATAAACTTCGCAGTAGCTTTTGCCCCCTCTACTAATTTTTTAGCAGATTCAATCGCAAGTCTTTTACCTGCTTCATATGTTCTTTTGGCAGTATTTAGAACTTTTTTACTATTTTGAATTCTTCTTTCTGATTTTTTTATTTCTTTTTTTGCTTTTTTAATGACATCTTTTTTCTTAAACTCTTTTGTTTTGATTTCATATTTATCAGGTTTCTTTTTAAATTCTTTTATAGCTATCTCTTTTATTTCATTGGTAGTTTTCCTAATGGTATTTTTTATTTTTTCGTCACCATAATCTGTAATACTATTATCTTTACCTTTTACACCAACATCTAAAATTTTTTCTGATAAATGAGCAGCTTTGTTTAATGTTTTAATTCCGCCTTTTGCAACATCTTTTACTTTAATTTTTGTCATCTTCACCAAATTTAGTACTCATTAGTTTATATAGTTTTAAATTTGTTGGAAAATGATTTATAAAAGGTACTAAATTACTTCCTACTTTAAGAAGGCCTTCTCCAGCTCCTACATTAGTAATATAATTCATCTGTAAATCAGATATAGAAAGTAATTTACCAAGTTCTAATCTATCTGTACTTGCTTGATTTAACATAACAATAAATTCTGAGTTTGCAAGCATAGTCCTTGCTGTATGTGATTGTAATAAATCATCTACATTTTGAGTTATTCCTGTTGCATAAGCTCCATACTTTCTGACTCTTTTCCAAAGAGTAAATAAAAAGTTTGCAGAATACTCATGCTGGAACAATAAATATATTTCATCAATAAAAATATAAGTATTTCTTCCTTTTGCTCTATTCATCGTAATTCTATTTAAAATACTGTCTAGTACCACAAGCATTCCTATTGGAAGTAATTGTTTACCTAAATCTAAAATGTCATAACAAATAATTCTACTATGAGTATTAACATTTGTATTTTTAGCAAATGTATTTAATGAACCATCTGTAAATAGTTCAATTGCAAGGGCGATTTGTTTTGCCTCAGGTTCTGGTTGTTTTAAAAGTTCTTCCCTAAAATCTTGAAGTGTTGGTGGTACTCCTTGATAATTACCTTGCTGATAAATTCTATATACTCTAGCTGTACATCTATCTATAATAGACTTTTCTTTTGGTCCTAAATTAGAACCACCTATTAAATGCTCACAAAGAGATAGTATAAACTCACTTTTTAAAATTACAGGATTTGCTCCATCTCCATATTCACTATTTATATCCATAGCGTTTATATGATTGTTACTAGTAGCTGATATATAAATATGTTCTCCTCCTAAAGATTTAACTAAATTTGGATATTCTTTTTCTGGGTCAATGATAATAATATCGGCATTAGGTTCTCTAAGAGCAATAGATATTATTTCATTCTTAGCTGTAAACGATTTACCACTACCTGATACACCTAAAATAAAAGAATTGCCGTTTAAAAGTTGTCTTCTATCAGCAATTATCATATTTTTACTTATTACATTTTGACCATAATATATTCCATTTTCATGATTTATCTCTTGTACGTTAAATGGCATAAATGCTCCTAAAGATTCAGTAGTCAATGATCTTAGTGTATTAATTCTACTAACACCTATTGGAAAAGTTGTATTAAGTCCATCCATTTGCTGATAATTTAATATTCCAAACTGGCAATTATACTTTCTTCCAATAGCTTGAAGACTGTCTGTGCTTTCATCTAATTCTTCTTTACTATCAGAAACTTGTACCATTGTTATAACACACATAAATAATCTTTGATCACGTGTTATTAAATCATCTAGTAATTCTCTGCTTTCTTCTCTTTGTTTCTCTAAATCATAAGGAATAACAGCACTAAAATTATTGTTTTTATTTTGTCTTCTTTGCCAATTTGTAATATTAGTTTCAACACCTAATTTCCTATTTTCAACTTCTCTAATAGCTTCATCCATTTGGATTGGTGAAACATCAACTGAAAGCATCATATTTCTACTTAAATCAGTAATTTCTGCTACTAAATCATCACGAATATAAGTAGCATAATGTTTTAAAAATAAAACTCTTCCATATTTACTTCCCATTTCAAAATAATCTTTTTTAAAACTAAAAGAATCAGGACATATATAGTCTTTAAAACTATGTCCTTTTTTCATGTCATCTAACATATCGAATTCAAAATTATCTTCTTCTCCTGTTCGATAATAATCATGTAATAGTCTTAATCTATCGTTAGTATCAAGTTCTATAAACTTAGAACCCAAAGCCATAAAGTGATTACTTAATTCTGCTCCTATTCTTGAAAAATAATTTCTAGCTTCTTCTACTGTTTTTTTCTCTACTGTTATAGTTAAGAATTTTTCTTGCATAAAACTATTAGTACCAAGAGCTTTATCTAAAAGCATATTATTATATTCTTTTCTATATTCATCTAAATTATCATTATTAAGAGGCAATAATATATTATTTTCAAAATCTAGTTTATTTAATTTTCTATTCAAAATAGTTATTTTTGTATGACAACCTGCGTCAAACGAATTCAATATTTCACTATAATGTAAAAACATTGCTTCTTTATCGTTTCTAGAAGCAACAGCATAATTAATATCAGTAAATTTGAAACATTTTGAATATTTATTATTTCCTACTTTAAAAATTCCATCTTTCCATATACTTTCAATAGGAATCGTATCTTGTACACTTTTAGGAATATCAAACTCATCCTTATCTATTTTTGGTAATATGTTTACTAATTTCATTTTTAACCTCCGTTTCTTTTTTATTATTAACTAGTTCATTATAAAAGTTTACTGGCTTAAAACATAAATGTTTAGGAGTTAAAATTTCACTTTTTACAAAAGCAAATACTAACTCTTCAAAATTCATACCATTATATTTTATAAACCCAAGTGCGATAAAGGGAAAAGCTCCAATCATACAAAGCCATGATAGTATATCTATTCCTATATACTTTTTCAAAGAAAAATAAATAATAATAGCCATTAAACATGCTAGTAACGTACATATAAATTGTCTTAGTGATAAACCAAAATAAACATTCTCAGTAAAATCCCTTATTTCTTTATTTATTTTAATTTCCAATCAAATCACCCTTTCTTACTATTTTCTAATAAATATATAAGTTTTTCATATCCAGAACCTATTAGAAGTGTTTTAATACTTATATTAAATTCTTCAGCCAGTTTAATTATAATTTTAATACTTACATTTTTTATCTTGCCATTTTCAATATCATTTATTGCAGAATGACTAATTCCTAATCTTCTTGACATCTCTCTTTGTGATAGTCCATTATTTAATCTGATTTCTGTAAGTAATGCTCTTATTTTACTGTTTCCTTGCATATACTTTATCTTTCATCCCTATAATCATTTCTTCTATAGTTATCAATTCCCTCTACTCTATTTGACTCTTTAATAATTGACGATTGAAGTTCAGGATTATTTTTTGCCTCATTAAATGTTTCGACTATATCTTCACTTAAAAAATGATAATTTTTCTTTTCATTTTTCTTCTTATCATCTATATATTCACTAATAATCTTTATAGCGATTTGCTCATCAATTCTAAGATCTTTTGGATTGATTCCTATATCCATGCATACTAATGCTTGGTTAAAGTAATTTTCATCTTCTTTTTTTAGATTTACTAACTGTGTATACATAATATTTAAAAACTGTTTACTAGTAACATCAGCCATATATTTTTCTGTTACCTGACTAAGTATTTTTTCATAATGCATTGGTGGTACTTTAGTAGGTGTATTTGTTTCTGGGTTTATATATTTATAAGTCATATCACTTATACTTTTACTCATATCTTTAACTTTCAATTGCGTAAAATCATCATATTGTTTTCTCATTATCTCTCATCCCTTTCTTTTTTTATATTAAATAACAAAAAAAATCCAACCATTTTATGATTGAATTTGTCTATCAAACTAACAATATTTAATATTAAAATTTAATATCGCTTAATATTTTTGTAATTTTTTCTTTTTTTTCTATTTCTTCTTTCATTGCTTTTTCTTTATTAAGTTTTTCGATATTTCTCCTATTTTTAATTAAAATTGGATATTTAGCATTTGCTTTGTCAATCCATTGTTTGAAATAATCTGTAATATTTTGAGCATAGCCGAGGTTTCTAACAGGTAATAAAACACTTGCATATTCATATTCAAATCTAAAACTATCAACATCATACCCCATTATTGAACTTCGTGAGCTTGACTTAATACAACTAATCCAATCATTATTAATAGGATGATTTAATTTAAATTTTAACCTATTTTCATATTCATCATATGATATATTTATTAATTTCGGAGGATCAATAATCAAAATGTCTTTTTCGTCCGATTCTTTTATTTCTATTTTTCTTAATCGTTTTATTTCGTCATTTATTTTTTCTAATTCAATTCTTGAATTAATCTCATATTGTACTGTTTCAATGTCTTTAGGTCTATCATTTTTATCTTGTTTTATCATTTTTTCAACAACTTCATCTAAAAAAGAATATTCAGGTGCAACATTTCCTATTTTTTTATAACTAGTCCCTACTGGAATGTGACCAGTAAATAATTCATTTAATATCAATCCTAAAGCATAGATGTCTGCTCTATGATCTACAATTGCATTTTTTTCTTTTTGCTCTGGAGCTGCGTATTGAAAGTTTGCCATTCTACTTCCAGCTTTAGTTTCTACTACTGTATATAATTCATTTTCATTAAAATGTGATATACCAAAATCAGCAACTACAATAATATTCTTAGCTTTATCGAAAAGTATATTTTCTGGCTTAATGTCTCTATGATAATTCTTTCCATTATGAAAATACTTTATTCCTTCGAGTATTTGATTAAAATATTTTAATTTATCTTCATTACTTATTTTTCTTGTCATCATATTTCTTAAATTTTCATAATAAATTGGCATTACGTAAAACATGTACTTTTCATTATTTAATTCGAATATACCATTATCTATGACATTCATTATATTTTCATGATTAGATTTTAAACAGTAATTAATCTCATTTTTATATCTTTTTTTGTTTTCTTTATCTATCTTTTTGTTCAATAGCTTAAGAGCATATTCCTTATTTTCATCATCGATAACTTTAAATACAGTCGAATTTCCACCTTCACCAATTACTTCAACTTCTTTATATGTATTTAAAAATGATGAGGTAAATTCATATTTAGTTCTTTTTGCCATATCATCACCTCTAGTTATTAATTATAACATGATGATATAATTATTTGCTAAAAAAATTATTAAATTAAATAAATATTAGAATGAAATTTCTTTCGTCATCTATATATTACAATTTATAATAATCTATAATCCAACCATTTCTTTAACTACTCTATCGGAAGCTTTAATTGTTCCAACTAAAACAAGCATATTAAATATTATTTCCCCTAAATACTTCCATGCCATAGTAACTGGGGCAGCATTTGTATCCACTACTGGTGGAGATGAAGCAAACATAGAGAAAATAATACAGGAAAGTACAATCACAGCACCCTCTAAACAAACACCAACATAGCTTTTTAAAAATGTTCTACCTACATTTTGTACGTGTTCTCCAGCAAATGTAGAAAGTGGTATTGGTGCTATTGCAGTGTAAATATATAATTTAAAAAATCTTCCGTACACTGTCATTATCATAATAAAAGATAATACGGTCACAGCAAGACCTCCAATTAATGTAACAAACCATAGTGGAATCGATTCAAAAAAACCACAGCTTTCAATTGCTTTTATCATTTCTTTAGGTAAAGTAGCATTTGAAACTTTCTGTATATTAGCTACTTCCATTATTTTTAGAGATATACCTTGTCCTATTTTAAATAAGCTCAGCATAAGTTCCATTCCTCTAGTTACAATTAATTTAGCAATAGCAAACCTAATAAAGAACTTTAAAGCATGTTCTGGCTTCCTAACTTCTGTAAGTGAGGAACAAGTCTTAGTAATACCAACAACAAAGAATAAAACAAGTAAAGCAAGTCCTATGGCTTCTAAAGCTCCGTGGATATTTACTATAACGTTCCATATACCACCACCTTTAAATGTTTGTGGGGTTTCAGTTATTAATTTCCATATTTCTGCTAGTTTTGAATTCCAAGTTTCTAAAGCATTATTTAAGCTTCCCACTATCCAGTTATCACTCAAAACAAATCACCTCTTTTCATAAATTAAGGGAGGTTTTACCCTCCCATTATGATATTTAAAATTTCTTTCGAAAAAGCTATTATGATTCCACCTACTATTGTCATTACACCATTAGCTCTCTGTGAGGGGTCATGACTCTTAAAAGACATACCAAACTGTGAAATACCAAAAGCAAGTAATATCGTTCCAACTCCTCTTAAAATACTAAAAACAAAGTTTGATAAGTTATTTATAACAGCTAGTGGATCTTCAGTTGCATACACTGGCATAATACTGAAAATCAATGATGCAACAATAGTTACCATAATATAATATAATTTAATCATTTTAATTTTTTTATTCATTTACATCTTCCTTTCATTTTCAAAATAATCATCTAAATCAACAGAATCAATCACTATATATTCATCAAGTACTTCTTCTACCATAGAAGAATCAATATTATCAATATTCAAATCAAGGTGTACAGTAGCAACAGCTTCATCAGTATTACCATGAATAAATGGCTTTGCTCCTCCATCTTCAGTAAGTTTAATATTAGGATGTTTTAAGATGTTATACTTTAAATCCTTAACTGGCATTTCTCCTCTAATTAATAAAATACAATGTCTATCATCAAGTCTTCTAACTTCATCAGGAGTTATTAGTTCTCTTCCAGTACCTTGATAATTAGTAGAATAATTGCCACTTCTACCACTAGACTTACCATAAGTATTTATATCTAAAGATTCCTTTCCAATTATTTCACTAACGTATTTATGACTAGACTGTTCATTACCACCTAAATATAAAAATTCATCACAGTTTCCAACAATAGAATCCCAATCTTTTTCAAAAAGAGCTTTTAACTGTGATAAATTTTGAATAATAATTGATACGAATATATTTCTAGACCTCATAACAGAAAGTAGCTGCTGAAAATCATTTGGCAAACTTACATTAGCAAATTCGTCCATAACAAAATGAACAGGTACTTTTAAACTTCCACCATACTTTCTATCGGCAACTAAAAATAACTGCTGAAATAACTGCGTATATAAAATACTAACTAAAAAGTTAAAACTAGTATCATTATCAGGTAGTAAAGCAAATAAAGCAGTCTTTTCTTCTCCAAGCCTTTGAAGTTCTAACTCATCTGTTTGTGTAAGAGATATTAAACTATCTAGATTAAACTTTTCGAGTCTTGCTATTAAAGTAATTAATATTGATTTACGAGTTTTATCTGCTCCACTTTTATAGCCATCATAGTACTTAAGAGCTATGTGTTCAGGATCTCTTTCTTCAAGTCTTTTAAATAAAACATCTAATGGACTTTCATACATCTCATCGTCTTCTTTAACATCTCCTGCTCTAAGCATTTCCATAACCATTGGGAAATTTTGTTCTTCTTCTGGAGCTTCATATTTTAAATAAAATATTAAAGCTAGTAAAAGCATACTTGCAGCAGTATCCCAAAATGGATCTTGTGACTGACTTCCTTTTGGAGTTGTTGCCTTAAATAAATTAGTAACGAGTCTTTGAGCATCATTATCATTTTCTAAATAAACAAATGGATTATAACAGTGGCTTTTTTCCATATTAATTAAATCTAAAATTTTGACATTATAACCTTTACTTTTCAAAAGGCCTCCAAGTGCTCTTACAATCTCTCCCTTAGGATCAAGTATTACAAAAGAAGTATTACATTGCATAATATTAGGTTTAGCATAAAATCTAGTCTTTCCTGCACCACTACCACCAATTACTAAGGTATTTAAATTTCTTCTATGGATTTTACCATCTAATCCTAAATAAACATTTCGAGTCAGTATTTTATTATCGCTAATAGGTTCTTTCTTATATTTATCTCTAAGTTTTTTCTTATTTCCCCACTTAGCAGAACCATACTCTTCACCTTTTCGGTAGTTCTTTCTAGTAGTTATATAGACTAAAAAACTTAAAGAATAAATTATTACAAAAATGAATGTTATTCTTAATGTATTATCTGTAAAAGTTATCTTAAAAGGATTATCCATTACTTTTGAAAATTCCATAATGTATTTAGGTAATCCACCATCCATAATTGGAGCTGATAATAAAGAAAACCAAATAGTTATTATAAGTCCAAAAAAATAAATAAATGAATAATCACTTTTATTCATCATCTATCCCTTTCTTCTACATATCTACCAAATTTTTTAATTTTAACAATTGGATCTAATATTTTTATAAGTAAGTCTTCTACAAATTCAGTATCCATCTCTTCCTGTTTTAATTTAGTTCTAAGTTCATTTAAAGCATTGATAATTAAACTATGTTCATCATCGGTTAATTCTAAAATATTAATTCTTTTTTTCATAAACTATATCTCCAACTCATCTACTTTTTGTTTTTCGTTTCTTATTTCTATTCTTCTTTGGAGCTTTAACTTCAGTTTTCTTACCTGACTTACTCTTAATTTCTGCTTTTATTTCATCTAATTCTTTTTTTACAGAAGTTTTGTCAGTACCCTTAACTGAAATATTTTTGTTTTCTAAGTTCTGCTCGAACAGAGGGCTTTTTTCTGTCTTTGCCAAATAGGGGTCCAGCGAATTATCATCCTTTTTACTAGGTTTAGTAATAATATCTTCCTTTTCCTTCACTGATGGGCTTTTCTCTTTAACTCCCTTGTTTTTAGCTTCCCTATCTTTTTCTATACTACTTAATATCTCTGCCTTATCATGAGTCATCAACTTGAATTTCTCTACAATTCTATTTATTTTTGCAGCGTCCTCACTTCTAACTAATATGTCGACAATTCCATCTTCTGATTTTTGATTTTTCTTTTTTAAAACGCTATATAGTATTCCATAATTTTTAGCTTCTCTTTGAAACGTCTTTAAATCTTTTTCTTTTAATGAAAATACTTTCAATTCTTTACCAGACTTAAGCATATTACGAAGGTTTGTACTTCCTGCAATTTTTTTGTTGTCTTTAAGTATTGCATAAAACATTACAGCAAGTTCTTTAGCAGCAGGGCCAACAATTCTAACTCCGACCTCTACTCCTTCTAAATAAACTTTAACAACACTTTCAGCTGCCTCTGATGAGTTCATTTTTTATCATCTCCTTTTCTTGCTTTTTTAAATTATCAGATACCTTATCAATATCCTCTTCTATTTTTTTACATAGTTCATACTCATTTTTTAAAGGAATAATATCATTATTTAGATTTTCAATTTGCTTTAATATATTTTCTTTTTCATCGCTTGATTTTCCTTTCTTATGTTCATACCACAAGCTTTTGTTTTTTTTAACTAAATCTATATATTTATCCTCTATATTTTTCTTATAAGCAAAAAACTGCTCATGAGTTTCTATATTTTCTCTCACAAGCAGTCTTGTCTCTTCTGAATACCTTTCCATTTTATATACTTCAAGTCTCATTTCTGGAGTTAATTTGTTAAATCTTTCTTTCGGCTTAAAAACTCCAAGCAAATAACAATAGTGCAAATACAAAGCAACTATTCCTTTATGTTTTTTATAATCTTTAGCATATACCTTTCTTTTTGAAATTCCATATTCTTCAATAAATGGCTCTCTAGGTGAATAAGTCTTACTAATTCTATCTATTATATTATCTTTAGAATAATCTTCTCCAAACATTCTTTCAACTCTAATATTTCTCTTATAATTACCTTTTCTTATACTTAATTTACCAACTCTATATGTTAAAGTATAATTCATACATCTCATTAGATTTTCAAAGTCTTCATAATTATAAGCTTCCATAATAGCTTTATCTAAATCTTCTTTAGCAATTGTATAGTAATTTAATCTTCTAATAGAACTTTTAAAATAGTTATCGTAATTAATCTTTTTTCTTGTTGGTTTTTCTCTAATAACACTAAGACCATATTCTTCACAAATCATATCAGATAGTCTTCTAATTGTGGCATAGCTACTTCTAGTATCATAATATCTTTTACCATCTACAAATGAAACGGAATTAATAACAAAATGATTATGAATATGATCTGTATTTAAGTGAGTCGATACTACTACTTCAAACCTATCTCCCCACATTTCACTAGCAAACTTAACTCCAATTTTATGAGCAAGCTCTGAAGTTACTTCTCCTTCTTTAAACGATTGAAAAGAGTGAAATCCCTGAATACTACCAGTTTTATTAAATTGATGTTTAGTAATCATCATTTCTTTATAAGCAGTTTTAGGAGAGCAGTTTATACCTGAAACAAAGCATTGTTCTTCTGATTCATAATCCAAATTATCATATTCTTTTCCATTGTGAACCTCTTTATAAACAGAAATATCTTTTACTGTTTTTTCAGCATTAGTAGTATAGTCAATTACTCTTTTTAAATTATTAACTTTCCATATCTGGGTAACAGCCAATTATCTCGCACCTTTTTTAACTTTATATTCTTCTATAATTGGAACAATCGTATCATCTTTAGCTTCAACGTGTCCTATTAAAGCTATTTTTGAGCCAATTTCATATTTTTCAAAAACATTTTCATCAGAATAATAATAACAAGTTATTACTCCGTTTGCATTTACTAACAACTCTACTGCACTTTTTCCATTAATATTAGTCATCTTTGACTTTCCTGCTATTTCTCCAATTATATTTACTTTATTCTTTAATTTTCTTAATCTCATATAAATCTCCTTTCAAATTTTGTTATAAAAAAAGTACCCATAAATGAGTACTTAAATATTAATTTTCTTTTTCACAAATGGAATTGAATAATTCATCTTTGTTTTTATATTTTTGTTGTCACCAAAATCAAGTTCAATCTTTCTCTTTTCACACTCTATTAGAAATAGATTCATAAGTTTAGGCATATCTTTGATCATAACTTTATAATGAG
Source organism: Bacilli bacterium (assembly GCA_017513865.1). GTDB lineage: Bacteria > Bacillota_I > Bacilli_A > RF39 > UBA660 > Coprosoma. Next base: position 27,468 of record JAFWMN010000032.1, on the reverse strand, counting down.
TCTTACTTAATAATTCAGATATAGTCGTTTTCTCTCCTAAATTTAAATCATAAACCTGCAAAATTAATTCGTTAACAATTTTTTCATCCATAATACTTACTACCTCTTTCTTACAACACCATAAATTATATATTGCTAGATTATTAAAGTCAATATGATTTACTCTAGCTTTTTAGGATATAAATATTCAGTTTTCATATCTAATATAAGATTGCTAACCTCATCATATAATTCTCTAAAATCTCGGTTGGATGCATAACCAAATGTATTAACGTGTCTAGCAAGCTGATTAAGATTAACACCAATTCTTCTTATTTCTTTTAAGACATCATAAAATTCCTTATCAGGTTTTTCTCTCGGCTCTATTCCATTAATTAAACTTCTAATATATTCTGACATAGAATAACCACAGGTCTCGGCTTTCTTTTCTAATTTTTCTTTTTCCTCGTAAGATAATCTTAAAATAAAATTTAATTCTTTTCTTGACATGGCTCACCATCCTGAAACTCTCCAGTAGCTATTAAATATTCTTTTTCAAGTTCATTGAATCTTCCTATTTGTACAAAACACATAAGTACTACTCCAACTAGTCCTCCTATTACAAGTCCAATGATAAAAAATAACAGTTCGTTCATACTTTTTCAACTCCTTTCTATGAAAGATTTTAGGGGGATTGGGGTCTCCCCATTTAATTTGAATTTGTATATACAAATTCAGTGCTGGCTATAACTAATCTTAAGCCTTAGAAATATCGAATTTTTTGAATTTTAGAGCAAATTCTTCTTCATCATACTCATCTGAAACAACTTCGTATTCAGCCACATCTATATCAATTTCTTGTCTTTCTTCAAAGAAAGTTTGTGTTGCTTTTTTCATTGCTTCTTCTTCATTTTTCGCATCTATTAAGTACTGTTTTTCAGTTACATTTTTAATTTTTACAATAAACTTTTTCATGTTTTTCACCTCTCATATCTATACATTTTATTAAGCTTTTTCTCTTTTAAAAGACATAAAAAGTCATTGAAATCCTTTCCGTATTTTGGAGGTTCATCAATGACTTTATATTTATCTTTAAGTAAGTTCATAAGAGCATAGGTTGCCTCCCTACCAGCCCTATCATTATCTAAATGAAAATATACTTTTTCTATTTCAGGATGAATATAAAAATATAGTTTTAATGCAATTGGTAGTTTACTTTCTGAAGAATTATTTGCGGGTTTATATACTCCGGCTAGTGATAATAAGTTATCTTTATAATAATCTTTATTTAAAGATGCATAAGAAAGTAAATCTATTGCACTTTCAAATAAATGTAATGATCTACTTTCATTTATAGCATCTATTTTAAAAGAATAAGCCTTAATACTTCCATAAGCTTCTTTCATAAATCTTGAGTGATTAGTTCCTCTTATAAAAGCATATTTCATCTCACCTTTTAGATTATATCCAGCAAAAACTGCATTATGATATTTATCTTCATATATTAATTTTTTATCTATACATTCAATTATAAGTTTAATATCAATTCCTCTAGATAAAAGGTATTTTATTACTTTATTATTGTTGTCATTTTCTTCTGGTTTAACAAATTCAGCAGAAATATTTTTATAATCACATGAATAATTTTTTATCTCGGCTTTCTTTTTTTCTAATAAAATTTTTATGGATTCAGTAAAAGATAATCCTTTTACAATCATCAAATAATCAATTGCACTCTTACCGCCTTTACTTTTAGAAAACCAATACCACATACCATTACTAAGTTTTAAACTGTCGTGTTCTTTAGTACAGTAAGTATTTCTACTAATTCTAACAACATTATCAGGTTCATAGTTCATTAGATATGTTAATGCGTCTATTTTTTTTACTTCATTTATAACAGATTTATCGTAAAACATACTATCTCTCTATTCTATCATTTACTTTGTTATTTCTTGTCATATATACATGTAAGTTTTCCTTCATAGTCATATAAATTGTGTCATCAAACGATAGCCAAACCTTATAAAGTTCATCTAAAGGTTTTTTCATTTTTAAAATAGCTTTATAATCAGACAATTTATTATCATCATACATATATAATTCTTTTATTTCATTTTTACAAACAAGTTCATAAGCTTTTATTAATATTTCAGATTTACTTTTATTTTTTAAACTATTGTAAAATTCAAAATATTCATCTGTTAGTTTTTTAATAGCTTTTGATTTTATTTTTTCATTATCTATCTTTTCCATAACTTTATACCTTTCATTTTTTAACTAATATGAAATTTATCTAGATTCCTGTGGTTCTTCTTTTTTCTTAGAAGATAAAAATGTAATTTTTTCGGCGACAACTTCTGTTATATATTTTTTTCCATCTTCTACTTCAAAATTATAAGTTTCAATCCTTCCACGAATTCCAATCAAATCACCTTTTTTACAGTATTCTACTGTATTATGTGCAATTGTTCCCCAAGTTGTACAAGGTATAAAATCTGTTTCATATTCTCCATTTTCATTCTTATAACTTCTAGGAACAGCAAGTACTAATCTTGCATTTTCCTTTTCGTTTTCAGTTTTATGAAGTTCGGGCTCAGTAACAAGTCTACCAACTAAAACAACTTGATTAAGCATTACTCTCACCTCTTTCTTTTAAATTTTTTCTAGTTTCAAGCAAAGTATTGTAATAGTTATTGTTTACTTTATAATCCTTTGAGCTTGAAAATAAAATATAAATAATAGTCTCTGCTTCATAAGGAAATAATCTAATAATAACATTTTCCTTTTCAGTTGGAATACTATATTTTAATAGTTTTTCTTTCAATACATTTGCTTTTTCTTTTACATCATCACTATTAATCTCATTTGCAGTATATACTAACTCTATTAGCTTATTAAAATTTTCTTTTGACACCTCAACTTTAATTGGAGGTTTTCTCTTTTTAAATGGCATTAAACCATCTCCCTTCATTTAAAATGTTAAAAAGCACTCAATTTAAGAGTGCTTAAAAATTTTTTTACATTTCAGTTAAAAACTCTAATAGTTTTCTACTTTTTATCATTGGAATTAATTCATTAATCAAATGAAAATCTTGTATTGTTAAACCTTTAAGTCTATTAACATCACTCATATTCATTTTTATTATCTTTTCTCTTGTATTATATCCAGCATCTATTATTTTCTTTAATAGTCTTACCTTGTTCATATAATTATTATTTTTCAATTTACCACCTCATTCATGTAATATTGTTAAGTTCACATATAACTACTATTTGTTTATCATCACCCTCGCATGTTATTAATGTAAGAGTTCTTTTTGAATTATCTCGTTTGATTTTTGCATATCCAGTTTTATCTATTTTATATTTTGATGAAACTTTATAGTTATAAGTATTACCATTATAGATAATTAAAACCTCGTCACCATTTGAAAGTTTATAAAGATTTTTAAAGTATGAAATACTTGCAGTTCCTGAATGTGATGCAAGTATTACATTACCTTTATCTTTGTTCGGATAATCAGATTTTTCTAATATTTTAATTCCTTTTTCTACATCATTGTTTTTATCGTCTTTTGCTGTAAATCCTTTTTCCAAATTTATTTTAGGAATCTTTATAACTCCAATATAATTAATAACATTATTATCTATTTTGCTATCAGAAATATCTTCACTTCTTTCTGCCTTTTTATTATTAGAATAAAATCTTTCAATAGACTTTTCTTCTATATTTTTTTCTATTATTTTAGAAGAGCAATAACAATAAATAATTACGGCACCAATTAATACAAATAAAAAGCCGATTATAATAACCATCTTCTTATTTAATTTTTTTAGTAGCAAATAATACAACTCCTATTCCTAAAACAAGAATAATAGTTCCACCTATTATTACTTCATATTTTTCATTCTTTTTAGTGTTAGGTACTTCGATTATTTCAAGTTCATCTTTCATTACAGCTTTAACTATTTCACCATCTGTTTTTATCTCGAACCACATTTTTTCAGGATTAAGTTTATATCCTTTTGGAGCTTCTTTTTCTAAAATATAGTACTTTCCATACTCTAAGTTTTCGATTATTATTTTACCGTTTTCATCAGTTCTACCACTAAAAATTAGATTGTCTTTTTCATCATAAATTTCAATTAATGTATTAGGTATAGGTTTGTCGTTTGATATATCTAATTTTGTAAAATCTAGTGTACCTTTAATTTTTTCATTTGTCATGTTGGCTTTTACTATTTCACCGTTTTCAGTTATTTCAAAGAAAATCTTTTCATCTGTGATTTGATAACCTGTAGCTGGATTTTTCTCAATCATATAAAGTTTAACGCCAACAGGAATATCAGTAATAACTATTTTACCATTTTCATCTGTTACCCCAGTAAAGATTAGTCTATCTTCCTCTGTAAATATTTGAATTCCTGTATTTGGTATAACTTCTCCTGTAACTAAATCTGTCTTAGTTAATTCAAATGTACCTTTCTTCATAAAATTTTTAAAATTGAGAGTTTTAACTAATTTGCCATCAATTAAGTCTCCCTTTGTAATTTCAAATTCGTACTTTTTATCATCTATTACATGCTTAGGATCTGTCTCTCCTTCTACTGTAAAATATTTACCATAATAAATATCATTTAACTGACTAAATCCATCTTCATTTGTTGATAAAGTACCAACTAAATCATATTTTTTATAAACTGTATTCCCATTTAAATCTGTTATATTTTCATTGGCGTAAACAGGAAATACTGTATCTTTTAAAGGTACTTCTTCATAGTGATAACTAGCATTTTCAAATACTACATTTTCTCCTTTTTTCTCCACTATAACATCTGCACCTTTACTTTTTAATCTAAAGAATGTAGAAGCTGGATCTGATATTCTAAGTGAAGCAAGCTTTTGTGATGCTCCATTGTAATAAATAATTGAAACTTCATTATCGTAGTTTGATTTTCTAAACTCTACCACTTCATCACCCATAGCTTTATCGTTTAATTTGATAGTTACACTATTTCCATTTTGAGTAATTTGATGTTTTCCGTTATAGTGAATTTGAAATGTATTTAATACACCATTTGTATCTTCTACTGTAAATTCATCACCAATATAACCTTCAATAGTTGTATTATGGAATGATGCTTTCATATCATAGGTATTCATCAAATTTATTATTTCATTTCTTTCAGGTGATAAGTCAATCACTTCTCCAGAACCATTGGCCCCAGTAGTAAATTTAGCTGAAACATTTGGATTTACTTTTTCCCAAATTAATTGCTGAGCAGCAAGCCAATATCTATCATTACCATGACCTGCATATTCATATCCAAAGTATCCAACTCTTTCAATATATCTTCTATTTTCTACGCTTAGTCCAGTAACATTCCAGTCATTAGTAGAACTATAAACTCTTGTATTAATATCCACCATTGGTTCAATACAATAAGCAATTTTTCCGTTTAAGAAAAATTTAGTTACATGATTTGTATCAACAGCTCCTGTAGAATTATTTACCAAATAAAAATACACACCATCTATTTTCTGATAACTAATATTTGAATCATTATCAGCTGCCTTTACTTTTAAGCTTAATATAGGCATACAAAGTATCATTGTAAAAATCGTTAATAATATCTTTTTCCTCATAAATTTTTCCTCCTAACTTCAAACAAAAAACAGCTTTTAAGCTGCTTAATGTATGTCTAAATAATATCCTTTAATTTTTCCAGAAACAGTATAAACAGGTACGCATGAAAAACTACCCATGTCAGGATTTTCAATCTGCATTTTAAAACCTTTTTCTTCGCAATTTTCAGTTATTTGCCCATGATGATTAGAATACAAAATATGATTTGTATCTATTTCATCGGGATTTTGGGTTTCTTGTACATTTGAAGGATTGGAATCAGTTTGTACATCATTTCTCTGCACATTTTCATTTTTAGGAACACTACTTGAATTATTTTGTACATTAGAACCACCTATCCCTTTTGGGCTACTGGCTGAAGAATTGGAAGGTTGTGTTTTATTAGTACTTTGCTTTTCATTGATTTCTTCATTTGTGCTTTGTTCACCACTTTCAGGTTGCTTTTCTTCTGCACCTTTACTGTCTACTTCATTCTTTTTTTCTTTTTGATTTTTATTTTGTCTAATTTGTGTCTTATTTTTTGATAAATTATTCTTTTTTTGAGTAACTTGCTTACTATACCTAACACCCATGAATATTAAAACAAATACTAAAAATAAATATAAAATCTTTTTAAACAACTAAATCACCTCTTTGGCTAACATAATATTCTAATTATTTTATTTTGTAAAATGTGCGAATACTATATATTAATATATAAATATATAATATAGTTTTTTCAGTTAGTAATTAATAGTTAGTATAAGGGGAGATTATAAGAGGGGAAATTGCGTAAAATGTATATACAATTTATCTCGCCTCACTACTTCTCTGTCTTAGATGTTTTGTATAGTATTCAATTGACTTAACAACAAAATCTTCAATATCATTATTGTCTATACCTTTTGGTAATACTTTTCTAATTTTTGATTCATCAAATTTTAGTTTTGGAATTTGATTTGGTTTTTCTTCACCTAAAATATCTTCAATAACATATGAATCTAATATTTTATTTTCTTTAGCAGCTTCTTGACTTAATTTTTTAAGCCTTATAGCTTGAGAAAGTGATGGTGTGGCATCTGTAAATTCGATTGTATCTAGAAGTACTAATTGCTCATCTTCTTGTAAATACGAAATTTCTATTGCTGGAGAAAATGAAATACATGGCTTTTCCCCTAATGCAGCATTATCTACCATTTCTAATAATTCTGGTATTAAAAAGGTTAATCTGATATACCTTTGTATTTGTGTTGAACTGTCATCTGTTTTTGATGCAATTATATCTCTTGAATTTAACTTTTGTCCGATTCGGTCAGAAGTTAAGTCATTTCTTTGTCCTTGATGATTTAATGCATCGTTTCTCATTTTATAAGCAAATGCTTTTTCACTAGGAAGTATTTTTTCTCTTTGTAAGTTACTATCAACCATTATTATTGTTGCTTCATCATCAGTAAGTTCTCTTACAATACATGGGATAGTTTTTATTCCTGCTATTTCACTTGCCTTCTTTCTCCTATGACCAGAGATCATTTCGTATCTACCATCAGCTTTCGGTCTCACTAATGTCGGTACAAGTACACCTGTATCGTATATACTTTCGGCTAATTTCTTTAACTCTTCATTTTCGAGCACTTTAAAAGGATGATTCGGAAAGTCATCAATTAATGATATATCAATTTCATTAACTTTTTCTTTCTTTTCATCATCCCTCTGCTCTTGTGTGGTAAAAAAATCATCTACTGAAAATTTCTTTCGTGCGAGTTCCTTTTTTTCTTTCTCTTTCATGATTCATTAATACCTCTTTTGCAAGTTCTTCATAAGCTTTTGTTACTTTACCATTTTTATCATATTCGAATACACTTTTACCAGTAAATGTTGATTCTGCTGCTTTAACAGCTCTTGGAATCTGCGTTTTATAAATATTAAATACTGTACCATAAGTATCTTTGAATCTCTGACTCATTTCTTTAAACAAATTAGTATTTAATGAAACCATTGTTTGAAGAATACCATCTACTTTTAAATCAGGATTTATTCGTTCTCTAACTTTTTTTATGGATGAGATCAAACCATGCATACCTTTCTCATCCAAATAATGTGTTTGTACAGGTATAATAACGCTATTTGCCATAGATAAAGCATTAACTGTTAATAGACCTAAACTAGGCTGACAATCAATTATAATATAGTCATAATAAGCTTTTATATTATGGAGCATATTTTTCATTAAAGTTTCTCTACTCATTTCATTTTGAGTAATCATTTCAAAAGTGGATAAATCTATATCTGATGGAATTAAATCTACTTTTTCGTCATGATGTAAAATGCTATCTTTAATATCTAACTCTGGATTATCACTAATATAATCAAAAAATAACATAGAAAGTGATAATTCAAAATCATTTGGTCCATAACCCATGTAAGTTGTTAAATCTCCTTGAGGATCAGAATCTACTAGTAATACTTTTTTGCCATTTCTAGCGAGGGCGGCTCCTAGATTAAATGTAGTTGTAGTTTTACCTACTCCACCTTTTTGATTAGCAACAGCTATAACTTTGCAATCAGGCATCTTTTTTTTCACCTCTCTTTCTAACATAAAAATGCTGCCTTAAATTAATAAGACAGCTATGTATAATATTTTAACTTTGAACTAATTTCTTGTTGTAATTACAGTATATTTTCCACATATATTGGCAGACCTTAATAAACTGAATTGATTAATTATTGATTCTACTACAACTTCTTCACAAATATTAAGCTTTGCTATTTTTTTAATGATATTTATTATCACCATATTCATCTTCTTCTCTAATATCAGTAATATTAACATTTGATTTAATACTTTAATCATCTTTTAATTATTCTTCGTTATTCATACTTATCACACATTTACTTTCGTACCTACATTATATCATTTTGTGGAACAAAAGTAAGCCAATTAGTGTTAAATATTTACTTCATTTTTCTTATTGTAATGACAATAATTTCTTATTTTACATCTCTCACAATTAGCGTTTTTACCACATATATTGGCAGATCTTAATAAGCAAAATTGTCCTATAATTGATTCAACGATTATCTCATCACAGTTATTTAATATTGCTATTTTTTTAATAATATTTAATACCTGTTGTTCTGTCGCTTTATGATTTTTAACTATTCCTAATCTATGACTGCCGAATAACCTTTGTAGTCCCGAACTCGTTTTACAAGTATTAACACCTACTCGTTTTAAATAATCGTATGAAAAAGCTCGTCCAACTTGTATCATCTTATACTTTCCATCATTAAACATGTTGGCAATATCATTAGGCATTTCTTTATTAACAAATTTATCTAGACTACCATAATCTTTTTCAATTTTCTCTAACACTATTATGTTTTTAGATAATGCTTTCATTTGATTATTTATCATTGGATTAGTGCAATGAATTTTTCTTAACTTATTAACTAAAATACTTGGATTAACTACCTTTAAATAATTCTTATCATAGTTATGAAAAATATTATCAATAGTTTCCATATTTTCTCTTATATTATTATCACCCCATCTATGATTTGAAAGTAATGCAATAATTAATGCTTTTAAGTGTTCTTGAAAACTAAATGATTTTCCTTTTTTTCTTAAATTAACATTGATCATTAACTCTTCTATGTCTGTCTTATAATCATAATTAATATTATTCATACTTTCTTTCATGAGATTAAATATAACTTTTAAATCTTCGTCCCTTAATAGGGATACTTCATCTACTAACTTATTATTCGGATTATAAATTATTTTGCTTTCAATACATTCTTTTAAAAGTTCTATAACTTCTTCATTGGATAAATACTTAACCTTTTCAATAGGAAAAACTACTCTATTTACTTTGACATATTTTATCAGCAAAGGTATTAATTCATCTTTTTCTAAAATTTCTTCATTTTTCATAAAAAAATCTCACTTTCTTGTTTTTTAGCTTTTGACTAATAAAGTGAAATTTTGCCTTTAGCCCTTTTTTTATCGGGGATTTTTTATTTATTATTTAGGGGTATCACATAATCAATTGCACCCAAGGGGTGTGGACCATTCGTGGACCATTTTCGTCCTCATAACCTTTAGCTCCATCGATAATATACCCAACACAGTCAACTAATCTAACATTGGCACTAAAGTCATCTATTTTTATCTTGGTGGCATTGCTTGGAACAAATTTTGGTTCGGTAGTCATAATTGTTTTTCCTTTTGCTGATTGTGGTATTTCATCTAAGGTTCTTTTTCTTTCATATTCGTCTTCAATATTTGGGACAACTAGATTTTCTAAAAATTTTTTTATAAAGGTTGATTTTCCTGTTCTAACAGCTCCTACTACACCTAAATATATATCACCACCTGTTCTTTCGGTGATATTTTTAATAATATCTATTTTTTCCATATTTACCTCCTGTAATCTATTTAAATATATGTTTTTGTTTTTTATATATGAAAAAAGATGTTTATAACATCTTATCTATATCTTTTGGCACTTTATCATTAATAACCGCTTCAATTATTTTATCCTGTTTTTCTTTAGACACTTCTCTTCCGGTCATTTTACTTAATTCATTTATTACTTCTCTTAATGTTCCTTCATTTTTCATATCATTTTGTCTTAACTTTTCAGCTAAATTTAATATGGTTTCTTTATTAACCTTAGTTTTTTTCTCTACTCTATTAAAAAAACTATCTGAAAATTTCAATTTTAAAACCTCCTAGAATAATATATGTAGGAGGTTTGTTTTGTGTTATTCCTCACCTTTATTTTTAAAATTTAAAATAATTGGTGTTCCTTCAAAATCAAAATTTTCTCTGATTTTATTTTCTAAATATCTTTTATATGAGAAATGAATTAGTCCTTTACTATTAACCCTAATATTAAAGGTTGGAGGACAAGTATTTACTTGATTAGCAAAATATATTTTTAATCTTTTATTCTTATATGTTGGTGGTAAGTTTAAAGCATAAGCATCAGTTATAACACTATTTAAGGCACTTGTTTTAATTTCTCTGTGGGCATTTTCATTTGCTTTTATTATTTGTGGCATTAAAGTATGAATTCTTTTTTTAGTTAAAGCTGATAAAAATACGATGGGAGCATATGGCATAAATTGAAATTCGTTTCTTATTCTTCTAGTGAATTCTTTCATAGTTTTATCTTTATCTTCAATTAAATCCCATTTATTAACGGCTATTATGACAGCTTTGCCAGCTTCTATGGCATAGCCTGCTATATGTTTATCATGTTCAATAATACCTTCTTCAGCGTTAATTACGATAACGCAGACATTTGATCTATCAATGGCTTTTAAAGCTCTAAGTAAACTGTATTTTTCAACATTTTCATATATTTTTCCTTTTTTACGCATGCCGGCAGTATCTATTACTACAAATTTCTGATTATGATATGTAAATGGAGTATCAACGGCATCTCTAGTTGTTCCGGCTACTTCACTTACGATTACTCTTTCTTCATTTAAAATGGCATTTACTAAACTACTTTTGCCAACATTAGGTCTACCGATTATTGAAAATTTTATTGTTTCATCATCATAGTCTTCTTCTATTTTATTAAAGTCTTTAGTTATATTCTCTAATAAATCATATATCCCCGTGTTTTGTTCAGCACTTATTTTTACATATTCGTCAAAGCCTAAACTATAAAAATCATATTCATTTTCTTTAAAAAACTTAGAATCAGCTTTGTTTATTGCGACAACAACTTCTTTACCACTTTTAAGTAGTATATCTCTTACGGCATAGTCACTTGCGGTTAAGCCCTCTTTGCCATCGACAACAAATACTACGATATCAGATTCATATATGGCAAGTTCTGCTTGTCCCTTAATTTCTTCGTTGAAATTACCTGATTCAATTTCAATTCCCCCTGTGTCAATCACAAAAAACGAATAATCTTGGAACTTTGCTGTCCCATATATTCGATCTCTAGTAACTCCTGGGGTATCTTCAATAATAGATTCTTTACTTCCAACTAACCTATTAAATAATGTTGATTTCCCTACATTTGGTCTACCAACCAAAGCAACTACTGGTTTTTTCATACTATCACCTCCAAAACATCGCTTTTATTTTTTATTTTATTTGCTTCATTACCATAAATAATTATAGAATTTTCTAGAATTATTCCAAATTCAACATTAGTTATATCTTTTGGTTCTATATAAAAGCTATCATTATATTTTCTTATTCTTAGTTTTTTTAATATGTTTTTTATACTATATAAGTCATATATTTTATATAAAAAAGAGTCTTTGCACATTTCAATATTTAGATTTACTTCATTATTAAAATAATCTAAATACTCTAACTCTTCTTTACTAATATTAATTATAATTCCATATTTTTCATCTTTATATATTTTAACATTATAATATCCTTTTAAATTAATATTATAATTTTTAATTATCTCTTTTATTAATTCTTCTATTTTATTTTCAGTGAAATCTTTTTTTAAATATTCTTTATTTATATATATCATTATATCTTCACCTTTTAATAATTTCATATAATCACCTAAAATAGTTTATGAAATTATTTTATTTGTGAGATTACATAGTTCTTTCAATCTTTTTATAGATTTCTTCTTTTCCTTCTTTATTCATGCTTGAGAAGGTTATAAATTCATCACCAACAACTAAATCTAAATCATTTAATATTAAATTTCTCTGTTTTTGACTTACGGTTATCCCAACTTTATCAGCTTTTGTCCCAACAACTACGGTTGGTATTTTATAATATTTTAAGAAGTTATACATAATAATATCATCGTTTGTTGGTCTATGTCTGAAATCTATTAATAAAAATACACATTTTAAATTTTTTCTATTTATTATATAATCTTCAATCATTAGGCCAAATTTTTTTCTTTTAGTTTTGCTTACTTGGGCATATCCATAACCGGGGGCATCAACTAAGTAAAACGTATCATTAACATTATAAAAATTAATAGTTTGGGTTTTACCTGGTCTACTTGATGTTCTAGCATAATTTTTTCTATTAATTATTGTATTTATAAAACTGCTTTTCCCGACATTAGATCTACCAATAAGTAAGTATTCTGCTTTGTTATCAGTTGGATATTGGCTTCTTCTAATAGCAGAAATGGTTAATTCTACGGAATTTATTTTCATTTTAAAACCACCTAACTATGCGCCTCAATTATAACAAATTTGATATATAAAGTCAAAAAAAGCACTTATCTTTTTAAATGCTTTTGATATTTTTCAGCGGCATGTTTAGCGCTTTCTTTTAAGCCTAGTGTTGCAGCACTAGCGATAGCGAGTTCGATAGAATTAATCAAATTAATTTTTTTAAAATATCTTTCAATAATTTTTGATACTCTTTCCATATCTTTTTCTTGTGTTATTTTTTCTGCGCCTAATTTGTGATATAAATAATTAGAAAAATTTACTGGAAGCTCATTTATTAAATCTATAGGGTAATCATTAACTATTATCCCATTTTTAAATCTAATAAGTGGACTATCTAAATACATTTCATCAAATTCATCAATTGCCCCTGATACAATGTCTCTTGATTTTGATTTTCTTTCTCCAGGGAGAATTGTTCTAAAATCATTTATATACGTGAGCTTTGATATAGCATTATATAATCCTTCTTTCTTCATATATAAACTTCCTTTATAAAGTAAGGCTGTTAATAATATGTTTTCTCTATTTTTTAAAATCAATCTTTCTAAATCCTCTGGGATGTCATCATATAAAATTGGTTTAGTAAGTCTTCCAGCCATGCCAAAATGTTTCCATGTTTTTAAATCATATTTTAAAGCTTCATCAGATATGATCATTACTTTGAAGTGAACATCATCATGATAAAACTTTAAACATCCTAAATTTTTATAATAATTAGCCTTTTCCTTTTTTCTTTCTAATATATTTTTATCAAAATCATCAGTAAAATGATGTGGATTCATTTTAAAGTCTTCCATTAAAAAATCTTTAAAATCTTCTACTACTAATATTAAATCTTTATCAGGTTTATCTTTTTTATCATATCCATCTTGTTTAAACATGCCTGATCCATAGCCTATTACGGCAATAGTTTCTGGTATACTCTCTTTTACGCTTTGAATTAACTCTAAATTATCCATTTTATTCCTCCAACGTTTATATATTTTACCACATTTTCTTTATATATGAAACAAAAACGAATCATTTATGATCCGTTTTTAGAGTATTTAGGGTATTTTTTATTTTTTTAGGAATTGGTAAACCTAAAATACTAGCATTTTCTATTATGGAAATCCCTTCGTTAATTATGTAAAAAATTATTACTAAATATCTAATACCAGTATTATTAAATATGAAATCTAACTCATGAGCTATCGCAATTATGAAAATTATTAATACTTTTTTAAATATTCCTTTATAGCCAATTTCGCTAGATAGTTTTTTATTAACTATTGCTTTCATTACACCAGTTATGTAATCCATAGTTATAAAGGTCAGTAGTGTAATTATTAAAGTATCAAATCCACCAATTTGTCTTCCTAAAAAACCAAAAATCAAGGTAAGAGTTATTTTAAGCATATTATTTCCTTTCTTAATTAGATTACACTATACTATATTCATTTTGTATTTATTAATAAATTATGTACATCTTTAATCTTGATAATTTTATTAAAAAATATTGACTTTTCTTAATATATAAGGTATACTTATTCATGTCTTGGGGAATTAGCTCAGTTGGCTAGAGCACCTGCTTTGCACGCAGGGGGTCATCGGTTCGAGTCCGATATTCTCCACCATTTTTGTATTTAACCATTGAATTTCAATGGTTTTTATTTAATATTATAATATATTGTATGGGAATGATATGTATGAATAATGTTGATGATGTTGTTTCTTTTCTAAAAGAACACAGAAATTTTTATTCACAATATTTTGAAAAAGAAAGACTAAAAAAGATTAAATATGGATATACATGCGATATAAATCAAATATTTTGTCATTTAAACAAAGTGCCAATTACGCAAACAGATTACTATTTATTAACAACAATAATATCTAAATATTTTGATTTAAATAACAAAAAAATATTAGAAGTTGCCTGCGGCTATATACCTATCCTTTCTAGTATAATAAAGGAAAAATATTCGTGTGAAATTAAAGCAATAAATAACAAAATTTTATTTCATCACTATAAAGGCGTTGAAACAGAGGAAAGAGACTTATTTAAATCATATGATCTATCAGGATTTGATTTAATAATCGGTTTTAGGCCATGTGAAATAACTGAAACTATTATTCTCGAATGCTTTAAATATAAAAAGAATTTTGCTTTTTACTTATGTCCATGTGTGATTGAGCCACTAAATAAAAGTGATTATGTTAAAGAGACGTGGACATATGAAAAATGGCATAATTATATAATTAATCTCATAACTAGCAATATTAATTATGAATGTATAATTATTAAAAAACATTGCTTGGAAGATGATTGTCCAATTATTATTGCGAAATATTTAGACCAAGATAACAAAAAAGCCCAATAATGGGTTTTTGTTATCTTATTTTTTTTTAATTAATTTAGGTGAATTATACTTTATGGTACCGGTTTCAATATTTAAATTTACATCTGCTTTTAAAATCTCATTGAAAGATCTATTATGTGAAATACTGATAATAGTTCCATTAAAAGATTCAATTACTTCTTCGAGCACTTGTATAGCCTCAGTATCTAGATGGTTTGTCGCTTCATCTAAAATTAATGTGTTTGTTTCATTGATGGCAAGTTTTGCTAGATTAACACGAGTTCTTTGCCCTGGTGATAGTGATGAAAAGGTTTTATCTTTATCATCATAATTAATGTGAAATTTGTTTAATATGTTAAAAAGCATACTTTTATCAATATCTGTTCCTTTAGATAAGTACTCATAAACTGAACAGTCGGTATCTTCTACATCCAAGCTATCTTGTGAAATATATCCTACTTTTACTTCATTTCCAATTGAGACAGTTCCACTTAAAGCTGGAATTTCCCCCAATAGTGTTTTAATGAATGTAGTTTTACCAGTCCCATTTTTTCCTTGAATGTTCAATCTTGTGCCAAAAGGAATATCGATACTTACTGGTGGTGTAGAAAAACGCTCATAACCACATATTAATTCCGATGTATAAATATCTCTATTTCCTTTTGAATCAGAATAATCAACACTAAAATTTATTTTTTCTTTCTTCCTAAATGATTTGTCAATTTCTATTTTTTCTAATTCTCTAGCTAATTTCGAAGCTTTTGTAGCTGTTTTTTTTGTCCTTTCTTTTGAAAAATTTGCTGACAATTTGTCATTATCACTTTTCTTTTTTGTTAGCCCTTTGTTAGTCCATTCTTTAGCTTCTTGTATTGATGTTTGAATTTTTCTCTGTTGTTCCTTGGCTTGTTCATATTTTTCTAATTCCCTATTATATTCATTTTCTTTATATAATAGATAACCGGAATATGACAAATTATATTCTGTTATTTTTCCATCAGAAAGTTCAAATATTTTGTTTGTGATATTATTTAAGAATATCTCATCATGAGAAACAATGATCATTTCTCTTTCGAGTTTTCTAAGATATGTTTCTAACCATTCTATAGCTTCTATATCCAAATTATTCGTTGGCTCATCCAACAATAGGATATCTGAGTTACTCAGTAGTAAACTAGCCAGTAGTACTTTGATTTTTTGGCCACCAGATAATTTACCAACTTTGCTGTTTAAATCGATATTCATATTAAGACCGTTCATGATTATTTCTAAGTTAGTTTCAAAATCGTACCCCTCAAGTTTTAGATAGGTATCCAAAACATCTCCATATTCTTCCATATTTTCCTCGGTTAAGTTTTCTTCGAGACTATGAAGTTTATTTTCTAATTCTAGAAGTCCATTATCATCCTTGATATAATCTATTACCGTTAAATCATGTTTGTCTCTTTCTATTTCTTGTCTTAATAGTTTAATTGTTTTGCCATCCAAGTTTATTTTACCGGAGTCAGCCTTGCTTAAGCCTGCCAAAATTTTAAGTAATGTGGATTTCCCAGTCCCATTTTTTCCAACAAGACCCACCTTATTTCCGTCAGTCAAGTTAAAACTAACATCAACAAGTAAATCTTTACCACCTATTGATTTATTTAAATTATTTACTATCATTTCCATCACCACACTCTTTACAATTATTCTTTTTTTTCCACCTAATTATCTCAGTATTATAATTGGCCATATTTATCATTAATGAACAACCAATTAATTTTGTTTGATTAAAATCCACATAATAATTAATTATTTCCGATGAAACTATACTTGCGATTAAACTGCATAATGGGCCAAATGATGGTGCCACACTCATATTATCCAACATTTCTTCTATACTTTCTTTATTAATACATTCCAAACAAGCTGTTTTTTGGGGAATAATAAAGGGCCCTATCATACCAACATGTTCGGCAAATCCTGAAAAAATTACTGGTTTTGCATATTTGACACAAATACTATTAATAAGTCTCCTTATTTTCCTTGCTGGTTTGTCTAAAGTACATACAACAAAATCAGCGTTTTTGGCACAGGAACTAACATCACTTTCTTCTAATATTTGTTTGTTAGTATTTTCGATTTTACAATTAGGGTTGATAAGTTTTAGCTTTTCCTTGAGGACATCAGTTTTAAATTTACCTATATCATTACTATAGTATGCTGTTTGTCTTATTAAATTAGAACTTTCTACTTTATCATAATCAACAATGTGAAAATTTTCAAATCCTGCTCTTGCTAGTAATTCTGCTACAATTGAACCAATTCCCCCAAGTCCTAAAATTAATATTTTTTGATTCTTATATTTATCAACACTTTTCAGTTCATTAGATAACATGTAGAAATACATATTCTGTCTATTATATTTTTCTGAAGAAATCAATTTATTATATTCATTTTCAGTTATTATAAATTTCTCATCCAACAAATAATTTATAACCGTATCAATTTCTTCTTTCTTTACTGAAAATTTTTTGATTGCAAATTTCTCAAGAGTTTCTTTGACTATAGGTTTTTCCATTTGTTTAAAAATTTCTGGAAATATATCTTCTTCATATTCTATCTCTTTTCCTGTTTCCGGAAAGTTACCACATCTTATATTTTTATTCTTTTTATCCCAATAGATTGGTTTTGTAGGATTTAATATTAATTTCATTATAATCTCTCCACAAGTGAATAGTAGCCCATAATAAATATGGGCTACTTTCAAACAATTAGCAGTTTTGATCTACGTGACATGCAAATTTTACAGTTTTTACTGCTTTAATTTTAATAGCCATATAAATTAAACCACCTTTCAACTTATCTATGCTTTCGATAAGTTGTTGTTATCTTATCATACTTTGTTAGCTAAGTCAATGGGTTTATGAAGGCTGTTATCTTGTTTGCTATTGATTTATATGACAAAAAATACTCAAATTTCTTCTTCAGGCACTGACATTTTCATAAAATGTTTTTCTTTTGGCAATTCAAACGATATTCCATTTTATATTCTTTTTTGTTTTTAACTACACTGCTAAAAGTTAAGTAAAAGTTTTTAAGATTTTATTTACCCCATGCGACATCACTTTTTCCTTCATGTAAATCCTCTTTTTTATATAAAATCCATATTTGAATTATTTTGATTTCTTCATCTTTATCACAGTTTTATTTTATCATTATAATTATTTTTTAACAATTATTTTCTATTTTTATATAAAATGATATAATATTATTAGGAGGAAATATGAAAGAACCTATCTTATATAAAATAACAAAACCCATTATTAATTTGTTTGTTAAAATTACTTTTAGACCTAAATATATTGGCCTTGAGAATATTCCTAAAAGTGGTAAAATTGTCTTAGCTGGAAATCATACGAATATATTAGATCCTTTATTAATTATATCTTCTACAAAACGTGTGATTCATTTTTTGGCTAAAGACTCTTTATATAAAGGATTTAAAGGGATTATGTTTAAAAATATGGGAATTATTCCTGTTAATCGAAAAATCCATGATAAGGAAGCTTTGAATATAGCTATATCGTATTTAAATAAGGAAGCTTCTATTGGTGTTTTTCCTGAAGGAACTATTAACAAAACTGATGATATAATTATGCCTTTTAAAATTGGAGCCGTTAAAATGGCTTATGAAACTGACAGTTATATTGTTCCTTTTACTATTAAGGGTAAATATAAAGTTTTTAATAATAATTTAAAAATAGAATTTTTTAAGCCTTATAAAATATGTCGTGATAATTTAACTTTAGAAAATGAAAAACTTATGAAAATAATTAGTGATTCTTTAGAAAGAGGGTAACTATATGGGAATACTTGATATGAACTTTTTTCATTTTATTGGTATTAAGAAAAAACCAAAGGCTCCATGGAAAAAATTTTATCAAAAAAAACATATGAATATAATTGTTCCTAATAAGAATATTTATGAATATTTTTATGATCATGCTCAAAGTTACTTAGATAACACGGCAATTGAATATTTTGGGACTAAAATTAGTTATAAAAAGTTTTTAGAGGATATTGATAATGCTTCTAAATGTTTTAAAAGTTTAGGCGTTAGAAAAGGTGATATTGTTTCAATAATATCAGCTAATGTTCCTGAGGCTTTAATTTCTTTTTATGCTTTAAATAAAATTGGAGCAATTTGCAATATGCTTCATCCTTTATTAAGTGAAAATGAAATTAAAGATATTTTAAGTAAATATTCAACAGCTGTTGTTGTAGCTTTAGATATTACTTATTCTAAACTTAAAAACATCATTAGTGATACTGAAGTATATAAAACTATTATTATTTCAGCTAAAGATTCAATGGGCTTTTTAATGAGATTAGGTTATGATGTTACACAAGGTTATAAGGTAGAAAAACCTTATAATGATAATAATTATATTTTTTGGAAAGATTTTATCAAATTAAGTGAAGGATTTGAAATAAAGGAAAAAATTGTTACTGGTAAAGATTTTCCGGCAGCCATTTTACAAAGTGGTGGTTCTACAGGAAAACCTAAAGGAATTGTTTTATCAAATGGCAATTTTAATTCGGCAACTATTCAAGCCAAAATTGCTTTGGCTGATTTGGATAGTGATGATGTCATTTTAGGTATTATGCCGATCTTTCACGGTTTTGGTTTAGAAGTAAGTATTAATGATGCTTTTTGTGTTGGAGCAAAAGTTGTTTTAATTCCTACTTTTAAGGCTTCTGAATTTCATAAATTACTTATTAAATATAAGCCTTCTGTTTTAGTTGGTGTTCCTACTTTATTTGAAGCAATGACTAATAATTCTAAAATGGAAGGAGTTAAATTAAATAGATTGAAATATGTTATCGCTGGGGGAGATTCATTTAATAAAGCTAAGGTAAATAAAATAAATGATTTTTTGCATTCACATGGGGCTAAAACTAATTTTACGCAGGGGTTTGGTATGACTGAAGCAGTGGCGGCGGTTAGTTTTGATTTAAAATATGCATCTCGCCCTGGTAGTGTTGGTATCCCTTGGCCAGGAACTTATGTTAAAATTGTTAAACCCGCGACTGATGAGGAAGTTCCTTATGGAACTGATGGTGAAATTTGCATAAGTGGTCCAACGGTTATGCTGGGATATTATAATGATGAAAAGGAGACAAATGATGCTTTGCACATTCATAAAGATGGAAACATTTGGCTTCATTCTGGTGATATTGGCGTTATGGATAAAGATGGGTTCATAACTTATAAACAAAGATTAAAACGTATGATAATATCTTCTGGTTATAATGTTTATCCAAGTCAGATTGAGGAAGTTTTAGAAAAACACCCAGCTGTTTTAGATTCATCTGTAATTGGTGTCCCCCACCCTTATAAAGTTGAAGTTGCTAAAGCATATATTGTTTTAAAAAAAGGATTTCATGATAATGAAAAATTACGTAGTGAATTAAAAGATCTTTGTGAAAAAAACTTAGCTAAATATTCTATCCCTAAGGAATGGGAATTTAGAAAAAGCCTTCCTAAAACAATTGTTGGTAAGGTTGATTTTAAAAAATTACAAGAAGAAAATATGAGGATAAGAGAAAATGAAAAATAATTTTGGTTACCGTTTATTAACTCCATTAATGAGAACTTTATTTAAAATCTATTATAACCCTAAAATATTATGTAAAGAATATATACCTAAAAAAGGAAGTATTGTAATTGCTTGCAATCATAAACACTTATTTGATCAGTGTTTAACTATAATGGCTACTAAAAGGCCGATTAATTATATGGCTAAGAAAGAATATTTTGAAGGAAAATTAGCTTGGTTTTTTAATTTTGTGGGTTGTATTCCAGTAGACCGAAGTAAGAAAGATGAAAATGCTAAGGCTAAAGCTTTAGAAGTTTTAAGGGGTGGCGGAGCTATAGGTATTTTCCCTGAAGGAACGCGTAATAGATTTAAAGATAAGGTTTTACTTGATTTTAAATTTGGGGCTGTTTCTTTAGCCCATAAAACTGATTCATATATTGTTCCATGTGCGATTACCGGTGATTATAAATTTAGAAGTAAAAATTTAATTATTCAATATGGGAAACCTTTTAAGGTAAATGATTTAGAAGAAGCCAACTTAAAATTGCATAAAGAAATTGAACGTTTATTAATGGATAATTTAAATAAAACTAATAGAAAATTAGCAGATGAATTGCAAACCCACGAAGTATAATAGATATTATTCTATTATATTTTTTTACTCAACTTTAAGTTTAATATATTCAACTTATAATTTATTGATTAAGTTTTATATTTTATTTAGAATGTTATTGGAGGTTGATTTTTTATGAAAAATAAAGTATTTATAACTATTATTTGTTTACTTTTGTTAGGAATTGCAAGTGTTTTTATATTTTCAAATCCCAACACTTTACCTAAACCTAAAGTTACTGGTGGTGAAAGAGGTCAACTTGGTATTGATAAAAATATTAATGAGCAAACAATTGATAAATATCTTGGCCGTGATGATTCAGTATATAGGGATATGAGAATGCTTAAGGATCCTGGAAATTATGAAGCTATTGGTGGTGATTCTTATTTATCTGGAATTGTTAAAGGTTTTGAAGTAGTTCCATATCCATTACTTACTGAAGTTAAGGGACTTCCTGAAGCTGTTGGGGATAGCTATACTGGTAAAACATTATTTACTCAAAATGAAGACGGAACATATTCACCTAATTACGAAGAATCTATGGATTATTTAGAGTATTATTTCCCTAAAGATAAGTATATTTTCTTAATGTGTGGTGGCGGTGGATATGCTGGCATGACGAAAAATTTATTAGTTTCTCTAGGCTGGGATGAATCTAAAATATATAATGTTGGTGGTTACTGGTATTATAGTGGCAAAAACAATATTAAAATTAAAAAAACTAATGGTGATAAAGTAACCTATGATTTCTGGAAAGTCAATTATCACGATATAGATTTCGACAATATGACTGAGGTTAAATAATGCTTAAGAAAGTATTAATTATTGCTTTTGTTTTAATACTAACAGGTTGCTTTTTTAAACAGGAAAAATTCTATTTAGATAACAAATATTATAATGAGGGCAAATTTATAAATGTTAAGGCTTCAGAATTTAAAAATGAAGGAAATTATGTTTTATATACTTACAATAGTTATTGTAATTTTCCTATTCCATGTGAAGATATTTTTAAAGAGTTTATGGAAAAACACAATATGAGTTTCTTATCAATGCCTTTTGAAGAATTTAGAAAAACCGAATTATATAAAAAAATAAAATATGCGCCTTCAATCATAATTGTTAATGAAGGCAAAATTGTTTCTTATTTAGATGCTGATTCCGATGATGATGCTAATAAATATCAAGATACTTCAGAATTCGAAAAATGGATAAGTAGTTATATTTATTTTGAAAAAAAGGATACTAATTAGTATTCTTTTTTTCTTGATTATTTGCTTTTTTAGATGTATATTAATTCTAGGAGGATCATTTATGAAGAAGTTTGTTTTCTTATTAGTTATTTGTCTTATGCTTACAGGCTGTGGAATGAGGACTTTAAAATGTGTTAAAAAAAATGATAGTGAAGCTGGAACTTTAACTTATGAAATCACTATGCTTTTTCAAAAGAATAAACTAATTAGTACTACTGTTGATAATTGTTTAAAATTAGATAAAGATTATAAAGATTATTCTAATGTTTTAATAAATAGATTTAAAAATGTTTTAAAAAAATATGATGATAAAAAAGGAATTAAAACCAGTATAGATGAATCTAAAGATACTATTAAAACATCAATTGAATTTAATTTAGATAAAATGGATGATAAAAGTAAAGAAGAATTGGGATTTGCGAGAGGAACTAAAAAAAGTATTAAAAAATATTATGAAAAAGATGGCTTTAAATGTAAATAAGTAACACTAAATGTGTTACTTTTTTAATTCTTTGAAAAAGTCATTTAACTCGTTTTTATCTTTGGTATATCCAGTCAGTTTAGTTATAACTTGCTTCTTTTCGAGAGCTAAAGTTAGTGGTGTCCCCCATGACTGATGGGTGCTAAAATAATTTATATCTCTAGTTATTTCATCAATAGATGTTTCTACAGTATTTACTTCTAATATATAAATTGGGGTTTTGTGTTTTTTGGCATATTCATTTATTATCGGTTTAAAATCTTTGCAAAAACTACATTTTGATTGTGTATACATAATAACAACTTTTTTATCATTATTTATTAAACATTGATATTGCTGATAATTAATGTTTCCTAAATTGCCATATGTTTTATCTGGTTTAACATCGCATGAAAAATATGTTTTTGAAGTTATTATTTTAAATAAGCCTAAAACTATTAATACTATAATTATTATGATGATTTTTTTCTTCATTTTATACCTTCCTTTTTTTCTATCATAACACATTATCTTAAGTATAATCAAATATTTAATTCATATATTTTAGTATGAAATATATAGTACTATTAATTAAAGGTTTTATTATTGGTGTTGCTAAAATAATTCCAGGGGTAAGTGGGGCTATTTTATCCATTTCTTTTGGTGTATATGAAAAATTAATTGAAATATTAGCTAATCCTTTAAAATTTAATTTTGATGATTTAAAGTTTTTATTTTGTTTGTTTTTAGGAATGACTTTGGGAATTTTATGTTTATGCGGAGGTATAAAATGGTTTTTGAACAATTTTTATTTTCAGACTATGTTATTTTTTATAGGTCTTATCATTGGAGGTATTCCGGAAATTATTAAAGAGTTAAAATTTAAAAAAATTTTTTCTAATTTTTCTGTTTTTTTTATTTCTTTTCTTTTAATATTAATTATTACCAATTTAAGTAAATATAATATTAATGGTGATCACTTTTTTATAATGGGTTCTATCGAATCATTAACGACTATAATTCCGGGAATAAGTGGGACAGCAATTTTTATGGCTTTGGGGTGGTATGAAAGTTTGCTTACAACAATCGAAAATATTTTAACTTTTAACACTTCTTTTTCCACGGGCTTTAGTTTTATTTTCGGTTTTATATTAATGACAGTTTTTATTTCAAAATTTTTAACTTTTATTTTTAGAAATTATAAAATTCAAGGATACTATTCTGTTTTAGGTTTTATGAGTGCTTCTTTACTTACGATGTTTATAAATGCTTTTCAAAACATTAATAGTTTTATTGATGTTTTTATAGGTTTTTTATTACTTATATTAGGTGTTTTTTCAACCATCAAAATGAACTCCTTTTTTAGCAAGTTTTAGTTTTTTATACATAATATAAACTAGAGGTGATTATATTGAAAAAACTTCCTAAAGTTTTTGCGAATAAAGAAGTTAAAACTTCTGGTAATAATGATGATGTGTACTATTCAAGTCATGATAGAATATCGGATAATATAAAAAAAGAAGAAAATATTAATCAAAAGATAAATAATATATTTAATTCACCTGATTATATTTACAAGGCTGATGTTAATATTGAACTTAAAAGCGGTTGTGTTACGAAGAGGGTCGTAGGTAAAAATAGTACCCATTTAATTACAATGGAAAACGAATTGATTCCCATTTCAGATATTATTGATATTAAAAAAACTGTTTAATAACAGTTTTTTATTTATAATTTTTTGCTATATTTACGAAAATTTACGCATTTCCTTTGTTTTATTTTCTTTTTTTGTTTGTATAATGTTATAATAAAATAAATAGGAGGTTATTTATGAAAGAAAATTATGATTTTTATAGTTATGGAGCTAGAATTGCCGAAGAGGCTTTTGAAAAATGTGCCGACATTGCGAAAGAACTTGGTGAAAAATACGGGCGAGATGCAGTGCTTGAGTTTCAGTGTGGTGTTAGCTCATTTTTAGAAAGCAATTCTATGGATTTACTCGGTGAGGATATTCCTGAAATGCCTGATAAAGGTTTCTTTAGTGGTCGTATTGACTTTTCTAAAGATCTTAGAAATGAATCTTATTTTGGTGGAAGTGGTGTTTCTCACATAAGAGATTCTGAGGGTCGTTTTAATGAGCCAAAGCCGAAAAAAGGTCGTAAATGATACTATTATTAGTTATATAGATATTAAAAAATATTCATTTAAATCATTATTAATATAAAAAACTGTTTAATAACAGTTTTTTATCTTGGCTTTCTTTCTGGGCCTGTTTCGTCTGGTAATTCATATATTGGTTCTTCATTAAGTAGATCATTTTGTACATCCCCAAAAGTTAATGCTCCTTGTGCTATAATTTTAGGCAAAACATCTTGGACTAGCATTATTTGTTTTGCTAACATTTCTTTTAATTGTTCATCTGTTAAATTATGTCCGTCTATAAGACCTATAGCTTCGTTTTGCTTTCGCATATTTTCTAGTACTCTGTCGATGTCTACTGTTCCATCTGCTTTTACTGGTGCAGCTGCTAAATTTAAGAATTTTTTGCCATCTCTTCTTTCTATATATCCTCTTAATGTTTCACCGACAGTGCTTCTTTTTAAGTCAGCTTGAATTAAAAATACTGGATCCATATCTGAGCATCTAGCATCTTTTGGTCTTACTTGAATTTCACTATCAGGAGCTGTTTGAAAAGCTATTCCAAAATCATTATATTGACCATCAACTAGATAATCTTTAAAAATGCCTGTTAAATTCCTTCTTATGTAACTTCTGGCTCCAGGATATCCAATAAGTGATTCTCCGTTGTAAGCTGTTAAATTTTTGTTTGCAACAGAAATAAATGGTTTTTCTGGCGAATCAGGTGTATAGGAATTAAATGCAGGAAGTAATTCACTACTTTCAGCATAATATATTATTTTACTACCAAATCCTCCAGAACCATCATAAGCGGCATAAATATATTTTATTTCACCGTTTGTATCTTTATATCTCTTTACTTCTAGTTTATCTGCTCCGTTTTGATTTTGAACAAAAACTTCATAAATTGTTTCGGCCTTTCTATAATTAATTAAAAGTTCATTAGCCATTCTTTTAGCTTCTGAAATAATTTCTTGTTTTGTGCTTATGGCTCTGTTTGGCATTGCCTCCATAATTCCAACAGTTGGTTTTTGAATTATACTATTTTCTTCCATTTTGTCTTCTCCTTTTTATTATATTTTTTATTTTATCTTTATCTTTAATTATTCCATAATATAAAAATCTCGAACTACTCATTATTTTATCAGGGACATGTTTTGCCATGACATCAACATCGTTTTGATCTATTAATAATTTAAAATATTCTTCATCGTTTTCTTTTTTTGAATTAATATAAAGATTATTTAATAAATCTTCTATTTCAGTTCCTAATCCTATAGCATCACTAATATCATAACCCATTGTTACTAAGTGCAGAAAATAACTTTTAATAATGAAACTTCTAACGTCCAAATTATTATCTATTTCAAATAATTTTGCAACAAATGCATCAATATCATGTTTTGAATATGCTTGAATTAGTTCTTCTTCTCCTATTATTATTGATAATTTTCTAGCTATATTAGTATGGAATGGATAAGCTGTACTGTTTGTTATATCAAGCACTTCTTCAGTCATCATTTGCGTTATACCTTCATTTATACCTATAAAGAAAGAATCACCTTTTTCTTTATCGCGCATATTGAATCCTTGTAATAATGTTCCATCTTTGTCATAAGTGCTGGTTAATAAATGAATTAGTTCATGGGTAAATGTTTCAATTATTTCCATATCACTTATTTTTTCATTTTTATCACCAAAATATATTTTAATGGTATTTCTTTCAGCCACATATTCACCAAAAAAACTAGTTTTTAAATGGTATTCTAAATCCATCTTTTCAATATCAATTTTTTTTAAATTCTCTTCATTAATTTTTAATGTTGGATATCTTTTACTTATAAGATTTAATATATACTTATATCCTTCATTAGTTCTAAAAACTCTATTTATTATTTCATTTATTTTATCCACTACACACCACTACTTCTGTTTTTATTATATCATATTATATATTTATACGTATTCTATTCTATTATTTTTACAGAAATTTACATTATAAAAACCATGAATATAATCATGGTTATTTACAAATGGTCGGGAAAACAGGATTTGAACCTGCAACCCCCTGGTCCCAAACCAGGTGCTCTACCAAGTTGAACTATTTCCCGATAAATGGCGCGCCCAGTAGGAGTCGAACCCGCAACCTTTTGATCCGTAGTCAAACGCTCTATCCAATTGAGCTATGGGCGCATTTTGGGATAACAAATCGCTATGAGCTTCCCTATATTTAAATTGATACATCAATAAATTTTAAAATGGTGGTTTCGGACAGAATCGAACTG
>JAFWMN010000031.1 GCA_017513865.1 Bacilli bacterium | reverse complement strand
CATTAGTTTTAACATCAAGTTCTTTTATGTCAAATTCTGTTCTTTGAGCAACTATATATTTATCTTTAAATCCAGAAATTGTAAAATTAAATTCTTTATCAAAAAGTTTTACTTTTACTTCAATATTATTTCCATTAACTATTGAAACAGGTTCAGAAATCTTGTCTGATGAAACAACTCCATCTGTAATTGTAAATAATTTATATCTATTAAATCAAATTCAATCTTTAGTAATTACACTTACAGCTTCAGAAGGTGCTACAATATCAAAACTTAAGTTAGCAGCTGTTAAATTAGTTTTAACTTCAATATTAGGTACGAAGTTTTTTATTGTTAATAAAACACTTTTAGTTCTAACATTAAGAGCGATTCTAACATCATTTTGGTCTTGTCATATTCATTCTGGACCTCGTATACTTGTGATTTCAATTTCTGTATCTTTAAGATCTGAAGTTCCAAAAATTTTTAATTGATTATCTAATAATCATTTTTCATTATTAGTACTTTGAAAGAATTCTAGACCTTGTTTTAATGTTTTATCTTTTAAGTCCGCAAAATCTGATGATTCTATTTCAATTGATGATTTGATTTCTACAATAGCATCTCCTCCTGGAGTGTTTCCTGGAGTGTCATCTTGTGTATCTCCTTTAAATCCAATAATTTCAAATGTAAATTTTGTTTTGTTAGTAGAATCACTTTTATTGTCATAAAGAGTAACAAAAAGTGTATTACCAATGTTTGTTAACTCAATATTTTCCTTAGTGTTAAATTTAGTTAAAAGTGTTTCATGTATATAACTAAATAAAACATCTTTATGATTTTTTATGAAATCTGTTGCCCCTTCTATATATTGTTTAGCTTCAGCAATAGTCTTTTGAGATAAATCACCACTATCACCGCTAAACTGTGTTGCATTAAATACCTTGTTTTTAGGTATAAAGTTGTTGGTTAAGTTATTATCAGTATCTTCTATTTTAAAACCTACAATTTTAAATTGGAAAGGAAGATCTTTAATTTTAATAGAAACTAAAATTGAACTTTCTGATTCGTTAGGTGTTGCGTTTATAACTTTTATATCACCTTCTGTAATTTTATTAACATCAGCATTATTGAAAAATACATTTAAATTTTTATATATAAATCCAGGAGTAATTTGTGTCTTAAATTGTTCTAATGTTAAAGAACTGTCTTTAATTAAAGAACCGTCTGTATTTCTAAGTTCTGATAAGCGGAAGTTTTCTTTTTTTACAGTTATTGTATTTTCAGGTTGTGGTTTTGGTTGTTCTTGTGGTTTTTCTTCTTTTTTACATGATAATGTAACTAAAGAAGGAACGGCCACTCCTACTAATATTCCTAATGATCCAAAAATAGTCTTTCAATTTTTCATAACCTATCCTTTTTTTTTTTTTTTTAAAACAATAATTATACCATTTCTAGATTTTTAATTAAATTTAAAATTATTATTGTTTCTATATGATAAGTTTGAGGAAACATATCTAATACTATTATTTTTTCTAGAGTATATTTACTTTTTAAGTGTGAAAAATCAAAAGCTTGAGTAGTTGGATTACAAGACATATAAATAATTCTTTGGGGTTTTAATATATCTCTAATTTTTTCAATTGTTCTTTTACCAACTCCTGATCTAGAAGGATCTAAAATGATATTTTCAAAATATGTAGTATTTGATTGAACAAATTTATCTACATCCATATTAAAAAATTCAATATTATTAATATTAT
>JAFWMN010000030.1 GCA_017513865.1 Bacilli bacterium | reverse complement strand
ACTAAAAGCACTATGCCATATGTCAAATATTGGTAATAGAATTGTCAAAAAATGTCAATAGACAGATATAATAAATAATTGTCAAATATTGTCAATTTGATTATGTGGAATTTTTGATGTAAATAATAGATAAATAATTATTATTGCGTTTTTATGAAGACAATTACGCTGTATTTCAACATAAATTAAATCATACTAAAGTAATAATTAAAAGAGAAAAAATAAAATCAGTTTTAATTATTAATAAATATGAAAAAGTATGCTATATATTTGATGAAAAAATATAATAGATAATACTTTAAAAAAGGAATGTTATAAAAAATGGTGGTATTTTATATTATTGAACATAATAATATTTATGAAATTAAAACAAATGATAAGTGCTTTTATTTTTTAAATGATGTTTGTTCTAAGGTTGATTTATTCGGTTATATGAAAAAAATAAATTTTCAAATAAAAAAGCAATCTAATTTAGAAGTTTGTTTTATATTGTTTTAATATGAATAACATTTAAAAGTGTTACAATCTATGTAACACTTTTTTACTATTTTTAATTTAGTAATACTTATTTTTTATGATATAATATTTAAAAGGAAGTGATGAAAATGTTTAAAATTATTGGTTTTGGTATTCTTATAATAATTTTTATATTAATAATTGATATTAACTAATTTATAAAAAGGTGGTGAAAAAATGTCAAAAGTAAATTACAGCAACACTATTTACGCTTTTGATATTGAAACCACCACTTATAATCATAATGTATGCCATTATTTAAGTAGTTTTAATTCTATCGACTTTATCACCGGAGAACTCGGTCAAAATAGATTTTGTCGAAGCTGGTTAGATGTAAATAAATATCTAACTGCACTTAATAATGAATTTAAACATAGAAAAGAAGTTGTATTAGTTTATGTTCATAATTTAGGGTATGAGTTTGATGGACTTATTAAAAACTGTAAATTTGTAAAAGATAATTTTGATAATGAAAAAGCATTGTTCATTAAAACAAGAATTCCGCTTTTTGTGCGCTTAGATTATATAGAATTTCGATGTTCATATAAATTTTTTAACAACTCTTTAAAAAATATTGGTTTATTCATAGGCTTAGAAAAATTGGAAATAGATTATAAAAACCAATTTTTTGATTTTTCCAAACTCCCACCGGAAGAATACGAGTATAATAAAAGAGATGTTGAAATAGTTTTAAAAGGTATTTACGCAGAGAAAAAGAATTGGACTTGGATAAAAACAGCTAATGATTTACCTTTAACGAGTACAGGCTTAACACGCAAAAATAATAAAAAAATTAATGATAGAAAATCAAATAGAGAAATTTTCTATTATTGTAATTACCAAAAAACTTTTGATGAAGAATTTATATCTTTTTTAGAGAAAGTTTTTTTCGGTGGTTATACTCACGCAAATGCTTTTAACACTGGTAAGGTTTTAAAAAATGTTCATTCATTTGATAAAATTTCAAGCTATCCGGCAGTAATGCTATTAAAAAAATTTCCTTGCAAATTCAAAGAATTTTCCGGGCAATTTAAGTTATTACATTTATTAAATATATTCGATTACAACAAAAAATATATAAAAACAAAAGGAACTTATGAACAACCATTTTATAATTATTTTATATTCCATATTAAAATAGAAAACGTGAAAGCGAAAAATATTAATAATAATTATATTTTACCAATTTCACTTAATAAGTGTGAAAATCCGTTAAATTTTGCAATAGATAACGGTAGAATTCTAAACGCTGAAAGCATTGAAATATACGGCACTGAAAGCGATTTATATAATATTTTTCTTTTTTATGATTTTGACATTACAGAGTGTTACCGGCTGTTTACAACCACCTATGTTAGACAATTACCAAATTTTATTATTAATTCGGTCAAATCCTATTTGTATGAAAAATCTACTTTGAAGCAGATTATAAAAAAGATTGAAACCGGTAACGAAATAATTGTTGATGATTTTTATAATAGTTATAAACAAGATTTTATCTATACTGACGAAAAAATCAATAATTTATTAAATGATAATAATGAATTAGAAAGTGATTTAAAATCATTATATGCACGAAGCAAAGAAAAGCTAAATGCTCAGTATGGTATTAACGTTCAAAAGTTGTTACCACTCAATTTTTTATATAATATTGATGATGATACATTTACAGCACAGCCGGAAACAAAATTAGCATTTAATTTAACAAGAGATTTTATAACCGGTTTATATGTAACAGCCTTTGCTCGATTTGACCTCTTTCAACTTGGTTATGAATTTGCAAAAAATAAGATTGATATTATTTATAGTGATACCGACAGTTGGAAAGTATTAGGTAATTTAGATAAAATTAATAGTATCGTGAATAAATATAATTCTTCGGTAAAAAGCGAAGAATTATATAACATAGGTAAATTTGATTATGAAGAAAGTTATAATTATTTTTCCACCCTCGGATGTAAGAAATACATATCAATAAAAAATAAAATAGTAACTACCACTATTGCCGGAGTGGGTAAAAAAATGACAAGTGAAAATTTAAATATATTATTAAAGGAATTAGATTATGATTATAATCTTTTTTATGAAATTGCTTTTACACCTTTAACTATTTATGATTATTCTATAACCGGAAAATTAATTTGTAAATATAGTAATAATTCATTTGAAATGCAAGTTGAAGATTTAAACGGTGTTACCAGAACTGTAAGCGGTAATAATATGGTTGAACTTTGTGAAAGTGACTTCATATTAATGAATAATTATAACAAATTAAACAAAAATTATATTTATTATTGTGAAGAATTGCAAAATAGAATAATAGCAAAAGAACCGGTTTTAATATATAAAAAAGGTGATAAAGTGTTATATAAACATTTAACCACTGAAGAATTTAAAAAACTTAGACTTTATGAAGTAAAGGAAAAGTTTTTTGAAAATCATATAGAACATTAATTTTTGAAAAAGCGAGGTAATTAAAAATGGCGATTAATTTAGATACTTCATTATTAAATGAAAATGCAACCGAATTACTTAATTTATTAAACGATAAAAATTATAAAGATAGTATAAAATTAATTAATAAAGAAATTCGATACTTGAATGACCAAATTAAAAGAGTGAAAAAAACTGAAGAAAAAGAAACCTATCAAAATGAAATTACTAAATATCTATATAATCGGGAGATACAAACCCGACTTGAAGATATAGCAGAATTAAAAGCGGTTAAAGAACTTGTTTTTAAAGCTCGTAAAAATCCAAAAGCTGTGCGTCTTAATTCGTCAATTAAAAGATTTAGTTATTTATCAAATAAGAATAATGTACGTAGAGCAAATATAAAAAAAACAAGAACAATTAAAAGAGCAATAGCAGAAACAAAAAAAGATGTTGTTGATATTTTTTATTTGCGAGGTTTTCAAAAAAATAAAACCTTTACAGCGTTCAATTCTATTCTGCCGGAAGTAAATCAATTATTAAGAAAATATATAGGAAAAGACTTTACCAATTCATTAAAAGAATTATTGGAAGATGCATCACCGTATAACATGACAAATGAAGTTGCAGACAAAGTATATAGTCTTGGCAGTGAATTTATAAATTCTGTTTTTAATGCAAAAAATGACGCTATGAGTGAAAAAGGAATAGAAGAAATAGACAAATTGATTAATTATTTATCATTAATTGTTAGAAAGTAGGTATTTTATGTATTTAACGAAAAAGAAAGTAAAAAGCGATTTAAAAAATAATGATATTGTTATATATATTAGTGACAGAGCCGGACGTAAAACAAGCGTTATACAAGACTGCTTAATTGAAGAATGGCAGAAGAATGATTACAAACCTATTTTTGCTTTATTAAGAACCAAAACTGATGAAAATATAACAGAAAGTTGGTTTAGTGATTATGTTGTAACCAAATATAGCAAATATCGGTTCTATCATAAGAAAATTAATAATTATATAACCACAATTTGTGCTAAAGTTGGTGAAGAAGAAAAAACATTATGTTTTAATTTTTTCGTTTCTGTTTCTCAAAAATATAAATCTTCATTTTATAACGGTTTTGAAAATATTAAGTATATCATATGGGAAGAATGTATACCGGAAAAACATATTACTCAAAATATTGACGTGATTAAAAATAGTGAAGATGTATTAAATAGTGTATTTTCTATTGGTTCAACTGTATGTAGATTAAATAAACCGAAGTATATATTTATCGGTAATGACATTGAGTATAATTTTTTGAATCCGGTAACGGTTAAATTCAATTTACTTGATAAAATTGAACTTGATAAAGATATAAGTGACACAATTTCAATTTATAACGGAACATATAAATTTAACTTTCTTTACTTTTCTTTTAAAAATTCTGCTAACCATTGGCAAGGTTTACAAGATATTTCACTTATAAAAAATGTTGACAATTTAGGTGAAAGAACAAATTTTATCCTTTTATTAAATGATACTAAGTATTATATTTATGAAAATGAGTTTGTTTTCAATATTGTAGATTTTGAAAATATTGAAGAATTTAACGAAAAGAAAATGCTAAAAAAGTTTTTTAATGATGAAGTTATATCACAGTATTTTAGTCTTAATATAATACAGAAACAAGTATTTTTAGAGATTTTAAGAATTAAAAGTAGTGATTTTAATTCTGTTTTTAAGCTGTATTATACTTGCAAGACAAATCCATTTAACCAAAACAATCTAATTTATTTTTATGATGATAAAACCAAAAAAGAAGAAGAAAAATTATATAATTTAGATATAATTTTAAATCATTATAACTACACCGAAATTATTTTAAATTGCGCCGAATTATATGACCTTTTTAAAAAGAAAATGCTAAAGAAAAGGATTTACTCAAATTTTGCAATAAAAACAAAAATGGAAAAATTAATTGAATTATTAATTGTTTCTTTTGCTCAATTTAATTAATTTACAATAAATTACAATTTATTACAATATTGTAATAAATATATACAAACATTATAAAATGATTTATAATAAGTTATAATAAAAAATTATGAAAAGAGGTTATAAAATGTTAATAAATGAATGGTGGACTGCTCTTAATAAGGGTGAACTTAAAAAAGATTATGACGGTAATTACGGTGTTCAATGCGTTGACATTGCTAACTCTTACGCTGAACACGTCTTACAATTTGGTAAGGGTGTTTTTTATGGTGTTAGATATGCAAAGCAAATTTTCACAAACTATAATAAAGATTTATTTATTGCAGAAAAAAACGCACTTACTAACTACCCGGCTAAAGGTAGTTTAGTAATTTGGGATAGAGGAACAGCCGGACATATTGCTATTGTGATAAAAGCAGATAGTCATAATATAACAGTATGTGAAGCTAATTTTGATGGTAAAGGCTCTTTGAGAACTCATACATACACAAATTATAATAATGTGGTCGGGTGGTTAAAACCTTACAAAACAGTTAACGGAATTCCTAACGGTTGTGGACTTTGCAATTTTGCACACCGATATAAAGAATTAAAAAAACTTTATTCTTACGATAATTTCAAAGGATTTAATTTTAACGGTGATAAAGTTTATATTTCCGGTACTGATAGTGAATATACACAAATCCGTCAAACAAGTAATAAAAACATAGATAACTATGTTTTAAAAAAATATCTTAAATAAAGGAAAAAGAAAAAATGAACAAAGAAAAAAAAGTTAAAGTGGTCGGTAAATCTTATTATTCTTACCCGACCAAAGCAAAGGAAAATCTTAAAGGTCAAATGAAGTATGGTGTAGGTATTATTGTTGATACTTTCTGTATCAATAAAAATGCCGAAAATTATGATGTTTTGAAAACTTCTTTTGAAAAAATGTTAAAAACAAAAGAAGTTGGAACAGTTTTAAGTGTTGCAAATTCTAATTATCCTTTATCTGTATATGATAAAGATAATAAAGAAATTGACAATACATACATTAAGAATGATACAAACATTGAAGTTGTTTTATCATTCAAGTGGAGTAAGTTAAATAATAATTTTTATTTGACGGTTGACGGAATTAAAATTCTTGATGATTATGTTTCTAAAACAAATCCTTTTGAAAATGATATTGAATTTGCATAAAGGGGTGTTTTTAAATGCCAAAGTATAATTTTTATAATGCAGTGTATCGCTATAATTCCGGAATAGTTGATGAAACCATTTGGATAGCAAAATCAAAACAATTTGTTAAAAAAACTTTGTTAAAAAATAATGGAGTAACCGAAGTTTTAAAAATTGATAAAGTTTTAATATTAGAAAATTATCGGGAAGAATATATTTCAAATATTAAGAATTTTATATTTTACTCCAAACTAAAAAAATTCAAAATAATTATCTTCAATCCTAAAACGGAAGAAACAAAAATAACAATTATGTTAGCAGAAAGCAAAAGAGAAATTTATGCTAAATATAAAAGTTATAAAGTTTTTTATGTTTCTGCAGAAACTCCATCTTTTGAGGAATATTGTGAATATTATTTTGAATAACTTTTAAAACAATAATTGGTTACAATTTTGTAACCAATTATTGTTTTTTTGTTATATCTTTGTTATAATTATAGTGGTACTAAAATTAGTATTTAATATTTTATTTTAAAGGGGTGAAAAAAATGACCTATGAAGAACTGAAAGCACGTTATGAAGAAATTCAAAACGCAGAAAACCCGGAAGATGCCGGTGCATTAATTCTTTCGTTGCAAAGTGATTTAAATTCTATCGAAGAAGAAAATTATTCTTTGAAAGAAAAAATTAAGGATTTGGAAAGTGACATTGTAGCGAAAAAAGAACGCATTGACAATCTTATGAAACGAAACGAAGAACTTCGTTTTTCTCTCGGTAAACAATATGAAGAAAGCCAAAGTGATGAAAAAGCTGAAGCTGAAAAAATTGACAGAGATAAATACGAAATTGCAAATCTCAATGAATTAAAAGACATTTTATAAAAAAGGAGTGAAAAAATAATTATGGCTACTATTTATGAAAAAGTGGGTAAAATGGTAAATGCTGTTAGAAAAGTGTCGGGCGAATATTATCAAAGTATTGTCCCGATTTTTAAAGCAGAGGATAGTGAAAATCCGAATCCCGAATTTAAACAATTTGGTAATATTATCACTGAAAACTCTTTAATTATGAATCAATTTTTACAAGGTTTTCAAGACGTCATTCTTTATGAAAGTTTTAGAATACATATGTTTGATAATGAATTTTCACGCAGATTCAAAAAAGAAAGCAATCCGTTACGTAGGGCGACTTTTGAAACTTTTGTAAATCCTGTAAATCCCTTACAGTATGACGGTGAAGCACTTGATAGAATTTTAAAACTCTATCCTCGTGACGTGAAAAGGGTTACATATGTGCGTAATAGGGAAGATATTTTCCCCGTTTCCATTGATATTGAACTGGCTATGAGTGCATTCCAATCTATGGAAGCGTTTTATGATTTTTATCAACAGCAGTATATCGCTTTGCAAAATTCCAATGCTATTGTAGAATTCAATGACATTAAACAATGCTTCAATGCGAACTATGCAAGCGGCGCACTGAAAGTTATTAATATTCACGGCAAAACCCCGAAAGAAATCAGTGCTTTATTGCGTGAAATTATTACAAGAATGACGAAACCGTCAAGCGATTTTAATAACTATATTAATCTTGAGGGTGCAACAGGTGATCCGGTTATCACTAATACACCGAAAGAAAGCATTGTCTTTATGCCTGATTCAAAAACCCTTGCACAACTTGATACTGACGTTTTAGCCGGTGCTTACAATATGGAATATGCGGAAGTCACCAAAAACATTTTAGCAGTTGATGATTGGGGTTATAATGTGTATGACCGCACAAATCAAACTATTTTGCGCCACGAAACAAGTAAAATTAAAGCGGTTTTGTGTGATGAATATACACTTAAATTTGATGAACACCTTAAACAACAAATGACCGGTTTAAATGGTGCAAGCCTTACGGAACAGCGTTTTTACCACGTTTGGCAAACTATTGCACTTAGACCGTTTTGTAACTGCATTGTTTTGGTTGATGATGGCGAGGAACCGGTGCCGGTTGAAGAATTTAAAATCGTTGTACCGGAAAATGGTTTTACTTTTGAAAATAAAAGTTTTGTTGCCGATTATACCGGTGATTTGCCCGAAAATATTGAAAGTGCTGACGCTTGTTCATTCAATGTGTTTGAAGGCGATTTAGACACCACCACCTATAATAATCCAAACACATTATTTTTTAGTATTACCAATATTGATAAAGAAAATAAAAAAATTACATTTGAAATTAATCCGGAAAGTGTAGGATATAGTAATATTACCGAAATTACTTTTAATCACGCTTGTGCCTTAGTTGTGTTTGACTTGGGCGACAATCCCCCGACTACATTGGAAGCGGTATATACTGCTGTGATTGAAAACCAAAATAAATTATTAGTTATTCCGGTTTAATAATTCTTATTAAATAAAAATAGCATAGTAAAAAATTTTACTATGCTATTTTTTTGTAAAGGAAGTGACTTTATGCAAGAATATTTTAATGTTGCCACTAATCCGACTTTAAATAGTAATATCCCATTAGAAAATAATTCAAATTACTTTATTTATAAAAATTTTTTCCCAAAATTGACGATTGAACAAATTCGTGAAGGGGAATTTGAAAAAATTATTAATGAAAATACTGAATTATTTTTTACTTTCTCTCATTATTACAACATAATTTGCTCACTTATTAAATTTAATAATTTACCCGGAAAATACGCAAAAAATCTTATTATGCGAATCTTGGTACAATATGGCTCTTGTGCAATTTGTAAAAAAGATGATGAGTTTTATATAGCACCTTTTTTCAATAAAAATGCAAAATTCAATGAATCCGGGGAACCGGTCAGCATTCAATTACAAGAATACACTTTGTTTAATTTGGGTAGATTGAGTATCCTTAATAAACAAAATGAACCTTTAATTTTCAGTAATACACCGGAGAAAAAAGAATTTTGTATTATTGATAGCACACCGTCAAATTTACCGTTATTTTATGTGATTTACTACTATTCACTTAAATTGGTTGATGTTCAATCTGCGATTGATAATAATATTTTTGCTATGCAGCAGCCAATTATATACCGAGGTATTGCAGAGCACAAAATGGATTTGCAACAATTATATGAAAAATTCATTAATAAAGTTAGAGCTTTTTTCATTTTAAAAAGACAAGGCGTAAGTGAAAATGAAATTGAAGTGCTTGACTTGAAAGTT
The DNA here is from genome assembly GCA_017513865.1 of Bacilli bacterium. Classification (GTDB taxonomy): domain Bacteria; phylum Bacillota_I; class Bacilli_A; order RF39; family UBA660; genus Coprosoma. The sequence goes on along the minus strand of JAFWMN010000030.1, from coordinate 5,890 downwards.
AAAAATTATATAGAAACTTTTGAAAATCATAAAGACTATGTAAAAAAAGAATTTTTTGAATTTTTCGGAATTAATGCCGTTCCATATGAAAAAAAAGAGCGAATGTTAGTTGATGAGGTGAATTCTAATAATATGTTATTAGAATTGGTTCAAGCTGCATACTTTAACACTATTAAAAATTCTATTGAAAAGTGTAATGAAACTTTAGGAACAGACATTAAAATTGAATTCAACATTAATGGCTTTTTAGGTTCTAACAAAGGTGGTGAAGAAAATGACGAATACAACGAAATTGTATAACATTTTATTAAATTTGGCTTTTTCTCATTCTACCTATGATGATATACAAAAATTCATTTTAGAGACTCCCTCTTATGAAATTATAATGTGGGGTGCTTATTACCTTTTCGATTTCGATTTCTCTTTTCCGGAAAATATGCAATTTGAAGATTTTAAAAAATATATTGCAAGTATTTTTGGTGGAAAATTCTTTGATGAAAATATAGCTTTTGAAACCGAAATGGCTTTTACCGTTAAATTGCGAAGTTTAACAAATGAAATAATGCCTTATTACAGTAAAAAAATTGCTGTGTTACTTGAAAGCGAATTGAAAAATTTCTCTAATAAAAGAGAAATTCAAAGCGATTTCAAAGGCAAATCTAATAGCAATAGTAAAAGTAATAGTAATGCTACCGGAAACGGTAAAAATTTAAACAGTGATTTTCCACAAGAATTGGCTGTTTTTGATGATGTATTCTCAAGTAAACAAAGACTTTCTACCGGTAGTGCTAATTCGTCAAAAAGCGAAAGCAATATTAATGCTGAAAATACAACTGAAAATGATAATACAACCAAAACGGTTGAAACATACGGTAATATTTTTGAATTTATCAATAATTTTGAAAGTTTAAAAAATGTGTTTACTGATTTGATGAATGAATATAATAAACTTTTTTCTTTACTTTTTTAAAGGGGTGAATATATATGCAAAGATTAAATTTATATCCTTTTCCGGCTTGGTTAACTCCACAGATACCGGCTACAACCTTTAATGCTATTTCTTATGAAGAAATGATAAGACAATTCATTTATAAATTAAATGAAGTTGTTAATCGTTGTAATGATGTTCAAGAATTCAGTGAAGAAGTAAAAAGAATTCTTGACGATATGAACGCTCATATTCAACAAATTACAACTGACATTCTTACCGAATGGTATGAAAATGGCACATTGGAAGAAATTTTACAAAATGTTTCAAGTGAATTTTTTGAAACGTTATCACAAAGCCTTTATCAGATTTTAGGCAGAGCACAATTAATTTATGAAATTGATGAAAATGAAGAAAGAACAATCTATATGAATTTACTTGCATTTTCTTAATTAAGGGGTGATTGAAAATGATTAGAGAAGTATTAAAATTTTTTGACAATATTATAACTAAAAAACCGGAAACAACTATTGAAGAATATACGCCAATTTATGTACCTAATAAATATGAAACTTGTTTAAAAAACGACATAGCCGAGATTTATGTTTCTGCCAATGGTGATGATAATAACAGCGGATTTAGTGAATCGGAACCGTTATTGACTTTGGATAAAGGTTTTAAAATAATGAAAGATTACGGCTTTTCAAGTGTTCATTTTTATTTAATGACCGCAACAAATTTTTATATGACTGATTATAAAAATGTAGCCGGCTGTTCAATCCACTTTCATACACGAGCTGACGGTGTGAATTTACACATAGTAAACCATGCAACTGCAGAGAAACCCGAATATGATTATACCGCTTTTTATGGGAATCACTATAATTTCGGTAACACTCGAAAACTGACACCCGGTGACGATTATAATATTACACAAAAAATGAATGTAATTTTCCATTCAAATGAAAGAGCATCTTACTTTGAGGGTTGCAGTGTTATTTTTAATGCTTGCAGAATTTTTCAAAATAATATGAGTAGTGCAAGTTTGAATGCAAGTACAGCAAGCGAGCATTATCTTTATCCGGTTAATAAAACAAAAAATTATACTGGCTTTGCCGGATGCTCAGCGGTACAATTTGAACAATGTATTTTCTATGATGAACTTACGTTTACAGAAAGTAATGTATATTTTTATGATTGTGATTTCTTTTTAAGAACTGATGAAGAAGCGTTTATTTATGGTAGAAATTCAAAATTTGTGTTTAGAATGCGACACACCGGAAATACACCTAACTATTTACCGGTTTGGACTACTGCTCACGCCTATGCATTTAGATTTAATAATAATATCATTAATACCAATAATTATGTAAGTGTAGATAATTTAATATATGGCATGGGTTGCGATTTTAATTTTTATGATGGAATCGGTTTATTTATTGCCGGTGCTTCAAATGGTTCAACAAATTATATTAATCGTGTTATTACTTTAAGAAATAGCACATTGACTATGAATAGTGGAGTTGTTACTGGTGGTGATAATGGATTAAGTGCTATTGACCAGTTAAACCATTACAATCCATCCGGTAGTTATGCTTATCCTGTAAGAAATGATAACACTTGTACTTGCTCTACTGTTAACGGTGTTTATAAAAATTCATTTACTGGTGATTTGGGGTAATAAAAATGAAAGATTTTATTAATTTTGTTTTACAGTTTAAAATTGATTTTATTACCGGTATAACATACGCTTTAATAAACGGCACTTATTCCTCACATAAGTGCCGTAAAGGCTTTGAAAAAATTATCGGTTATTTAATCGTTAAAATTTGTTTGCTTTTTATATCCTTTATTATTCCGCAAATAAAAGCGAGTTTTCATATTTTCGCATTTTCGGTAATGTTTATTGAATTTTCTTCAATTATTGAAAACGTAAAACCTTATTTGCCGGAAAGCATACAAGATTTTTTAAATAAAATACTTGAAAATGTCAAAAAGGAAAATGACAGTAAAGGAAGTGGTGATAATGGCTGATTGTTATCTTGGTGTTGTTGATTGGAACAAAGACTATAAACACGTATTAAAAGTTAATTCCGGTTCGCAGTTTAATGATGTAATGGCACATATGAATACTCACGCACGCAAACCTATACATATTACAGATGTCGGAATTGTTAAAATAGATAATGGTACGGGAACTATTAAAGCTGATGGATATTATAGTAATTTTCATATTTATAATTATATTCTGTTTAGAAATGATAATAATACAAATTATTATTATGCATTTATTGATTCATTAGAATTTAAAGCCCCAAAAACCACACATATACATTTTTCTATAGATGTTTGGCAAATGTTTTCCGGCTCTATATCTTTTAAAAATTCTTTTGTTGAAAGAATGCATATAGCTAAAAATCAAGATACTATTGGAAGATGGTTAGCACCTGAGCCTTTTTCACCGGAATATGAAGCGCAAAATCAATTACAAGTTAGTAATTTGAATTTTGAGCCAGTTTGGTTTTTAGAAGCATTATCGAAAAACACAGGTACACAAACCAATCCGGAATGGGAATATGGTGGAACAGGTGAAGGTTCAAACATATCACCAGTATATACATTTAGATGTGGTGGAGCACAAGCGTTACAAGAGCGAATTGCACTATATCTACCTAAAATTCAAATAGGTGAAACAACTATTGAAAATATATTAAAAATAATTGCTGAAATGATTACAGGAGCAGACCATAGAAAAGATATAGTATCCATATATGCTTTACCTGTTTTCATATCAAATCATTTTACAAGTGCAGAAGTAAGTAGAAACTACAATTTAAGTGAAGAAATTTCTTTTAATCTGCAAAAAGACGTTTTAGCCTCCGGATATGTGCCAAAAAATAAAAAAATGTTTACCTCATTAGCAAAACAATATATCATATATAATCGAAATGGAATACAAAAACCATTAAAACCGGAATTCATTTTAGGTAACACTTTAAATCTAATTTTAAGCATGAAAAATATACAAAGTAGTATTATTAATGTTATTATAACCAATTATGATACTATTAATGTATGTTCTTTTGATATGCCTTATGTAGGCTCTTTGGCTGTCGGTTATAACGAAAACGCAGGTATGTTAAAAACTATGAGAATGATTAAATCTTTTTATGGTGGTATTCAAAATTTGGTTAGTGGTGCTCAGTCATTAGCGGGTGGATATGTCACAGGCGGAGCTACCGGAATGGCATCCAATGCAAGTGGAGCCGGAAACAGCATAGATAATGCATTTTCGCAAATTAGACAAGGAATCTATACATACTTTGTTGATACAACAGCACAAGCCGGAGGTTCAAGTGGTGATTTAATGACGTTATCACAATCAATGCAAAATTTAAGATTTATTGATTGTTCACCAATTTATGATAAATGCGTAGAAATTGATAACTATTTGAGTACATACGGATATGCTATACAAGAATTTATTTTACCATCAATAACAAATCGAAGTAACTGGAATTATTTAAAAGGTGACATAAATTTTACGTGTAATGCGCTTGGAAACGACAAACAAAAATTAAAAGATATTTTTAAAAATGGTGTAACTGTTTGGCGCAACCCAACTAATATGCTAAATTATTCACTTTCTAATAATTAATAAAATAAAAGTGTTTCATGTGAAACACTTTTATTTTTTATTGTAAAACAAAATCTATTGCGACAAAAACTATTGGTATAGAAACCATAAAAAATATAGAAAAAATCATAATATCTATTTCACCCTTACCGGCATTATAATCGCCCTTAATTCATTATGTTCATAAACTAACACAGAACTAATTTTATTTTTTACTTTAAAATTAATTTCATCAAGATTGAAAAATTTTAAATTCTTTTGATTGATATATATTTTTTCATCATCAATATTGAAGCAATTAAGAATAGTTTTCTTTCCGTCAAGCCTTGTTTCCATTAATTCTTTAGATAATTCAACCGGTTTATAATTATCAAAATCAATAGTTTTGATAATAACATCAGTATTTACTACTTTACTTTCGTTTATATTATCTACTTCAATAAAATTAAAACATTTTGGTACTATAAACAAAACTGAACCATTATTTAATATAAAATTAATATTTTTTTCTTTTTTGTCAAAAGCTATGCAATTTTCCATAAAAATTTGGTGTAAAATTTCTTTTTGAAGTTGTTCGTATTTCATTTTTCTTTTCCTCCTTTAATAAAAAACTTTGATTTTAAAATGATTTGGTTTAATTTCAACTAATAACGAATAACTGAATAGAAAAGAATTAAATTTAACAATCGAATTATATTCTTTCATTAATTTTATTTTTGACTTATATTCACCAATTAATTCACCTTGTGATGAATAAAGATAAAAATTATTATTCATTATGGTTACTCCATTTAATCTTAATAGTCAAAAATCTTGTACTATCTGTAAATTTACTTTCGATAAATACTCTTTCGATTGTATCACAAAACATATCTTTAAATTCTTCTTTGGTCCAAATATCAAAATCAATTACTTTTTCATTTAGAACTGTTTCAATTTTTTTAATTATATCATCATTACAATAATTTTCCCGGTACACATAAACTTGTAAAAGGTTATTACCGGTTAATTTTCCGCTAATGTAGTTTATTAGCTCTTTAACTGTGATTTTCATTTTTTCAACTCACTTTCTCCCCGTCGCTGACGGAATCATTAATTATTGTACTATTATATTACTACATTTTTGATTATTTGTCAAGAAAATTGCTATAATTAATTATCGACATTTTGCACAAAAATTTTATATAATTATTTATCTATTATTTACATCAAAAATTCCACATAATCAAATTGACAATATTTGACAATTATTTATTATATCTGTCTATTGACATTTTTTGACAATTCTATTACCAATATTTGACATATGGCATAGTGCTTTTAGT
>JAFWMN010000012.1 GCA_017513865.1 Bacilli bacterium | reverse complement strand
TTCATCCTGAGCCAGGATCAAACTCTCAATAAAATTTATTTAAAAGTTTGTTTCAATTTTTCCTAGCTACTCAAAATTGACGTTTTGCTTAGTTTTCAAAGATCATTCCGTTGTTTTTTCCCACAACGTATCACTAATATAACACTTCTTTTTTTTGATGTCAACAACTTTTTTTATTTTTTTTTGACATTTTTTTATTAGTGAATTTTTCACAACTTTTTGCAAGCTGCTCCATTAATATAACAAATCATTTTTTTAAAGTCAACACTTTTTTTTAAACTTTTTTGTTGTATTATTTCGCGCTCTTTTCTCAAGCTGCCCCATTAATATAACAAAGTAATTTTTTAAAGTCAACAACTTTTTTTAACTTTTTTTCAGACACACGGCGTCGTGTTGTTTTATGCTTTCTTTTTATTGCAATATTTGCTCATTTTTATTTTCTTTATAATTTTTTTTATTTTTTCTTGTTATTTGTTGTTTTATATATGATTTATATATATATTTATGCTATTTTTATTTAAAAAATACTTAAAAAAATAATAAAAAAAAGCAGTATTTTTTTAATTCTGCTTTAATTTTTTATAAAATTCATTGTAGTTTTCGATAGCTCCTGGGGTAAATGCCAGTTCTTTTCTACGTACCATATTAATAAGATTTGTTAATTCTGACTTTAATATCAAATCTATTTCATTTGAATAATGCATTAATTTTTTGTGATATTTGTACTCTCCTCTATCTAATACTTTAAAACTACCATCTGGAAATACTCTTAAATCCAAATCATAATCTACATATTTTATCGTATCATCTTCGATAATTATTGGTGAGGCTATATTACAATAATAATAAATACCATTCTTTTTATATTGGCCTATAATGTTGTACCAACTTTTGTAGAAAAAATATAATACCGCTGGCTCTTTGGTTCTCCATGTTCTACCATCTGATTCTGTTACTTTTGTTTTTTCATTTCCAAAAACTAAATAATCGTCATTGATTTCTAGAAGAACCGCTTCGTCCCAAGATCTATGAATTTTACCATCATGTTTATAGGCATGAATTTCATATTTCTTTCCGATTATTAATTTTTCATCTTTCATTAATTTACCTCGTTCCCCTGTATTATACATTTTATTTTGTTTTTTTTCAATAAAAAAAGATTATGCATTTACATAATCATTTTTTCTTTTTTGATCTTGCATTTATTATACATACGGATATGATCATTAATAAAGATACAAAAGCTAGTCCTGCAAATGGGTTGTCATACAGTTTTGATGTAAGTGCTTTCAACTTTTCATCAAGTAATCCAAGCTCCGATTTTAAACTTAATAAGTATATCATTTCTTTTTCTTTGGTTCCTTTTCTTCTGATTCTTCAGTTTCTTCGACAACAACTGCATCTTTTACTATTTCTTTTGTTTCTTCTATTGCATTTTTAATTGCTTTAACATTTCTTTTTATTGCGATTGTTGAAATAATATCTAAAATTGCATATATGACTATAAATGAACCTATGATTTGAGTTAGCATCTTAGCACCTTGGAATGGATTAAATATTAGTACTACTCCACATACTGTACTAAGTATTGCTACTATTAATGTCATAAACCATAAATCATTGCTTTCATTTTTTAGTTCAAGTGCATATTGTAGTTTTGTTGAACTACTTACTACTATACATATACCTAATATTACAGGTACAACACTTGCTAATGCTTTAGGATTAGCAATTACTATAGAACCTAGTATCATTGTAACTATTCCATATATTATATCTAGTTCACTATTAGTTCTGGTGCTAGTTGCTTTAACATATCTTATTAATGCAACTACTCCAAGAGCTATTAGTGCTCCTCCTACTATATAAGATATAGTAATAATTGTTATTTCAGACTCAAATATTAATAATCCACCAAGAATTAATAATAATACTGAAGTTAAAATTGATGATCTAAAAAAACTTTTCATCATATTATTCATAAAACTCACCTACTCTGATTTCATTATAACATTATTTAATGTTTGCTACAAATGAATATTAAGATTTTTCGACTAAGAAAGTTAGTAGTTTCTCAGGGTTTTCACCTTCAACTGCTATATCATATATTATATCTATTATAGGAATAGATACTTTCTTATCTTTTAATAATTTATAGATTGATACTACTGTATAATAACCTTCAACTGTAGTATGTGATAGATATTCTTCTATTTCTTGTTTAGTTTTGCCTTCTCCTAATAGTTTACCAAAACTAAAGTTTCTTGATTTAGTAGATGTACATGTTAATAGTAAATCACCTATTCCTGCAAATGATGTTACTGTTCTTTTTCTAGCATTAAATGAATCAAGGATAGCTTCCATATCATGTACTGCTTCTGTTAGTAACATTGCTTTAGTTGATTCATTAGCATGTAATCCTTCTAACATACCTGCTGCTAATGCAATTACGTTTTTTATTGAACCACAAGTTTCTACTCCAACTATATCATCTGTTTCTCTTAATTTAATATATTTATTTTGAAGTGCTTTCTTTGATAATTCAATTGTATATTCATTACGACTACCTATTGATAGACCTGCAGGCATTTTTGATATTAAGTCTAC
>JAFWMN010000002.1 GCA_017513865.1 Bacilli bacterium | reverse complement strand
TAAAATCCTTGATATGGATATGAAAAAAGATATATTTAAAATAAAAGAAATATTAAATGTTTCACCACAAGAAACTGCTATTGCTCCAAATTTAACCGTAAAAGAAAACTTAGAATTTATGGCTGGAGTTTATCAGATAAAGGATAAATATAAAAAGATTAATGAATTAATTAAAATGTTTAAATTAGATGAAGTATTAAACAAAAGAGCAAAAACTTTATCTGGTGGATGGCAAAGAAAAGTATCTATTGCAATAAGCTTAATTAATGATCCTAAAATATTATTTTTAGATGAACCTACACTTGGTTTAGATGTTATTGCAAGAAAAGAGTTATGGAAAGTAATTGAAGGACTAAAAGGTAAAATTACTATTATTTTAACTACACATTATATGGAAGAAGCTGAAAGTTTATCTGATAGAATTGGTATAATGGCAAATGGTAATATTGTTGAAGTTGGAACAGCTAATGAATTAATAAAAAAGACTAAAGCTAAAAACTTTGAAGATGCATTTGTATCAATTGCAACTGGAGGTGAGCTATAATGAGAATGTTAAATTTTGCTAAAAGAAATTTTAAAGAATTGATAAGAGATCCTCTAAGTTTAATATTTGAAATAGCATTACCAATATTTTTATTATTTATATTTCAACAAATAAACATACCTGGAGATACATATAAACTTGAAAATTTTACTCCTGGAATTATTATATTTGGTTTTTCTTTTATTACTTTATTTACAGCGACATTAGTAGCAAAAGATAGAGGATCATCATTATTAATAAGACTTGGAACTTCGCCTATGAAGTCTAGTGATTATATATTAGGATATATATTATCTTTAATACCAATTATCATTATACAAGATTTATTATTCTTTATAACTGCTTGTTTATTAGGTTTAAATATTAATATAAATATAGTATTTACAGTTTTAATATCAATAGTTGTTTCAATATTATTTATATCATTTGGAATACTAATTGGCAGTTTAGTAAGTGAAAAAGCATCAGGCGGAGTTGGAAGTATAATAATTCAATTAGTTTGTTTTACTAGTGGAATGTATTTTTCAAAAGATTTAATTGGTAAAGGATTCGCTAAAGTATGTGACTTATTGCCTTTTGAAAGTGCATTAAACATAATAAAAGGAATATTAAATAATGGTTGTGATATTATTTCAGCAAGAAATATAATAGTATTTTCTGCTTATACAATAATAGTATTAATAATATCAATAATAGTATTTAAAAAGAAAATGGTAAGTGACAATAAGTAATCGTAAGATTAAGATATTAGGAATGAAAGTTCCTTTTATTTGTGATATAATATAGATATATTAATAGTGATTTGCTAATAAGGAAACTTAAAGTTGCGAAGAAAATTACAGTTGCAAAATGTAGTTGGTAGAAAAACTTTGAGTGCTACCACATAATAGAGTTATACATTGGGAGGTGTATAATATGTTTTTTGGAGAGAATCTTCAAATATTAAGAAAAAGAGATAATTTATCACAAGAAGATCTTGCAGATAAATTACAAGTTTCAAGACAAGCTGTTAGTAAATGGGAAAGTGGTACTGGATTTCCTGAAACTGAAAAAATAATAGCTATTTGTGAAGTATTTAAATGTAGTATGGATGAATTAGTTAAAGGTAAAATATCATTAGATGTTAAATCTGAAAAAGAAGAATATGAAAGAATAATGAATAAACAAATATATGGTTCTATGTTAGGTGTAGCTATTATTTTGTTAGGTGTAACTATAATGATGATTTTAATGGGTTTAGCTCCAGCTGGTGAATTAGAAGAAAGATATTCAATGTTTGGTATAATATCTATTTTAATTGCTGTAGCAGTCGCAGTACCAACATTTATAATCACAGGAAATGAAGCGGAAAACTTTAAAAAAAATAATACTAAAATTACAAATATGTATACTGATAAAGAATTAGAAAATATAAAAAGAAAAACAACAATTATTAAAGCTATTGGAATTTTTATTATATTAGTAGGTACAATAATAATGTTTTCAACAATGGCTCTTAATATTTTTGGAGAAAGAACACAATTATCAGTTGCTTGTTTATTAGGATGCATAACAATAGCTATTCCATTTTTAATATATGCTGGTCAAAATGAAGAAAAAGTTGATATTGAGAAATATAATCTAGGCCAAACCAAAGAAGCTAAAAAGAATCAACAATTAATTGGAAAGCTATGTGGAACTATAATGCTTGTCGCAACTATTATTTTCTTAATATGGAGTTTCACAACAAATATGTGGAATATTAGTTGGATCGTTTTTCCAATTGGTGGAATTCTATGTGGTATTGTTGGAACAATATTTGGAAGCAAAGAATAAAAAAAGATTATAATTCAAACATTTATAATAGATAGTTGTTCGGACTATTAAGATATTAAGAAGGAACAATTTGTTCCTTTTATATTGATATAAATAGTACTATATGGTACTATTATATTGGTGATTTAAATGGCTATTAAATGTATTAAAGATACAATAAAAAATATTAATATTGTAATAGGATGTAGCATAGGATGTGCATATTGCTATGCAAGAATAAACAATAATAGATTTCACACAATAGATGATTTTAATAATCCTGAATTCTTTGAGAATAAATTAAAAATGTTAGATAATAAAAGACATAAAGCTTATTTCTTAACTGGGCAAAGTGATTTATCTGGTTGGAATAATGATTGGTTAGAGAAAGTATTTGAAAAAATAAACAACAACATAGATACTCAATATTTGTTTTTAACTAAAAGACCTGAAAATATTAAATTAAATAAAACTCCAGATAATGGATGGTTTGGAGTAACGGTTACATCATCTAAAGAGAAACATAGAATAGATGATTTAAGAAATAATATTAAAGCCAAGCATTATCACGTTACTTTTGAGCCAATGTTTGATGATGTAGGAGAACTTGATCTAACTGACATATCATGGGTTGTTATAGGGACAGAAACAGGTAGTAGAAAAGGAAAAGTAGATTCTAAAAAAGAATGGGTATTTAACATTTATAATCAATGCAAAGAACAAGGAATACCAGTTTTCATGAAAGAAGATTTGCTGGGTATTATAAATGAAAATGAAATGATCCAAGAGTTCCCAAAGGAGTTTTTAAACAATGAAGAATAATGGCGGATATTTAATAAATCAAATTCAAAAAATAAGTTCAAGAAAATTTAATGAATTATTAAAAGAAAAAAATATTGATGAGTTTAACGGATCTCAAGGAGTAATACTATATTCTTTGTGGAATAATAAAGAATTAACTATTAAAGAAATAGGAAAAATAACAGGATTAGCTAAAACCTCTCTTACAAGTATGTTAGACCGAATGGAAGAAAAAGGCTTAATAAGAAGAAAAGATAATAGTGAAGATAAAAGAAGTATAAAGATAATGCTTACTGATAAGGCAAAAGAATTAGAAAAAGATTATAATGATATATCAAATAAAATGAGTAATATTTTTTATAAAAATTTTAGTGATAAAGAAATAAATGAAATTGAAAATTATCTAGAAAGAATAATTTCTAATTTGGAGGAATAATAATGGAAGCAAAAGATTTAAAAAATATAGTTATTAAAGAAACAAAAGTAGATACAGTATTAACAAAATCTAATTTACCAATCGCTGGTTATTCAATTAATCCATATGTTGGTTGCCCATTTGGTTGTAAATATTGTTATGCCACATTTATGAAGAGATTTACTGGTCATCAGGAAGACTGGGGAATGTTTTTAGATGTTAAGATGTGGGATAAAATTAAAAATCCAGAAAAGTATAAAGGAAAAACAATGATTGTTGGATCTGTAACTGATGGTTATAATTATTTTGAATCAAAATATAAAAGAACAAGAGCATTTTTAGAAGAAATGCAAGGAAGTGGTATAAACCTAATAATTACAACAAAATCTAATTTAGTAACTAAAGATATAGATTTAATAAAAACATATCCTAATCCATTAGTTGCTTGGTCAATAAATACATTAGATGAAGATTTTAAAAATGATATGGATATAGCACCATCTATTAAATCAAGAATAGAAGCTATGAAAAAAGTTCATGAAGCTGGTATTAGAACAACTTGTTTTATTTCTCCAATCTTCCCAGGAATAACTGATGTCTTTTCTATAATAGAAGAAATAAAAGATTTTTGTGACTATATATGGTTAGAAAATTTGAATCTAAGAGGTACTTTTAAACCTACTATTATTAAATATATTGAAGAGAAGCATCCAGATTTAAAAGAATTATATACAAAAATATACACTAAAAAAGATTTATCATATTGGGAAGAATTAGATAATAAAGTAAAAGAGTATTCTAATAAAAATGGCTTTATGTATGTTATAGATGAAGAACCATTTTTAAAGAATCCAACTGGTAAACCTATAATAATTAATTATTTTTATCATGAAAAAATAAGACAATCATCTAAGAATAAATAATCGGAAGATTAAGATATTGCGATCAATTAAAAAATTAACAAAATAGAATAATATGTTAAAAAAATCGCAAAATTTTAACATATCTAAAAAATATGTTAAAAAACATATCATACCGATAACGGTATAATAGCATAAAAAAGAACTAGATGAATTTGAACTCATCTAGTTTTATTATTCTATAATTTAATCATTTGTGATGTTTTTCTATCAACTATCTTTAACTTATATTTATCTTTTAATATTTTATCTAATTTATCATAATTAAATATTCCATCAAGTAATGGATCGGTAAATCTAGTTAAAGCTGAATTAACTTGTTGTTCTATAGTACATTCCCATAATGCACTCATTTCATATCCTACAGCCAAATAATGTGCTACATATTCATACATATACTTTATTAAATATTTATCCATTTTTTTATCAAATGGAATTATTATGTTTAAAAACTCTTCATCAGTAATATTTCCACAACTATTTTTCCTTATCATTTTTATTCCTCTCTTTATCATTTTACCCATCAGCCACCCATCAATTTTAGTAAATTTTGATGGGTAGAATTGTATTTTTTTAAACTGTGAGTCTTGAAAAACGTTGATTTTACTGGGTTTTATACCATCGATTTTTATGCTAATATCCACCCCCTGAAGAGAGCAAAAAGAATAAATAAAAAAATAACGAATTATTCGTTATTTTTTATTTTCATTAATATATTCTTCTAGATCTTCTTTCCAGTTAGTGGTAGACCTTCCTTCCATCATGGAAGAAGCGTAATCAGCAACTCCTTTAAAAAGCAAACCAGTTCCTTTTTTATCCTTTTTATAATTAGAAATATTATCTTTTCTAATTCCTATAGAAGCGCCTGCACTATAACTATCAATATCCGCACCAATGTAGATAAATTCATAATTAGAATGATTTTTAATCATTTTTTTAATTTTTTCATTATTAAATTCTTTAGAAGCATTTTCATAACCATCAGTAATAATTATAAACATAACTTTATCAGTATCACATCTATCAATATAATTAATAGAATTACCAATCGCATCATATAAAGCTGTGCATCCACCCACATAATAATCCTCACTAGTTAAAGGTTTAACTTTAGATATATCTAAACCTTTGTGCAAATAAGAATAATCATCACTAAATAATATAGTTGTAATTCTAGTTTTAAATTTATTTTTCTTTTCTTTTTCCAAATACTCATTAAAACTACTAATAGTACTTTCTTCACTACCACTCATTGAACCACTTTTGTCTAAAATAAATATAACATCTAATTTCTTTTCCATAATTTAACCTCCTATAATTTTTTTAAGATCATTATAAATATTAAAATGATTTTTAATATTAAAGTCTTCACCAGAAATATTACATCCAGCATCAAATATCATTTTATCTTCAAAACTTTTACCAATTATATTTTCATTAATATATTTAACTAGTTTTAAATAAACATCTTCACTAATTGGTTTTCCTTCTGAAATAGATTCTAAATTCATTTCATCTTTTAAATGATCAGGAATCATAAAATATTTATGATAATAATAACTAGTTTTATTTTTAGTAATTATAAGGCCAGTAATGCCAGGCATAGGACCTAATCCACTACTTGAGCTTAATTCTAAAAACTTTTCTTCTCTTAATTTTTTTAATATTTTTTCCATAATATCATCTCCTTTTCTGATATAATAATACTAAATTAGAATTATTAAGTGGTCGCATAGGAGGGGACATTTATGAATTTAAAAGAAAAATTAAATAAGTATTTAGATAGTTACTTAAATAAAAGTGAAGAAAATTTTGTAGGATCATTTAAAAAAGCTAGAACTTTCTTTTCTGAAGAAAAAGCCGCACCAATTTTATATGATTATGCCGATATAAATGATTTTATAGATATAAATAAAGATGAAAACACATTCCAAACAAAACTATTTGAACACATAGATAATAAAAACTTAAAAGATTCAGATGTTTATAATAAAGTAAATATCGATAGAAGATTATTTAGTAAAATAAGAAGTGATAAAAACTATCACCCAAGTAAAGAAACAGTAATTTTACTAGGTATAGCTTTAGAACTAACTGAAAAAGAAATAGAAGATCTTTTAGAAAAAGCATCATATTCACTACCAAAAAATACAACATATGACTTAATAATAAGATTTTGCTTTAAAGAAAAAATATATAATATAAATCAAATAAATGAGTTTTTATATGACCATAACTGTAAAACATTAAATTAAGCCAACTAACCGTTGGCTTTGTTTTTCATTTCTAAATAATAATCTCTAAGTTCTTTAAATCTTTGATAATGAATAATTTCTCTTTGTCTTAAGAATGAAAGTGGACCTAAAATGTCAGGATCATCAGTTAAATCCATTAAATGTTCATAAGTAGCTCTAGCCCTTTGCTCAGCCCCCATATCACTTTCAATATCAGCAATATAATCACCAGACACCTTAATATAAGTCATATTAAATGGATTACCAAAACTATCTGATGGAAATAAATCCTTACCAAACTGGGCATACATACCATCAAGTCCAGCTTTCCTAAGTTCTTCTTTAGAAGCCCCCTTCATTAATTGATAAAGCATCGTAGAAATTATTTCCACATGCGCAAGCTCTTCAGTTCCAATATCCGTAAGCAAAGCTTTCCCACGATCATCAGGCATGATATACCTCTGATTCAAATATTGAAAAGCTGCTGCCAGTTCTCCAGCCGGACCCCCATACTGTGTTAAAATGCATTTAGCCATATTTAAATCTCTATTCTTAATATTAACCGGATACTGTAATTTTTTTTCATATTTCCACATAATTAACCCCCTTAATAATTCTCCCAAGGCCAAGGAGATTCGTTCCACGCCCAAGGATAAGTATTACTATAGTCCACAAATAAAGGACCATATTTACTTTCATATTCTTTAATTACCTTATCAGAATCTTCTGAAAGCTCTTTAAATAAATTAATCATATCTCTATCATATGGATGTGTATCCAAATATAAATTAACATCATGAGCCGCAAAACAGTATGCATCAACTTTAGTAAGAAGTTCTGCTTGTTCATTCATCGGTTTAACATCATAAGGCCTACTTAATTTATATTGATTAAACAATTCTGGAAACATATTACCTCTAATAAAACCATTATAAACATCATATAAATTATTAGGAGTAGTATCCCCATTAAAGCCACACATATTAAACTTCATATTATCACCGGCTTGCCTTTTGAGTTTATTTATCAATTTTAAATCAACCATTTTATCAAAATGATCAGGATAAATATTATTAAAATTACTAGGCATCCCATTAAAATAGTTATTCATCTAATTACCTCCCTCACAGTATAGTATGAAGCCCATAGTTAAAAGTGTATATAAAAGCCTAATTTAAAAAAATTATAAAGTGGACTTGAAAAATAATTAAATTGCTGATAAAATATATGTGTCTTTCAGATGGCGGAATTGGTGAAGTGGTTAACACGGCGGATTGTGGTTCCGTTATGCATCGGTTCGATCCCGATATTCCGCCCCATAATAGTAAATTAACTTAGATTTAAAATCTAAGTTTTTTGTTTAAAAAATTTACACTTTTTAACTGTTACAGTTTAAAGAAAAACAAATATGTGTTACACTTTATACAGTAGGTGATAATGTGATTGAAGAATTAACTAGAAAATTAAATCAAGAATATGTTGAATTAAGAGAAGAAGATATAAGTTTAATATCTACTTTAAACAGATTAAAAGAATTATTTATAAAGGCCGTTATCGAAGGAAGAGTTTTCATTAAAGGAAGAATACCACCTTTAGAAGAATTTTATGAAATGATACCTAATACAGAAGATAGAAATAAATTTATGCAACAAACACTCTCTAACGAGGCTGTCATATATGGACCATTTGATATAAGCCCAGAGGATATTGCGACTAATCCTTATGGAATAACAAGAGAAGATGTCGAAACAATGATTAGAAAGGCTAATGAAAAAATAGCCGACCCTAATTATTTGAAACCAGAAGATTTATTAATCCATATCCCCCCAAAACCTGAAAGAAATAAAACAATTCTAAACAAATTATTAGACTTTAAAAGATATGACATTTTAGAAAAATACAAATTTCCAATAGAAGTAAGCAATGAAGTATGTGAGAGAATATTAAAAGAATATCCATTTAAAGAATATAGTTGCCCATTATTTTTTATCGACTATCTAATAAAGCAAAAAAGAACAGATATATTAACTTTTAAAGATATTAATGAGAAACAACAAAAAACACCAAAAAGATTTGCTTTTGCAGCTGAAACTCAAACAGAAGACACTACTTTTGATTTGCTTTATGATCTGATAAAACAAGCCACCTTAAAAGAATTAGAAACAAATTATAAATACATTGATATTACATTTTACAGTGCTGAAGAACAAAAAAAAATACTTGAAGAAATAATGAAAAAAGGGTATGTAGTTGAGGCAAACCTATATGAGTTGGATAAAGGTACATTAAAAAAATACTACCACAATATTCGTTCATGCATAAAAAATAAAATAGATATCGATCCTAATATAATAGTTAAATATCAAGCAACAATACTTGAAGATAAAGATTTATATAAAGAAATTATATCATCAAAATATGCCCTATATTTATCAAAAACACACTATGAAAATATAGATTTTAGTAAAATAAATTTTGTAAATGAAGAGGTCGACTTTGGTAAAATAACCATGGAAAGTTTTTTGGAATTACCAGACGAAATCTTTTACAAAATATTAAATGATACAAAGACAGAAAAAACAAGTGGTTTTTATTTCACCAACGTAGATTTTAATAATGAAAATATAAAAAATAAAGTTGTCACCCTATTAAATTCAAAAATAAAAGCGGATAAAATAAGTTTACCATTTGGATTTGACCCAAAGAAACATCGAGACATTGTTGAAGCTATAATGAATAACCACTATTTAGATACAATAGAAAATTCATATATTATTGGCAACATAATATTTGCCCACGAAGATATCGCCATAAAATATATACGAGAAAATCCATATAAAATAAAAGAAATAATCAATAATAATCTATATGAAGTACTTCATATGGAAAGAGTATTAAACGAAATACTATCAAACGAAATAGGGGTATCCCTATTATTAAAAAGATTAGAACACGAACAAGAAAATGTTTATACACCAGAGTTATATGAAAAAGTTAAAAATTTTCTAGTATCAGAATATGGGATTGAATTATCAAAACTAGATAAATTAGAATCAAAAGTAGGCCCATTAATAATAAAATATGCTCATAATGAAAACATCAGAGAATTATTAAAATTAAGTGATGAAGAAATAGAAAAAGTTATTTCATTATTTCCAGAAGTTATTTGTACTGTAGATGATGCCAAAGCATCTTATGAGTCGATGATTCAATATGCATTTTCGGTAAATATGCCAGAAAGCTTTAATATTTTCCCATTAATACTGCACGCTATCGACGATAATGATGTAGCTAGGTTAAACGCCTTAAAGTGTAACATTATATGGCTTTTGTCTGAAGAAGGTTTTAAATTAGAAAGTGAAGAAAGCCTCGAAACATATTTAGATAAATTGTTAAGTAAAGAAAATTTACAAGAAAATATTGGCAAACTTCATGAAATAACTAATCAATATATTGGCCTAGCCAGAAAATATTATAGAAATAACAATATGTATTTTCATAAAAAAGATGAAGATACAGATTTCTTTGATAAACCAAAACCACATTTTATAAGATATGACGAATTAATTAGTGAAATAAGCAACCCCGTAAATTCCGAAAATAAAGATGTTTTAAAACAATTTATTGAAGACAGTGGTGATGAAATATTAGTAGAAATAAGCAAGCAATTTAATCTTTCAGAATATAAGAATCTTACAATTGAAACCTTTATTGAAGATTTATATAAACATATAAATGAAGGCATACAAGGAAACAAAGAATATAGCTTAGAAAACAACCTAAAAATCATAAGATTTATCGTAAAAAAATACAATGAAAGACATATAACAAAAAAATCATTTGAAGAACAATTTGAATTACCGTATAGATTAGAAAAACCAGCTTTCCGTAGAGGATTAGATAAAAAAATAATAAGTGAATATCAAGAATACAGTTTAGGTGGAAAAAGCTTAGAGGAAATTTTTGTAGAAGGGTTTGAAGAACAAGGAATAAATAAATTTGTTTTAAACTCTGCTATAAGCGTGTATACTACTGGAAAAATGCCATTTGACGAAAACAAATTAAGAGATGAAATAAATAATTATCTATCAGGTTTAAAACTAATAAACACCAGAACACATGAAATTATTGAAAACTGTACTATTGATTATTTATTAATGCACGTCGGAGAAATAGATGATATTGTTATAGAAAAAACAAATATATTTTCAAAGATGCAAGAATATAAAGGAATAGGCGAAATAAAGTATGAAGAAATAAATAGAACCTTTTCTAGACACTCATTTGGAAGTTTAAAAGATGTTATTTTAGCTATTAACAATAATCAATTAAATAAAGAATATATTAACAGTATTATTGGAAAAATAGTACGAGAATATAAAAGTATTGTAAAAAGTCCAGAAGAACTAGAAGAAAAACTCACTGGAAAAACCCCGATGCAAAAATGTTATGATTCTTTATACAGCGGTACCACATATATCATAGATGGCGGAAAAGCAGAAAGTATAAGGAACTATATATTTTCTAGGCTAAAGGCCAAAGGCTTTTCAGAAGAAGAAATATATAAAATACCAAACCAAGCAACAAAAGACCCAATAATGGTTGAATTTTATCAAATAATGGAACACTGTTATGAAAAAGACCTAATCTACTATAATTATGTATTTATGGCCTCATTCACACAGTTTGTAGGAGAAATTTCAGCAAAAAGGCATCATGCTGTTTTCCAATCAAATGATATGATAAAAATAATGGCCGAATTAAATATAAAAGTGATAGCTGAAACAATATTAAGTGATGAAGAAACATATAACTTGTTAATTGAAATACTAAGAAGAAAAAAGGTCCACATAACACCAGAAATAATATCCAAAGAAATGCAAGAGCTAGATTTGCCAGTAGAATGTTCACCAACAATTATTGCCGGATTTATCAGTTATTTTGCTACTATAAAAGAAAAAGTTGAGGATATTGAAAACATTACCTTTATGAAAATAATTGTCCAAGGAGAAATATATAACGGAATTTCAGAAGTATATAAACAAATACTTGGTCCTAAAGATGCCAAATTAATAAAAGGAAACCCAGGATATAACCATGCCGTTGAAAAAACAAAAAATGATCAGAGACTAAAAGAATCGGTCGAGCAGACAATAAAGAATTTTCAAAGGCAAAGGGTGACTATTCCAACGTTTGATGAAGAAGTTGTCGTTGGAAGCCGAAAAATAAATGTAATTGTTGGTAACTTTACAGACACATGTAATTTAACGCACGGCGAGCGAACGGATGCCTGTATGCGAATAGGCGGTGCAGGAGAAACCTTATATAATTTTGCTCTAAATAATGAAAATGGGTTTCATATAAGATTTGAAGATCCGATAACCCATGAATATATATCAAGGGTAACCGGCTTTAGAAACGGAAACACAGTATTTTTAAATCAATTAAGAGATAGTTGTAGTAAAAAATATAAAAACGAAGAAATAATAAAAGCTTGCGAAGAAACCGCTAAATTGCTCATTGAAAAAAGTAAAGATAGTGAATGCCCAATTGAAAATGTTATAGTTGATAGTGGCTATGCAATGCTTTCTTCGCGAAAAGAAGGGACACAATTTGGAACTAAAAATATCAAAGAAGGATTACCCGATTTTTACACAGATATAAGACACGAAGGCATCGTTTTAGCCACAACCGCTGAAGAGGGGCCACTAAAAGAACTAGACTTTGATAAAACAAGAGTTCCAACTTATCCAACACAACGAGGGAAAATAATTGAAAGCGATAAGATAGAAAATATTCAAGACAAAATTGTAAGAGTCGCGTCAATTAAAAAAGTATTAAGTGGAACATCATATGACGAAATAGGAACATTTGAGTTTGAAACAGGATTTATCTACGGTAAAGCGAGCGATGATTGGTATATTTATATTGATGATAATTACGAAATGTTTTATGACTATATAGACATAGATCCGCGAGCAAAAAAAGAACTAGATGAAGAAATAAAAAAAATAAAAGAAATAGCTCAACTTAGAATGCCGAAAAAGGAGAAAACAAATGAAAATGTTAAATAAAATAAAATTAGGAAAAATTAAAATATATAACCCAAGAACACAAGTCGGGGAAATTGTTGATGAAGAAGGAAACATTTATATGTTTTTAAACAAAGATTCAAAAGAAGAAATAGTAGAAAAAGACATAGTTCAATTTAGAGGGGAAATGATTGAAAACACCTTAAGGGCTTTTTTCATAAAAAAAATTGAAATAAATGAAGACACAATAAAAGAAATTGATGACAAAAACAATTTAAAAGAAAAAACCTACCGTTATACTTTATATAATCAAAAAGAACAGTAATTAAATAAATATGATATAATAGAAAAAAAGATAAGGAGGAAATTATGAAAACAAAAATACCATTAATGCCAATAATAATATCTTCAGCCGTAATAATTATAATTTTAATATACGTACTTATCATAAGAAGAAGAGTAAATATTTCCAGCGTAAAAACATTAAGCTTTTCTTATTCAACTGGAACGGCTATGGATGCAAGTGTATCATATGAATTAGTATGTGAAACAGATAAATGCATAGCCAAAATTAAACCAGAAGGAACGCCTGAAGAAGAATCCGTAAAAATAGAAACAACACTAGAAATTAAAGATAAAATAGAAACAATTTTAAAAGAATACGAAGTAGAAAAATGGAATGGTTTTGATAAAAATGATCCTTATGTCTTAGATGGAAATTCATTTTATTTAAACGTAACTATGGAAAATGCCGACAGCATAAGCGCTTCAGGATACATGAAATGGCCCAAGAATTATAGTGATTTTAAAAACAATTTAGATATAGTGTTTTCTGAAATACTTAACAGCCAAAATAAAGACTTATAAAAATAAGTCTTTTTATTTGCTTTTTTAAAACAGACCATGCTATAATTAAATAAAGTTAAGGAGAGTGTACATGGCAATAATATATTGGATAACATTATTAATTTTATTTTTTACAATGTTACTTTTAAAAAAGAACGACAAAAAGAAAAATATCCTATGCGGGATAGTTTTTATGAGTTGTATAATTCTTTTTTATGATGTTTTTATAGCTTATATGCTGACACATTTAAATATAAAAAACACCCTATTAATATATTCTTTAATTTACTTATTAACATCGGCTGTATTGATAGGCATAAACTATTATAAAGAAAATAAAATCACCTATCAAAAATACTATTTAGATAAAAAACAATTAATTGGGTTTATTATTATAATTATAGTATCTTTCGCCCTTGGAGCTTCTAAATATAACAAATTTACTGAAATCGATTATCTAATAACTGATGCGGCTATACATTATAGAATGGCCGATTACTACAGTATAATCCAAAAAATTTTTAATGTAGCGATAAATGATGGTGTTAGAGTATTTAATAAACCGATGTTTGGCTATTTAGTACCATGCGGCTTATTTATGGAAATAATGCCATGTGCAAAATATATAAGTTACAACCTCTTTAATACATCGATGATTTGCTTAATAGCCTTAACCGCATACATTTTATGCCTTGAAATGAAAACTGAAAAAAAAGGCGACGTACTAGCACCATTCCTAGTTTTAATGTATTTACTTGCTTATCCTTTAAACTACATGATATATGGATTTGGCTATTTAGGATGCGGAATTTTAGCTACAACCTTAATCATATATACTTGGAAATTAATCATAAAAGAAGAAAGAAAAAGTCTCTATATTATTTTAACTTTATTTAATATAGGCCTATTTTTCTCATATTATTTATTTGTTCCCGTTATTTTTTTAGCCGAAGGATTATTCATTATATATAGATACATGGAAAGAGAATATAGTCTAAAGAAACTATTTAAATTAGGAATTGTAACACTACTTATTCCAACTGTCATGGGATATATGTATTTTCTATTTAAAGGATCAATCAATGATACTATTTCCAATACCACAAATAGCCTTGTCATCGAGGGATCAGCATACAAAAACTTATGGGGTAATTTCATATTATTATTACCAATGATCATATATTCTGTTGTCCTAGAAATAAAAAACAAAAAAATAGATTTTGATATTTTTTTCTTAATAATAGAGTTAATTTATCTTGTCATAACCTTATACTTTACAACCAAAGCAAGAATATCTACTTATTATTTCTATAAACCATATTTTATATTGTGGTTGATTTGCTACACATATATATTTAAATTGGTAAACTATAAAAATTATAAAACTAATTTAATAATTAATTATAGTATAATTGTCTTAATGATTATACTAGCTATCACGGAAACAGGGCAAAAAATATTTCAAACAAATGTTAATTTTAATTCCCATGCTTTAGGTCCAGAACTAGCCAATGTATATAGAGCAAACTATACGGCATTTAATCCAATAGATATTGTTGATAATGAAACAGCCAAGCTAATTTTAAAATCTACAAAATACTATGACAAATGCGAGATAAAAGGTAGAAAGAAAACTATTCCATATACGGGTAATTTTTATCAAAAATTATGGTACTATGGTCTAACATCCAACTCTCCAACTATTACCTACAATAAAAACAATTTAAATGAAGTATTTACCAAACAATTTGATTATGCAGAATTTTTAAAAGATGAGAAAGTAAAATGTGCCGTGGTAACTAATAGATATCTTGAAAAAAACAAAATAGATATTTCAATGCACAAAGTTTTATATAAAAATAAAGCCGGCTCTATAATCAAGAAAAAGTAGGTAAAATATATGATAAAATCAAAAGAGGACTATAAAAGATATATAAAAGTAGAGGAAGAAAATTATAGGTATAGTTATAATAAATTTACTAAAGAATTAGAAAGTATATTAAAATTTGTAAAACTATACCGTAAAGTAGAATACTATGAAAACTGTAAGAAATCATTTGTCTATAAACCTATAAAAAAATATTTAAATTATAAATTTGATAAAAAATCAATAAAATATGGTTTTCATTTACCCATAAATACAATTGATGAGGGATTATGCATCGTTCATACAGGACCAATATATATTAATGAAAATTGTAAAATAGGCAAATATTTTAGAATTCATCCAATGACTACCATTGGCAAAAATATTGGTAGAAATAACTCATCGCCAAAAATAGGCGATGGAGTATGGGTGGGCCCAGGAGCCAGAGTGTTTGGTGATATAACTATTGGTGATAATGTTGTTATAGGCGCCAATTCAGTTGTAAATAAAAGCTTTTCTTCAAATATCACCATTGCCGGAGCTCCAGCTAGAATAATTAATGAAAAAGGATATAAAGATTATTTAAAATAGTTTTTATATCTTTTTAAAAATGATATAATATAATAGGTGATAGTATGTTTCGTAAGATAGAAGTAAAATATGATGATAAAGAAACCGTAAAAATTTTCCATAAATTTTATAGAAGAACCTTAATAAATAGCTTTGAAAAAAACCAAATCGAAGCATACAGACAAATTAAAAAGAACATAAAAGAAAAAGAAGGCTCATATTTCATAATTCTTTATGTAGATGATAAAGAATACCCCGTAAGTGGGATTGTTTTTGATTACTTAAAAAAAACCAATACAGGTTTTATTGAATATATTGCAACTAACAAAAGATTTAGTAAGAAAGGTCTAGCTTCAAAATTATTAAACGAAACTATAAAGACTCTGAACTCTCAAGCTAAAGATAATGGCTATGACAGAATTAATTTTTTAGCCTGTGAAGTTGAAAAAGAAAAGAAGATAAAAAAGTCAAAACATTATTTCTGGAAAAAATATGGCTTTAAAGTATTAGATTTTTATTACCTCCAGCCTCCATTAGATAAAACAAAAAAAGCCTTATCAAAAATGGAGTTTGGAATTGTCAGTAAAGCTCCGAAAGCAGAATACTTTTTTAATAATATAGACAAAGACGTTATCAAAGAAATATTAGAAGAGTATTATGAAGAATATAAAAACGAACCAAGTTTAAAAAGAATGCTTAAAAAACTAGATAAAGAAAAAATAATAAAACCAAAGGAGATATTATATGAAGACTAAAATATTTTTGATTAGACATTCAATCCCTTTAAAAAATAAAATTGATATTCAAAATAGTGATAGCCTTCAAATAACAAACGAGAAAAATCCATTATCAGTTGAAGGAGAAGAAAAAGCAAAAATACTAAGTGAAAAATTAAATGAAATTGATGAAGTGTTTTCAAGCAACTACGTAAGAACCATCGGAACAGCTAAATATATTGCTGAAAAAAACAACTTAAATATTAAAATAATTGAAGATTTTGGTGAACGAAAATTTGGTATAAATAGTTGGGATGAAAAGCCAAAAGATTTTGAAGATGAGCAAATGAAAAATGAAAATTTTAAAATGCCTAATGGCGAATCAAGAAAAGAAACAGCAGACAGAATATATAAAGCCTTAATGAGCGTATTAGAAGAATATAAAGGCAAGAAAATAGCAATAGTATCACACGCGACAGTCATCACTTTTTTATTTATGAAGCTAGGAAAAATAACAGACGGAAATATTACTTATAATGATGAAATAATAATAGACAAAAATTTTGTTTGGAATGCCCCAGAAGTATTTGAGTTAGAATTTGAAAACGATGAACTAATAAAAATAGAAAACAAAAAAGAGTAAAAACTCTTTTTTATTTTGGTAAGATATTATATCTTTCTTCAAGCTCACTAATTTTTCCGTGTTTAATGAATTCATCAGGCCAAGCATATTTTTTAAATTTAACATTCAAATTATTTTCTACTATTATTTCTTCAACGGCTGTCCCTAAACCACCAATCGTAGTTCCGTCTTCAATTGTAATAACATTTTTTGTTTTCAAAATAGATTTTAAAATTAAATTCTTATCTAAAGGTTTTAAAAATCTAACATTAATAACTTCAGCATCAAGACCCTTATTACTATATTCTAAAGACAATTCAAAAGCTTTAGATACTCTATTTCCTATAGCAATTATACTAATATCTTTACCGCTTTTAATAACTTCCGCTCTCCCATATTTAATAACATTATGCTTTTTAAAAACATCATTTTGACTACCTCTTGGATATCTGATTATAATTGGACCATTAAAATTAATCGCATATTCCAGCATGTCTTCAAGTTCCTTAAAATCTTTAGGGGCCATAATAGTTAAACCCGGAATAATTCTAAAGAAAGCCATATCAAAAACTCCGTGATGCGTCTCGCCATCAGGTCCAACTACGCCAGCTCTATCAACACACATCACTACATGTAATTTCTGCATCGCAATATCATGAATAACTTGGTCGTAAGCTCTTTGATAAAAGGAAGAATAAATTGGAACCACAGGAATCATTCCTTCTTTAGCCATACCAGCAGCCATCGTTAATGCGTGCTGCTCCGCAATACCTACATCAAAGAAACGATCCTTAAATTTTTCACTAAATTTAGTTAAACCAGTCCCATCTTTCATCGCTGCCGTAATGGCCACAATCTTATCATTTTTTGAAGCTAATTTCACTAACTTGTCACCAAAAACTTTAGAATAATCTTTTTCTTTTTTTATTAATGGTTTTCCCGTTTCAATATTAAAAGATGAAACCCCATGAAATTTATCTGGATTATCTAAAGCTATTTTATAGCCCATTCCTTTTTTAGTAAGAACATGGACTAAAACGGGACCTGACACTTCTTTACTATACTTCAAAATGTTCTGTAATCTTTCGATATTATGACCATCGACCGGCCCCAAATAAGTGAATCCTATATCTTCAAAAAACATTTTAGAAATAAATAACTGTTTAATACTACGTTTAATTCGTTGAACAATTTTTACAATATAAGATCCGATAAAAGGGATTTTAAGAACAAATTCTTTAATTTTAGAATCGGAAGTAGTGTAAAGTTTACGAGTACGAAGCCTACTTAAAAACATGTTAAGCCCACCCATATTTTTAGAAATACTCATTTCATTGTCATTTAAAATAACCGTTATACTAGTATCACTATACCCCGCATCATTTAAAGCTTCTAAAGCCATGCCGCCAGTTAAAGCACCATCACCAATAACAGCTATAACTCGATTATCTTCACCCTTTAAATCTCTAGCCCTAGCCATTCCTAAAGCAGCAGATATTGAAGTACTACTGTGACCAGTATTAAAAAAATCAAAAAGTGATTCAGAAGATTTAGGAAAACCAGCAACTCCATCAAGTTTTCTTAAAGACTCCAATTTCCTTCCAGTAAGTAATTTATAAACATAAGACTGATGACCAACGTCCCATATAATCTTATCGTAAGGAAGATTATATTCACAAAGTAAAGCGATAGTAAGTTCAGTAACACCTAAATTAGATGCTAAATGACCACCGTTTTTAGATACAACATCTAATATATATTCCCGTATTTCGATAGCTAATTTCTCTTTTTCTTTGGTTGAAAGTTTTTTTAAATCGTCAATAGAATTTATCTTATCTAACATAATTTCACATCCGTTTTGTCTATCTTAACACATTTTAACAATAAATAGAAATAATATTCTATTATTTTAAACCTTATTATGGTATTATTAAAATAGAGGTGAAACATATGAACAAACATATTATCCATATTGATGATAAAACCTATATATTTTATTTAAAAAATAATGTTTTAACTCTTTGCGAGTATGTTAATGGAAAACCCAAAATAATAGACCCAAAAGAGAAAAGTAAAGACGCGAAAGTAGCTATTGCGGGCCTACTTGATATATTAAAAGGAAAAATTGAAAAGAAAATAAAAAACAATGAATACAAAAGCCTTGATGATATAAAAAAGGACATTGATAAAGCTATGAATGGTATAAATTTTGCTGAAGCTCAAAAATTAATGTCCAAGATTAACTTTGAAAATACTAAAGAATATGAAGAAACCTTAAAATATTTATATGATAAATTTGAAAAACAAAACGAAGAAATAGAATTAAAAAAACAAATGATTGAAAAAAACATCGATGTAAATATTAAGGACATATTTGAAAAACATGGTATTAGTGAATACGAAGTGGGAAATTCAAAATCCGTAATAACATACATGAAAAATGGCATTCCGCATACTTTAAGTTATACAAGTTTAGATACCAACATCTATGAAGTTATTCTAAGGAGCATCGAATTTGATAAAATGCATTCCGAAGAAGAAATTGATAGTGAAATTGAAAGAGTATTAGATAATGCTAGTAAATTTAAATATACTAAAAATGAAAATCAAGAAATGAGTGAAATTGAAAGTTCCACAGAACCAGTAATTCCTATGGAAGAAATAAAAGAATTCTTAAAAAGAGAATATAATATTACTGATATAAAAGGGATAAAACCACAAGATCTAGGAGCTATTAACGGAGCTTTCCTTATAGATTTAGGTAACGGCTGGGAACCAATCTTTGTAACTAGAGAAGAAGGAGTTTTAAAAGTATCTTTCGGTAAAGAAAAAGAAATAGACAGTGAAGGGAAAGTAGAATTAAAAGGAAGAGATAACAAACACGAGAAAATGGCTGAAGAAGTTAATGCCCTAGCTAAAGAAGAACAATTAAAAGTGATATATTTAAAACTTCAAAACGAAGAAGAGTTAACCACTGAAGAAAAAGAAGTAATAGATTCTTATAGAGATGAACAAAATTTCTATCAATTATCGGTAGAGGGGCAAGAAATGTGCAAAGAAATAATAGAAATAATTGATAGTATTGAAAAAGAGAAAAACCCTGAATTAAAAAACGAAAATGTAAAAAAACTTGGTGAATGGCCAAAACCTAAAACAAATAATGATGAAGGAGCCTTTGCTTATATTGGTATAGTTACATTCTTAAGTGGATTAATAACTGGAATGTTTGTATATGGATTTTTTAAAATATTCTTAATAAGATAAAAAGGAGAAAAAAATGGAAATGATAATGTTTTTTAAAATATTATGTTTGATATTAGTTGTTGATTTAGCCTTAGCTATTGTTTTCTTAAAGATGTTTGAATTTATTTTTGGAAAAATAGAAGAAGAACCAGAAAAATTAAGAGAAAAATTTTACAAAAAATTAGAAATTGCCAATAGCCAAGAATCAGACGAAATTTTAGAATGTTTAATTGACATGGAAGAATTAAACAAAACATATAAACAAATTGCTGAACTTGATGATGAGTTTATGGATGACATATCTTATTTAAGATTAAAAGAAAGTGCTTTAAGTAAAATAATTGATAAAAAAATAGAAAGTATCAAAGGCCAAAAGAAAAAAGAAAGATTAAAAGCTTTATTAGAAGAAATAGAAATATGCCGTAAAAGATACCCCGAATATAATGAAATATTTGTTGAAAAAACAAATATGATAAAAGAAAAACTAAATTAAGGAGACATAAAATGAAAATATTTGTTGGCTGCTCTTCAAGTAATGACATAGATAAAAAATATAAAGAAGTTTGTGAAAAATATTTAGAAGAATTACTAAAAGAAAATGATTTAGTTTTTGGGGCCTATAAACAAGGACTTATGGAAATGGCTTATAATATAGCTTTAAAAAACAAAAGACATATAACTGGCATATGTCCTAAAGTTTATGCAAAATATGTAGAAGAATTAGTCCTAAATAAAAAAATAATAACTAATACAATTAATGAAAGAACAAGTAAATTAATTGAAGAAAGTGAATGCATAATCTTCCTTCCAGGAGGAACAGGAACTATGCAAGAATTATTTACTGCTGTTGAAACAAAAAGAGGGGAAGAAATAGATAAACCAATAATTATATATAACTGTCATAATTATTTTGATGAAACATTAAAACAGTTAGATAAAATATATAATGAAAAATTTTCAGAATACAAAGATTGTTATCACGTTTCAGAGAGTATTGAAGATACATTAAATTACATAAAAAAGAGGAATTAATATCCTCTTTTTATAATGTCACCATTTTAACACTAAATTTATCACCTAAAACATCGACAAGTAAAGTAGAATTAAACTTAACTTCTTCACTAATAATAGCTTTAGCTATAGCTGTTTCAATATTTCTACTTACGAATCTCTTAATAGGTCTAGCGCCATATTTCTCATCATAAGATTCATTAATAATATATTTTTTAGCTTTATCAGTAAGAACAATTTTAATTTTCTTGTCACTAAGTCTATCATTAATTTCATCCACTATTTTATCTAATATTTCATAGATGACATCTTTAGATAAACTATTAAATATAATTATTTCATCAATACGATTTATAAATTCAGGTTTAAAAGTACTTCTAAGTTCACTCATAACTTTTTCATGACTATCACTATCATCATCTAATATATAATCACTACCCAAATTAGAAGTCATTATAATAATTGTATTTTTAAAATCGACTGTTCTTCCTTGAGAATCAGTAATTCTACCATCATCAAGTATTTGAAGAAGTATATTAAAGACATCTTTATGAGCTTTTTCAATTTCATCAAATAAGACAATACTATATGGATTTCTATGAACAGCTTCAGTTAATTGGCCACCATCATCATAACCGACATATCCTGGAGGAGATCCAATTAATCTTGCTACTGAATGACTTTCCATATATTCACTCATGTCAATTCTAATCATATGTCTTTCATCATCAAATAGTTCGTAGGCAAGAGATTTAGCAACTTCTGTTTTACCAACCCCAGTAGGACCTAAAAATATAAATGAACCAATAGGTCTATTAGGGTCTTTAATTCCCGCTCTAGCCCTAATAATAGCTTCACTTACTAAATGTAAGGCCTCAGACTGACCCTTAACTCTTTTGCCTAAGTTTTCTTCCAAATTAAGTAGTTTTTCTCTTTCACTACCAACTAATTTACTAATCGGAATATTAGTCCACTTAGAAATAATAGAAGCAATAGATTCATCATCAACGACATCACTTAATATTGCATTTTTATCTTCTTTTTTTAGTTCACTAAGCTCTTTTTCTAAACTAGGAATAGTTCCATGTTTAAGTCGTGCAATAGTTTCATAGTCATACTTAGATTCGGCATATTCAAGCTCGGTATTAGCTTTTTCAAGTTCTTCTTTTTTCTTATTTATTTCTAAATTAACTTTCTTTTCATTTTCCCAAGAAGTACGTAGTTCATTTTCTTTAGTTTTAAGTTCACCCAACTTTTCGTCGATTTCTTTAATTCTATTACTAGAAAAATCATCTTTTTCTTTCTTTAGAGCTTGTTTTTCAACCTCTAACTGCATAATCTTTCTAGTTAAATTATCAATAGAAGTCGGAACTGATTCTAACTGAACTTTAATAGTTGCACAAGCTTCATCAACTAAATCAATAGCTTTATCTGGTAAAAATCTATCCGTAATATATCTGTCAGATAAAGTAGCTGCGGCAACTAAGGCTTTGTCTTTAATAGTTACCCCATGATAAACTTCAAAACGTGATTTTAAACCACGAAGGATTGTAATTGTATCAATAACATTAGGCTCTGAAACTAATACTTTTTGGAAACGCCTTTCCAAAGCCCCATCTTTTTCAATATATTTTCGGTATTCATTTAAAGTAGTAGCGCCTATACAGTGAATTTCGCCACGGGCAAGCATTGGCTTAAGCATATTACCAGCATCCATAGCCCCTTCAACTGCTCCAGCTCCAACAATCATGTGAATCTCATCAATAAACATGATTATTTCGCCTTCAGATTCCTTAATTTCTTTTAAAACAGCTTTTAATCTATCTTCAAATTCACCTCTAAATTTAGCACCAGCTATTAAAGCTCCCATATCAAGTTCCCAAATAGTTTTATCTTTTAAACTGTTAGGAACATCACCCTTAACAATTCTTTGGGCAAGCCCTTCAACAATAGCTGTTTTACCAACTCCAGGTTCTCCAATTAAAACTGGGTTATTTTTAGTTTTTCTAGACAAAATTCTACTAATAGAACGTATTTCTTCATCACGGCCAATAACCGGATCTACCTTTCCATCTTTAACGTTTTTAGTAATATCTCTACCATATTTTTCTAAAGGATTTTGAAGTCCTTCTTGATATTCTTTTTCAGGATTCATAAATATACCTCCTTTTCTACATAACTATACCACCTTCATTAGCACTTGTCAAGGAGGAGTGCTAAAATGTGACAAAATTATTGTAAAACAAAATGTAAAATCTATCAAAAAATCTTGATATATATACATGCGCGTATGTATAATAAAATAAAGGAAGGTGTATTTGATGGATAATGAACGTAAAATAAATTTACTGTTTGAGTCATTAAGGAAAGCTTTTGAAAGAGATGAACAAAGAATTGATGAAACGAAAGACAACAAAAGAAGAAAAGAACTAAAAATAAAATTAGAGACAATAAAAAAGGTATTTTATAGATTAGAATATTACGGTAGACCCAGCAAAAGTGAAATTGATAAATATAGTAGAATATATACTATGGTTGAAAACATAAGAAGAGCATACCAACAAAACTCTAGTGCCAATTCTTTATTTGACACGTTTGGCAAAGAAATGGATGTTGTCAGAAGAAAATATGATAAAGAAATAGAAGAACAAAGGAAAATATTTGATAGTGTCAATAAAAAAAGTGTTGTTGATAGATTAACGCTTTCAGGAGCAACACTTAAAGGATATGTCCCAACATATCATATGGTAGATGGCAAAAAAATAAGCGGGGCAACTTTAACTTATGAGCAAGTGTTTAAAAGTTTAGAACAAATGATGCATGCCAAATGCTATAGACTGCTCACTGATAAAGAAATGGGAATGAAAGAAACTGTAACTAGTTATAGTCATGAATTGAAAATTATCCAAGAATATGAAAGTAACAAGAAAATTTCTAGAGTAAAACCACAAGCAAAAGGCTTTACTGGAAGAGTAAGCGGTTTTATTAATGGAGAGTATATTAATACCGGAAAAGAAGCAATATTAAAATATGATGATCATGAGAAAAAAATTCAACAATTAGAAACCTTAATAGAAGAGTTAAAAAGTAACATGCATGAATTTGGTGAAACATATCAAAAGGCAGTTCAATTATTAACTAAAGAAAAAGAAGCATTAAGAAAAGCTCAAGAAGAATTTGAAAATTCAGATTATAAAAGAGTAGAACAAGCCGTTATGAGCCACAGAAAAAAAGAAATCAAAGGTAGAACTGCCGATGATTATGCAAAAATAAATGCTCAACTTGAATATTTAAGGAAAACGGATCCGAATAATAAAGAAGAGATAATTAGGCTTGAAAATGAGCTTGCTGAAATGGCAAAAGATATGACTGAAGAAGAAATAAGAATTGCCATTATGGAAAGCAAAGATTTAACTTCAGATAAAATTATGGCAGATAGAAGACGAGAAGAAGAACAAAGGCTGTCTGAAGGATACACTGAACCAGAAAAACCAGTAGAAGTGCAAACACCAAAGCCAACAGCTACTAATCCATATAAGAGAGAATTAGAAAGTGAACAATTTAGAGTAAGACACCATGTTAATAGATTAAAATCTTTAGATGGTAGAACAAGAGATCCTGAACTTAATGAAGAATATTATTTCCAAACAGCTAGCATGTCTGAAGGCGAAAGAGCTTTGCAATCATTAATTAGAATTGGCATGATTCCAGCAGGAAAAACCCTTGACAATTTAACTCCTGAAGAAAATCAAATGGTAAATGCCCAAATTGTCAATGAAGCAAGTGTTTCGCAGGCTCTTGAAAAATATGCTGAAGTAAAAGAACAATATGATAAATTCATGAGTGATAGTAGAGCTTCAAAAATGAGACAAAGCTCAAGAACACAAGGAGGCATTTCTAGATAAAATATGAATGAAAAAGAATTAAAGGATAAACTAGTTAATGCTTATAAAGCGTTAAGTCTAGATGATCAAAGAAATGAATTTAACAAAGAAATAATAAGCATCCATGTTTTAATTAACCAAATGCTTTCCCTATACGGGGAAAGAGAATTAAGGGAACCCTATAATTATCAATCTGGAGAAGATTCATCATTAACAGAATCTGAAGTGTTAGTTCAAAATTTTTCAAATATTGTTGACTTAAAAAACAACTTATTATTACTTTTAAATTATCTGGAACCTGATGAAGAATAATTTAAACATTATTCTTTTTTTGTCAAACAAAACGTAAAATTTAATAAACCCCATTGCAATAATATATATATATATATAATTAAAAATGAAAGGAGTTATTTTATGGTAAATAGACAAGATATTGAGAAAGAAATACTTAGAGGTATTAAAAGTGGTCTTAAAGAGTGTGAGGAAAATTATGCACCTTCAAATGAAATACGTATTTCAACATTAAATAAATTGAATGAAAATTTAGAAGAAGCAGCATCCATTCAAGCTGTACGTCGTATAAATGATTTATTTAATGCGTATCATAGCCACACCGGACAATATGAACCGGATACAAGGTATAACAGTATAGGCATTGAAGATCAGAACTCATTAAACTCTGTTATAGGTCAATTTCCTTCAAACACAGTAGGATATATTTTACTTGATGAAAAAAGACAAGAAATATATGAGAAAATGGGATTTGAAGGAAAACTCCCAACCCATGAAGAAATTTTTGAATTAGAATCAAGAAAAAGAAAGTGTACAACAAGAGAAGAAGAAATTGAATTAGAAAAACAAATAGAATTAAAAAAACTTGCATTAGCTGAAATACAAGGCCAATTTGAACTAGATCTTCCAAGATTATTATCTACAGATATTGAAAGAAAAGCAGCAATAGAAACTGAAATGGCACAAAGAACTGCAGAAAGTAGAACAAGATAAAGCCAAACTAGATAGTTTGGTTTTTAAATAGACTTTTTAATATATTTTTGATATACTTTTAATGAAAGAAAGGAGATGCAATATGACTAAACTAAGTAATAAAAACGTAGTAATTATAACTGTTACTTTAGTTTTGATAGGACTCCTTTTAATATCAAGTGATTACCTAAAATCAAAAAAACAAAAAGCCTATGAAAAAGTAAGGATTTCTTTAATGACGAGTAGTGATAATACCCCACAAAACGTAGATGTAGAAGAGCCAGAACCAGAACCTCTACCAAACGGATATTTAGGGATATTAGAGATAGAAAAAATTAATCTAGCACAAGGCTTCTATGATAAAGATAATCCAGATAATAATGTAAGTAAAAATATAACATTCCTAGAACCATCAAACTATCCAGATGAAAAAGGTGGGAACACCATTTTAATTGCCCACTCAGGAACTAGTAATATAGCTTATTTTAAACACCTATATCAACTAGAAGTAGGCGATATAGCTAAAATAACTTATAAAGGAAAAGTATATACTTATAAAATAGATAATATATATTACGAAGAAAAAGATGGTGAATTAACTGTATATAGAAATACTAAAAAAAGTACTTTAACCATGGTTACCTGTACTAAAAATGACAATACTAAACAAACGATTTATATAGCTTATCTAGAAAGTGTAAAAAAAATATGAAAGAAAAGTCATGCGGAATAATAATAGAAAAAGATAACAAAGTATTAATGGTAAAACAAAAAAACAATATATATAGTTTTCCTAAAGGTCATACTAAAAAAAATGAAACTGAAAAAGAAACAGCTATTAGAGAAACAAAAGAAGAAACAAATATAGATGCTATAATAATTTCGGATAAAAAATATAAAGTTTTTTACAAAACAAAAAAAGGAAAAGATAAAGAAGTAGTATATTTTATAGGAAAACCTAAAAACAATAGTATAAAACCTCAAGAAGGGGAAATAGAAGATGCTTTTTGGATAGATAAAGAAAAAGTAGAAAATTTATTACAATATGAAAATATAAAAAAAATGTGGAATAAAATAAAAAAAGAATTATCTTAATTAAATTTTTGTTAGGATTTATAAAAACTGCATAAAAGTATCAGGTTTCATATATAAAAACACAAAATTAGCTCTTGAACAAAAAAACTTTTAAAAATTAAAAAATTATGGTAGAATATACATCCACACCCAGAAAAACTAGAAAAGAAAAGGAGAAAAAAATGGACAATAATTTTACTAAAATCTATATATTACGTGATCATATGAAAAAAGAAGAAATGGAAAAAATTCTCAAAAACTCTTCAGTTATGTATTTGACAAGAGATGAAATGGAGGAGTTTTTTGAAGATTATACAGCCGAAGAAATAAGAGATATGATAAATGGAAACTGCTTTTATTTATCATCTATACCTATAATATATAACTATTTATATAGTAAAAAGGAAAATAAAAAAGAGGAAGAAATTAAGGTATATAGCGAATTTCTCTTACCTATAGAAACAGGCCATAAACTTGTATCTATGGGAATAAGAACAACATACGATTTAATTATGAAAAGTGAAAGAGAATTAGAAAATTTAAATGAATTTGAAATAGAACTTATTGAAGCTGAATTAGAATGCAGAGGATTATGCTTAAAAGAATCAAAGTATGATGATAGAATAAAAACTATTGATTATTACTTAGAAGAATTAGAAATAAAGCGTAATAATCATAGAGAAGAATTAAGAGAATTAAATGAAAAAATGAACACATTAATAGAAATAATGAAAAATGAAAAAACACAAATAGAAGAACTAGAAGCTGAAAGAGAAGAAATAGAACATCAAAAAACTTATAAAAAAATAAGAAACTGAATTAAAATTCAGTTTTTTTGTTAAAATATAAGAAAAATCCCAATTTGACGAAAAATATAAAAAATGATAGAATAGAGCCTGTTTTCAGCAAGAAATCTGCAATTTTTAGGAGAGGTGAATATGAAAACAACACGGCTTGTTAAAACGACTATCGTTTTAATATTAATAATGACTGTTATGGCTATAATGGAGCCAACAGTACATGCCGAAATAAGAACAACTAAGAATATGCTAAAAGTAAAGCCTTCTAGTGAGCTTGTTAATATTGGTAACCCAAACATCTTAAAGATAGAAATTGATGTTGAGGAATTAAGACAAATTAAAATAGCTAAGAAAAAGGCTTTAGAGGAACAAAAAAGAATAGAAGAAGAACAAAGAAAAATAGAAGAAGAAAAAAGAAGAGCCGAAGAAGCAAGAAGAATTGTCTACGACGGTATGAATATTGAACAATTATCTGACAAATTAAATAGATCACTTCACTCTGACCTGTCAGGAAAAGGTGAGCTGTTTGCTAGATTATCAGTAGAGTACAATGTCGACCCTTACTTAGCTGTTGCTATCTCAATGCACGAAACTGGATGTAAGTGGAACTGTAGTAGATTAGTTAAATCTTGTAACAACGTCGGTGGTATGAAAGGTAGACCAGGCTGTGGTGGTGGAGCTTATGCCTCATTCCCATCATTAGATGAGGGTATTAGAGCCTTTATTAGTAATATATCTAGAAACTATGCTTCAAAAGGTTTAACTACCCCAGAAGCCATGGGACCTAAATATGCTGGTAGTCCAACATGGGCCACTCAAGTAAGATCATACATGAATGAAATAAAAGCAAAATAGTTTTTGCTTTTTTTCATATATCTATAAAACATAATACTTTTTTCCCTAAAACCCAATTTGACGATTAAAACCAAATGTGCTAAAATTAACTTTAGAAAGTAGGAGAGATAAATGAAGCCAACTGTAAAAGTTTCAGGAATCGTTATTTTTGGTGTTCTTATTTCAATATTTGCTCCAAGATTAATTACCCTAGCCAATGTTCAAAGCATTGAAAATAAAGAACCAATTAAACAAGAAAAAGCAACAAGTACCCCTGTCTCAAGAACCAACAATGCTATCCTTATGAATGAAAGGGATACTGCTGTCCCAGTAACCGCTGAAGCTCAAGAAGAAACTCCACAAGAACAGCCAGTAGAAGAGGTAAAAGAAGAACCAAAAAAAGAAGAAATAAAAGAAGAAAAAGTGGAAGAAGCTCCAGTAGTGGAAGCTACTCCAGCTCCTACAAAATCATATAATGATATGACTAATGAAGAACTAGCCGCTGCTATTGCTAATGGTTCATTTAAAATGGAATATAGTGCCCCTTATGAAACAAACACCAGAAAATTAACCAAATCAATCGGTGCGTTATATTATAATAATCATAAAGAAACATACTACTCACAAAGAGTATTACCAGGAACATCTCTAAGAATTCCTGGAAGACACGTTGCTGATGACGGAACTATAAGAGATGGTGATGGTTACATATGTGTTGCTGCCAGCACGTCATATTTATCAAAAGGATCTGTTGTAAAAACTTCTCTAGGACCAGCTAAAGTATATGATTCTGGATGTGCTTCAGGAACCATTGATATTTATACAAATTGGTAAAAACGCAAAAAGCGTTTTTTTATTTGCTAAATTTTGATATAATAAAAATAGAGGTGATAAGCATGAAAGGTTGCCCAAAATGTGGCCGAATGATCGATAGTAATTTAAACAAATGCCCACATTGTAATTATGATTTTGAAGAAATAGAAGCCTTTTTCAAAAGAGTAAAAAAGCAGAAATTTATTGAAGAAGGTAAATATGCCGGATTTATAAAAAGATTAGTTGCTGGCGTAATTGACTTCGAAATAATATCAGGAATAACTATATTCATAATACATTTTTTAACAAAATACTATAAAACCAACATTTATATTAATTTAGCTATATTTGCCATTTTTTATGTTCTTTTAATGTCTATAATGGAAAGAACAAAATGGCGAGCCTCTATTGGTAAAAAAATAGTTGGCATTGAGGTAATGGATGAACATGAAAACCCAATGACTTTTATAGCTCTAATCGGTAGAAATATTACAAAAATACTAAATGTATTAACTTTGGGTATCGGCTTTTCCATCTGTGTAGCTCCCCCAAAAAGACAAACCCTAGCTGATAGAGTAAGCAAAACATATGTCTTAAATAAAGTTGATTTCAAAGAAGAAGATAAACATAGTTATGCCTCAGCCGGAAAAAGATTAGTAGCTTATATTCTAGATATCATGGTTATTGCCTTAATAAATGTAACTATAATATATGCTTATGACTACATCATAAAAAACGTTCAAAACCTGCCAGAATTAATGATGAAAAATAAAGAAATTATAAAATATATATTAACATCTATTGTTTCTATATTATATTTTCCTATTAATGAAAGCTATAGAGGAAAGACCGTTGGTAGAAGACTTCTTAATATGAGACTAACTAATTTAGATGAAAATAAGATATCATTTATAAAATCATTAATAAGAGAAATTTTACAAATTATAGATATAGTAACCTTGGGGTTTCTCTTACCTTTAACACATAATAAAAGACAAACTATTAAAGATATGATAACAAAAACAATAATAATTGATGGCTAAGTTTAGGTATTCACCTAAACTTTTTATTATCCAAATCTTTTAAAAAGAAAGTATTTGTGCTAAAATAAATATAGAAAAAACCAAGGAGGCAGTAATATGTGTGGCTTTGTAGGATACATAAATAAAGAAAAAGACAAGAAAGATAATATTAAAAAAATGGCCGATTTAATCGCTCATCGTGGTCCTGATTCCGAAGGATATTACTGTGATGAAAACATCGCCTTAGGTTTTAGAAGACTTTCAATTATCGATCTAAAAAGTGGTGATCAACCAATATATAATGAAAACGAAACTAAAGTTATCGTTTTTAATGGTGAAATATATAATTATCAAAAATTAAGAGAAGACTTAATAAAGAAAAAACATAAATTTAAAACAAATACTGATACTGAAGTAATCTTGCACGGTTATGAAGAATATAAAGAAAAAATATTAGATAAACTAAGAGGAATGTTTGCTTTTGTTATTTACGATAAAGAAACAAAAGAAATTTTTGCTGCAAGAGACTTTTATGGAATAAAACCTTTTTACTATTCAAAAATGGGAAATACCTTCCTATTTGGTTCAGAAATAAAAAGCTTTTTAATTCATCCACATTTTAAAAAAGCCTTAAACACTAAAATGTTAGAATACTATTTAACATTTCAGTATAGTGCGGGAGAAGAAACCTTTTTTAAAAACGTTTATAAATTAATGCCAGGACATTATTTAAAATATAAAGACGGTAAACTTACTATTAAAAAATATTATGAAGTTAAATTTGATACCGATAAAGATAAAACATACGAAGAGTGGCGTAGAGGTATTAAAGAAAGATTAGATGATTCAATTAAAGCTCATAAAATCAGTGATGTCGAAGTAGGTTCATTCCTATCAAGTGGTGTCGACTCTTCATTTATCGCTGCTAAAAGTGATGTTGATAAGACATTTACTGTTGGCTTTAATAATAAAAAATATAGTGAAATAAGTTACGCAGAAGATCTATCAGAAAAAATAAATACCAAAAACATCAATAAAGTTATAACCAAAGAAGAGTATTTTAAAAATCTTCCAAATATTCTATATTATATGGATGAACCATTAGCCGATCCATCCGCTATCGCACTATATTTCGTTACTAAAATAGCTAGTGAAAATGTTAAAGTATCATTATCAGGTGAGGGTGCTGATGAAATATTCGGCGGATATAATATTTATCAAGAACCCTTAGTAGCTAGTTGGTATTATAAAGTACC
Organism: Bacilli bacterium; assembly: GCA_017513865.1. Lineage (GTDB taxonomy): Bacteria > Bacillota_I > Bacilli_A > RF39 > UBA660 > Coprosoma. The sequence goes on along the minus strand of JAFWMN010000002.1, from coordinate 16,505 downwards.
ATATCCAGCAAGATATGTTGTTGGTAAAATAGCCAGCCTTCTACCACCACGAAGAGGCATAAATTTTTTAGTAAGAAGAGGTAAAAAACTAGAAGACCGATTTGTTGGAAATGCCTTCATCTTTAACATGCATGAAATCAAAAAAATATTAGTAAGTAAACCACGAACCAAAGGTTTTAAAGAATTAACATTAGAATATTATGAAAAAGTAAAAGATAAAGATGACATTACTAAAATGCAATACATAGATTTCAACTTTTGGTTAATTGGTGATATTTTATTAAAAGCTGATAAAATGAGCATGGCAAACTCTTTAGAAGTAAGGGTTCCATTCTTAGATAGACCTCTTATAGATTACGCCTTAGGCCTTCCAACAGAATTTAAAACAGATAAATATACTACAAAAAAAATATTTAGAGATATTGCCAGTGAAGTTTTAGAAGACAAAGTTTCAACAAAAAAGAAACTCGGGTTCCCAGTTCCTATTAGAGAATGGATGAAAGATGAAGATACCTATAAACAGATAAAAGCCATGTTTGAAAAAAACAATAGATTTTTTGAAACAAAAAGAATTGTCAAACTACTAGATGACCATAAAAAAGGCAAGGCCGATAATAGTAGAAAAGTATGGACTATATATGTATTTCTATTATGGCACGAAATTTTCTTTGGAGGTGACAGTAATTGATATTTTTCTATATTTCATTATTAACCTACGTTTGCTACTGCGCAATTAAATATCGTGAGTCTATACATCATTTAGAAAAAGTAAAATACGATAGTAAAAAATACTTAAAATATATAAAAGAAAATTCAAAAAGCATTTTTATAAATCCAGAATTAATTATAACCATACTAATCATAATTGCGTTTTATTTCAATATAAAAGTTATTGGCATAAGTACTTTAATTGTATATACACTACTATTCTTATATAAATTAAAAACCGATAATAAAAAATTAAAAATGACTAAACAAACAAAAACAAGAATTATAAGTATAATAATTATATATTTAATATTAAATATATGGTTTTGCTTTGACTATAATAGTTATCACAGCGCCAGTATTATATTTGATAATACACCACTTTATTATATAATCTTATATATAATTACATATTTATCATATATTGTGACTTATGCAATAAATATAATAGTAAAACCAATAGATAAATAGGAGGGATAAAATGCTGAAAGTAAACCCTAAAGAAGTAAATCCCGGAGATACCTTTCTAGTTTTAGAAAATGAAGATCAAGAAATAAAAGTAGAAGAAGCAATTGATAGAGGGGCTGCTTGTATAATTGCTACAAACGGTGATTATAGTGTCAAAACCATTATCACAAATGATACTAGAACCTACCTTTCAAATTATTTAAAAGAATTGTATTTTGAAAAATTAGATAAAATAAAAATAATTGGAATAGTCGGAACCAGTGGAAAGACTGTAACCGGTGATGTTACATATCAATTATTAAATAGTTTAGGTTCAAAAACAGCCTTTATAGGAACAGGTGGTTTCTATATTGATAATCAAATAATTGAAACAAACGTAACAACCCCAGATATATATAACTTATATGAATATATAAATAAAGCTATAGACAAAGGCTGTGAAAATATAATCATTGAAGTATCTAGTAAAGCTTTAATAAAAAGGCACATTGAAGGACTAAGATTCGATATTGCTGTATTTACCAATTTCATAGACAATAGTGACGCCATTGAAAAACAAAAATATTTAAACACCAAAATAGAAATGTTTAAAATGTTAAAGAAGACTGGAACTGCCATTATAAATAAAAAAGATCCATATTATAAATATTTTGCGCTACCACAAAATCACAATATATTTTATGGAACTGATGACAGTGAATACAAAATATCAAGTATTGGCTTAACCTATGAATTTACTGAATTTAATTTAAATGATAAAAGAGTTGAAATACCACTTTTAGGTTCATTTAATATATATAATTATTTGGCAGCTTTCGCTACGGCCAACACCCTAAATTACCCTGAAGATGCTATTATTCAAGCCACTGAAAACTTAAAACAAGTAGATGGCAGATATCAAGGTGTAAAACATAAAAACAGTCTAGTCATAATTGATTATGCCTATGATAAAGAAATGATTGAAAGTGTTATAAAATATACAAAAGAATTCAGTAAGGCAAGAATAATTACTCTAATGGGTTTAAAAGGGGGACAAAATCAAAACCAAAGATCAAAAATTGGAAAGTTAATAACTAAAAATAGTGATTATGTCATCCTAACAAGCGATAATCCAAAAAATGAAAATGCTGAAGATATCATTAATGAAATGATAAAAGAAGTTGTAACTGATAATTATGAAATAATAATTAGTCGAAGAGAAGCTATTAAAAAAGGAATTGAAATACTTGAAGAAGGAGATATATTATTAGTTATCGGTAAAGGAAATGAAAATTATCAGATAATTGACAATGATAAATTACCATACAAAGACTACAATGAAGTAACAAAGTATGTTAAAAAATAAAAGAAAGGAGGAGAAGTATGAAATGTAACAAATGTGGTTCAGAAATAAAAGGGAATGATAAATTTTGTACAAACTGTGGTGAAATTATAAAACAAAAAAAGAATGACACAGGATTAATAATAGGAATTATTGTCTTAGTTGTTGTCGCTTTAATAGCTATTTTGGTGACTCTCAACAAAAAACAAACAGAACCAACACCAACAAACGAAACACAAGAAGCCCAAACAAAAGTAACTGAAGAAACGCAAGTAGAAGAGCCAAAACTTATTGAATTTAAAGGCTATAAATATAGTATTCCAACAAATATGACTGCATCAGTTAGTGGAGACAAATTATTCATATATGGGCCAAAGAGTAAATGGGTAGGCGTTGTCATGACCCAAGCAGGAAGCTATGACACACTAGTTTCTGTAAAAGAACAAATTAAAACAGCTTTATCCGCGCAAGAAGGCGCTGAAAAATATGATATCAGTAATGCTGTAACTGAAGAAAAAGTCTATGGTGGGAAACCATTCTTGGTTACCAAAAATATCATTTCTGAAAATTACAAACTAGACATTTCTTATGGTAAAGCTGACGACAATACAATATATGTTATTTCGGTAACCGAAAACCATGGCGAAGAACTTACTGAAACTGAAAGAACTGAAATGTACAGTATAGTTGCTGGCGCAGAAAAAATAAGTTAAAAGTAACATAATCAAAAAACAATAAAAAAAAGAAAACAAAAAAACATCTCGTATATTTTATATAGGAGGTGTTTTTTATTGACATAAAAGTTAATAATTTAAAAATAGATAAATATCAAAAAAAAGTAATTAAAAGTAAAAGCCAAAACATCTTAGTTATAGCCGGTGCTGGAAGTGGTAAAACATTTACCATAATTGCCAAAATAAAATATTTAATTAATAGAGGGCTTTTACCTGAAGAAATATTATGTATTTCATTCACAAAAGCATCTTCAGAAAACCTAGAAGAAAAATTAAAAAAAGAAAATATAAATATAAATGTTAAAACATTTCATAAACTAGGTTATGAAATAATAAGACAATACAAAAATGTTTCTTTAGATGACACTATATTAGAAAAAACAATTAAAAAAGAAGTGGAAAAAAATAAATGCTTAAAAGAAATATTAAAATTAAAATTTATAAGATTAGGCTATCCGGATCAAATATTTAATAGACTAGAAACTAATATCATTCTAAATACAAAATATAAAAAAATATTAATAGAAACAATAAAAACGTTTATTAATTTATATAAAAGTAATAATTATAGATTAAAAGAGTTTAAAAATTTTTATAAAGTAAACAATAAACATTTATATGAAGAGAAGAAAAGACATACCTGTTTTTTAAAACTGACAAAAAGGATAATAATTAATTATGAAAAAAAATTAAAAAAAGAAAAGAAAATAGATTATCATGACATGATAAACTTAAGTACAAAAATAATAAGAACAAAAGGCATATTCCCATATAAATATATAATAATTGATGAATATCAAGATATATCATTAAATAAAGTAAAACTAATAAAAGAAATACAAAAAAAAACAAATGCCAAACTAATGGCGGTCGGCGATGATTGGCAATCAATATATAGTTTTACCGGGAGTAACCTAGAAGTATTTACTAATTTTAAACAAATATTTAAAAAAGCCAAAATAATAAAATTAAAAAATACTTACCGCAATTCTAAAGAATTAATAAAAATAACTAAAAAATTCATTTGTAAAAATCAAAAACAAATAAGAAAAAGATTAAAATCAAATAAAAAAAATAAAACCCCGATTTATGTTTATTATTATAAAGAAAATATAGAAGAAATATGGAGAGAAATTATTAAAAATATAAGCAAAAAAACTCTAATCCTCGGAAGAAATAATAATGATATTGAAAAAATTCCAATAATAAAAGAAAACATGCAATATTTAACAATTCATAAATCAAAAGGCCTAGAAAGTGAGGATACAATTATTGTTAACTTAGAGGATCACTTTAATGGTATACCCAGCAAAATAAAAGACAGCGAGTATTTAATATATGTAAAACCTAAAATAGATAAATATAAATATGCAGAAGAACGAAGGTTATTTTATGTAGCTTTAACAAGAGCCAAAAATAATAATTACCTACTTGTAAAAAAAGACAACCCTTCAGAATTTATCAAAGAAATATTAAAAAGTAACAAAAAAAATATTATTGAAATGCCCAGCACAAAAAATAATCATTAAGACAAAAAACGTGATAAAAGTTTTAATATGTGTTATAATAACTATACTTGAAAAGAAAATGTAAATAAAAAAAATACAATTATTTTTCAAAAATCTTACTTATAAGGGTGATAATATGGAAAAGAAAAGGGAAGCTGTAAAACTTATACAAGAAAAAATGGAAGGTAAAACATTCCTTACATATAAAGAAATTGCTACTATAACTGGGTATCATCCTAAATATATATTAAAACTAAAAAAAGACGTTATTAAAGGTGATATCAATTTTACCCATGGAAATAAAAACCGCATCCCAATAAATAGTATGAGTGAAGAAGAAAAACAAAAAATAATAACCTTATACAAAAAAAGTAATGTCAGCATAAGAAAATTCTGTAACTTTTATCACACTAGAAGTTATTCATGCATATATAATTTACTAAAAGAAAATGGATTAATTAAATAAACTACCAAACGGTAGTTTTTTTGTCGATTGCTTTTTCTTCTAAAAAATAAAATCCCCTAATAGTTTACTATAGGAGGAAACTATGAAAGGACTAACAGAAAAAGAAGTAATTGAAAACAGAAAAAAATATGGCAGTAATGAAATAAGCAAAATAGATAAAGATAGTTTTATAAAAATATTTATAACAACACTAGGGGATCCCATAATTAAAATACTCATAATTGCTTTAGCAATTAAAACCTTATTTTTATTTAAAAATTTTAATTGGTATGAAACTATCGGTATAGTAATAGCTATATTTATAGCCTCGTTTATTTCAACTATATCTGAATATGGTAGTGAAAAAGCTTTCGAAAAATTAGAAAAAGATGCCTCAAAAATAAAAAGTAAAGTAAAAAGAAATAATAGAGTAAAAGAAATATATATAAATGAAATAGTGGTAGATGACATCATAAAATTAGAAGCTGGTGATCAAATACCAGCAGATGGAATAATAGTCAAAGGAAATATTTTAGTTAATGAATCTAATTTAAATGGTGAAATGAAAGAAAAAGAAAAAAAAGAAAACAGTAATGTATATAGATCAACCACGGTATATCAAGGAGAAGCCATAATGAAAGCAAAAAAAGTCGGAGATGAAACATTTTATGGCAAATTAGCTCTAGAAATAAAAGAAAAAACCCAAGATAGTCCCTTAAAATTAAGATTAATAAAACTTGCAAAACAAATAAGTAAAATAGGTTACATAGGCGCTTTTTTAGTATCTATTTCCTATCTTTTTTCAGTAATTATAATAAATAATAATTTTAATATTATTTTAATTAAAGAAACAATAACAAATTTTCCATTAATAATTGGTCACATTCTCCATGCCTTAACCTTAAGTGTAACTATAATAGTAGTGGCTGTGCCTGAAGGACTCCCTATGATGATAACTTTAGTTTTATCATCAAATATGAAAAAAATGCTTAAAAATAATGTCTTAGTTAGGAAGTTAACAGGTATCGAAACCGCTGGGAATATAAACATTTTATTTACAGATAAAACTGGAACTATCACCAAAGGCAATTTAAATGTAATAGCAATAACAACACCAAAAGGTAATATTTATAAAAGTGAAGAAGAATTAAAAACAAACAAAACATTTTACGAAATGGCTAAGATATCTTTAGTAGCTAATAACGCCAGTACCTATGATGAAAAAGCTATCGGTGGAAACATCACCGATAGAGCTATTTTAAATTTTTTTAAAAAAGAAAAATTAAACTATATAGTATTAAAAAAAGAACCGTTTAAAAGTGAGAATAAATACTCTAAAACACAAATAAAATACAAAAATAAAAACATAGACCTTATTAAAGGTGCTCCCGAAATCATCTTAGATAAATGCAAATACTACTATGAAAAAGGAGAAAAACATATATTATTAAATAAAGAAAACATAAAAAAAGAAATAACAAAAGTAACCGAAAAAGGAATTAGAGTTTTAGCTTTTGCCACAATAAAAAATAATGACCTATCCTTAATAGGCTTTGTTTATATCAAAGATGAAATAAGAAAAGAAGCTATTAAAGGAATTAATTTAATAGAAAAAGCCGGTATAGATATAATAATGCTTACTGGAGATAATTTAGAAACAGCTAAAACTATTGGTAAAGAAGTAGGTTTATTAAAAAATAAAGAAGATATAGTTATAACTAGTAATGAACTAAATAAAATGAAAGATGAAGAAATAAAAGAAAAATTAAATAAAATTAAAATCATCGCCAGATCTCTTCCTCAAGATAAAAGTAAATTAGTAAAATTAGCTCAAAGTAAAAATCTAGTAGTGGGAATGACTGGTGATGGTGTAAATGATGCTCCAGCCTTAAAAAAAGCGGATGTCGGTTTTTCTATGGGAAGTGGAACTGAAGTTGCTAAAGAAGCCAGTGACATAGTTATATTAGATGATAACTTACTTTCTATATCTAAAGCCATATTATATGGCAGGACAATATTTAAAAGCATTAGAAAATTTATAATATTTCAGTTAACCATGAATATATGTGCTGTAAGCATATCGATAATTGGCCCATTTATTGGAATTGATACGCCAGTAACCGTAATTCAAATGCTGTGGATAAACATGGTTATGGATACCTTCGCCGCTTTAGCTTTTTCTTATGAACCAGCTCTAACAGAATATATGAGAGAAAAACCAAAAACAAAAGATGAGATGATAGTAAATAAATATATGATGGGAGAAATACTATTTACCGGTCTATTCTCATCCTTAATGTGCATAATATTTTTAAAATCACCACTTATCCACAGTATATATAAGAATGATAAGCAGTTAATGACCGCTTTCTTTGGTTTATTTATATTTATGGGTATATTTAATAGCTTTAACGCAAGAACGCACAGACTAAATATTTTTTCAAACTTATCTAAAAACAAAGTTTTTTTAATAATAATATCTACTATCTTTATCATTCAAATATGTCTCATATATTATGGTGGGAAAATATTTAGAACATACGGTCTAAATATTACCGAATTTGAAACAATGATGATTTTATCAATACTAGTAATACCAATCGATTTTATAAGAAAACTATTCCTAAGAAAACAAGGAGAAAAGGGCGGTATCTAAATTTACAAAAACCTTAAAAAGTGCTATAATATATAACCGAGGTGAGGGGTATGGAAAAATACAAATTAACTAAAAAAAATAAAATAGTTGCCATTGCTGCTGGAATCTTTTTAGCATTTACAGTCGGTAGATTTACTGCTCATTCCAACAATACTCCGAGTGAAACAGCGCCTATAGAAACAAGTCAAGATGAAATAGTAGAAGAAGTTGGTAACGATATAGAAATAATGACCGAAGAAGTAGAAGAGCAAACACCACAAGTACAAACAAATCCAGATGATGTAATAAATGCTTACTTAAACGACCTAAAAGAAGGTTTCAATTATTTAACTAGAGAAGCTAGTGAACATTGGAATGATGAAGAATTTCAAGCAAAGTTAGCTATATATAAACAAAGATTAAAAGATTTATTAGATTTTGTCTTTAACGGAAAAGAAATAAATGGTATAACCTTTAATGAATTAAGTGAAGAAGCTAAAAGAAACGTTATGGAATCAATTATTGAACTTGATTCTTGGATCGAACAATTATTTCCAAATTATAAAGAAAGAATTTATGAATGGCTTGTCGGATTAGGTGCTGACGGAGTTGAACTATGGCATGACCTAGAGGAAGGCTTTGGTACATATGCTGACGATGTCATGGAGGAACTAAGTAGCAGAGGAACATCCTATATAAACAAAAAGTAAGAAGCAAAAATCTTACTTTTTTTATTGAATTTTATAGCAAAAAATGATATATTAATTATAATGGAAAGAAGGATAAAAAATGCTCAATTTTATAATATGTGATGATATTCCTAAAGACCGAAAAATGATAGAACAAATCATTTCCAAATATATGATGAAAAATAAACTGGAATACAAAACTCACATATTTGATGATTACGATGACAATTTCATTAAAATTGTAAATAAAAAATTACCATTTAAAATTTATATTCTAGATATTGAAACACCAACAAGATCAGGAATAGACATAGCCAGAATAATAAGACACAAAGATGTTGACAGCGTATTAATATTTATAACAGGGCATCAAGAATTAGGTGATATTGTAATGAAAAATGACTTTATTTTTTTAGCTTTTATCAATAAATTTGATAATTGTGAAAAAAGATTAACAAAAGCCATAGATAAATCATTAAAAATGTTTAAAATTAAAAAAACCATAAGATTTAAAGATAATGGAATATTATATTCAATTCCCCTAGAAGATATTTTATACATTACAAGAGATAGTATTGAAAGAAAATGCATTATTGTAACCGATTATAATGAATTTAAAGTGGGCAAAAACCTAAACGAAATTGAAAAAATGTTAAATGATAATTTCGTAAAAACCCATAGAGCTTGCTTTATGAATCAAAAAAGAATAGTCTGCCATAACAAAGGAAAAAGAATAGTAACTTTTGACAATGGAACCAAATGTGATTTGATTTCCACTCGCTTTAATAAGGAGTTGATATAAGATGAATAATATTACAACACTAACACTGCAAATAATAAGCACTATACCAGTAGACATTTTAATGATAAGTTGTTGGCAACAATGCTTTAATGATATCAAAATTTCCAAAAAGAAAATAACTATATTAGCAGTATTTATAACTCTTGCTACAGCAATTTTAAACTATAATTTACCTAAAGAAATTAGAATGTTTATAATGTTTTCTTTTTTTATTCTAGTAAATTATATATTCATTTCAAAAAACTTTTATAAAGCGATAATATCAGTTTTAATATTAGAAGTAATTGCATGGATTATAGAATTTTCATTTTTCATAGGGGCATCAATAATATTTTCAAAAAAAGTTTACACCTTCCTAAATTCTATAGGAGGCTTCATAACTTTAAATTTATATATTACTTTTATACTTTTTATTGCTTTGAAAAGAAAAATTCCAAACAGAATATATGAAAAACTAAACGGGATATGGAAATCGATCACTACGAACGAAACGGTCTTATATCTAATTATAATAATGTTAATTATAATTATATCCACAATTGAAAGCTATGTTAATTTACCAACACAAGCTATATTAATAACAAACACAATTATGGCCATTATTTTTATTATAATAATATTAAAATTTACTTCAATAAAAGCAAATTATAACAAAATAAATAATCAATATCAAACAAGTATATCGAGTTTAAAAGAATATGAGGAAATGATTGATAAGTATAGAGTAAACAATCACGAAAACAAAAATGAACTTATGACCATTAGAAATATGATAAAAACTAAAGATAAAGGTATGGTAGAATATATCGATAAATTAGTTGATAATAAAATAAAAGATAATGAAAGGATAATGTATAAAACCTCTAAAATTCCTGAAGGTGGACTTAGGGCAATAATATATTCTAAGTTAAATCTAATGGACAAATATAAAATAAAGTATACATTAGATATAGCTAATGATGTTAGAACCGTAGATTTAATAAATATTGATGAAGAATTAATGCTTAATATATGTAAAATCATAGGTGTATTTTTAGATAATTCAATAGATGCTGTCAAAAAATTAAGAAAGAAAAATATTACTATTGAGTTCTATGTTATGGATAACTATTTGAATATTGATATAACCAATAACTTTAAAGGTAATTTAGATATAAGTAAATTAGGTAAGAAATATACTACCAAAGGAAAAGGACACGGGTATGGATTATCTTTAGTTGAACAAATAATCTCTGAAAACAGTAAAAAATTAGAAAATGAGAAAAGTATTAATGGTGATAAATTTACGCAAAGACTAAAAATAAAAATGTAGATTTACTACATTTTTATTTTATTAAACTTTTAGGACATTTTGGTTCATCCCACCAAAAAATCCAAGACCCTGTAACAGTAGCATTTGCAAACAAACCTGCAAAACCAGCTAAAATTGAACTAAATAAATGCATAAGACATCTCCTTTCTTTTATGTTTAAATAAAAATTTAAACCCTAATCCTTTTTGTAATACTTGTAATTATCGTATTGCTGACCAGCTAATTTATAAGTTATGGGTGAAATCATCACACTTTGGATAATTAAAGCACAAATCATAGAATTAGAAATAAACGTATTTTTAATTAAAAATGAGCAAAGAACCATCATAACAGAAACCATAGTAGATAGCACTTTATAAACAAGTCTTCTTTTAGGACTAATAATAGGTCTTTTTTCAGTATCTGCTGGACTATACTTAACAACTAATAATATAGTTATTAATCCCAATAAGATCTTAAACCAAATAGGAAGAATAACTATTTTACAGACAAACGTTACAGATAAAAAAGTTAAAGAAGAACCGATTAAACAAGCCATACTCGAGGAAGCATGCATACCAAATGATACACTTCTAATTGCTGTATAAATAAGCATAAAAATAACTAATTCTTTTAATATTCCGAGAAAATAGGCTACTGAAAATATAATAATAGATTTAGAAATAAACATATAAAACCCCGTTAAACCATATTCTAATATTTCCATCTTTTCATTAGAAAAATCAGGATTATCTTTTTTGATGATATTTAAAGCTTTTGAAACAATTACTTCCCTCATAAATACTCCTACTTTTAAGTAAAGAATAGCATTACAAAGACAGTAAAATATGGTAATTGCACTAACTCAGTAAATACCAAAACTATTGATAAATAGTATAAAACTACTCGTTACACTTGTTAGCATTTAGACAACTTATAATCACATTCAGACGCCATAACCAGGATAAATGGATGACTATAGTAAAATTGAAATCGTCGACTTCAGTAAACCGCGCGTATTGTCGGAATTTGTATTATAGATTTCGCACCAAAAGGGACCTAGAAGCAGTATATTAATATTGTAAGAGAATTACTAGAAGGGAGATGTAAGAGTGAAAGGCAAAGTAAAATGGTTTAATAACGAAAAAGGCTTTGGATTTATCGAATATAATGATGAAGAAGATATTTTCGTTCATTATTCTGCAATTCTTACACCAGGCTACAAGACATTAGTTGAAGGACAATACGTTGAATTTGAACTAGTTAGAACTGATAAAGGCCTGCAAGCCAAAAATGTTGTTGAAATTAAAACTGCCTTAGTGTAGTTTTTTCTTTTATCAAAATGTGCTATAATATAATCGGAAGGTGATAAAATGAAATACGTAGTTCGTGGAAAAAAAGTTAAAGTAACAGATGACTTAAAAGCATATGCTGAAGAAAAATTATCTAAACTTGATAAATTTTTCGTAAATGCTGAAGAGTTTACAGCGACTGTTGTTTTCAAAAACCAAGAACCAGTGCAAAAGGTAGAGGTAACGATACCGGTTAAAAGAATGCTATTGAGGGCTGAAGAAAGTCACAAAGATCCATTTGCTGCTCTTGATTTAATAGTAGACAAACTAGAAAGACAAATAAGGAAAAATAAAACAAGAATGAGCAAAAAATCAACACGAGATAAAATGGCAGGTTTTGTCACTAACTTTGAGGTCGAAAAAGAAGATAAAGATAAAAGTAAAATAGTTAAGAAAAAAGAAATAGAATTAAAACCAATGAGCGAAGAAGAAGCTATACTTCAAATGAATTTAATTGACCATGATTTCTTTATCTTTAGAGATTCAAAATCCGGAGAAATTGAAGTAGTTTATAAAAGAGAAGACGGAAATTACGGATTACTTAAAGAAAAATAAAAATCGCCAAATGCGATTTTTTATTTTTTTCTTATAAATACTAGGAATTTTACACATTTTTTGGTAAAATACTGTATAGACACGAAAGGGTGAATTTAATGAACTTCTTTAAAAAAATATTTGATCACGAATATAAAGAACTTGAACGTTTTCAAAAAATAGCTGATGAAATAGATGCATTAGATGAAAAGATGTCTAAATTAACTGATAAACAGTTAAAAGCTAAAACAGCAGAATTCAAAAAAAGATTAGAAAAAGGGGAAACTTTAGAAGATATCAAAGTAGAAGCCTTTGCCGTTGCAAGAGAAGCTGCATATAGAGTAATTGGTGAAAAACCATATTATGTACAGTTATTAGGAGGCTTAGCTATTCACTATGGTAATATAGCTGAGATGAAAACTGGTGAAGGTAAAACTTTAACTTCAATTTTACCAGCTTACTTAAATGCTTTAACTGGTGACGGAGTACATATAATCACCGTAAACGAATACCTAGCTGGCCGTGATGCTAACTGGATGGGAAAAATCCATGAATTTTTAGGACTTACAGTCGGTATTAACTATAGAGAATATACTCCAGAACAAAAAAGAGAAGCTTACGGTTGCGATATTATGTATTCAACCAATAACGAAATTGGTTTCGATTACTTAAGAGATAACATGGTAGTTAAAGCTGAAGATAGAGTTCAAAGACCACTTAACTTCGTTATCATAGACGAGGTCGACTCAGTTTTAATCGATGAAGCTAGAACCCCATTAATTATTTCAGGTGGAAGCATGCAATCAGCTAATTTATATACAAATGCTGATAAATTTGTTAAAACTTTAAAAGAAAACGAAGGATACATCTATGATGAAAAAACAAAAGCAACATCATTAGATGCTGAAGGTATTAAAAAAGCCGAAAAATTCTTTAAAGTAGATAATCTATACGATATAGAGCACGCTACTTTAGTTCACTTTATTAATCAAGCCTTACACGCTAACTATAGTATGAAAAAAGACTTTGATTACGTTATTCAAGATGGCAAAATTGTTATAGTTGACCAATTTACTGGAAGACTTATGCCAGGAAGAAACTTCTCAGAAGGTCTTCACCAAGCTATTGAAGCTAAAGAAGGCGTACAAATTAATGAAGAAACTAAGACATTAGCTACAATAACATTCCAAAACTTATTTAGAATGTATAAAAAACTAGCCGGAATGACTGGTACTGCTAAAACCGAAGAAGAAGAATTTAGAGATATTTATAACATGTATGTTATTCAAATACCTACAAATAAACCAGTAATAAGAGAAGACTTTAGTGACTTAATTTTCGCTACTGCCGAAGGAAAATATAATGCTATAGTAAAAGAAATAAAAGAAAGACATGAAAAAGGACAACCACTTCTAGTAGGTACTGTAGCCGTTGAAAACAGTGAATTAATAAGTAGAATGCTTAAAAAAGAAGGTATTCCACATGAAGTATTAAATGCTAAAAATAATGCTAGAGAAGCAGAAATAATAGCTAAAGCCGGCGAAAAAGGAGCTGTAACAATAGCTACCAACATGGCTGGTCGTGGTACCGATATCAAATTAGGTAAAGGTGTCGTAGAATTAGGTGGACTTTGCGTGCTTGGTACTGAAAGACACGAATCAAGACGTATTGATAACCAATTAAGAGGACGTTCTGGCCGTCAAGGAGACCCAGGAATGACACAATTCTGTGTATCATTTGAAGATGACTTAATGGTTAGATTTGGAACTGATAGTGCCAAAGCCCTATTACAAAAAGTAGGCTTTGATGGTGAACTTTCAATCAGAAGTAGAGCCTTATCAAAATCAATTGAATCAGCTCAAAAAAGAGTTGAAGGAAATAACTTTGATACTAGAAAACACTTGTTAGAATATGATGATGTAATTAATAATCAAAGACTAATTATTTATGAACAAAGAAATGAAATATTAGATAGCCCATCAATCCATACTACAACTTTAAATCATTTCAAAGAACACATCACAAATATTGTTAATAGTCACTTAATAGAAAATGATAACCTAACAGGAACAGACGTTAGTGAAATACTAGAATATGTTAATGAAAATTTATTAAAACATGATCTAAAAGTAGAAAATTTAGAAGAATTAGATAATGAATCAGTAATCGATACTATTTATGAAAAAATAGTAGAAGAATATGATAAAAAATTATCAGAATTCCCAGAAGAACTTAAAAATGAATTTGAAAAAGCTATCACATTAAGAGTAATTGATACTCACTGGATGGATCACATTAATGCTATGTCACTCCTAAGAGAAGGAATTTATCTAAGACAATATGCCCAGGAAGATCCACTAAGAGCTTATACTGCAGAAGGTTATGAAATGTTTGATAACTTATTAGCTGCAATAGCTCAAGATACAACTAGATATTTATTAAATGCTGAAATTAGACAAAATGTCGAAAGAGAACAAGTAATAGAAGGAACACCTAATGAAGACAAAAGCAAAAATAAAAAACAAACACCAAAAAGAGTTAAAAAAGTAGGCCGCAATGACCCATGTCCATGTGGCTCAGGTAAGAAATACAAACAGTGTTGTGGAAAATAGCCGTAAAATAAGGGTTTGAGAAAATTTATGTGCACAAAAAAAGCACCATTTTTCTCAAATGTGCACAATTTGTGCACATAAAACCATAAAATATTCAAAATAATCACTTTAAAAGCTTATAAATAAAGGGATTAGATAATGTGCACATTTTAGTGAAATAATGAAACTAGCATATTGATTGCTAGTTTTTTCTTTGTTCAATAAGAAAGGACAGGGAACATTATGTCAGAGATTAGAATTATGAAAAGGGGAAAGGTTTATCAGTATCGATTTGAAATTGCTTCAAGAGGAGGTGTAAGAAGATATATTAATAAGAGTGGATTCGAATCGAGAAAAGAAGCTCAAGAAGCAGGAGCAATTGCTTATAATGAATATTATAAGACTGGAAGAAAACAAAAAATAAAAGATATGTCTTATGAGGACTATTTAGACTACTGGATGACTAATTATTGTTATTTTAATGTTAAATATGCAACAATAGCCTCATATTTAAACATAATTAAGAATCATTTAAAACCAGAATTAGGAATGTATAAGCTAACACAACTAGATTCTTATACAATACAAAACTATATTAATAAACTATTTAAAGAAAAGCATTATTCAAAGCATTATTTAAAAGGAATACTAAAACTAATAAAAGGATCACTTAAATATGCATGCTATACAGTTAATTTTATAAATGATAATCCGGCAGAAAGAGTACATATTCCAAAATATGATGTAGTTACAGGAGATCCAGCACATATATTTACTCAAGAAGAGTTTGAAATTATACTAGAAAGATTTAAAGATGTACCATATCTTTATTATTCATTCTTAACTGCTTATTATACAGGACTTAGAGTATCAGAATGTTATGCTTTAACATGGGATAATATAGACTTTGAGAGAAAGACTTTAACAGTTAATAAAAACATTATAAAGAAGAATCAACACCAACTACCTAAAAAGTATGTAATAACAAAAGGACATTCAGTAGAAGAATGGTATTATGGAACATGTAAGAATCCTCAATCAAATAGAACTATTGGAATAGGAGATACTCTAGTTAAAGCTTTAAAGGAATATAAAAAAGAACAAGAAGAATATATTAAATTTTATGGAGATGCCTATTTAAAACATTATGAAAAAGAGGTTATTAATCCACATACAGAAAGAAAAGAAATAAAAATAGTTAATGCACCTGCAGAACTAGAACTAAATTTACCAGAAGCAAAATTAATGTTTGTTAAACCTAATGGACAATATCGAGGTACTGAAACTGTAAGACATGCTTTTAAAGTAATTAATTATGAATTAAAAATACCATGTAGATTCCATGACTTTAGAGATACACATGCTACAAGGTTAATAGAACAAGGTGCAGATATTAAAGCTGTTTCTAAAAGATTAGGACATTCTTC
>JAFWMN010000029.1 GCA_017513865.1 Bacilli bacterium | reverse complement strand
TTTATTAACATTAAGAAATAAAGGACTAATTAATATTACAAATAATGAGGACTGACCTTATGCTAAACTTTCACAAGCAATGAAAAATACTCAAATTTTATATACTTCAATATTAGCCAAAGAGGAAACAATTTTATTTGTTGATGACTTAGCATTTGCGTTAGAAAAAAAAGACGGCTTCCGCCTTTAATTATTTCTTTTCTTTGGTAATTTTCTAAATGTATTATATTTATTAGTATATATTTTAATTTCGCCTTTTTCCTCTTTTAAAATTTTAGGGGCTATTTTTCTTAATACTTTTAAGACCCTTGGCGTAAATCTAAAACTAACAACTCGACTTACCCCGTCCGTTTCCATTTCCTCAATATCGGTAATAATATTTAATCTATGCCCTGCCATATTTTCATAAATCGAAACTAACGCTAACATATACGGACTAATATAATCAGCTATTCCAGTTTCTAAATCAACGTCCTCACCATTATCAAGCAAAGTTTTATATAATTTTCAAGCCGCTACTTCCTCATTATGGTTGGCTATTCTATCGTGCCCTGTTAGGCCTTGCCTTTTTCTTTTTCTTAAATTTCCGGTTCTTGTATAAATCGAATTACTTAAATTAACATATGTTCTATCTCCGACCGTTTGGACTGCCGACCTCCTAATGTTATCACCGAAATAGTCGCTTATATCATTACTTACAAAATTACGCCATCTCGTAGTTATTTCATTTGCATTTTTTCAACTTGCATTACTAATTTTTAATTTTTTAACGTCTTTATAAATATCTGCGAAATCATCAAAGTCCCCTCTTGTTCCTTGCGTTCTTGATAAACGCTTATCAATAAAATTAAACCCCGCTTTTAATGCCCGCGTATATTCTTTTGCATCACCTTTAAATTGGTATTTAATTTTTTCGCTTCAAGTTTCCTCAAAGTCAGTTCCTGCTTCGTATAAATCTAAAACTTTAAACGTTTTCTTTTTCTTTTTCATTGTATGCCTTTCATTTTATTAATTTCGTATTTTTATAATTTACTGGCACCAAAATTGGAAATCATTTAAAATCTTTATCAATTATTGTTCTCAATTGTGCCTCCTCGACAATATCAGTATTTAGTAAATTATACATATAATTAAACTCGCCTTTATGTTTAATTTTGGAAACTCCGGCAAAACCAGTTTTTAAAACTTCCTCATCTTGACCGACAACATACCTTTTAGCACCTTGAATATAAATATTATTAATATTTTCTTTTTCCACTTCTCAACAACCAAGTTCTTTACCTAATTTAACTTTTTCCAATGGAAAATCATTTAAAATCAACATACTATCAGTATCACAATAAAGGACGCTATCAGGCTTATAGGCAATATGTCTCATTAGTTCATACCTTCCATATGATGTAATCGACGCGGCTACTCATATATTCCAACATTTATTAGAATTTAATAAATCGTAATCAATTTCAATTTCAGTTAGACCTTCGAAAAACTGCCTTGCTTTAATATGATATCTATAATATTGTTTTTTATCAGTTGAAATTTCGGCTAAATTCGGTATCTCATTTTCATTTATAAAATAGGTATCAGGGTAATTTGCCTTCATACCACAACTTCCGTATAAACTATTTAATAATAATTTTCATACTAATTTAGTATCAGAAGTTTCTTTTAGTTCATAAAATTTATCGATAATTTCATTTAATAAATTTTGCGTTTCATTAAACCCCCAAATTTCCGCATATTCTCATTTACTAAACTCGTAAAAATGTTTCTGTATTTTTCATTCTTGTATTAACCCAACAAAGATAAAATCTTGATTGTCCTCGAAAATATAATGATGAAAATCGGAAGTTTTATTGATAGTTCCTCAACCAGTTTTACATTTTTTAATATGCCCGACGACCTTAACAAATACAATTTTATAATCGTCTATTTCCTCCTCAGTTATTGGTTCTGGTTCACCTGCCGGTAATTCGTTTAATTTCATAACACTAGGGTAATGACTTTTGGCATCTATCATTTTGGCGTTTATGTTTTCTGTTTTTTTAAATCAATAATTTTTATTATAAGAAGTAAAACCACCTCGATAAAATCTTTTGGCTATTTGTTGACTTTTAAAACTAATTTTAAATAGTTTATCAGTGTCGACGCTTTCGATAAATTGACGTGATAAACTCGAAATAGTTAAACAATTTTTCCAGTCGATATTTTCATAATCTCCAAGGGCCTTATCAAATTGTAATAGGGCTTTAATAACTATATCAACGTCTCTTTCTAAATATTCTCGATATATTAAAGGTAATTGTTCTCATTTTTCGACCGGTTCTTGTTTATAATCAACTTCTCCTTTTGGAAAATTAAATAATTTACCCAAATAAGCAACGGAATAATTAATTAGTTTATAACTATCAACAAAAATAACTGTTAATTTTTTATATTTAATAATTAGTTTTAATATCTCATTTCCGGCGCCTTTTTCATATGTAAAGGTAAATTTACTTTTAATGTTATTTAGATTACAAGACCAATTTTCAATGCCTCAGGAAAGTAAAATGTAGCCGTCAAATTTACCCAAATTGTGTGCGTAAATTCTAATTGATATTGGTTCTTTGTCTTTGGCTAATTCAATAAATCAATTTTCTAAATCGTTCATTGTTAGCCCGTATTGTTTGTCGGTATCTGTTAAGTTTTTAGCCATTCAACAAGTAATAGTTCCGGTATTGTGCGTTTTAAAGTATTCAGTATCTGCTGTCGTGGTTTCGAAATCAATAACGTATGTTGTATTTAAATCATAGTTTTTACTCGTCTTTATTTTCTTTAATTTCAACATTTAAAAAATCAGAAAATACTTTAAAGGCCGCTTCACCTCTTGGGGAATTTCTAAATAACTTAACGAA
>JAFWMN010000028.1 GCA_017513865.1 Bacilli bacterium | reverse complement strand
TTTATTTAGTTCCATTTATTTTACATATTTTTTGGCTTGGTATTGGAAAAGGGATTCTCAATCCTAAAGATTATTTAATTAAAGATTTTGGCTTTTTTGAATTACAAATTTTTCTTAGTGTACTGTTATGTATTTGGTTTTGTTCTGTAGTTCTTTATTTACGGGGGAGTAGGAAGCATGTTCTTTTATAATGTTATGAAAGAAACTATAAGGATGAAATATGTTTGGTTAAGTATTCTCTTTTTACTTAATGTCAGTATCATTGGTTGTTTGTTCAATTATTTTGAAACCGGAATTATAAAAGAGAAAATGAACGAATTGGAAGTTTTGTATAAGGTTATGTCGTTTTATAATTTATCGACTATATTTATTCCTTTAACTATCGTTTTTTCTGTATATTCTATGTCGAATTTTTTTAGTATTTATGTTGTTTACAGAGTGAATAATGCATTGAAATTAGTTTCCATATATTATTTGAAGCTATTTGTTTTTGTTTACTTTTTTGCTGGGAGTATGATTTTACAGTTGTTTTTGATGTCAAATATGATGGCTGTAACTAGTGTTGATGTAAATTATCCATTATTATTTTGCATTCAATTATTTGCGAGTGTTTTTATATGTATGATAAGTGCTTTATTGCAATTATTTTTACCTAGTTTACTTGTAATAATATGTATGATTACTGCTGTTTTATTAGATAGATTTATATTACATGGATTTTTATTTACAAATGCTTTTTATATAAATGTCTTTGAAGATGCTACTGGTATATGTATACGCTTATTTGTCTGTCTTTTTATCTTTTTTATAAGTGTATGGATTTTATCTAAAAAAAGTTATATTTCTATGAATGATGAGACAGAGGTGATCTAGTTTACATTATGATCTTATATTATTTGTTAAAAAGAGATTTACATGTAAGGTTTCGAGATTCCATCAAGATAATGGCTTTTTTATTCTTAATTTATGCTATTATTGCAATTGCTTTTTTTTACAATCAGCCTCTTAGTAATGGTAAAGAATCTGTATTAGTAGATGTTACCTTTTATCGATTTTTTCATGGAGTAGACTTTGTGGATTTATCTTATTTTTATAAGGAGGGGCGATTTTCTATCCCTTTTTATTGGATATTCTTTCAAATCACTCCTTTGTTGCTTGTAGGCAATTTTGCTTTTTCAGATATTCAACAGAATGGTGTTTATTTATTTCCTCGTGTTAAGAAGAAGCATTTTCTGTGGTTAACGAAAATGCTATCTTTGTTTTTTTACATAGTTTGTATTTGGGTTGTTATGTATTTTATTTGGTTTACGGTGTACTATTTGCTTACTTTTGGCGAGAGTTCTTTATATAGTCAATTTTCTTATAAAATATTAGGTACTATGCTAATTCAAATAATTATAAGTTTTTTATTAGCTTTGATTTTTGAGTTTTTAACTTTTTATATACCGATAACTATTGTTTTTGTACTAATGTTGTTGTACCTATTTTTGTCTATTTTCTTTCATAGTATTTATTTTTTAGGCTCTTTTGTTATGCCAAATCGTTGGTATTTTGTTGATCACAGTTCAATTCAATTGACTTTAGGTAATAATCAATCTATTCAATGGAATGATTTACTCCTAATAGGGGTAGTAATTGTTGTTGTAATGATTTTATTAGGTAGTTTTTGTTTTAAAAAACTAGATGTGATAGGTGAATAATTTATGGACAATTATATTAAATGTGAATGTATGACGAAAAGATTAAAAGGAAATGTTGTGTTAGATAATATTAATTTGTCAGTAAAAAAAGGCGAATTTTTAGTTTTGAAGGGGCATAATGGCTCTGGTAAAACGATGATTTTACGCGCTATCTCAGGGTTAATGCGTTTGAATTCTGGAGTTGTTTATATAGATAATGAAATAATTGGAAAACAAAAGCAATTTCCTGATTCTATGGGAATATTGATTGAATATCCAAGTTTTATTCCAGGGTATACTGGTTTTCAGAACTTGAAATTTTTATCATCGATTAACAATAAAATCTCCGATGAGGAGATTTATAATATTATTCAAAGGGTTGGGCTTGATAAAACAGATAAGGGAAAGTATAAAAGATACTCTTTAGGTATGAAACAACGTTTAGGGATAGCGCAAGCTTTAATGGAACAACCAAAATTACTGTTATTAGACGAGCCAACTAATGCTTTAGATAGTGATGGGATAAAAGATGTTTTAGATATTTTGAAAGTAGAAAAAGCCAAGGGAACGACTATTGTTGTAGCCAGTCATGATTTGCATGTTCTAGATAATGAAATGGTAGATCGTATTGTACATGTTAATAATGGAAAGTTGGTAGATTAAGAGTGACGAGAAAACATATCTTAATAAGTATTGGATTGTGTCTGTTGCTATGTATATTTGCTAGTTTATTAAGATTTAAAACATTAAATCTTAATAATGAATCTTATAAAGTGGTAAAAGATGAGTTTTTATCTAATAGAACTTTTGAAGATGGGCAAGGAGTTACGTTTCATGCACTTAATCCTCTTGATCCTACAAAAGTTTATGACCCCTATGAAGACCGTGAAGTAGTGACGTATGTTTTACCTTTAGATATTACAAATACAACAAATCGAGATATTAACTTGCTTAGTAATAAGTCTATTTCCGATACAATGTTTTATTCTAAAATAGGTGAGTTTTATAATTTAATCCCTTATTCAATGGAATTACCTAAAAAATATCAGTTTGATCCTGTAATACCTGCTGGTAAAACAGTACGAGGGTATATAGGGACAAATTATTTTATAGGAGATGACCCTTATAAAAATTATAAAAACTTTTCAAATGAATCAACTAAAGTGAAATTCATTTCGTGTATAAAAGATAAGGAAGGGAAATATCATGAATTAGAAATACCGATAAATTAATAAAATTTATGATTGATACAGCTATATTTTAATGTTGTTTGTAGATCTTGCAACATAACAATATCTTTTAAAGTCGGGGTTTTTTTGTAGGTGTAAGTATCTATGGATGCTACACCTGCGAAGTTTCCGGCTTTTTGTAATTGTTGATTTAGATTTTATTAAGGAATTTTTGGTAGTCATATTCTTTAAAAGGAAACTTGAAAGAATATGACTTAGATTTAATACGAAATTTGTAACGTGAAATTGAAATAGCGAGACAGAGAAAAGGAACGTAACAAATGAAATAAAAACTTTTTCTGAATATGAGGCCCGACATCTTGCCGATTGTTGTCATAGTTATAAGACAAGTGTTACAATTATCATTAGGTATATACATTTTAGTTTTTTTAATTAGGAGAAAAATTGGCATAACATACATTTGATTTTTATAACGACTGATTGTAATAGAGAAAAAGAAAAACAATCGGAAGTTTTATTTTAATAAAAAGAGGAGCGTATTTCCTATGATCGGTATTTTAAAAAAGGTGTTTGATGTAAATCAACGCCAAATTAAACGTATGCAAAAGACAGTTGAGCAAATTGATGCATTAGAGTCATCTATTAAGCCACTAACTGATGAACAATTAAAAGGAAAGACGCTTGAATTTAAAGAACGTCTAACAAAAGGTGAAACAGTAGATGATTTACTACCTGAAGCTTTTGCAGTTGTTCGCGAAGCGGCAACTCGTGTTCTTGGAATGCGTCCATATGGCGTACAGTTAATGGGTGGTATTGCCTTACATGAAGGGAATATTTCTGAGATGAAAACGGGTGAAGGTAAAACGTTAACATCTACATTACCTGTATATTTAAATGCTTTAACAGGAAAAGGTGTTCACGTTGTTACAGTCAAT
>JAFWMN010000027.1 GCA_017513865.1 Bacilli bacterium | reverse complement strand
TAGTTTCACTTATCGTAATCAGTTGTCTAATTCCTAGTCAAAAAAATAGTAACTTTTGTCATTTTTATCATTTTTTTGTAATTTTTGATAATTTTTTATTAAAATCATGCAAGATCAAATTCTCTTCAATTCCTTTATTTATAAGCTTTTCTAAAGGAATTTCTATAAATCGATACCAACCAATTGATAACTGTATTGTTAAGACTTTTTTCTTCTTTCATTCTAATCACTTTCTTCAACCTTAGTTGTTAATTCTATATGGTTTCCTTCACTATCAATAAACTCAACTACATAATTATTATCAATTTTTGTTAAAGGAAAACAAATCTCTAGCTTTTCTATTTTTCTTTTTAGTGTTTCTATATTATCTACTTCTATACTTGGCAGGCAATTACTTCCAAATGTATGAGATTCCTTCATTTTTTGATATGCAAATAATCCAAATCTAAAACCATCAACATCAAATATAGAATAAATAGGATCATTTTTTATAGGTTTTTTCTCGAAAAAACTTGTATAAAAATTGATAGCTCTTTCCATATCATTAACACAAATATACAATGATTTTATTTTCATATTTTTTCACTTTCTTCCATTAATAAATCAAAATCAGATTTATATAATTTATCTTGTTTTACTCTATAAATTTCAAATTCAGTTAATGCTTTATCCTTTGCTATTTCATGTGATATTTTTCCAGCATCTTTTAATATATCTCTGTCGTCTGCTAATAAAAATTTATCTATTCTTGTATCCCAATCTTCCATTGTCATTGGAATATGCCTTCTTGCTCTATTTTCTGCAAATTCCAAAAATGCACTAACAATACCCTCCAAATCTTTTATTTCATCGTTAGATAAATAATTTTTTGCAATTATGGCATCGGATTCCATTATCTTTCCATTAGGAGAATTTTTCCATGAAGTTAATCCCATATGTTCTTTTTCTGAATTTGCTCAATCATAAATTATTTCAGCAGCAGTTTGCTTAGATACTGCATAATGTATTTTGTTTTGTACTTTTTTAAAGAAATTAATTGATATTGGAGATTTTGGATCATAATCTATGCTAGTTGCATAAATATCGGTTACCTTTCGATAAAATCTTCTTTCAGATAATCTAATTTCTCTTATTTCTTCTAACAATTTTTCAAAATAATCTTTATCGATAAATGAGCCATTTTTCATTCTCTCTTTATCTAAAACATAACCTTGAATAGTAAAAGTTTTTAAAATGTTAGTAACCCATCTTCTAAATTGTGTTGCTCTTATTGAATTTACTCTATAGCCAACAGATATTATTGCATCTAAATTATAAAATTCAACATTCCTTTTAACATTTCTAGTTCCTTCTTTTTGAACTTGCAAGAATTTCTTGCAAGTTGATTTAGGTAGTTCATTATCGTTATAAATATTATTAATATGTTGTTCTATATTCTGCCTTGTAGTTTTATAAATATCAGCAAGTTGATATTTTGTTACCCAAACATCCTCATCAATAAATTTAACATCTACGCAAGTTTTGCCATCTTTATCTTCATATATTAATACTTCATTTTTATTATCCATAATTGCCTTCTTTACTATTATTCAATATCATTTCTTCTTACAAAATCATTATATACCCAATCAGGTGCGTAATCTAAAATATATGATAATTCATCAATTAATTCTTTTTTAGTCATTGACCTAATATACTTTTGTGTTTTATTATATAACTTTTCTTGATAATCTTCATATTCTTCTTGCAATCTTTCTTGTTCTTCTTCAAAGTTTTTTGCTTCTTTTGGAAATGCAGTAAAGAACGTTGCTACTATATGCTTACATATTATTCTTTTTCCATTTGCTAATGGACAAGTACAAGTGGATTTTCTAGGGTGTGATACATCTAAATAAACGTTATAATTATTAGTACCAACTACTGTACTTGTATATTCATAATCATTTATTTTTTTCAAATTTATTATTTTATTTTTTTTATAATAATCTAATCCTCGCCAACATGAAGCACCACTAGCTAATGAAATTACACTCATTTTAACACCTCCATTACCACGAACTACTTTACCGTAATCATAGTACTTTTTTATTATTAGGTGACGTAATCACCTTTAAACTTCTATCCATATTTTCATTAAAAATAGTCATTTTTTACTAATTTTTATCTATTTTAATATATTTTTATATAAAATATGCATGATATTATATCTCTCAAGCCATTATTTTATCGTTGTATTCATTCATTATTGTATAAATCGTAATCAACCAGTTTATATTAATTTTATTTTCATTCATAGAAATCACTTTCTAATGACCAAATTATAACATAAAAGAGTAGACTCCTCTACTCTATCTTCTTGAAATACTATTAATTTATTTCAAAACAATTATTTGAACATCTGACAATCATTTTTCACTTAGTAATGATATTTATACGTTTTCATCAAATACTGCTGTTAATTCAGTAGCACCACTTACAGTTATTTCTAATTTGGAATCAGTTGAATAATCCTTATTATCTTTAATCCATTTTACAAATTTATAACCAGCATCAGCCTTACAATTAATTTTAACATTCTCTGCCTTATCAAGTTTTACATAGACTTGTTGATTTGGCCTTTCATCATTAAAATCTATTTTTCTCGCATCATCAATGTAGTATGAAACTTGTCCTAACCCTTCAGTTTCTAATAATAAATAAATATCCCCTTTACTATCAATCTTCTCTTTACTCTTATTATCTTGTTTATTATTTCTACAACCAACCAAAACACATAAAGAAACAAATAACACTAAAACAATAAATAGATTAGATATTTTTTTCATATGCAACTCTCCCTTTAACTAGATTATACCATATATAATCACAATAAAAGAATACCAACGGTATTCTTATTTTGGTTGTATTATAAATAGTGTTGGTGAGTGTAAATTCACTACACTATTTTTATTTATTAAAAAGACATAGATTTGATACAATGTAATTGGTCAATAAAACATTGAAAGGAATAAATCTATGTCTATGAATAATTATATATTA
>JAFWMN010000026.1 GCA_017513865.1 Bacilli bacterium | reverse complement strand
ATCTTAAAAATCTATAATTTTTTTTACCTTACTAAGACCGCTTTTCTCTATTCTAGAAATTTGAGCCTGACTTATCCCTATTTCAGAAGCGAGTTCCATCTGTGTTTTACCAATTAAATACCTCTGAGTTAAAATATATCTCTCCTTTTCCTTTAATTTAGATAAAGCGTCCTTCAAAGAAATTTTTGTTTCAATATCATAAACTCCATCATCAAGAGAAAGCTGATCAGATAAATAAATAACATCACCACCATCATTATAAATTGGTTCGAACATACTAACAGTATCCTTTAAAGAATTAAGGGCATTGCTTACCTCAAATTCACTAACATTAAGATATGAAGCAATTTCTTTAGTAGAAGGTTCCCGGTTATAATCATTGATAAAAGATTCCTTGAATTTAAGACATTTATAAGCTAAATCTTTAACTCCACGGGAAATCCTTATAGGATTATTATCTCTTAAATATCTCTTAACCTCACCCAAAATCATCGGAACAGCATAAGTACTAAACTTAACACCATGACTTAAATCAAAATTATCAATTGCTTTTATTAAACCAATAGCCCCAACTTGAAATAAATCATCCATATTATCACTTCTAGAATAAAATGATTTCAAAATAGATAGAACCAACTTCAAATTACCATTTATTAGTCTTTCCTTAGAAGCCATATCACCATTTTTATATTTTTTAAATAATTCTTTCTGTTCATCATAACTCAAAACTTCAATATTCGCAGTATCCACGCCACAAATTTCAACCTTATGACGTGCCATAAAATCTCCTTTCTAAATTATAATGAGCAAAAACAAAATTAACTAAACAAAAAAAGCTCACTACAAGCTTTTTAAATCAACAAGACACAAAATAAAGTGAAATATAAATAAAGACAAATAACGTTATAACAAGTTTTATATTACAAGACTTTCTTATAAAAAAAATTATAAGCAAAAATCCAAGTAATAAAATTATTAAAGATAAAAAAGTATTTAAAAAAAGTAATAACAAAGAAATTATAATTAATAAATCAAAATAAAGAATATTCTTATAATTAAAATTAAAACATTTTAAATACAAAAGAAAAACACTTAATGAAAAAAACAAACTTAAAAAGAAAATACTAACGTAAGAAATACTAATAGAAGATGAAGTAACAAAGTTTCCAATTACAGAAGAATTATAATTATAATCAAATAAAGCATTTTGAACAGTAATATATTTATACAAAGTATTAAAACCACTAGCTAACAAAGCTAGTGAAAAGAAAGCAAAAAATTTCTTCATAAAATCACCCTAAAACTAATCAGGAATTTTCTTTATATGATTACCGATTATTTCAGAAACATCCATTACTGTCGCAAAAGAAGAGGCTTTAGATTCATCCAAAATATCCTTTAATATTGGAACCTCAAAACGAGTAACCACAGTATATAAAACTTTTTTGTTTCCATGAGAAATAATACCCTCACCTGAAATAACAGTAACCGTTCTTCCAAGCCTCTTAAGAACCTCTCGAGATATCTCCTTACCATTATTCGTAATTATAAATATCGCTTTCGCACTATTAAGACCATCAGAAACAAAATCAATTACTTTGTAAGAAATAAAATAAGTAAGAAGTGAATAAAGAGCTCTCTCCGGGCCAAACACAGATATAGCGGCACCATAAATAAAAATATTAAATATAAATACAACTTGTCCAACTGTTAAACTTCCTTTTCTATTAACAAGAACAGCTACAACCTCAGTTCCATCAAGGCATCCTCCTTCTTTGATAATAAGTCCAACACCGATACCAAGAGCAATACCACCATAAACTGTTGCAAGCAAAGTATCATCAATTATTGGATTAAATTTGTTAAAAATCTCTAGAAACAAACTAAAAACAGCCATGCTAAAACCAGATTTAACAACAAATTTATTTCCAATCCAAGAATATCCTAAAACCAAAAATGGAAGATTCAAAATAAATACCGTAAGTCCAAGAGAACCTCCAAATAATTTATTGATTATAATTCCGATCCCGTTAATACCACCATCTATCATCAAATTAGGTATTAAAATTAATTCAAGAGCTGCTGAAGCTATAATTGAACCAATTACAATTACAACCATAGAAAAGAAAAATTTAAAATTCAAAAACTGACTTTCGCTCATTTGTACCACCTTCTAATATTATTATATATTATAAATCAAATAAATAAAAGAAGATTACAAGCGCTTTACACTAAATTTTAACTCTTATCAAGCAATTTTAATTTTCCTATTACCTTCTTCTCAATCCTTGAAATATAAGACTGACTAATACCTAAAAGACTAGCGACATCTTTTTGAGTCATCTCATCATGATCAAATAAACCATAACGTAAAATCATTATTTTCTTATCTCTTTCATTTAGTTTTTCAATCTCAGAATAAAGTAATCTCCTTTCAGTCTCCCTTTCAATTCCCCTTGTTACAATATCACTTTCAGTACCCAGAACATCTTCAAGTCTAAGTTCATTACCCTCAGAATCATAATTTAAACTATCTTCAAAACTAACCTCTCCCCTCCTTTTTTTATTCTTTCTAAGAAACATTAAAATTTCATTATCGATGCATCTGGAAGCATAAGTGGCCAGTTTAATATTTTTTGAAAGCTTATATGTGTTTACACCCTTAATCAAACCAACACTACCAATACTAACCAAATCCTCTAAACTTTCACCAGTATTTTCATATTTTTTTGCCAAAAAAACAACCAACCTTAAATTATGCTCAATGAGCTTTTCCCTAGCTTCTAAATCACCTTCCATAGCTAATGTAACTAATCTAACCTCCTCTTCTTTTGACAAAGGTTCTGGAAGTTTATCAGTACTTCCAACAAAAAAAACATCATCCAAAAACAACATTCTAAAAAAGTTTAATATTTTTTCTAACATATCATCCCTCCATTCAAAAGCAAATCACATCCCAAGCAGTTCAAACTATTGCTAAAACCCAAATA
Source organism: Bacilli bacterium (assembly GCA_017513865.1). Classification (GTDB taxonomy): domain Bacteria; phylum Bacillota_I; class Bacilli_A; order RF39; family UBA660; genus Coprosoma. The sequence continues at coordinate 1,014 of JAFWMN010000026.1, read as the reverse complement.
AACCTTTTTAAATTCACCTAGTCCAAAGACAACAACCTTATCAACAAGTATACACCTCAAAACACCCAAACCATTAACCGTATTGCAAGATATACATACCATTTCTTTATTAAAGGTATTTTTTACATTCGTAATTATTACAAATCTACCTTTATACTTTAAAAAATTACCACTATCAAGATAACCATTTAAAGAAAGACAAATATCATCAAAGTACACATTAACTTTATAAAAATTTGAATATTTAAACTTATACATTCTAACTTGCCTAACATATAAAAGTAAAAAAATAGGAGTCAAAATAAATAAAAATAAAACATTAACACTAAATCCCTTATTATAAAAAAGTAACCCCTTATGACCATAAGAAAATTCTAAATTTAAGTAATATAAAACACCTCCCAGAAAAAAACTAACCCCAAACAAAACGCTAAAAAAAATTAAAAAAGATTTAAAATTTTTAAATCCAAAACATACAATACACATCAAAAAACCTAAATAAAGTTTGATTAGAAAAAGTTCAAATGAACTAATTTTCAAAAAAAGAACTAAAACTGATAAACTACCAATAAAAGCACCCAAACAAATCCTAAAAAAGCTAACATTTCTTTTCAAAATAACAACAGTCGTAAGTAAAAGTAAAAAATCAAAGAAAAAATTTAAAAAAAATAGTCCATCTACATATATAGTCATTCCCTTCACCAATAATAAGTATAAAAAAGACATTGCAAAAACAATGTCATAAAATATTTATTTCTTTATTTTCTTTTCCTTCATCTCAATTAAATCTGATTTAAAGTATTTAAAAGTAGAAATAATTAAAATAGATAAAGGAAGAGAAATAATAATTCCAAAAATTCCAAATAATATTCCACCCGCAAAAACAGAAACAATAACAACTAATGGATGAACCTCATTAGATTTTCCATAAACAAGCGGATTTATTATATAACCGTCTATACTTGAAAAAATAATGAATACAATACAAGTTCTCACAAACAATTGAGGACTTAT